>CAWIPU010000007.1:0-69713 GCA_963838115.1 uncultured Chloroflexia bacterium
GACCGGCACTGGGACGCTTCACCATCCGCACCGTCCTGCTTGCTGGTGCCCGGTCGCCCGAGGAGGGAGAGGCAGCGCCCATCACGCTGCTGGATCACCCACCGGGCGGGTCATCGGACGGAACAGCGCCCATCACGCTGCTGGATCACCCACCGGGCGGGTCATCGGACGGAACAGCGCCCATCACGCTGCTGGTTCACCCACCGGGCGGGTCATCGGACGGAACAGCGCCCATCACGCTGCTGGTTCACCCACCGGGCGGGTCATCGGACGGAGCAGCGCCCATCACGCTGCTGGTTCACCCACCGGGCGGGTGAGTCGATGGTTTCAGCCATCGTTCTACCCACGGGGTGTATGACACGAGCGCCCCGTGGGCTGCTATCGCGGGTGTGTGGACAGAGGACCGGAAGACCCGCGTACCAGCAGCTCGACCGGCAGCTCCACCCGCCGTGGCGGAGCATCGCGGTCGCGTAATCGCTCGAACAGCATCTCGACGGCTGTGGCGGCCACATCATTGGGAGACTGCGCCACCGTCGTGAGGGGAGGCGTCACATCAGCGCCGAAGGCGATGCCATCGAAGCCCACGACGGAGAGGTCCCCGGGCACGTCGATACCGGCCGCATGAGCGGCGCTCAGCACCCCCACGGCCATCAGGTCATTCTCAGCGAACACCGCCGTCGGCTTGGCTGCGGTGTCCAGCCATCCAGTCATGGCGGCGCGCCCACTGGCAGCGCGGAAGTCACCGCGGAAGATCCGCCCCTCGGAGATGGCGATGGCGGCCTCATCGATGGCGCTCAGGAAGCCCTCCAGGCGCCTAGCGCTGGTGCCCGTGCTGCTGGGGCCGGCGATGACCGCGATGTCACGGTGGCCCAGTTCCAGGAGGTGCCGACCGGCGAGGTAGCCGCCGCGGTGGTTTTCGACCAACACCTGGGGGACGGGCATGTCACCCATCTCGCGGTCTACCACCACGGTCGGCGGTCCCAGCTCCACCAGTCGTCGCAGCCCCTCCGTGGGCTGGCTGGCGGCGATCAATACCAACCCGTCCACCTTCTTGGAGAGCAGCACGTCAAGGTAGCTGGCTTCCTTGTGCTCTTCGCCGTCGGAGTTGCAGATGATGGCGCTGTAACCGGCCTCGAACAGGTGGTCCTCAAGGCTGCGTGCCAAGTCACTGAAGAAGGGATTGGCGATGTCGGGGATGATGATGCCCACGGTGTGGGTGCGACCGCGACGCATCGAACGTGCCAGCGCGTTGGGTCGGTAGCCCAGCGCCTCGATAGCTGCTTCCACCCGAGCAGCGGTAGCGGGATCGACCTTGCGTGTGCGGTTGACCACGTGCGAGACCGTGGTGGTCGAGACGCCGGCACGCTCGGCGACATCCCGGATGGTGGCCATGGCTACGAGGCGCCGGCTGATCTGAAGCACGTTGACACGACCATCCACCGCAGGATACGCTCACGCAATCGGTTGCGCAATCGGTTTCGCCGGGAAGTTGGTCGCGACCGGCCACCGCCATCCTGAGGGCCATGTCAGACACGCAGGCTACCGTCGTGGTCGCCGGCTCCATCAACGTCGACCTCATCGTGGGCGTCTCAAGACTGCCTGGTGCGGGGGAGACCGTACTGGGCCACCGTTTCGTGCAGCAGAACGGAGGCAAGAGCGCCAACCAGGCCGTGGCCGCCAGCAAGGTCGGCGCCGCTGTGAGCATGCTCGGTGCGGTCGGTGACGACGACCTGGGGCGGAGTGCCCTCGCGGGCCTGGAGGAGGCTGGCGTCGATGTGTCCTGGTGCCGCATCGTGTCCGGCGAACACACCGGCCTGGCGCTCATCGTCGTCGATGACCGGGGCGAGAACCAGATCGCCGTGGCACCGGGTGCCAATGGTCGCCTGGACGCGGCCATCGTCGAGGTCGAGGTGGCTCAGCTGCGATGCGCTCCCGGTGCCGTCTGCCTGCTCGGCTTTGAGGTCGGGGATGATGCCGTGCTGGCCACCGCTCGCTGGGCTTCCGCGGCAGGGCTGAGGATCATCCTCAATCCAGCACCGGCACGCCCCGTCCTCGGCGAGCTCTATGCTTTGGCTCCCATCCTCACGCCCAACGAGACCGAAGCCGAGCTGCTCACGGGGGAGTCCGACCCGACCGCTGCTGCCCGTGTGCTCTCGGTGCGAAGTGGAGCCCCGGTCGTCGTCACATTGGGCGCTGAAGGTGCCCTGTTGTGGCTCGAGGGCCGGGTGGAACACCTGCCTGCGACGCCGGTCGATGCCATCGATACGACTGGCGCGGGCGATGCCCTCAACGGTATCCTGGCGGCCGAATTGGCCATGGGGGCCGACCTGCGTGAGGCCCTTCGTTGGGCCATGGTGGGGGCGGCGTTGAAGACGACCAAGGCTGGTGCTCAGGCCGGGCTGCCCGACCGCGAGGCTATCAGCGCCCGCCTGGGCTGAGCGCGCCATCAAGCCTGCGCGTGCTGGGATGCTCCGGATACGCAGGAGCGGATGACTCCTTCGTCGCAGGGACGCAGGCGCATCGTGTTGACTTGACATGATGTCCGACGCGCCGTAGCATCGCCGTGTAAACGGTCGCGCAACCGTTTGCGCGTCCGTGCCGGCCGGGCGCGATGGGGTCGCGCGACCGCCCGCAGGGCCCCATCCGGGGCCGAGAAGGAGGATTCGTCGCATGACCGAACGTTTGGCGATGGGCCGCGTGCTCGCCATCGGGATGAGTGCCACGATGGTGCTTGCGATGGGCGGCATCACGGCCGCACAGGACGAAGCAGGAGCGTCCAACGACGTCCAGAAGGTCATCCTCGACACGGACATGGTGGAGATGTTCGATGACGGCATGGCCATGATCCTGCTGGACAAGGCCCCCAACATCGATCTGCTCGGCGTCACCGTCGTGGCTGGCAATACGCCGATGCCGCGTGGCGTCGCCACGGGTGTTCGCCAATTGGAGGCCATCGGTTCGGACACGCCTATCTACGAAGGCAGCCGCATGGGCATCCGTAACTGGCGCACCATCCCAGAGGTGCTGGAGGCGGAGTTGGCCATCAGCCCCATCACTTCGTGGGGCGGATACTTGCGCCTGCCGCGTAGCGAAGATATCGATGCCGACCCGATGGCCGCCTGGACCGATGTGTACCAGTTCCTCTATGGCGAGGCACCGTCCTATCCGTACGTCTACGGATCCGGCACCGCGGATCCCGATGGCAATGAGGAGGCCATCGACTTCCTCGTCGAGACCGTCAATGCAAACCCTGGCGAGGTCACCATCGTGGCCATCGGCCCGCTCACCAACATCGCCCGCGCCATCATGGCCGACCCGACCTTCCCCTCGAAGGTCAAGCAGATCGTCTACATGGGCGGGTCCTTCTACCTGCCCGGCAACTCGTCCGCCAGTGCCGAGTTCAACTGGTGGGCCGATCCGGACGCCGCCAAGATCAGCGTGCGGCAGCAGTGGGGCGACCGGGAGTCGGAGAGCTACGGGACCTACGGCAACCAGGTCATCGCCGGCCTTGAGGCCAATGCCAACACCGGTGGCATGCCCGAGGATCTCTACAACCAGATGGTCGAGAATACGTGGCCCGGTATGCAGGAGCTGTTCAACGCTCGCGACGAAGCCCGTATCGCAGCCGGCAGGGACGTAGCCCCCAGCAACATCTGGGACCTCTTCGCCGCAGCCTGGGTCATCGATCCGTCCATCGTGCTCTCCTGGAACGATGCCCCGCGTCCCGACGACGGCGTGGTGCAGCCGATGAGCGGAGTCTATGTCGATGTCAACTCCGAGATGGGCATCGACTACGGCCGCAGCACCGCCTTCTCCGAGGAGGTCGGCCCGGTGGGGACCCGCAAGGCCGCCATCGAGAACTTCATCGATGAGGAGAAGTTCTGGAACGACGTCGTGGTGCCACTGACGGTCGACCCCGCCAAGGAATAGTCCTGCCAGCACGCCATGGCCGCTACACGCAGAGTGCGGCGGCCTCGGCGATCCGGCGCAAGCTGCGGCGCAAGCTGCAGACGTTGACTTGCCAGTCAGGCCGCAGTAGACTCGCTGCGTAAACGGTTGCGCAAACGGTTGCGCAACTTGGCGTGAATGCCGGCTTCCACGCCGGCCACGATCAGTAGCAGGCCCTGGAGGGGGCCACAAGGAGGGACCCACCGCATGGTTGGATTCACCAAGAGCCGCTGGCTCACCACCGGCCTCACTACGATCATGGCGGCCGGCTTGGTCGTTGGGTCGAGCGCGGCCGCCTTCGCGCAGGACCAGAGTCCCGCCGCGGCTAGCCCGGCCGCCCAGGATTGCCCGCCGGCAGAAGTCACCGGCGTACTGCCCGACCTGACCGAGCAGCTGGGCCACAAGCCCAAGGTCGGCCTGGTCATGAAGTCTTTGGCCAACGAGTTCTTCCAGCAGATGGATGCCGGCGCCAAGGCCTTCGCCGCCGAGAACTCGGACCTCTTCGAGTTCCAGACCGTAGGCATGAAGGACGAGCGTGACTTCGCCGCCCAGGTCGAGGCCGTCGAGTCCTACATCACCCAGCAGTTCGACGTCATCGTCATCGCCCCGGCCGATTCCAAGGCCATGGTCGAGCCCATCAAGAAGGCGCTCGACGCGGGCATCAAGGTCATCAACATCGACGTCGCGCTCGATCCTCAGGCCATGGCTGATGCCGGTATCGACCTCGCCTTCTTCGGCCCCGATAACCGCGCCGGCGCCAAGCTGGCCGGTGACGCGCTCGGCCAGGCACTCGGCGAGGGCGGCAAGGTCGTCATCCTCGAGGGCAACCCCGAGGCCGACAATGCCAACCAGCGCAAGGCCGGCTTCGATGACTCGGTCGCCGAGTACGGTCTCGATCTCCTCGACTCGCGCACCGCGCACTGGGAGACCGAGGAAGCCAACCAGCTGATGACCAACTTCCTGACCCAGTATCCCGACATCCAGGGTGTCATGGCTGCCAACGACAGCATGGCCCTCGGTGTCGCCAAGGCGCTGGATGCTGCCGGCAAGACCGGTGAGATCCAGTTCGTCGGCTTCGACAATATCCCGGGCGTGCGTCCGCTCATCGCCGACGGCACCATGCTGGCGACCGTCGAGCAGTTCGGCTCCGCGATGGCCACCTTCGGCATCGAGTTCGGCCTGCGTGAGCTCGCCGGTGAGACCTTCTGCGGGTGGCAGAAGACCCCCATCGACCTCGTCACCGCTGACAACGTCGTCGTCGATTAGGACGCTGGCGTAGCCAACCAAGGGCCAGCCGTTGGCCTCCTCCGGCGGCTGGCCCTTTACGTATACTCCGATCCCAGCGTGGGGTGATCGAACATGACCCGACCCACAAGCGGCGCCACGGGCACAGCCGAGCGCTCGGCTGCGGCGGTAGCGCCACCTGACGGGATCGCCATCCTCGATATCCGCGAGGTCAGCAAGCAGTTCCCGGGGGTCCTCGCGCTCGACAAGGTGAGTTTGACGCTCAGGGCCGGCGAGGTGCACGCGCTGGTCGGCGAGAACGGTGCCGGCAAGTCCACCTTGGTCAAGGTGCTGTCCGGTGTACACGCTCCCGACGGTGGTGAGGTCCTGTTGGGCGGCGAGCGCTACCGCCCCCATGACCCCGAGGACGCTTTGACGGCCGGTATCCGCGTCGTCTACCAGGAGCTCAACCTGCTGACGTTCCTGACGGTCGAGGAGAACCTCTCGTTCGAATCGCTGCCATCACGGCGCGGCCTGGTCGATCGCAAGGTGATGCGCGAACGGGCGGAGCGGTTGATGGCGGAGGTCGGCCTGGACGTAGCGCCAGACACCACCGTCGAGGAGCTGGGCATCGCCCAGATGCAGATGGTGGAGATCGCCCGAGCCCTGCTTACCGATGCCAAGGTGCTGATCCTCGACGAGCCCACCGCAACGCTCACGCCACGCGAGACCGATCAGCTCTTCGGCATCATCCGCAAGTTGGCGGAACGCGGCATCGGCGTGCTCTTCATCTCCCACCACCTCGATGAGGTGAAGGAGATCGGTGATCGTGTCACCGTGCTGCGCAACGGCCAGTGGGTCGCCACCCGCGACGTGTCGGAGATCACGGTGGCGGAGATCATCGAGTTGATGGTCGGACGCACCATGACCGAGGGTTATCCCTTCCGTCGTTCGGTCGCGCTCGGGCCGGAGCTACTGTCGGTGGAGAACTTGACGTATCGCGGCAACGTCGAACCGGTGTCGCTTCGGCTGCGGCAGGGTGAGATCCTGGGCGTGGCCGGGCTGGTCGGCTCCGGCCGGACGGAGGCCATGCGAGCCATCTTCGGGGCGGACAAGGCCGCCTCCGGCATCATCACGGTCAACGGTGAGCGCATCCACATCGGCTCGCCCAGGGACTCGGTGCGGGCAGGCTTGTGCCTGCTCACCGAAGACCGTAAGACGCAGGGCCTGATGCTCGACATGGGGGTGGCCCAGAACACCACCATCACCAAACTGGAGGCCATCACCAAGCGCGGCCTGATCCAGACAGGCGACGAAGCGGCCGCCACCCAGGAGCTGATCGATGCGCTCAGCATCAAGGCGCAGTCGCCCTCACAGCTGGCGCGCTATCTCTCCGGGGGCAACCAGCAGAAGGTGGTCGTGGCCAAGTGGCTCTTCGCGGAATCGCGCATCCTCATCTTCGATGAGCCCACGCGCGGTATCGACGTCGGTGCCAAGTTCGAGATCTACAACCTGATCTGGGACCTGGTCGAAGGTGGCAAAGGTGCCATCGTGGTGTCCTCGGACCTGCCCGAGCTGCTCGGTATCTGCCACCGCATCGTGGTCTTCAGCAAGGGCGCCATCGTGGGCGAGCTGCTGCGCGATCATTTCAGCCAGAAGGCCGTGCTGGAGCTGGCCTACCAGAACTACCTGGATGCGGCCACCGCCGCGGCGCGAGCCACCCGGGCCACCACAGGAGACGACGCATGAGCGCAGCAGCGACACCATCCACGCCGCGCGGCGAGGGACAGATGTCGTTGGCCAACCGTGCCATCGCCTTCTCGCTTCGCGAAGCCGGCGTAGGTCTGGCGCTCGTGGTCCTGGTGGTCCTGTTCATGATCTTCGCGCCGTACTTCGCGACGGGCGACAACTTCACGCGCATGTTCGGCCAGGTGGCCATCAACACCGTGCTCGCGGTGGGCATGACCTTCGTCATCCTCATCGGTGGCATCGACCTCTCGGTCGGCTCGGTGCTCGCGCTCGCGACGGTGGTCGGCGCCACCATCATGGTTCCCGACTTCCTGGCGCGCTGGGTACCCTTCGAACTCGATCCGGTGCTGTCGATCCCGCTTTCGATCGTGTTCATCCTGTTGATCGGCGCGCTCTGTGGCTTCATCAATGGCTTCGTCACCGAACGCTGGCGAGTGCCCTCGTTCATCGTCACGCTGGGCATGATGTCGATGGCTCGCGGTGCCTCCCAGGTCGTCAGTGACAACGCCACCATCAATGGTCTGCCGCGTGTCTTCATCGACTTCGGCAACATCCTCATCGACCTCAGCGTCGTCCAGATCCCGGTCTACTTCCTCATCGCCATCGCCGTGGTGGGCGTCGCCTGGTTCGTGCTGCGCTTCACCATCTTCGGCCGCTTCATCTATGCCATCGGCAACAACGAGGAGGCCGTGCGCCTGTCCGGCCACAACCCGGTGCCCTACAAGATCAGCGCCTTCGTCATTAGCGGTTTGTTGGCGGGCTTGGCCGGTCTGGTGTGGTTGCTGCGCCTCAACGTGGGCAGCCCCATCGCCGCGGTCGGCTACGAGCTGACCGCCATCGCCGCGGTCATCATCGGCGGCACCAGCTTCACCGGCGGCAAGGGTTCGGTCATCGGCACCTTCTTCGGCGTATGCCTGCTGCAGGTGCTGAGCACCGGGCTCATCCTGCTCGGTGTGACGGACAACTGGCGGGTCATCGTGACCGGTTTGGTGGTCGTGTTGGCGGCCATCTTCGACACCTACCGATCGCGCATCATCGCCGGACTACGCGCGCGCTGAGCGAAGGTCCCGGATCCCTGCCGCCACCGCGGCGATCAGAAGGATCACGGTGAGCAGCAGCGCCACGCCCAACAGCAGCGTCCCTAGCGCCGTGACCGCATCGAGGCCGACCGCAAGCCCCAGCGTGGCCAGGACGATGCCCCCGTTGGCGCCGGCCAGCCGCAGCAGCGCCCAGCGTCCCAGCGAGATGCGTTGACGCGCATGCGCCGCGGCGTCGCCTGGACCCACCGCCGGCACGAGGTGCGTTGCGGACGCCAGGACGGCCAGCCCCAGCCAGCCAGCCACCAGCGGCCCGATGAGGAGGGTCACGTCCACGGCCCCGGGTGAGGCTCCATGGGTAAGCAAACGGACGACGGCCAGGAGCATGCCCACGTCGAACCAGGCGATGGCCGAAAGCAGACCTCCCATGGCGAACAGGTGCCAAGCATGGTCGGTGCGCCACCCGAAGCGGGCGCGCCAGGTCTGCACGGCGTATACCGTGAGGCCCAGGGCACCGACCGCTACCAGCAGAGCACCGATGCGGACGACGTTGTCGCTATCGACAGCGAAGCCGAGGGCCACGACCGCAGCGCCGCTGGCCAGCCCGAGCGTAGCGGCGTAGGCCGCCGGGGTGCGCCGGATACGGCTGCCGACGACGGTCGGGAAGAAGTGCAGCAACGTGGTGGCGATGACGAGGGAGACGAAGCCGACGAGGTTGAGCCAGGCATGTGCCGGTCTCAGGGACGCCCACGCCTCCATGACGGGTGGCCAGCGGGCCAGGAAGAGCGTGGCCAGTGTGGCGCCCAGCACGACCATCACCACGGCTGCCCCGTAGCCGACCGCGACCACACCGCCCGTGGGGCCCAGGCCACGTCGCCAGGGAACCAGCGTGGCGTAGCCGACCATGATGGCGCCCGCGATGAAGGCCACACCGCCCAGGCTCGCCAGCAGCAGCAGGCTCCGGCTGAATCCGAACGTGATGGCCGAGGCGCCGCCGGCTACCAGCAATACCGAGGTCCAGCGCAGCCTGGCGTCGACCGGCTGCGCAGTGCCGATGGCGGCGCTGAAGAACGGCATCACGCCCGCGATGGCGGTGCTGGCCGCGCCGGCGAGCGCCAGGTGGATCGGCAGCCAGAGCCCCACCCGCTCCGCGCTGGGCAGGAACGCGACGAGGACGGCTGCGACAAGGAAGGCCATGGCTGCCGTGATGGCGGTCATGGCCACCACGCGATCCGCCCTGCGGTCCACGGCTCGGCGGCGGGATGCGCCCTTGGCAGCGAGCTCGAACATCGCCGCGACCTACAGGCCCGAGTAGGCGTGCAGTCCGCTGAAGAAGAGGTTGCCGAAGTAGGTGAAGAGCACAGCCCCGAAGCCGATGACGAGGATCAGCGCGGAGGGGCGGCCGGCCCAGTCGCGGCGGCTGCGCGCATGCAGATACAGCGCGTAGATGAGCCACGTCACCAATGCCGATGTCTCCTTGGGGTCCCAGCCCCAATAGCGGCCCCAGGCGATCGACGCCCAGTAGGAACCGAGGATGAGCATGGTGGCGAAGACGGGAAAGCCGATGACCACCGATCGGTAAGCCGCCGCGTCGAGGACCTTGTGGCCAGGCAGCCAGGCGAAGCGGTCGCCCTCGCCCTGCACGAGATAGCCCACCGCGGCTGCGAAGGACACGGCCAGCACCCCATACGCGATCATGGCCATGGCCACGTGCACCGTCAGCAGTGGCGGGTTGTGCAGCGCCGGCACCAGCGGTTCGATGGCGGCGGGCAGGGTAGCGGCATAGGCGGCCAGGAACAGGGCCACACCGAGCGGCAGCAAGGCCAGCGAGCGGATGGCGTAGCGGCGCTGCAGGTAGAGGTAGCCACCCAGGATGCCGACTGCGAAGGCGATGGAGAACTCGTACATGTTGCCCCACGGCCCACGCTGCACGACCACGGCTCGTGCTAGCAGGCTGCCCGCCAGCAGCAGGAAACTGGCCCACGTCAGGCCGTGGCTGATGGCCCCGACGGTGGCGCTGCCGGGAAGGGGTGTGTGGCTGGTGGTGGCAAGGCTGGGTGCGGTCACGACCAGGCCGGGTGTCACGCCGTGGGGGCCGATGGTGGCCTACGCGGGGCATGCCCATGCCGACCGTGGTGGCCGCGCGCCGACCGACGGCCAGCAACGTCGTGTACGCCACCGCCAGGACGAAGGCGAACAGCAACAGCAGCGCACCGGTCACGAAGAGGTACTGGGAAAGGGTTGCCATCGGCACCGTCGAGGCGGTCGGCTAGCTTGGCTGATGCCCGCTAGGCGATCGCCGCGCCACCCTCCGGTGGGCCGTCGGTCGACAGCACCACTGCTGAGCTGGTGCTGGCGCCGAGCACGAACCTGGTGCCGCAGGCTGAGCAGATGTCGATGTGGGCACTGCGGACCGTGCCATCGACCGGACAGGCGACGCGCAGTGGGGCCGCGTCGATGGAGCACTCCGTGGCCCGTGGCGGGAAGAGCAGGGCGTGATGCTCGCAGTAGGGCACGTTGGCCGGGAACAGGGCGCTGCCGTTCGCGTCGCGAGCTGCCGGGCTGGGTGCCGGTTCGGCGCGTTGGACGCGTCCACCGCGACGCTTCACGAAGTGCCATGCCCACATGGCGACGATCAGCGTCAGGATCGGTCCCACGATGGTGCCCAGGATGACGAAGGGCAGCAGGCCGATGAGCTCGCCCCAGGACGGCACCAGCACGGTGGACAGCCAGTCGAGGAACGAGGTCCACGGGTCGGGCGACATACCCAGATATTAGCGCTGACGTGATCCTTTGGGGCCGCGCCTCGGGTTGCCCTTCTTGCGGGTGGCGCCGCGGCCGGGCTGCCAGGCACTGGCCTGCTCCTCGGCCGGATCGGGTGGATCGAAGTGCCGTTTGAGCGGCGGCTTGCTTTGGCCGATGCCGACGGGCTTGTCGGCGCGGCCCCCGGTCGTGGGCTTGGCCACCACTTGCTTCATCAGCCAATCGACCGAGCGGCTGCTGCCACCGGCGCGGGTGGCACGAGCCTGCAGGCCGCGATCGCGGGTCACGACCGCGGTACGGCTGCGCACCGCGTACGGCTGCGCCAGCAGGAGATCCACCAACAGGTCGTCAGCGCTGCGTGAGCGTGAGTGATGGAACTCGATGCCGCGGGTCACGCGTGTGCGACTACCTTCACCAGCGGGCGGGTGGCCGTCGAGCGCCACCACGATGCGCAGGTGCTGCGGTCGCCAGCCGGACAGGCGCGGCAGCAGCCAGGCCACGCCGCCCTCGTCGCGGCTGCCGCGAACATCATGGAGCAGGTTGTCGCCATCGATGAGCAGCAGCTCCAGCTCATCGATGCCGCCGCCGCGGTTCATCGGCTGCGCGGGTCTGCGGCTACCATCAGGACATGCTCCTTCTCGTCGATCTCGACGGTGTCGTGTACCGGGGAACCGAGGCGATCCCGGGTATGCCTGCGCTGCTGACGCAGCGTGAGGCCGATGGCGACATCATCGTCTATGTCACCAACAACTCGCGCTGGCATCGCTCCGAGTACCGCGATCGCCTCCTCGGCATGGGCGCCCCGGCTAGCCCGGAGCGGATCCTGACGTCGGCCCGCGGGACGGCGCTGGCCTTGGCAGCCCTGCCCACTCCGCCACGCCTGACGATGGTCTTCGCGGGGCCGGGTCTGCGGCGCGAGCTGGAGGACGTCGGCCTCGCCACGGTCGCGTGCTCCTACGACGGCTTGGCCGCGGAGCCTGATGCGGTGGCGGTGGGCGTGGACTTCGACCTGTCCTTCGAGCGTCTCTCGGCCGCGGCTGCCGCGGTTCGTGGTGGCGCCTACTTCGCGGTCACCAACCGAGACCCCATCTTCCCCATGCCTGATGGGCTCAAGGCTGGTGCCGGGGCCATCGTGGCGGCGCTCGTCACCGCCTCCGGTCGCGAGCCGGATGCGGTGATCGGCAAGCCCGAGCCCGGGCTCATGCGCGAGGCTGCGCGGGTGGCGGGCATGCCCATCGAGGATGCCGTGGTCGTGGGCGACGGGCTCTTCACCGACATCGCTGCCGCCAATGCCGTGGGCGCTCGCAGCGTGCTCGTACTGACCGGGGTCAGCACCGCGGAGCAGGCGGCTGCGCTGCCAGCGCATCAGCAGCCCACGCTCATCGTGCAGGGCCCGGGCGAGCTTGGCGACGCGCTCGATCGCCTCGCTGCCGCCTGAGAGACACGGGGCAGGCCTGCCCAAGGCACGCTCAGGCGGGACCGGGGTGTTCTGCCAGCCACCCCTCGAAGCGCGTTTGTAGCGAACTCCTCAGCGCCTCGTCACGGTGCAGGAAGGCGGCCGCATAGGCCTGTCGGACAGTGCCCGCGAGCTGCGACGGCGTGACTCCAAGGGACTGCACCACGCCGGTCAGCTCATCGACCAGCGTGAGGTCACTGACGGTCCGGTCGTCGGTGCTGATGGTGACCGGCACGCCGGCGCGGATCAGGCGGGGTAGGGGAGCGGCGCGGTCGGCCCTGCCGATGCCGGCTTGTCGGTTGCTGGTGGGGCAGACATCCAGGGTCACGGCGCGAGCGATCAACGCTGCCATCAGGGCAGCATCCTCGGCCGCCACCGCGCCGTGCGCGATCCGCCAGGGGTCGATGCGCAAGGCGCGCCACACCTGCGCCGGGCCGCCCCACTCGCCCGCGTGGCAGGTGATCCCCAGACCTCCGGCGCGCGCGATATCGATGGCGTGGCGCAAGTCGCGCGGATCGGGGGCGTCCCGTTCGATGCCCGCGATGTCGAATCCGGTAAGGCCCGCGTCGATGGACTCGAGCGCGGCCTCGGCCACCGCCACGGCCGTCGCCGGAGCGTGCGTGCGGAGGGCGACCGCGATGAAGCGCACCTCCATCCCGCGACTTGTGGCCGCCCGCCGCCCGCCGGCGACGACCGCCGCGATACCATCGCGAAGCGACAAGCCCCGCTCGAGGTGTAGCGACGGCGCCCACCGGATCTCGGCGTAGGCGGTGCCCTCGGCAGCGACGTCCTCGACCAGCTCGCGACTGGCGCGGCTGAGCGCTTCGGCGTCCTGCAGCAGTGCGATGGGGAGGTCGAAGGCACGCAGCAAGTCGGCCTGGTCGAGGCATCGCGGTGGCGCCACCAGACGATCGCGCATGGCCGCCAGATCGGTCGGGATGTCGTCTACCCCGTGCTCTCGGGAGCGGGCCAGCTCCAGGGCCGTGGTGGGCCGCAGCGAGCCGTCGAGGTGCAAGTGCAGCTCGGCCTTGGGCATGGCTGTCAGCCACGCCACCAACCGGTCAGTGGGACTGCTCATCAGGCGCACATGCTAGCCACGGCCGCGCCCCGGCGCGCGGCGAGGCGCGATAGACTCGAGGTCGCGCCCCCTCCGCCTCCAGTCTCTGTCCGGCCTGCTCCGGCGGACCCAGCACAGCACGAAAGAGTTCGAAAGCCACATGCGCCTTCATGTCGTCAACCGCCCGCCCTGGGACGTCCAGGCCGATGTCCTCGCCGTCACCGTAGCCGCCACCGCCGAGATGCCGGAGCACCTTGCCGAGGTCGACCGTCGCCTCGGCGGCGCCCTTGGGAGCATGCGCAGCGCAGGCGCCATCAAGGGCTCGTTATGGGAGACGCGCCTACTTCCTGCGCGCGACATGGGCGCGAGGCTGGTGCTGGCGGTCGGGCTCGGCGAACACGAGCGTATCGATCAGCAGACGGCCTACCGCCTGGGCTCGCTCATCGTGCGTAGCCTGGCGGGCTGCGATGTGCGTTCGCTGCTTGTCCATCTGCCCGAACGACTGAGCGGGTCGGGCGACGCGCAGGGCATGTCTATCGAGCTGCTGGCGCGAGGTATCGTCGAGGGCGCAAGCGAGCCGGCTACCATCTACCGCGAGCCGAGCGACAAGCTGCCGCCGCAGCTTGACGAAGTCACCTTCGCCATCCCGAGCGGTGATGAGACGTTCCTGACAGCCTGTGCCGAGCGCGGTCGCATCATCGGTGATGGCGGCAACCGCACGCGACGACTGGCCCAACGCGCTGCCAACGACGTGAGCCCGGAGGTCCTTGCCGACGAGGCCAGCGACCTCGCCCACCGACACGATCTTGACCTGACCATCCTGGGACCAGAACAGGCAGCCGAGATGGGCATGGGCATGTTCATGTCCGTCGGCAAGGGTTCCGCCAATCCTCCCCGCTTCATCGTGCTGCGCAACAAGCCCGAAATCGAGCGCGATGCGCGTGGCCGGCTGCTGGCGCTGGTGGGCAAGGGGGTCACCTTCGATACCGGCGGCATCAGCCTCAAGCCAGCGCCCAACATGGGTGAGATGAAGACCGACAAGACCGGTGCCTGTACCGTCCTCAACGCCATCGCTACGACCGTGCAGCTGGCGCCCGACCGTCCGCTGATGGCGGTCGCGCCGGCGGTCGAGAATATGCCCGGTCCCTATGCCTCGCGCCCCGGCGACGTGGTGCGCGCCCTGAACGGCAAGACCGTCGAGATCACCAATACCGATGCGGAAGGCCGGCTCATCCTGGGTGATGCGTTGACCTGGACGGAACGCCAGGGCGCCAGCCACATCGTGGATGTAGCCACGCTCACCGGTGCCATGTCACGCGCGCTGGGCCGTTACATGACCGGGGGCTTCGGCGATCGCGATGAGTGGTGGGATGAGATCGCTGCGGCTGCAGCGCGCCAAGGGGAGCCGCTGTGGCGGATGCCCATCGTCGATGATCTGCGCAAGGATATCGATTCACCCTTCGCCGACATGGCCAACACCGGCCCCGCCGAAGGTGGCGCCATCACCGCGGCGCTCTTCCTCAAGGAGTTCGTGACGGTGCCGTGGGTCCACCTGGACATCGCTGGCACGGCTTTTCTCAACAAGACGGATGCCTTCTCTGCCAAGGGAGCCACGGGTGTCATGCACGCCACGCTGGTCGAGCTGGCGCTGGCAGGAGATCGACCCGGCTGAGGGCTAGGGCTGGATCAACGCGGCCAGGATACCGGCGCCGATGAGCGCTGGCCCGAACGGGATCGCCGTCTTGAGGCGGAGACGGCGAGCCAGCAGGAGTGCCAGCACGACGGCGGCGAATGCCACCGTGGCCAGCATGAAGCCCACGAACAGCTGCGAGATGCCGAACATGAGCCCCAGGCTCACCGCCAGCTTGAGGTCGCCCATGCCCAGCGCGCCGTGGAAGAGACGATCGCTCAGGGCCAGCAGTCCCGGTGCCAGCACAGCAGCCGCGATGGCGGTGGCATCACCGTCGGCGAGGAGGACCTGCGCCTTGCCCGCCAGCACCGGATTGAGGCCCAGGAGCATGATCAGCGCTGCGTAGCCGATGAGCGGCAACGTGACGAGGTCGGGCAACAGCTTTTGGTCGAGATCGGTGGCCAGCAACACCAGCAGGGCGCCGATATAGATGCCCAACACGACGAGAGCGCTGCCCTGGTCGTGCCAGCGAGCAGCGAGCAGACCGAAGGCCGCCGCGCCCCCGAGCGTCAGCACCAGCGTGCGCCAGTCGAACCCGCGCACGCGCTCGTTCTCGTGGGCCGGCCAGCGCGAGGCGAGACGGTCAGCGCCAAAGCCGAACGCCCCGCCGACGGCGGCAGCAAGGATGGTGAACGGGTCCATGCCGCAGAGCGTGCCTTGGCCGGTGTCTGAACGCACCGGCCCGAACGTACTACGACGCGTTCCGCTCCCGACACGCTCCCGCTTCGGCAGTTGCCATGGCTTCGGAGGGGGAGTAGCATGACGAGGTCGATCGAATGCCGTGTTCGGTCAACCCCCGTGCCCGGGGTGCTGCGTACGGCAGCACATGGGAGTTGCATAAAGAGATCGTGCCTAGCGTGAAAGCGCGTGCACAGGGGGCCGCCGTGTCTTGGTCCCGCTTGCTCGTGCTCCTTTTCGCCATCATCCTTGTGGTGCCTGTGTCGGCGCCGACTTCAGTCGATGCCGCCAGCCTCCAGGACCAGATCGCCGCTGCCAAGGAGCGACAGGCGGCGCTGACGCAGTCCATCGCCAAGTCGGAACGCCTCGTCTCCCAACTGCAGTCCGAGGAAGCGCAGACCAAGCGCGACCTGGACCAGACGACGGAGGATCTCAAGGACATCCGCACCGACCAGGCGGCGGTCAAGGCGCGCATCGAGAAGGTGCAGCAGCGGCTCAAGCGGATCGAGGCACGCCACGCTGAGCTGGTCGAGGAACAGCGCCAGACCGACTTCACCCTGGGTCTTCTGGAGCAGGAGCTGGCCAACGGTGAGACCGACCTGAAAGCGCGCCGTGAGGCCCTCGGTCGTCGACTGGCGGAGGCCTATCGCACCGAGAACACCACGCTCCTCCATCAGCTCTTCACCGCCGAGTCGTTCTCCGACGTCCTCACCGACACCTCGGCCTATCTCTCCTACGGCGACCAGGACGCGCAACTGGCGCGGCAGATCACGCAGGATCAGCAGGCACTCGATTCGTTGCGCCTGCTGACCACGTCGACGCGCCTGCGGACCGACCAGCTCCGCCGTGAGACCCTCGACACGCAAGCCAAGGTCATGGAGTTGCGTGCGCAATTGAACCAGGCCAAGCGGCGATTGGCCAAGCTGGAAGCACGCACGGAGAAGGCGCGCGACCGTCAAGAAGCGCAGATGCGCATCATCGCCAGCAACAAGAGGGAAGCACAGGCTGTCGCCCGCAAGATGGTGTCCCAGCGAAACGCGCTGCGCTCCAAGGTCCAGAGCCTCGTGGCTGCGGCGCAGGCGAAAGCGGCGGCACGCTTCGGTGGCGGTGGTGGCGGCGGGATCCGGGCCGGTTCCGGATCCGGACGCCTGGTATGGCCGGCCAACGGCAGCATCAGTCAGGACTACGGCTGCACCGGCTACTACGTCAACCCTCCCAGTGGCTCGTGTCCGCACTGGCACGACGGCATCGATATCGCCGGCGCGGGTGGCTCGCGCATCGTGGCCTCCGCGAGCGGCGTCGTGGCCTTCGCCGGCTGGAACCCGTACGAGGCGGTGCCGGCCTATATCGTGATCATCGCCCATGGTGGTGGACTATCGTCCTTGTACGCGCACATGCAGCCCTCCGGGGCGGTACACGCCGGCAGCGTCGTGAAGCGTGGCCAGACCATCGGCTATATGGGCTCGACCGGCAACAGCACCGGGAACCATCTCCACTGGGAGGTCTGGGCCGGTGCTGACTGGTCACCGGTGAACCCGCGCGCGTACATGTAGCTCGACCGGCCCGGTCTCGGACCGGCCCGGGTCAGCGGCCGGCCCTTCGTGGGTCCAGGCTGCGGAAGTCGCGGCTGACCGCCCAGTGGACGTGAGGGCCTGTGCTACGGCCCGTGTTGCCGACGCTGCCGATGACGTCACCTCGTTCGACGCGTTGGCCGGCGCGCACCTTTCGCCGAGGCTGCAGGTGGCCATAGACCGACTCGTAGCCGCCGGCGTGGCCGATGATCACGACATAAGCACGCGATCCGGCATCCCAGGGGTTGCGCCCGACATAGGCGACATAGCCGCCGGCTGATGCTCGCACGGCGGTGCCGCGCTCCGCGGCGATGTCGATGCCGTCGTGGAAGTGGGCGCAGCCGCCGCGAACTGGATTGCTGCGGTAGCCCGTGCATCCGTAGCCCTGGCTGACGCGGCCCTTGGCCGGACGCTTGAAGCCCTTCACGCTCGATGGCCCCAGTTTGCCACGGGCACGCTCCTGTGACAGCTCGATCATCTGCTTGATGGCTGCGCCGAGCTTGTCTTCAGCGCGCTCGCGCGCCACTTTGCGTGCCTTGATGCGAGCCGCACCGGCGGTCTTCTGTCGAAGCTGCTTGGTCTTGCGGGCCCGATCGACCTGCCGCCCGAGCTGGCGCGTCCTCGCCTGGAGACGCTGTCGCTTGTTCTCGAGCGTACGGATCTGCTTGCGCAGCGCCGGCTTGTCCACCGCCTGTGTGCCCATGGGGTTGGGGCGCACGCGCACGGTACGCGCCAGGTCCCACTCGTGGTCGTCCAGGCGTGCATCGGCACGCCCGAACCTTCGGGCCGATGCGTCTCGGCGATCGATGGCCCGGCCCAGCTGGCGCTTCGCCGCACGCAGGCGCCCGGTGCGGTGGCTTCGTTGCTGCAGCAGGCGCTTGACCTGCTTGTCGGCGCGAAGCATCGTGGCCTCCGCCTGGAGTTGCCGCTGACGAAGCGTGGACGTGGCATCGAACCCGCCGCGGGCCTCCGCGGGCGAGGGGTCGACCGCGGTGCCAGAGAAGACCAGCAAGATCGCCAGGGCGGGCGTCAGCAGACGCCAGGCGACGTCAGTCGCGGTTCGCGCTCGGTGTGCTCGGACCATACGGCCCATGCTCGCGGCGTGCGGTGCCGCACGGCACCACCTGACCGGGGGGGACCCACGGGGTACCTTGGGGCTACCGGGGCGATCTGCATAGCGGCGCCGATCACAGGAAGGCCAACGGGTCGAGGGTGGTGTGACCGCGGCGCAGCTCGAGGTGGAGGTGGACACCGGTGGCGTGGCCGGTGCTACCCATGTAGCCGATGACCTCACCACGCTTCACCAGCTGCCCGACACGTACCTGCCGCGTGGGCTGCACGTGCCCGTAGAGGGTCTCGTAGCCGCCGGGATGGGCAACGACCACCATGAATGCGCGCCCCTGCTCATCCCAGGGGTTCCAGCCGACGTAGCTCACTACGCCGACGGCTGCCGAGCGGATGGGCGTGCCGAGGTATCCGGCGATGTCGAGCCCGTCGTGAAAGTGTCGGCACGATCCACGCGCGGGATTGAGCGCGAAGCCGGTGCAGCCGTAGCGCTGGCTGAGGCGACCACGGGCCGGCCAGATGAAGCCGCTGTTGATGCCGGGGCGAACCTTGGTCTTCTTGGCGATCCGACGTTGCGCCAGGCTCGACATGGCCACGATGCGCCCGCCGAGCGCGGCTTCGGCTCCCTCGCGCCGGGCAGTGGCGCTTCGCTGCCGAGCATTGATGGCCAGCAGCGCAGCGCGCCTGACACGAACGTTGCGTGCGGCAGCCCGTGCGCGCCGCCCCGCCTTCTGAGACGCTCGGCTGGCTCGACGGACCGCGTGCTCCATGGCGATGACATCTGCCACCGTGATGTCCTTCCGGTCCTCGGCCGAGGGCGGCGTGGCCGAACGAACGAACGCGCGCTCCAGGGCCAGCGGTGCGGATGGGTCCGAGGGTATGGACGCGGTGATGGCCAGCACGGCAGTCGCAGCGTCCGGTGGTGGTGGCGGCTCCATGATCGGAGCGGCCAGCTCGGCCCGAGCCGACCGCAGCGCTGCTCGGGCTGCCCCCACTCGGCGTTTGGCCGTGGCTCGGCGCTCCACGGCGGCACGAAGGCGGCGTTGGGAGGCCCGCAGCGACCGACGGGTGTGCTTGGCGGCGTGCTTGAGGGAGCGCACCTCCGAGTCTGCCCCACGCATGGCGCTTTCGTAGTAGATCTGACTGGCGCGCGTGGCGCTGATCTCACGCATCCAGCTGCGAGCCTCCACCGGCGCTGCTGAGGTCGCACCGAGCCCGGCGAGGAACGCCACGGCAAGCAAGCTGGCGACCAGTCGGGGGCGACCGCGATGGAGGGGTCTCGCGGGCATGGCGGCGGCAGGCATCGGTTCGTCGCTCCTGTTCGAGTCGTGCGCCGCCAGGTGGTGTCATCGTGCCGGTGGAGTCCGGTATGGGCAGCGGACGTAGAGCGATGCTAGGTACGGCCTGCCCATGCCCGATGTGGGGAATGGGTCTCGGGGTCCCGATGACCATCGGATACATGTGCCGTTTGCGCCCGTGTCGCGGCCTGCGCGAACCGTGCAACTCGCAGGTGGAGCGGGGTGTAGCATCGCGGCGTGAGTCGAACACTGGCGGTCATCCTCGCGGGCGGCGAAGGCGAACGCCTCTCGCTGCTCTCGGGCGTCCGGGCCAAGCCGGCGGTGCCCTTCGCGGGCAAGTTCCGCATCATCGACTTCACCCTGTCGAACTGTGTCAACTCGGGTCTGACCAACGTCATCGTGCTGACCCAGTACGCGCCGTTGTCACTGAATGACCACATCGGCGCAGGCCGTCCCTGGGACCTGGACCGCAACAGCGGGGGCATCCGCATCTTCCAGCCCTTCCTCTCGCGGGGGCGCCCCCGCGAGTGGTACCAGGGCACCGCCGACGCGGTGGCTGCCAACCTCGATGCCATCCACCAATCGGGTGCGGACATCGTGCTGGTGCTCGCCGGCGACCACATCTACAAGATGGACTACGGGCCGTTCATCCAGCAGCATCGCCGCAAACGCGCCGATGTCACCATCGCGGTGAAGCCGGTACCCATGGAGGATACGCATCGTTTCGGCGTCCTCTCGCTCGATGACAGCGACGCCGTCACCGACTGGCAGGAGAAGTCCCGCAGCGCCCGCAGCAACCTGGCCAGCCTGGGCATCTACGTCTTCAGCCGCAAGGCCCTCGACAAATGGCTGGGGGAGGGCCGGCACGACTTCGGCAAGAACATCATCCCGGCCATGTTGGAAGCCGGGGCTCGTGTCTATGGCCACCGCTTCGAAGGCTACTGGCAGGACGTGGGCACCGTGCACAGCTACTGGGAAGCCCAGATGGAGTTGCTGGACGATCACCCGCCGCTCGATCTCTACGATCGCGACTGGGTCGTGCACACCCGCTCGGAGGAGCGCGCACCGGCTCGGATCGGATCCACCGCCAACGTCCATCGCAGTCTGATCAGTCACGGTTGCACCATCGCGGGCACCGTCGAGCGCTCGGTGCTCTCGCCGGGCGTACGTGTCGATCCCGGTGCCATCGTGCGCGACAGCGTCATCATGTTCGATACGCACATCCGCGCTGGGGCGGTGGTCGATCGCGCCATCATCGACAAGGAGGTCAATGTCGGACCCAACGCCATCGTGGGCATCGGCAGTGATTTCGACACGCCGAATGTGGTCGAGCCCGAGCGACTGAACACCGGCATCACCGTCATCGGCAAGCGGGCCGTCATCCCCGCTTCCGCGCGCATCGGCCGCAACGTGCGCATCGCCGGTGACGTGCGTCCGGCCGACTTCAGGTCCAAGCGTGTGCCGAGTGGCGGCAGCGTCGAGCACAAGCCGCGCCGCGCGCGGGGCAAGAAGGCCTGACCGACATCGCACCGTTGGCCACCATCAAGGCAGCCACGATCGATAGCTGGCTCGACGAGCTGGGCCTGGTGCCGGTCGACCGCGGAGAGCGTGACGGTGTCAGCAGCTGGGACCTTCGCCTCGACGGGATGCGACGCGCCGATATCCGCTTGACGCTCATCCTCGATCCGGGCAACGCCATGCTGCTGTGGGTGCACTTCGCGCCTCCGTTGAACGACTCCTTCCGCGTGTCGTACCGCCAGTTCCTGCGCTGGAACGATGAGCTGCCCTTCGTCAAGTTCGCGCTCTCGACCGATGACCGACCGGTGCTGACCTGCGAGCTTCCGGCGGCACACCTCGACCTCGATGCGATGGGGGCGGCCATGGCGCGCCTGTTGGCGGTGTGCGACCTGACGCTCGAGCGATCGCTGGGGTGGCTCTATCCCGGCGCCAGGGTGGCCCCTGCCATGGACCATCCATCGCGCGGGGCGGTCCTGTTCGAACGCTACGCGGCTGAGCTGGCGGAGCTGCTGGCGACAGAGTTCTCCCCGGGGCCCGAGCCCGCCTGAGGCTGGGCGACTCGTTTCCGGTAGCATCCGTCCCTAGCCGAGGGGGCGCCTGACTTGCACCAAAGACCGATGCCGTCGGACCGCGGCGCCGCCGGCCCGAGCCGGTGGCCGTCGATGCCCGGCTATCGGTCGGCCCCGATACGGCCCTCGGTCGGGGTGCCCCGCAGGCAGCCAGACGCCCCCTTGTCAGTCGCTCCCCCTCCGGAGAGCGCACAGCCGGCAGCTGGCTACTTCCGGCCTGACATCGAAGGACTTCGCGGACTCGCGGTGCTCATGGTCGTGGTCTTCCACGCAGCACCGAACTTTCTCGGCGGCGGCTTCGTCGGTGTCGACGTCTTCTTCGTCATCAGTGGGTTCCTCATCACCGGCTTGCTGTACCGCGAGCTTCACCGGAGCGGCCGTATCAGCTTCCCGGGTTTCTACGTGCGGCGCGTACGTCGCCTTTTCCCGGCGGCCGCCCTCGCCTTGGCGGCCACGTTCCTGCTGAGCGCAGCGGTGCTCTCACCCCTCGAACTGCCGCGGGTCAGCGGCGATGGCGTGGCCGCGGCGCTCTCCGTCTCCAACATCCGTTTCGCGCTGGCGAACGGTGACTACTTCGCCGCCGTCACGGACCCATCACCGTTCCTGCACTTCTGGTCACTCAGCGTGGAAGAGCAGTTCTACCTCTTCTGGCCGGCACTGCTGCTGATCGTCTTTCGGCTCGGCCGTGGCACGCGCGGGGTGGCCCTGACGGTGGCGCTGGTGGCCCTGGGCTCCTTGTTGCTGGCCGTGGTGCTGACCGACGTGGCGGCCAGCTGGGCCTTCTACTCGCTGCCGACGCGTGCCTGGCAGCTGGCCCTCGGTGGCCTCCTGGCCATCGCAGCGATGCGGCGATGGCGTTCGTCGCCACCCCCAGGGCTATTGGCCATCGCCGGCTGGATCGGGCTCGGCGGCGTGTTGCTCGCCGGCATCGTCTTCGACGACACGCTGGCCTATCCCGGCTACTGGGCCTTGCTGCCGACGATCGGGGCGGCTGCCATCATCGCTGGTGGGCACCGCAAGGGCGGCGCCGGGATGCTCCTGAAGACGGCGCCGATGCGGTTCTTCGGCCGCATCAGCTACGCGCTGTACCTGTGGCACTGGCCTCTGCTGATCCTGCCGGTCATCGCCTATGGCGACGCTCTTACCGCGGGTGCTCGCGTGGGATTGGTGGCACTGGCCATCCTGGTGGCGACGCTAAGCACGGTCTTCCTGGAAGAGCCGATCCGGCGGGGCTCCAGACCCGAAGGTGCCCGCAAGAACCTGGCGCTGGCGGGTGGCCCATTGCTCGGGCTCGCCCTGGCCGTCCTCGTCGGGGTCAGTGCGACCGGCTGGGTCACCGACACGGCGATCGCTGAATCCCGTCGCAGCGAGACGGCCACGCGCGGCGAGGCGGGCTCGGACGGTGGCTCGGGCCGTGCGCCGGGCCGTGGCGACGAGGGAGCACTGACGTCGACCCCGTCGCCCCTACCCACCACCCCCAAGGCCAAGCCCAGAAGGCCGCCTACACCGACAGCCAAACCGACAGCGAAACCGACAGCGGCACCGACAGCCAAGCCGCGGCGCACTCCGAAGCCGACACCGGTCATCCGCCTGCCCGCCGATGTGCGGCCATCGGTGTGGGATGCGGCAGACGATGCCGAGGCGTTGGTGGGCAATGGTTGTCTGAACAAGGAGGATCTGACCAGTCCGCTCACCTGCTCCGTCGGTCCCTCCGGGGCTCGGGTGGTCATCGCATTGGTGGGCGACTCGCATGCATCCCACTGGTATCCGGCGCTGCGCAAGGTCGCTCTGGACCGCGGCTGGCGCCTGGAGACGTTCGTCAAGGTCTCCTGCCCGTTCACCGACATCCCGGTGCGCAATCTTGAGCTGAAACGCCGCTATCGCGAGTGCGAGACGTTCAACGAGAACGTGGTGGGTGCGCTCGAACGGCTCCAACCCGATGTGGTCGTCACGGCGCTGAGTCGCTGGCAGCACCCCATCCAAGAAGCCGACGAGTCCTATGTGGCGCAGGGGAACGGTATGGCGCGGATGCTGAGGCGGGTACCGGGCCACAAGGTCATCATCGCGGACGTGCCCTATCCGGGGCACGACGTCCCCAGCTGCCTGGCCAAGCACATCAAGGACATCCGTCCCTGTGCCGTGCCGGCCAGCGGTCGGGTCTCGGGGGGATCGCCCTTGCGGGAGCGCACAGCTGCCCGCGCCGTCGGTGGCAAGCTGCTGGACTTCGGCAACCTCATCTGCGGTGGTACCCGGGATTGCCCCGTGGTCGATGACGACATGATCGTCTTCCGTGATCACCATCACCTCACGGCCACGTTCGCGAAGTCGATGGCGCCCCAGCTCGACCGGGCGCTGCAACGCCTCCTCAAGAAACGTGGGCGCTAGGTCGCGCGAGCGGACGCAACGACTCGCAACGCCGACGCGGCACGCTGCGGCGCGCACAGTCGCTACACTTGCGGGCCTGATGGAAAGCGTGACCAGAGAACGCCGCCGGCCTTCTAGTGACGTGCTCAGCGGAGACTCCGCCGACGTCTATTTTCGCCGTGCCGAGGAGATCCTCGAGGGCGAGGGCATGGACCCGGTCGTGGTCATGGAGGTCTTCTCGCGCGCGGAGGGGATCCTATGCGGCATCGACGAGGCCAAGGTGCTGTTGGCTTCTGTCCTGGTCGAGAGCGGCGAAGAGCACGTCGTCGAGTCGCTGTCGGATGGCGATGCCTTCTCCTCCAAGGAGATCGTCATGCGCATCAGGGCGCGCTACCGTGCCTTCGGCCTGTATGAGACGGCCATCCTGGGCATGCTTGCGCAGTCGAGTGGCTGGACCAATGCGGCACGCGAGTGCGTGACTGCCGCCGCGCCCCAACCGGTCATCTCGTTCGGCGCCCGCCATGTGCATCCACATGTGACCGACGCACTCGACTATGCCGCCATCGTGGGTGGCTGCGTGGGTGCATCCACGCCGGCCGGAGCACGCCTGGCTGGCCTGGCGCCCACGGGTACGATGCCGCACTCGCTGGTGCTGGTCATCGGCGACACCGTCCGCGCCGCCGAGGCCTTCGATCGGCATGTGGCGCCGGACGTGCCGCGCATCGTGCTGGTGGACACCTTCAAGGACGAGGCCGAGGAGTCCCTGCGCGTGGCCCACGCTCTCGGCGACCGCCTCTACGGGGTGCGTCTGGACACGCCCTCGGAGCGCGGCCGTGTCACCGCTGACCTGGTGATGGAAGTCCGGGCGCGGCTTGATCAGGACGGCTTCGAGCACGTCAAGATCGTCGTTTCGGGTGGCCTCACTCCGGATCGCATCTGGTACTTCAAGGACGCTGGCGCGCCGGTCGACTTCTTCGCCGTGGGCAGCTACATCAGTGGTGCCTCGCCCATCGACTTCACCGGTGACCTCAAGGAGATCGACGGCGTCCCCATCGCCAAGCGTGGCCGTATCCCCGGCATCACGCCGAGCCCTCGGCTCGTCACGGTCGACCTGCGGGAGTGGTTACCGGGCTAGTGCTTATCCCGTTGCGTCAGCACTACACAACATGTAGTGTCGACTGGTGGCTCGACCGCCCTTCCCGCGCAACCTCCGCGCGTTCCTTAGCGCGTTCCCGGATGACGAGGCGTGCGCCGCCTACCTCTGGGACTGCCGCTGGCCGAATGGGTTCTGTTGTCCCCGATGCGGGTTCGGCCGCGCCTACGTCCTCGAGACCGAGGGTCGCTGGCAGTGTGCGAGCCCCGCGTGCCGGCACCAGGTCTCGCTGACCTCAGGCACGATCCTCCATCGCACGAAGTTGCCGTTCACGACCTGGTTCTGGGCGGCCTACCTCATGGCGACGGACAAGCGCGGCCTGTCAGCGAAGCGCGTCGAGGAGCAGCTCGACGTGACCTACAAGACCGCCTGGCTCCTGCTCCACAAGCTGCGCCGGGCGATGGTCGCGGAGGGCCGCAGCAAGCTCCGCGGCGTCATCGAGATGGATGAGACGTGGGTGGGTGGCTACCAGTCCGGGGTCAAGGGCAGCCGCCAGTTACGTGGCCGCAAGGCCGCGCTCGTCATCGTCGCGGTCGAGCGGCGAGGTCAGCGCACCGGACGGGCTCGCATGGAGGTCATCCCCGACTTCACGCAGGCCACGATGAACGACTTCGTGCTCCACAACGTCGAGCTCGGCAGCATGATCCGCACCGATGCGATGTCCGGCTTCGACGGGTTCACGAAGCTCGGCTACGACCATGTCTCGACGAAGCAGGGCGACATCAGGAAGGGCGCGCTCCACGTCGTGCCGCTCGCCGACCGCGCGATGGGCAACCTCAAGCAGTGGCTCCTCGGCACCTACCACGGCGTGAGCCGTGCCCAACTCCAGGTCTATCTCGACGAGTTCGTCTTCCGCCACAACCGCCGCGGCAACCCGCAGGCGGCTTTCCAGACGCTGCTCGGCCTCGGCGCGGCTCACGGCCCGAAGCCGCTCGGCATCGTGCGCGGGGCCACGGACCTACCCCAGTTCCCGGTGAGGCCGTAGCGACGGCTGCCGGATGGCACCGGCACGGCGGCCCGACCTTATGGTCTCTCGAGCGGTCTAGGGCGCGGCGACCGACGTCGGCACCGCGGCCCACAGCAGTGCCTGTTGAGCAGCACAGTCCACGACGACCGCCGTCCCATCGGCGATGGCCATTTCCCCGCGGCACGACCCCAATGGGCCGATCCAGCTCAGGTCCGGGTCCCAGGTCCGACCGCCGTCGGCCGAGCCGATGACCCAGGCCCACTCGCCGGCGCACCAGCTCTTGCCGGCGACGAGGACCGTGGCCCCGTCGGCAGCCGCACCCTTGGCTACCGCCGGCTGACGATCGAGGGTCTCGACCCAGGTCCCGTCCTGGTCGAGCCGCCAGGCGCCGAGGCGGTTGCCACAGGCCTCGCCACCCTCCGCACCGTTGTCACCGAGCACGAGTGCGCCGTCAGCGGTCCACAGCAGCGCCTCGGAGACGCCCCCCTCGAAGTCCGATGGGAGCGGGGCTTCGACTCGCCAGCGCAGACCGTCCCGGCTCGAGAGGAGCGCGTCACCGTTCCCTCGGATCGCGAGGATGCGCGATGGTGCCTGGGTCGTCACGTTGACGAAGCCGTAGCCGTCGGGACCGACCACGCCGCCGACCCGCCGACGGTCCCATTCGGAGCCGTCGCGGCTCGTCCAGCCCCATATGCGGGCCGGTCGCGTGCGCGCCCGGACCGGCGCGGACGTTCCACCCGAGACGACGATCGTGGCATCGCGGCTCGAGCCGCCGGCACCCTCCGAGTACACCACCGAGGCGAGGAGCGTCAGCCCACGGTCGGTGGCGATGAGCTCGACCGGCACGATGCTCCAGTAGCGCTCCCTCTTGAGCCGCTCGGGTAGCGACGCGGCGACCGAGCCGACCCGGCGCCAGGTGAGGCCATCGACGGAGCGCCATGTGTCGAGCCTGAACCGATCGGGCGTGTAGCCGCGGTGCTGAGCGCTCACGAGGACGAGGCCGTCGCGGAACGGTCGCAGCCAGTACACGTACCGCACGGCCTCGGGCAGCACCGTGCGCTCCCACGACCGCCCGTCGGCCGAGGTGCGAACAGCGTGGGGCGTCTGCTTATCCCCATTCCGCGGCCGCTCGACCACGGCGAACCCACCGGCCCAGGCGGTGGGGTGCACGAGCGAGGCGCCCTGCTCGAGCGCGGGCCCAGCCGCGGGCTGCCAGTCGAGGCCCTGGGTCGCCCCGGCCCCCGGCACGTGCGTGAAGTCGCCCAGTGGGCCCGAACCCAGCCACGGCCCACCCTCCGGACCGGGGAATGAGGTCGGCGTCACGATGTCGGCCTCGGTGAACGAAAGGAGCAGCTCGTCGTCAACGTCGAAGAGGAGCAGCAAGCGATCGCCAGCCGGCCCGGTATCGAAGCCCCACCAGACCGTCTTCGGCAACGCCGCCATATAGGCGGCCTCGATCCCCATCGTCGCGTCGGCGCAATCCGCGTTGCTGAGCCTGGGCGGGCCAAAGCTGAGCGCCTCGCCGTCGAGCTCGTAGTCCGCGCCGAACCCGTTACAGCCAGCTGATCCGAAGGCCCTTCTCTCGCCCAGCGTGAGCGTGACCTCGAGGTCCCACGGCCACGTGGGGCCTTCGAGACCGCCCGCGTCGGAGGCGACGAGGTGCCACCTGGTGCCCTCGGGTGTGGGTCTCGCATCTTGTGCCGCGGTGCCGGAAGCGATCGGGAGGACGAGTGCCGCGACCAGCAGCGCCCGCGCTATGGCGGTCCGGAACATGAGTGCGTTCCCCTTAGCTCAGCGAAGCCGGCATCAGGGCCGGCGACAGCGTGAGACTGCTCCTCGACGGATCGGCCGTCAACCGTGTTCAGTAGCGGCAGGAGACGAAGGTCCCACATGTTGTGGTCTGCTGAAGCAACGGGATAAGATAAGCACTACCGGGCTAGCTCTCCCGCATCGGCGAGCCGGGCCAGGCGCAGCAGGCCCACCAGGGACTTGGCATCGGTGATGTCGCCGGTCTCGGCCATGGCCACGGCCTCGCGCCAGGGGAGACGCACCAGGTCCAGGTACTCGTCGACGTCCGGACCACGATAGTCGGCGAGTACCACGAGGTCGGTAGCCAGGTACAGGTGCATCAGCTCGTCGCTGAAGCCCGGGGCCGTCCAGAAGTGGCCCAGCGATCTCCAGGTCGCGGCGCTGTGTCCGGTCTCCTCGGCCAGCTCTCGTGGTGCAGCGTCGTCAGGGTCCTCGATGCTGCCATCGGGTAGGCGATCGAGGGTGCCCGCTGGAAGCTCCAGCATCACCCGGGCCACCGGCGTGCGGTACTGCCGCACGAGGAGGACGTCAGGGCCGTGGATGGGGATGACGCAGACCGCGCCAGGATGCTCGACGACCTCGCGCGCGTGTCGCTTGCCTTGCGGGTCCTCGATGGTGTCGACCCGGAAGGTGATGAAGCGGCCGCGATGCAGGACCCGGCGCTCCACCGTCGTCTCGAGCAGGTGGTCATCGTTCATGTGCTCAGCATAGGGCCAGGCCGTCTGGGCGAAGCGGCCGCCTCCGTGGTGTCACCCGAACGCACCCGCCGCCATGCGCCGCGTCGTTCGAGCCGCTCCAGCGGTGCGCGCTGTCAAACCCCGTCCTAGTACCACTGCGCCATGGAGGGTGAGGCGTCCGCTGGCGAGTATCGGGAGCGTCAGGGATGACCCCCTCGACCGAGACCTCGAGCACTCGCAGGCACCCAGGGCCAATGGGCCCGTTCTCATCGGGAGATTCCAGCTATGCGCCGTTTCAAGGATCTGGCAATCCGCCTCGCAGTCGTGGTGTCGTTCGTGCTCGTGCTGGCGGCACCGTTCCGCTGGTAGGGCTCGCGTCCAGACGCTGATATCGGGGCCGGCGACATCAACCCTCGCGCCGCTCGTCGGCCCCATCCACCATCGGTGCGCGATCGATAACGACTCTGTCGCCGGCGCTCGAGCGCCGGCGATGTCTGTAGCGGAGGCTCGGAAACCAGGTGCTGCTGCTGTACTCCATCGCCGCCGGCCTCATCGTCGGACGGCTTGGGGGTGGGCGCATCCGCAACCTGGAGGGCGTGCATTTCGTGTGGTGGCAGCTGGCATTGGTCGGGTTGCTGGTGCAGCTGGTGCTCTTCGCGGATCCCATCCAGGAGCGCATCGGCGCCGCAGGTGCGGGCATCTACGTCCTCTCGACGCTCCTGGTTCTCGCTGCCCTGCTCCGCAACCTGGGACGACCTGGCCTCTCGATCCTGGCCGTGGGAGCCATCCTCAACCTCCTGGCGGTGTTGGCCAATGGCGGCTACATGCCCTCCTCGCCGGCCGCCTGGCTGGAGCTCACCGGTTCCGCAGCACTGCCGGTGGCGCACTACTCGAACATCACGCTCATCGGCCCCGATACGATCTTCCCGTTCCTGGGCGACATCTTCGTCTTCCCGCCACCGTTGCCGATGGCGACCGCGTTCTCGATCGGCGATGCCGTCATCGCGCTCGGTGCCTTCGTCTTCCTCGTCAGGGCGATGCGGGGGCCCGGCGTGCCGGCTCTGACGGCGCCGGTGTCCTCGCCGCAGCCGGCCGTGCGCTGATGTCGATGTTGGGCGGGCAGACCGCATTGGGCGAGGAGACCGCGGCAGCCCTGCAGCGGCTTGCCCTGGCGGTAGCGGCCGACC
Organism: uncultured Chloroflexia bacterium; assembly: GCA_963838115.1. Classification (GTDB taxonomy): domain Bacteria; phylum Chloroflexota; class Limnocylindria; order Limnocylindrales; family CSP1-4; genus JAFMJV01. Next base: position 29,781 of record CAWIPU010000007.1, read on the forward strand.
GCGGCGCGCACCTCTACTTCGACCGTGGCGACGGCGTGCTCGAACTGATCGCATCGGTGCGTGATGGTCGACTCTCGAAGCTGTCGCACCGAACGCCGGGAGCCGGACATGAGGTCGCGCCGAGCAGGCTGCCCCGCTGGCTGACCGCCTGGCGGGCCGATCCGCGACCAGCGGGCGCCGTCGCGCGCCTGGCCCTTCCGGATGAACGTGGTGGCTTGCTGATCCTGGAGCGCAACCGCCGCGAGCCGTTCAACGACGAGGACCTGGCTCTGGCTCGTGTCCAGGCGCGCCAGTTGGTTCAACATGTGTCGACGCGCCTCGGGCCGCGACCCATCGCCTGGTCGGCCCAGTTCGAGGCGGTCCAATCGGTGGCCGCCCAACTCACCCGCTTGACGAGTGTGGAGGCGGTCAGCGCCGCGCTCTGCACCCAGACCCAGCGTGTCGTGGCTTTCGACAACGCTCGCGTGTACGTCCTGCGGGCGGACGGGCGCAACCTCGACCCAGTCGCCTTCCGGCCCCATGCACGGGAATACCAGGGCGAGTCCGCGGCTGACCTGCGGGTGACCGTCGGCGAAGGCATCACCGGCTGGGTCGCCGCGAACGGCCAGCAGTTGATCGTCCATGACGCTGCCAACGATCCCCGCGCGCTGCAGGTCCCCGGATCGGCAGATCTGCCCGAGGAATCGATGCTGTTGGCCCCGCTGCGCTCCGAGGGTCATGTCATCGGGGTCGTGGTGCTCTCCCGACTGGGTCTGAGTCGCTTCTCTGAAGACGAATCACGTTTGCTGGGTGTCCTTGCCGACCAGGCCGCAGTCGCGATCGAGAACGCTCGACTGCTCGCGGAACGAGACCGACATGTCGCCGAGCTGGCAGCCCTGCTCGATATCAGCCAGGCGGGGGCCGCGGCTTCTGATGAACGCGATCTTGCCAGCCTGTTCGCGGTCAAGCTGCGTGCCGCTGCCGATATGGATGCCTGCCTCATCTCGCGCTGGGACCAGGAGAGTGGCAGGCTGCTGCCCATCGGGGCCGACGGCCGCCCGCTCATCGGGCCTGCACGCGATCTCGCCGGGCATCGCTCGCTTCGACGTGCGCTGCTCAATGACGAGGTCGTGTGGCTCGACCCTGAGGTCGACGGTCTGGAGCCGGCCGAGCTCGATCGTCTCCGCGGGCTCGGGGGGGCGGCGGCGCTGTTGTTGCCGCTGTCGGCCACGGGCCGGGTGATGGGCCTGGTCGAGTTCGTCGCCGAAACCAGCGGACGCCGGTTCCGCGACGGCGAGGCGGCGCTGCTGCGGACGATGGCCAACCAGGTCGCCTCGTCACTCGAGAATGCACGACTGGTGCGCCAGCTCCGCGATGCCGCCGAGACGGACCTGGTCACCGGGGTCTACAGTCACCGTCACCTTCAAGATCGCGTCCGCCAGGAGACCGCGCGAGCATCGCGCGCCCATTCACCACTGAGCCTGTTGATGATCGATCTTGATGAGTTCAAGCGCATCAATGACGAGCACGGACACCAGGCTGGCGATGGCGTGCTGCGGGCCATCGCGGGCGCGTTGCGAGCGGCGGTGCGGACCAGCGATATCGTGGCCCGCTACGGCGGAGATGAGTTCGTTGTACTGATGCCCGACACCGACGCCGACGAAGCCACGCAGGTCGCCCAGCGAGCCGCGTCGGCCGTCGCCGACCTTGCCCATCCGATGTCCGATGGATCGGTCGTGAACGTGAGTTGCAGTGTCGGCTTGGCGCTCCACCCGCGCGATGGCCGGAGCGGCAAGGCTTTGCTGCAAGCTGCCGATGCCGCGATGTACACGCACAAGCGCTCGCGATCCGAGGCTCGTCGAGGCGCTCGACGTCGGGCGGCCGCGGGCGCCTCGCTCCCCCGGACTGTGCGCGCCACGGCCACAGCGGTCGGGCCTGGGATCACGCCCTGAAGCCGACGATGGGGACCTTCGACCCACCGGGCGGGTGAACCAGCGGAGCCAGGGGTGCTGCGACCCGCCCAGCCGTCCGATGACCCACCGGGCGGGTGAACCAGCGGAGCCAGGGGTGCTGCGACCCGCCCAGCCGTCCGATGACCCACCGGGCGGGTGAACCAGCGGAGCCAGGGGTGCTGCGACCCGCCCAGCCGTCCGATGACCCACCGGGCGGGTGAACCAGCGGAGCCAGGGGTGCTGCGACCCGCCCAGCCGTCCGATGACCCACCGGGCGGGTGAACCAGCGGAGCCAGGGGTGCTGCGACCCGCCCAGCCGTCCGATGACCCACCGGGCGGGTGAACCAGCGGAGCCAGGGGTGCTGCGACCCGCCCAGCCGTCCGATGACCCACCGGGCGGGTGAACCAGCGGAGCCAGGGGTGCTGCGACCCGCCCAGCCGTCCGATGACCCACCGGGCGGGTGAACCAGCGCGCCGATGGGACGGTCACTGCCGTATCGGGCGTCGGTCCACGGGCCACGGGGATTGGATGGCTTACGGTGTCTCACGACGGTGGAGCGTCGCCGTGCCGGGCCATCCGAGCTGATCATCGCCTTCGTGTCCAGGATCCGGGAGTGAGGCAGTCGCTGGGCTGCCATGTGTGTCCTCATCGCTGTGAGATGACACGACTTTGTAAACGGACTTGACAAAAGGCGGTACGCTAACTTGGTCCAGACCGTTGACAAAGTGAGGTCCGTGCCCACCGCCACACTCGCCAAGGCGACCCATCGGCAGACCCGGCGTTCCAACGTGCAGTTGGTCCTGCGGACCGTGTACGAATTTGCCGCCCTGAGTCGCGCAGATGTGGCGCGTGCGACGGGCCTCACCCGCACCACCGTGTCCGAACTGGTGGAAGGGCTCATCGCCGACGGCTTGGTGGTGGAGGTTGGGACCGGACCCTCCACCGGCGGCAAGGCGCCCATCCTGCTTTGTGTTCCCGCTGGCGCCCGCCAGTTGGTGGGCGTCGACGTCGACCGCGAGCGCCTCAGCGGCGCCGTCATCGATCTGCGCGGCGAGGTCCAGGCGCGCGAGTCGCGCGATCTGCACGGTCGCGATGGAGAAGCCGCCCTGCGCGAACTGGAAGGACTCGTGCTGACCCTCACAGCGGCCGCCGGACGCCCCCTGGTGGGCGTGGGCATCGGCACGCCGGGCCTGATCGAACAGCCTGCGGGCCGGGTGCGCTGGGCCGTCGGGCTCGATTGGCACGATACACCGGTGGGCGAGCGGCTCGCGGCGCTCACCGGCCTCCCCACCATCGTGGTGAATGACTCACAGGCCTCGGCCATGGCCGAGTGGGCCTTCGGCCACCACGACACCTCATCGGCCATGGTCGTGGTCAAGGTGGGCGTGGGCATCGGTGCCGGCATCGTCATCGGCGGGCGCGTCTACGCCGGCGATGATTCGGGGGCCGGCGAGATCGGGCACACGCGGGTGACCGATGAGGAGGTCGGCTGTCGTTGTGGTGGGACAGGTTGCCTCGAGACCGCCTCCAGCCTGCGAGCGGTGCTGGGGCGGGCGGCGCAGCTGGTGGCCATGCGGCCGGACTCGGCATTGGCGGGCAGGCCCGTGACGCAGGCGCGGTTGCTGGCCGCCTTCCATGCTGGCGATCGTACGGCGAGGCAGGTGGTGCTCGACGCGGCTCCCCCGCTGGGCCGCGTGCTGGCGGCCATGATCGGCACGCTGGGCGCGCGTGACATCGTCCTCATCGGTCCCATGACCGAATTCGGTCAGCCCTGGCTGGATGCCGTCCGCGTCGAGGCACGCCGCTCGGCATTGCCACTGCTGATGGAGCGCAGCAACATCCATTTCGGCCGCACTGGCGACGACGCCGTCGCGCTGGGTGCGGCAGCTATCCTGATGACCTCCGAGCTTGGTCTGGCGCTCGTCGCATGACGTGCGCAATGGCCCGGAAGATGTGGCCGCTCAGGACTAGCATTCCTTGCTACCGGGACCATCGCGCCTTGCCGCAAGGAGGACGTAAGGAGAGGAGGGCAGCGACGGCCTGAACGACTGGCCGGGCGCCGGATGCGCCTCGCGCCGTTTCATCAACCCTTCTCGCCCGACAGTCGGGTGAGATCAAGGAGGAGGTGCAATGCACCAGAATCGAAAGACCATCCTCGCCGGCACCGCGTTGGCAACGATGGCCCTCACATTCAGCGGCCTTGGCGTCGCGGCGCAGGACGCGAGTCCTGCCGCAAGCATGGCGCCGGCAGGCGATATGGCGTCCAGCGGCTACGCCGAGCTGGACCAGGCCATGGCTGCCGACCAGCCCATGGCTGGCTCGAAGGTCACCATGCAGACGCAGTGGATCAGTGGCGAGGGTGACAACTTCGCAGCCGCCCTGCAGCCATTCATCGATGCCACCGGCATCCAGGTCGGCGTAGCCGAGGTCCCCTCGGGCCAGCACGAGACCCTCGTCAACGTGTCGCTCAACGGTGGCGCCGCGGCGGACATCATCCAGTTGGCGCAGCCGTCGGCGATCCTCGAATATGGCTCGCAAGGGCTCATCCAGGACATCACACCGATGCTGGATACCGAGAAGCTCCTCGCGGAGCATCCCGCGACCCTGCCGCTGTACACCACGGATGCCGGCATCTTCGGCATGCCCTACAAGGTCGACGTCAAGTCGGTCGTGTGGTACCCGATCAAGGCCTTTGAGGCCGCCGGCTACAAGGTGCCGACCACGTGGGATGAGCTGATCGCACTGTCCGACCAGATCGTGGCCGACGGCAGCAACCCCTGGTGTGTCGGCATGGACGCCGGTCCGGCCACGGGCTGGATCGCCACCGACATGATCGAAGACATCATGTTGCGGACCACCAGCCTGGAGAACTACAACGCTTGGGCTGCACTACAGCTGCCCTTCAACTCTCCCGAGGTGAAGAACGCCTTCGATCTGGCCGGCCAGATCTACTTCACGCCTGACTACGTCCTCGGTGGCAGCACGGCTATCCTGGCGACGGCGCAGACCGACGCCATGGACCCGATGTTCAACGATGACATGGCCAGCCCCGGTTGCTGGATGCAGAAGCAGGCGACCTGGTACGGCCCCGACTTCTTCCCCGATGCCAAGGCTGGCGACGGGACCTCCAAGTACGTCATCGGCGAGGATGTGGGCCTGTTCTACTTCCCGCCCATCGACTCCGCATATGGCACGCCTTCGCTCGGCTCCGGTGACGCCTTCATCGTCAGCGACGACCGACCTGAGGTGCGCGCGCTGCTGCAGTACCTGGCCACGCCGGAAGGCATCAAGGCCTGGATCGAAGCGGGCAGCGCCATCTCCGCGAACCAGTCGACCCCGGCCGATTGGTATGCGGGCAACTACAAGCTTGAGGTCGCGTCGGACATCGTGGCCAACTCCACGTCGCTCGGCTTCGATGCCTCCGACCTGATGCCGGCCTCCGGTGCCGACTTCTGGACCGGTGTGGTGTCCTGGATCCAGGACAACGGTCAGAACACCGATGCCGTGCTCCAGCAGATCGACGATGCCATGAGCAGCGCTCAGTAGTCGTTTCACACTCGTAACAGCGCGATGGCGCGCCGCACCAGCGGCGCGCCATCGCTATCTTCGCGGAGTACCCTAGGAGTCGCTACTCGAGGAGGAGGGAGCCTGTGACGTACGGGACGTCCGAAGCCGGGCAGCCTACGGGCTGGCGCGGTTTCCTGATGCCGGTCGGGGTGATCCTCGGTCTGGCGGGGTTACTCATCGGCATCTGGTTCCTGCTGGATGACCAGGCGTCATCCAATGTGGCGGCGCTTTTCTACGATCTGCTCGGCAACTCTGCCGAGGCCGATGCGCTGCGTGCCGGGAGCGGCGACCGGACCGCTGCCAAGATCGTCCTGGCCGCGGTCGCGCTGGCGGTCGGCGTGGGTGGCATCTGGCTCTTCTACACCGGCCTCAACGCGGTGGTGATGCGGCTGTCCGATCGATGGCGCAACAAGCTGCTTCCGTGGGTCTTCGTTGGCCCGGCGCTGCTGCTGCTGACGATCTATCTGGCCTGGCCGGTGGTCTCGACGATCATCAAGTCGTTCACCGTCGGCGCGGGCCTGGACAACTGGGCATGGGCCCTGACCAATCCGGCCAACCACCAGATGTACATCAACAACATCCTCTGGCTGGTCGTCGGGGTCGCCGGCTCGGTGGGCCTGGGCCTGCTGATCGCGGGCCTCGTGGACCGCGTCAAGTACGAGTCGGTGGCCAAGACCTTCGTTTTCCTGCCACTGGCCATCTCGCTCGTCGGCGCCTCGGTCATCTGGCGCTTCGTCTACCAGTGGCGTCCACCGGGCCAGGAGCAATATGGCCTCCTCAATGCCGTCGTGGAGGGCGTCGGCCTCGATCCGGTGCCTTGGACGCAGACGCCCGACTGGCGCATCAGCACCTTTGCGCTCATCGTCATCCTCATCTGGATCCAGACGGGCTTTGCCATGGTCGTCCTGTCGGCGGCCATCAAGGGCGTACCCACGGAGATCATCGAGGCCGCCAGCCTGGATGGCGCGAGCGAGCGGCAGAAGTTCACCCGCATCATCGTGCCCATGATCCGTGGCTCGCTGGTGATGGTCACCATCACCACCGCCATCGTCGTGCTGAAGGTCTTCGACGTCGTCTATGTCATGACCGGCGGCCGCTTCAACACCGACGTCGTGGCCAACCAGATGTACCTGCAGGCCTTCCAGTTCTTCGACACCGGACGGGCGTCGGTGCTGGCGGTCGTGCTGTTCCTGGCGGTGCTGCCGATGGCCCTCATCAACGTTCGCAACGTGCGCAAGCAGGGGTTGGCGGCATGACGGCCACGAGCGATGCCGTGACCAACGGCATGAAGCCACAACGAAGCAACTTCGTCCGGCGAGCACCGATCCGGATCGTGGTCATCGCCATCGCATTGTTCTGGTCGCTGCCCACGCTGGGTATCCTTATCAGCTCGTTCAGGCCCGGCAACGAGGTCACCCAGAACGGCTGGTGGACGGCGCTCTTCGCTCCGTTCCAGACCAATTGGACGCTCAACAACTACGAGGCCGTGCTCGGTGGCGAGAACATGGCCAATGCCTTCATCAACAGCCTCATCGTGGCCATCCCGGCCACCATGATCCCCATCACCATCGCGGCTTTCGCCGCGTATGCCTTCGCCTGGATGCGCTTCCCGTTCCGGGGCACGCTCTTCATGGTGGTGGTGGCGCTGCTGGTGGTGCCGTTGCAGATGGCGCTCATCCCGGTGCAGGAGATCTACCAGTCGCTGGGCATCAACCAGACCTTCCTGGGCGTGTGGTTGGCGCACGCCGCCTTCGGCCTGCCTCTGGCGATCTTCCTGCTCTATAACTTCATCAGCCAGCTCCCCGGCGACCTCTTCGAGACGGCCAGCATCGACGGCGCCACGCACTTCCAGATGTTCACCAAGGTCGTCTTGCCGCTCTCGGTGCCAGCCCTGGCGGCCTTCGCCATCTTCCAGTTCCTGTGGGTCTGGAATGACCTGCTGGTGGCGCTGGTCTTCCTGGGTGCCACCGAGGACCGCTCGGTCATGACGCTGGAGCTCAGCCGGCTGGTGGGTGGGCGCGGCCAGCAATGGCACTTGCTCACGGCAGGGGCCTTCGTGACCATGGTCCTGCCGATGCTCGTCTTCCTGGCCCTGCAGCGCTACTTCGTGCGCGGCATCCTGTCGGGCTCGGTCAAGGGCTGAGCTGATCGGGATGTCCAGGGGTCCCTCGCCACGGCCGGTCGACGCTGTGCTGGGCCAGTTGCTGCCGGCTTTCAGCGGCACCCGACCGCCGGCATGGTTGCTCGATCGTATCGCGGCCGGGAACACGCATGGCGTCACCCTTTTCCTGCGCGAGAACGTCGCTGGGGCAGGAGCGCTCGCGGCGTTGACCGAGCGCTTGCATGAGGCTGTGGAGGATGGACTGCCGCTGCTCATCGGGGCGGACCAGGAGGGCGGCCAGCTGGTCGGCCTGGGTCATGACAGCACGCGCTTTCCCGGAGCCATGGCGCTCGGTGCGGCCGATGATACCGACCTGACCGAGGCGGTGGGCCGGGCCACCGCGGCCGAGCTACGGGCCCTCGGCATCACCGTCGATTACGCGCCGGTGTGTGATGTGGCGGTCGAGCCGGCGAACACCAGTCTGGGCACTCGCGCCTTCGGCTCTGACCCCGTGGCCGTGGCTCGGCACGCGGCCGCAACCGTCCGCGGGCTGCAGGCTGGCGGCGTGGCGGCGACCCCCAAGCACTTCCCCGGTTTCGGTGCGGTCGATGCCGATCCGCATTATCAGCTGGCCGCTATCGAGGGGGACATGGATGCTCTGGAGGCGCGCGAGCTGGTGCCCTTCCGGGCGGCGTTCGCGGCCGGTGCCCGGATGGTGATGTCCGGGCATGTGGCGCTGCCAGCCGTCACCGGCGACCGCGGGCTGCCGGCCACCGTGTCGCGGTCGGTGATGCACGAGCTCCTGCGCGAGCACCTGGGCTTCAGTGGCGTGTCGATCACCGACGCCATGGACATGAAGGCGGTGGCGCAGGGTGTCGGTGGCGTCATCGACAGCATCGTGGCCTTGCGTGCGGGAGTAGATCTGCTCTTGCTGACGCCTGACCGGGCCGCCCAGGAACGTCTTGAGGAGGGTCTTCGGCAGGCGGCGCTGCGAGGATTGCTCCCGGCTGCGCGAGTGCGTGCCGCCTCTCGGCGCATCCTCGAACTTCGACGCTGGCTGAGCGGTTTCGACCGACCTTCGCCCGACGTGGTGCGCAGCGACGCCCATCGCGAGCTGGCGCGCCGTGCGGCGGGGGCGGCGCTGACACTCGTGCGCGATGCTGCAGGACTGTTGCCCCTGCGGCCTGAGACGACTGGGCGGGTGGCGGTGATCACGCCGACGCCGCACGAGTTGACCCCGGCCGACTCATCCGCCGACGAGCCACTGGCCCTGGCTGATGCGGTGCGGCGGCACCATGCCAACGTAGTGCGACTGCGTGTGGCAGCGGAGCCTGATGATGCCGAGATCCGGGCGGCTCGGGAGCTCGTCGCGGGAGCCGACGCCGCCATCGTCGCCACTCTGGCGACCAACGTGCAACCGGGCCAGGCACGTCTCGTGGAGGCCTTGCTCGGGAGCGGCACGCCGACCGTCACCGTGGCCATGCGCACGCCGTACGATCTGGCCCACTACCCCGACTCGTCGACTCACCTGTGTTCATATTCGATCGTGCCGGCCAGCGTCGGGGCGGTCGCTGACGCGCTCTTCGGTCACGCGCCCATCGGTGGCCGGCTGCCCGTGGACATCCCCGGGCTCTATCCTCGTGGGCACGGAATGGAGGTCGCCTCGTGGCCCTGATCGATGAGATCCGAGAGCAGCCGGACGTGGCGGCGAGGCTGTTGCGTGACGCAGGACCGGAGATCGCCGCCGCCTGTGAAGCGATCAGGTCCGCCGACCCCAGCCACGTCGTCATCGCCGCACGTGGCACCTCCGACCACGCTGCCGTCTATGCGCAATACGCCCTGGGGGTGCTGGCCGGCCTCAACGTCGGGCTGGCCACGCCCAGCGTGCATTCGCTCTACGCGGCCTCGCCGGACTACGGTCGCGCGCTCGTCATCGGCATCAGCCAGTCGGGCGCTTCGCCGGACGTCGTCGGCGTCATCCGCGCAGCACGAGCACAGGGTGCCACCACGCTGGCCATCACCAACACGCCCGGTTCGGACATGGCGGAAGCTGCGCAGCATCATCTCGATCTGCGCGCTGGTCCGGAGCGCGCGGTGGCGGCCACCAAGACCTACACTGCCACGCTCACGGTCCTGGCCATGCTGAGTGCCGGTCTCTCGGATGCCGCGGCGGAAGAGGACCTGGCACGTGTCCCCGATGCGCTGGCAGCAGCCCTCGACCTGGAGCCGGAAGTGCGCCGCATCGCGCAGGACCAGGCGGGCCTCGATCGCTGCGTCGTGCTCGGTCGCGGTTACCACTACGCCACCGCTCGCGAGTGGGCGCTCAAGCTCAAGGAGCTGGCGTACGTGCTGGCCGATCCGTACTCGTCGGCGGACTTCATCCATGGGCCACTGGCCCTCATCGAGGCCGGCTTTCCCACCTTCTGCGTCGCGCCACGCGGTGCCACGGCCAACGACATGGCTGAGGTCATCGACCGACTCGGCGGAGAGCTGGGTGCCAGTCTGCTGATCGCTTCCGATGACGCCGCGGTCTGCGCCAAGGGCACCTGGGCCTTCGCCCTGCCACAGCTTCCCGAATGGCTGATGCCCATCGTGTCGATCGTGCCCGGCCAATTGCACGCGATGCACACCACCATCGTGCAGGGGCGTGACCCCGAGCAGCCGCGTTCGATCGAAAAGGTGACGCGAACGAACTAGGCCCCGGCTTGGTCGGTGGGGCGAGGCCTCTTTCCCGAACGGTATACAAACAGTTGACAAACGCTGTACGGCTACTTATCCTGTATTTATGCCCGGGCTAGGGCACATCGTGTCCACATCATGGGGAGGGATGAACTTGACCGCTGCCGTCCAACCAGTCGGGGAGCCTGCTGGCGAACCGATCTCCGAAGACCGTTCGCACAGCCTGTATCGCTGGAACGCCATCCTGGCGGCACTGCACGCCATCCAGGGCGTGGTGATCCTGGCGCTTTCGTTCGCACGCGACCCCTTGGTCACCAACCCGGTGGTCAGCAGCTATCTCTCGTTCGATACCGCGACCGAGACGCTCGTGCCCGCGCAGAGCACGCTCTTCGATCTGCCGATCGGGCCCGCCGTGTCGACCTTCTTCTTCCTCAGCGCCATCGCTCACGCCTTGATGGCGTGGCCGCTTCGCAGCTGGTATGAGCGCCGGCTGGCCAACCATATCCAGCCCCTGCGCTGGATCGAGTACTCGCTCAGCTCCAGCGTGATGATCGTGGTCATCGCCTCGCTCTCGGGTATCCAGGAGATCGGCACGCTGGTGGCGATCTTCGGGGTCAACGCCGCCATGATCCTCTTCGGCTGGTCGATGGAGTCAGCCAACCAGGGTCGCGAGAAGACCCAGTGGAACCACTACGTCTTCGGCGTCATCGCCGGCATCGTGCCCTGGCTCGTCATCGGCATCGCCCTGTGGTCGGCGGCCGTGGAGCCGGGTGCGGCAGCGATCCCCGGCTTCGTCATCGCCATCTTCGTGTCGCTCTTCATAGCCTTCAACGTCTTCGCCATCACCATGATCCTGCAGTACGGCAAGATCGGGCCCTGGAAGGACTACCTCACCGGCGAGAAGACGTACATGTTCCTGAGCCTGTTCGCCAAGACCCTCCTCGCCTGGCAGGTGTTCTTCGGCACGTTGGCGCCCTAACTGGCCCGTCGAGCGGGGCCGCTACAGCCCTGCCGAGACGTTCCATAGGTCGATGCCCTCGCCGGGCTGTGCGTAGCGGTCGATCTCGGCCAGCTCCTCGTCACTGAAGGGCGCACCGTCGAGAGCCCCGACGCTGTCCTCGAGCTGTCCCGGCGAGCTGGCGCCGATGAGCGCACTGGTCACTCGGGGGTCCCGCAGCGTCCACAGGATGGCCATCTGGGCGAGCGATTGGCCACGCCGCTGGGCGATCTCGTGCAGCGCCCGGATGCGGGTGAGGTTCTCCTCGCTGAGCATGCCGCCTGAGATCGACTTGCCCTGGCTGGCGCGGCTGCCTTGTGGCACGCCGTCGAGGTACTTGTCGGTCAACAGGCCTTGGGCCAGGGGAGAGAAGGGGATGCAGCCGGCACCGACCTCTGCGAGTGTGTCGAGCAGCTCGGCCTCGATCCAGCGGTTGAACATCGAGTAGTTGGGCTGGTGGATGAGCAGGGGCGTGCCCAGGTCGCGCAGGATGGCCGCCGCTTCGGCAGTGCGAGCGGGTGAGTAGGAGCTGATGCCGACGTAGCGGGCCTTGCCCTGCTGCACCGCTGTGGCGAGGGCACCCATCGTCTCGGTCAACGGGCTGTCGAGGTCGATGCGGTGGGAGTAGAAGATGTCGACATGGTCGAGTCCCATGCGCTTCAGGCTCTGCTCGAGGCTGGCCAGCACGTGCTTGCGTGAGCCGGCCCAGCCGTAGGGGCCGGGCCACATGTGCCAGCCAGCCTTGGTGGTGAGGACGAGCTCGTCGCGGTAGGGCTTGAGGTCCTTGGCCAGGATGCGCCCGAAGTTCTCCTCCGCTGAGCCGAAGGGCGGGCCGTAGTTGTTGGCCAGGTCGAACTGGGTGATGCCCAGGTCGAAGGCGCGGCGGATGATCGCGCGCTGCCGAGCGAAGGGCACGTCGTCCCCGAAGTTGTGCCAGAGACCCAGCGAGATGGCCGGCAATGCCAGGCCGCTGTTGCCCGTATGGCGGAACGCCATACGCTCGTAGCGCGCGCGATCGGCGGTGTAGTACGGCTCGATCGAATCGGGCGGCAGCTCCGGCTTCTCGCGCGCGGCGATCTCGGCATCGCTGTGGGCTGTGCGGTCGATCATCAGGGTCCTCCCCAGGTTTGGCTCTTGGGCTGGCTGGCAGCGCGTCAGTGGTGGGTCCTGATGGTACGGGACCGAGCCGCCTTGGTGTCATCTCGGTCGCCTCGACCGGGCGGAACGACGTCAACGGTTACAAGGTGTCCTCGGATGGCGCTGGCTCGTCTATCATCCCGCGGTGCCCCGAACCATCAGTGTCGACGAATTACCTGACATCGCGCGCGGTTGCTCCGTACTTGGAGCTGGCGGGGGTGGCGAGGCCTACACCGCCACCCTGATGGCGATCCAAGCCATCGCGGATCACGGTCCCGTCCAACTGGTCGAGTATGACGACCTGCCCGATGACGGGATCGTCATGTCCTGTGGCTTCCTGGGCGCGCCCACGGTGACCATCGAGAAGCTCTCGTCGGGCGATGAGGGGGCCTATCTCCGTGAAGAGGTCGAGCGTGTCCGTGGCGCCCCCGTCAAAGCACTCATGTGTGCCGAGATCGGCGGCTCGAACGGCATGGTGCCCATCACCTGGGCGGCCAAGCTGGGGCTACCAGTCCTCGACGCCGACGGCATGGGCCGGGCATTCCCCGAGGTCCAGCAGGTCACCATGCACCTCGCAGGCATCCCGGCCGCACCGGCCGTCGTGGTGGATGAGCGCGGGCACCGTGCCGTCATCCACCAGGCCGAGGGGGAATGGGCCGAGCGCCTGGAGCGCGCCATCGCCATCGCTTGTGGCGGCATCGCCGCCAGTGCCGAATACACCATGACCGTCGCCCAGGCACGCGGCGCGACCGTGCCCGGGACGATGACGTTGGCGGCCCAGATCGGTCGCTCCATCAGCGGAGCGGAGACCGATCCGGTGGGGGCGGTCATCGCCTTGACCGGATCGGCTCGGCTGCTCGGCGGCAAGGTGGCCGATGTCGAGCGCCGCTTCGAAGGGGGCTTCATCCGCGGGTCCACCACCATCGAGGGCACACGCTCGGACGTCGGCAAGACGCTTGAGATCGAGATCCAGAACGAGTTCTTGGTGGCCAAGGTGGACGGCCACGTGCGAGCGACCGCCCCGGACATCATCACCTTGCTCGATGAACAGACCGGCGAGGCCATCCACACCGAGCGCCTCAAGTACGGGCAGCGGGTGGTGGTCATCGCCATCCCGTGTCCACCCATCTGGCGCACCCCCATCGGTCTCCGGACCGCCGGCCCGGCCGCGTTCGGCTTCGACCTGCCCTACGTTCCGGTGGAACAGCTCAACCCCGGGACCGGCGCTTGGCCAGGCAAAGACGCCGGCGCCGGCGCATGAGCAGTGACATCAGCAGTAGCGGGGTGCACCGTCCGCTCGACCTGCGCCTGGGCCTGGACGTGGGCGGCACCAACACGGACGCGGTGGTGCTGGATCGGACCGACGGCCTGATCGCAAAGGCCAAAGCGCCGACATCGGCTGATGTCAGCTCTGGGATCGAGGCCGCGGTGGACGCCGTGCTCGCCGGCAGCGACATCGATCGCACTCGCATCAGCCACGTGATGCTGGGCACAACCCACGCCACCAACGCTGTCCTTGAGCGGCGGGCGTTGCACCGCGTCGCGATCGTCCGCATCGGTGCGCCGGCGACCCTGTCGGTGCGGCCGCTGCTGACCTGGCCGGACGACCTCAAGGCGGTGGTCTCAGGCGGCGAGATCATCGTGCGCGGCGGTATCGAGCTGGATGGCCGCGAGATCGTGCCCTTTGATGGGGATGCCGTGCGCGGCTTCCTCGCGCCTCTGGCAGGTCGGGTCGACGCGGTGGCCATCACCAGCGTCTTCGCGCCGGTATCGCCACGTCATGAGCTGGCTGCGGCAGACATCGCCCGCGAGGTGATGGGCGACGACGTCCATCTCTCGCTCAGCCACGAATTGGGCTCGCTGGGCATCCTGGAGCGTGAGAACTCGACCATCCTCAACGGGGCGCTGCTAGGCGTGGCGCGAGACGTGGCGGGCACGTTGGCGGCGGCACTGGGGCGTCGCAGCATCGACGCGGCCCTGTACTTCGCCCAGAACGACGGGACGCTGATGGCGCTTGAACACGCGGTGCGCTTCCCGGTCCTGACCATCGGCTCGGGTCCGGCCAACTCGATCCGTGGTGCAGCCTATCTGACCGGGCGTGCTGACGGCATCGTGGTCGACATCGGTGGCACCTCGACCGACATCGGCGTGCTCGTCGGTGGCTTCCCGCGCGAGTCCAGCCAGGCTGTCGAGATCGGTGGCGTCCGCACCAACTTCCGCATGCCTGACATCGTGTCCATCGCCCTCGGCGGAGGCACCATCGTGCGTCCGGGAGCCATCGGGCCCGATTCGGTGGCCTGGCGGATCACCCGCGAGGCGCTGGCGTTCGGCGGTGATACGCCTACGCTCACCGATGCGGCGCTGCTCGCGGGCCGCGCCGCAGGCATCGGCAACATGATGCCCGGTCCGACCCATGCCGACCTACTCGCCGCTGGCCTGGCGCTTGCCGGTCTGGCTGTGGCCGATGCCATCGACCGGGTCAAGACGTCGCGCAGTGCCGTCAGCGTCATCGCTGTCGGTGGCGGAAGCATCCTGTTGGCGGACTCGATCCCCGGCGTCAGCGAGATCCTGCGTCCCGCACACCATGATGTCGCCAACGCCATTGGCGCCGCCATCGCCAAGGTCAGTGGCAGTGCCGAGGAGGTCGTGACGTTCGCGGCACGCGGACATGCCGAGGCCGTCGGGGCGATCGCAGCGCGAGCCGGCGCGGTGGCTGTGGCGGCGGGCGCGGACCCCGAGCGCGTCGAAGTCGTCGACGTCGAGGAGACACCACTGACCTATCTGATGGAGCCCGGGGCCCGCATCCGGGTCAAGGCGGCCGGACCACTGATCATGGGCTGAGGTCGTGGCAGCAACGCCGCGTCGGCCCCAAGCGTTCGAAGGAGAGTACGAGATGGCAAGGAATCACCCAGGCCGTTCGCGAGCATGGCTCGGGGCGGTCCTCACCGGGGCAGCATTGCTGACGGCGGCACCCATGGCGGCCTCCGCGCAAGGCGATGGCGAGACGTTCACCTATGCCTCGCACCTGGCGGTGGTGACAGACCTGGATCCGGCTTCCTCGTATTCGAACGAGGTCATCGCCATGCACAACATCTACGAATCGCTGACGCGCTACGACTCGGCGACCGCCAGCGTCGTGCCCGCGCTTGCGACCGAGTGGTCGGCCAGTGACGATGGCCTGACCTGGACCTTCACGCTGCGCGATGACGTAACCTTCCACACCGGCAAGCCCATGGATGCCGCGGCGGCTAAGGCGGCGCTCGAGCGCACCCGGGATCTTGGCCTTGGCGCTGGCTACATCTGGAGTGGGGTCGAGTCCTTCGAGGCTCCCGACGCCGCTACGCTGGTCATGAACCTGGTGGAGCCGGCACCGATGGACCTCATCGCGGCGGCCAACTACGCGGCCTACATCTACGACGTCGAGGCCGCCGGCGAGGGCGCCTCAGAGGAGGACCTGGTGGCCTTCTTCGCCGCCGGCGGAGACGCGGGCACCGGCCCCTACGCCATATCTGACTGGGAACCCGGCCAGGAGTTCGAGCTGACCCTCGATGCCTTCCCGGAGTACTGGGCTGGCTGGGACGGCGATCACTACACTGAGGTCGTCTTCCGCGTCGTGCCCGAGTCCACGACCGCGCTGCAGCTGGTCAAGGCCGGGGAGGTGTCCCTCGTGGAACGGCTGACGCCACAGCTCATCGACAGCCTGCGCGGCGACAAGAACGTCCAGATCGTGGAAACGCCCTCGCTGCAGAATCTGGTGTTGCTCTTCAACACCGCCTCCGGTCCACTGGCGGATTCCACGGTCCGCGCGGCGGTCGCCAAGGCGGTCGATCCGGCCGGCATCGCCACCGCGCTTGCCGGCGCCGTGGCCGAGACCAAGGGCGTGATCCCGCCGGGCCTGCTGGGCTACAGCGACGAGCTCAGCGGCACCGGTCTGGACCTCGAAGGCGCCAAGGTGCTCTTGGGCGAGGCGGGCTATGGCCCTGATGGCGAGCCCCTGAAGCTGGTGCTCACCATGGCCGTGGGCGACAACGATGAGACGCTGGTCGGCACGAGCCTGAAGTCCAACCTCGCAGAGCTCAACATCGATCTCGATGTGCAGGCCACCGAATGGCAGGCCCAGTGGGATCGCGCCATCTCAGAGAACACCGCTGACCGACAGGACATCTTCGTGATGTATTGGTGGCCTGACTACCCCGATCCCTTCAGCTGGTTCATCTCGCTGTTCCACAGCGAGGACGAGCCGACCTTCAACTTGGCCTACTACACGGACGCGGAGATGGACGCCGCCATCGACGGTATCCAGTCGCTGACGGTCACCGACCGAGACGCCGCCGAGCAGCAGTACATCGAGATGCAGCAGCAGCTGATCGACGAGGCCGTTGTGGCGGTGCCGTACGTGCAGAACTACCAGCGCGCTCTGGACGCGCGCGTCGGCGGCTACGTGGACGACCCTGCTTATGCACAGGTCGCCTTCGTGTACGACCTGACGCCGCTCGAGTAGAGCGCTGCTCGACCGCGGGCGTGGCTGGCTGCCGCGTCCGCCGGTCCGGCCACGACGTCCAGGCCGATGACGATGCGTCGACTCCTGCTGCGGCGGCTGCCGCAGTCGTTGCTGGTAGCTATCGGGGTCGGACTGGTCGCATTCGGCATCACCCGACTTCTGCCTGGCGATGCCGCTTCGACTTGGGCTGGTCCTCGCGCCTCTCGCGAGGAACTGGCCCTGGTGCGCGATCAGCTGGGCCTCGATCTGCCCCTGCCTGAACAGGTCGTACGCTATCTCGTGGGGCTGGTGCAGGGCGACTGGGGCGTGTCGATCCACACGCGCCAGCCGGTGCTCGACGACGTGTCGGGGCGGCTGGTGGCGTCGCTTGAGCTGGTCGTCGTGGCCATGCTCATCGCGGTCGTGGGTGGGCTGTTGCTGGGCATGGCCGGCGCACGCTGGAAAGGTCGCTGGCCCGACTGGCTCGCCAGTGCCATCACCGCCATCCTCGTCTCCGCGCCCATCTTCTGGCTGGGACTGCTGCTGCAGCTGACCGTGGCGACCGAGCTGGACCTGCTGCCGGTGGCGGGCCGCTACGACCGTGAGTTCCGAGACGCCGTGGGGGAGGGGTCGAGGACTGGCCTGATCATGCTCGACTCGCTGCTGTCCCTGAACGGGCCGCTTCTGCTCTCGTCGGCCTCGCACGTCATCCTGCCGGCGCTGGTGGTGGCGGCATATCCAACGGGGCTGATCGGGCGGCTCGCTCGGGCCAGTCTCATCGAGACGCTGGGCGAAGAGCACATCCGCATGGCGCGCGCTATCGGCTACGCAGAGCGGACCATCCTGCTGCGCTTCGCCCTGCGCCCGTCATTGGGCCCAGTGTTGGCGGCGCTGGCGCTCGTCTTCGGGTACGCCCTGGGCAACACGTTCCTCGTTGAGAACCTATTCGACTGGCCCGGCCTGGGCTCGTATGTGGCCGACTCCATCAGCACCCTTGACGCCCCTTCCATCGCTGGAGCGACCGTGGTCGTGGCACTGGCCTACTTGGCCGCCAACCTGGTCGTGGACCTGCTGCGGCCCGTCGTCGACCCGAGGCTCCGATGACCGCAGCCGACGGGGCTTCGCAAGAGGGACAGGGCTTCGAAGTATGGCTGCGTGGCGGCGGGCACTACGTCCGCGAGCATCCGGGACTCATCGTCAGCCTGCTGATCATCGGGTCGCTGCTCGTGACGGCGCTGCTGGCGCCCTGGATCGCGCCGTTCCCCAACGATGCCGGGACAGCCACTAATCTGCTGGCCACGCTGCAGCCCCCTGGTGGCGAGCATCCGCTGGGCACGGATCTGGTCGGCCGTGATGTGCTATCGCGGGTGCTCTTCGGGACGTGGTCATCGGTCGGTACGTCGCTGTTGGTCATCACGGCCTCTCTCGCCATCGGGGTGCCGATAGGGCTATTCAGCGGGGCCGTGGGTGGCTGGGTCGACGAGATCCTGATGCGAGTCGTCGACATCTTCCTGGCCTTCCCGTCGCTGTTGCTGGCGCTGGCCATCGGGGCTGCATTGGGGCCATCGCTGGAGCACGCTGCCATCGCGATCGTGGTCGCCTGGTGGCCCTGGTATGCGCGCCTGATGCGCGGCGAAGCGGCGGCCATCCGCGGTCGAGCCTTCATCGAATCGGGACGACTGCTGGGAATTGGGCAGGTGCGACTGGCGACTCGGCATATCCTGCCTAACGCAGCCGGCCCGGTGGTCGTGCAAGCCTCGCTCGACCTTGGTGGCGTCATCCTGACGCTGGCCGGTCTGAGCTTCCTGGGTCTCGGGGCACGCGACCCGGTCCCTGAGTGGGGCCTGATGGTGGAACAGGGTCGCTCTCTGTTCCAGACGCATCCGTGGGTGGCGATCGTGCCCGGCGCCGCCATCATGCTGGCCGCCCTGGCGTTCACATTGCTGGGCGAGGGCCTGCGCGAGCGGCTCGATCCCAAAGGCGCGACTCGTCGATGAATGAGTCGCCGGCGCCGCTCTTGAGCATCCGAGGGCTCACCGTCGGGATAGGTGGGGTCAGGCTGCTCGACATCGACCAACTCGATACCGATCGCGCCGAGATCGTGGGCCTCGTGGGCGAGAGTGGCGCCGGCAAGAGCTTGCTACAGGCGGCCATCCTCGGCTTGCTGCCGGTGTCCGCCCGAGTGGCCGGCAGCATCCTCTTCGACGGCATCGAGATCGTGGGAGCGTCACGTCGGACCATGCTTGGGGTCCGCGGACGGCGGATCGCGGTGGTCCTCCAAGCCGCCCGCGCTGCGCTCACGCCTACTATGCGAGCTGACGAATGGATCGACCGGGCGCTGTCGCTGCATGGCGTGCCCAAGGCGGAGCGTACGGTCCGATTGGCGCATGCGCTCAAGGCGGTGCGGCTCGACCCTGCGCTCCTGCATCGCTACCCGCACCAGCTTTCGGGCGGCGAGGCGCAACGGGTCTCCATCGCGCTCGCCGTCGCGCTGCGGGCCGAACTCGTACTCGCTGATGAAGCTACCAGTGCGCTCGATGTGACCGTGCAGGCCGAAGTCGCGGAGCTGTTCCGCGAATTGCGCGCGAGTGAGGGCACCGCCTTCCTGCTCGTATCGCACGACCTTGCCCTGGTGGCAGGTCTGGCGCACCGCATCAACATCATCGAGCGCGGCCGCATCGTGGAACACGGGGGCCCGGAGATCCTTGAGCATCCCTCTGACCCGGTGACCCGAGCGCTGGTCGCCGCCAAGCCGGCGCTGCCGGGCGCGGATGCCACGGCTGCATGACGAGTGCAGACATGACCCCGAGCGAGCCTGCCGGCGCGCATCTTGTGGCGACGGATCTGGAGGTGCGCTATCACGGTAGCGATCCGGCGGCGCACCCGGCGTTCGCCATCGACCGGCTCGACCTTGAGCCCGGCCGCTCGTTGGCGCTGGTGGGCGAGAGTGGCTCAGGCAAGACCACGGCGTTGCGGACGTTGCTCGGCCTGGTGCGACCGACGCGCGGGATGGTCACCTGGGCCGGCAGGTCGGTCGCCCGCATGCGCGGTGCCGAGCTGCGTGCGTTCCGGACCGCCCTGCAGATGATCCCCCAGGACGTGGATGGCGCCCTGGACCCGCGTCAGACCATCGGCTCCGCCATCGCCGAGGGTTGGCGAGCGGGAGGTCGCAAGGACCTTCGGGCGGGCGAGGACCAGGCGGCCGTGGTCGGGCGCTTGCTCGACGAGGTCGGCCTGCCGGCGAGCGTCGCCATCCGTCATCCGCACGAGGTCTCAGGCGGACAGCGGCAACGCGCGATCATCGCGCGGGCGCTGGCGGTGGGTCCGCGCATCCTGCTGCTCGATGAACCCACCAGCGGCCTTGACGCCACGGTAGCGGTTCGGATCCTGGAGCTCATCGAGAGGCTGCGCATCGAGCGTGGCCTGGGCGCGCTGCTGATCAGCCACGATCTCGGTGTCGTCTCGCGGTTGTGCCCCATGACCGTCGTGCTCTACCGCGGTGAGGTCGTCGAGAGCGGCCTGACCGCGCGGCTGCTGCAGCGTCCGCGGCACCCCTACACCGCCGCCTTGCGACGATCGGTCCCGGAGCTCGGCGTGCCCTTCCGGGTGCCGCTACGACCGAGTGATGCTGCCAGCGCCATCGACCCGATGGTGGGCTGTCGCTATGGTCCACGTTGTGCCTACGCGGCCGTAGGTCCGTGCTCGACCCGGCAGGAACTCCTGGAGATGGACGGCGGTGCCGAGGTCCGCTGTGCTCGCTCAATCGAACTCGGTGAGATCGACCCGCTCTCGGAGGCCTGACCTTCTCGGCCCTCAGGTTGCACGGGTGCGGCATTGGACGCGACCGCGGATCGCCGTGGCGGGCCATGGATCCCCGACCAAGCTGATCCGCGCCGCCACGAGCGACGATCCGCGCCGCCACGAGCGACGAGTGATGGTCCGTCGGCTGAGAGGGCGTTACGTCGTTACGTCGTACCGCGCGCCTATGGTGGGTAGTGGCGTGCAAGGAAGCCGTCGATGAGCTCATTGGTCGTGACGGGGCTACGGCTCTGCGGCTCATGGCCGCCGCCAGGGAGTTCGATGAACTCAGCGCCACAGAGACGGGCCAGCTCGCGACCCCTGCCGACGTTGACGATGGCATCTTCAGCCCCATGGATGACGAGGGCGGGGATGCGGACGCTCTGAGCCAGGGCCACGGCCTCGTCGTGCCCAAGACCTGGTGCATCGACCGTGGCCGAGATGACCGCCCCTGAGGTCTGACGGCCCATGCCGACGAAATGCGCGATCTCGGAAGCAGAGTCCGGCTCGGTGAAACACTGGCCGAAGAAGAAGCGGAGGAAATCGGGCCAGTCCTGGGACCAGTAGTGCCGGTTGAACTTGAACCACCCGTCGTGATCGGACAGCTCATCGTCGAAAGCTGCGAGCGAGGCTGTGCGATGCAGTTGCGCCGGACCGAACGGCACGGATGGGCCGATGAACACGGCAGCCGGGATGCGATCGGGGTGCTCGGCCGCGAGCACCAGATTCCAGCAGGCGCCAGCGGACACGGAGACGGTCACCGCCTGCTCCACGCCGACGGCGTCCAGGACGGCGATGGCGTCGAGAGCGAAGAGACGGTCGTCGTACGCCTCGGGCTGGACAGGCCGATCGGATCCGCCGTTACCCAAGCCATCGAAGACGACGACGGTGTAGTCCTTGGCGAGGTGGGGAACCTGGTGGCGCCAGAAGTCCGAGTGGATGATGGACCAGGTCGGCAGCAACAGGATCGCCCGTGGGCCGCCTCCGAAGACCTGGAACTGGATCCGAAGGCCATCGCGTTGGACATGGCCCTCCGATCGGGGTGCTTCATCGACGATCACGAACCTACTCGTGGTCCTCGAGTGGCAGGCGTTCGATGAGCACGAGGAACGGCCGAGTCGGTCCGATCGGCTGCTCCTCCACGGTCAGCCGCAGCCGCTCGTCACCCGCTCGCCCGCTATGCCAGCGACCATCGAGGCGCCGCGCGGAGATAGCCGACAGGCCCATCCTCGCCGCTGCGCGGGCGAGCATGCGACCCTCACCGACGACACCCCGTCCGAGCACGCCGTGCGACGAGTCGGCCAGCACCTGCCTCAGCTGACGGCGTCGTTCGACGAACGGCTCACGCGCCAGCGAGCGGCCCTCCAGCCATGGAAGATCGCCAGCCACGAAGGCGCCTTCCGCAGAGTCCTCCGGCGCCCGTGGGCCGCTCAGACAGCGTCGCAGGAGTGCCACGTCGGGTCGGCCATCGCGATCGAGCGCCAGCAGCGTCCCCTCGATGATCACTCGCTCCGCGGCCAGCGATGCCAACAGTCTGCGCAGCTCGGGAAAGGCCTGGAGGGGGTCGGAGAGGTGTTGCGTGCGCATCTCGAGGTGGTCACCCTCGCGACGCAGGAAGGCCGGCGTGCCGGGCCACCACGGCTCGAAGTAGCGCTCGTCATCATCGAAGGGTGGGCCACCATCGACGACCCGCGGAAACGGCAGGGAGGGCGCGCTCCCGTCCGTCTCGCCAGCCCCGAGGTCATCGAGCGCGAGCGTGAGTTGCTGGCGTTCCATCGATACGCGCTTCGAGCCCGCTGCTCGTCCCTGGCGGCTCAGGCCGACTTTCGACGTCTCGCCGGCGCCGTGGACTTGGAGGGTTTGGCATCTTGAACAGCCTTGGGCTTGGCCGCGGTCCTCTTGGCCTTGGCTCCCGACGCGGCCCTGGTGCCCGACGCGGCCTTGGCACGGGTCGTGGACTTGGCGCCGGAAGCGCTGGCCCTCGAGGCGCGTGCCGATCTGACGGAAACCGGCGCCGGTGCATCGCTGGCCGCGTCGTCCGGGGTCTTCTCGCCACGAGCCGCCGCGACACTGGCCTCCAGCACGGCCATGAGATCGGTGAGCTTGCTCGTCTCAGGTTCGGCTGCGGGCACCTCCACTGGCTGACCGTCGACCTTCCGCGCGATGACCTGCAGCAGCGCCTCGCGATACTCGTCCTTGTAGCGCTCGGGCTCGAACTCACCGGTCAGCGCATCCACCAGCTGCCCCGCCATCTCGATCTCGGCCGGCCGGAACTCTGGTGTCGCCTCGGGCAGGTCGAGGTCGCCGACGTCACGGATCTCATCGGGCCAGTAGAGGGTCGAGAGCAGCATCGTGGGGCCGTAGGGATCGAGCGAGGCCAGCTGCTCGCGATCCTTCAGGACGATCTTGCAGACAGCCTGGATCTCGCGCTCGGAGAGGACCGTCCTGAGCAGCTCGAATGCCTTGCGCCCGACCGCCTCGGGCTCCAGGTAGTAGGACTGCTTCACAAAGCGGGTCTCGTCGCGTCGTGCTGGCACGAACTGCTCGATCTCGATGGAGCGCATCGTCTTGAGCGGCACGGCTTCGAGATCCTCTTGGTCGATGACCACGTACTGACCCTTGCTCCACTCGTAGCCGCGCACGGTGTCGGAGCGCTTGATCTCACCGTGAGTGGGGCAGTGGACCTTCATCTGGATGCGCTGAAGATCCTCCTCGTGGAGCATGTTGAACGACAGTCCGCCACGCGACTCGGTCGCGAGGTAGAGACGGACCGGGATGGTCACGAGCCCGAACTGGATGGCGCCGCGCCACATCGAACGTGGCATCGCTGTGCTCCTTGCTCCTGCCGCCGACTGGCCGCTGGGGTGGGAATCATAGTCGCCTGAGCGTGAAAAGGGTAACCCCACTGGTCCGGGTTTCGTCACAATGACATGGCAGGGGTACGTCAACGGCTCGTCAATCGATCGGCGGCAGCTCCTGCGGGTCTGCCAGGACCCCGGCGAACAGGTCGCCGCGTTCGGCGGTCCGCTCGAGGATGGTGCGCAGGTCCCAGCGCTGCGCGTGGAGTGCCGGGTCGTCCAGCTCCTCCCAGGTGATCGGCGCGGAGACGGCGCCACGCGCAACGGGCCGCACGGCGTACGGGGCCACGAGGGTCTTGTTCAGCGCGTTCTGCGTATAGTCAAGGCGCGCCCGCCCACCGCGATCGGCCTTGTTCCACTCCCATGACACCAGGTCCGGCACCACGGCCCCCACCCGCTGCGAGAGGGCGCTGACCCAGTCGCGCGTGTCGTCGAACGTATAGCGCGGTTGCAGGTGGATCCAGACCTGGATGCCGCGCGAGCCGGTGACCTTGGGATGGCCGCGGACGCCGAGATGCTGCAGCGCCGTGCGGTACAGGCGCGCGAGCGTCACGACCTCGGCCCAGGTCGTTTCCCGACCGGGGTCGATGTCGATGAGCGCATACGTGGGGCGCCACCAGGCCGGTAGCCGGCTCGTCCACGGGTGCAGGTCGATGGCGGCCTGGTTCGCCAGCCAGGCGAGCGTGGCGACGCGGTCGCAGACGACGTACGTCTGTGACCGCGCACGCCCGGGCTCGGGGTGGTCCCAGCGCGCTACCCACCGGGGCGCGTGGGACGGGATCTGCTTCTGCCAGAAGTGGGTCGAGCCGTCCACGCCATCCGGCCAGCGGTGCACGTTGAGCGGGCGCTCGTGCAGGTAGGGCAGCAGCAGGGGGGCGATCGAGGCGTAGTAGCGCACGAGATCCCGCTTGGTGAAGCCGGCCTCCGGAAAGAGCACCTTGTCGAGGTTGGACAGCTCGACGGTGTGCCCGCCGACGGCCCACGAGCCGCCATCGCCGAGTGCGTCGAGCGCCGCCAGCTCGCCCTCGCTGGCCCTGTCGGCCGGTCGGGCCGCGGACGCGGAGACAGCATCGATGGCCACCTCCCGCGAGACCGTCGTCGGATCGCGGTCCGGTTCGAGCCCCTTGTAGACGGCCTGTCGAAGAAGGCCGTCGGCGGTCCACTCCGCGAACTCGGCGCGGACGACGTGCCGAGGCTCGACGTAGCGGGCACTTGATGATGGCGGCACTCCGGGCAGGGCCGGGTCCTCACGTCTGCTCTCGTCCAGCAGCGCCCGCAGGTCGCGCCGGGTCCGCGCGTCGATGCCGCTGCCGATATGGCCGGCGAAACGCCAGCCGCCAGCCTCGTGGGTGGCCACGAGGAGCGAACCGAGGTCAGCATGGCTTCCCGTCCCCGGCTCATAGCCGACGATCACCAGCTCCTGCTCGCGTCGTGTCTTCACCTTGAGCCACGATCGGGAGCGGGTACCGGCCTCGTAGCGGCTGTCGCGAAGCTTGGCCACGCTGCCTTCCAGGCCCTGCTCTGAAGCCGCCTCGTGGAAGGCACGTCCGTGCTCGGTGACGTGGCTCACGTAGCGCACCGAGGGATGCGGACGCAGCAGCAGCCTCAGGAGCCGCTTGCGCTGCCACAGACTGATGTCCAGCAGGCTCCAGCCATCGACATACAGCAGGTCGAAGGCGTGGTAGACGAGTGCGCCCGTCCGCGGCTCCCGCTGCGCGCCCGCGGACCTGCCCGATCGCCGCTCGCGGCCCTTGGCGCCGAGCCCCCTGGTGCCCGAGAGCTCCTGCAGGAGGCTGAAGTCGGGCCGCCCATCCTCCCGCAGCGCGACCATCTCCCCGTCCACGACGACCGCACCGCCCGCCAGCCACTCGCGTGCCGACGACGCGGCGAATGCCGGGAACCAGGTCGCGGCATCCTTCTGGTTGCGCGTCCACAGTCGGAGGCGGCCGGCCTCTTCGACGACCGCCTGCACGCGGTAGCCATCGAGTTTGATCTCGAAGAGCCAGCCGGGGTCGTCGAACGGATGCGCCGTCGCCTTCGCGAGCATCGGCTCGATGAAGGAGGGCGCCTCGGCCTCGACCGCGGCCGAGAGGTCCAGGTCGCCGATGCGACGATCCGGATCGATGTCCGCCGGCTCACCGCCGGCAACGCCTTCGTTCGTGCGTCCGGAGAGCACCGAGGTCGGTCGGTCCGCGATGTCCCACTCCGCGTCGGCGTGCTCGTCGTCCTTGTGGATGAGCAGCCAGTCCTCCGACCCGCGACGGCCGGCGTCCGTGCGCACGAGGACGAAGCGGCCACGCAGGCGGCGCCCGTAGAGGATGAACTTGAGCTCGCCGCCCGCCACGGCGGCCCCGGCATCGCCAGGCAGCTCCGGGTCCCACGTCCCGTGGTCCCACACGATGGCGTCCCCGGCCCCGTACTCACCGCTGGGGATGGTGCCCTCGAAGTCGAGGTACTCGATGGGATGGTCCTCGGTACGTGCTGCGCGTCGGCGCTCGAGGGGACGGAGCGACGGCCCACGCGGCACGGCCCAGCTGGCGAGCGCGCCGCCGATCTCCAGGCGGAGGTCGTAGTGCAGCCGGCTCGCGCGATGGCGCTGGACGACGAAACGGCGCAGGCCCCCGATCGAGCCCGAGGAGACGCCGCTGGGCTCGGGCGTGATCGCGAAGTCGCGCTTGGTGCGGTACTGCTCGAGCGACATCGTGGCAGGGTAGCGCGTCGGACCGCCTCGCCGAATGTCGTCGGGCGGAGACTCCGACGTGCGGCGTTGGCGCCGGAGAATATGGGTCATGCAGGGCGAAGCCGGGGTGCAACCATGCACGTCGGCGAGCGAGGTGCGAGCGGCGCGGGCGGGACGTCCCTTGGACGACCGGTACGCGAACTCCAGTACCTCATGGCGCGGGGTTCGCGGGTCGCTTCCGGCTGACGCCGATACGAACTTGACACCATCGTCCGCTATCACGCCTGTCGCGGCTGTCATATCGCCATGACCATCCTCAGTTGGCCACCGTCTTCTGGATCAGATCCGCGACATCGGGGGGATGAAGGAGGAACCACGGATGAACGCCCGTCGCACGGTCCCGAAGGCCTACATCGACGAGGAGGACGAGGCTGCCAAGCTGGCCATCCCATCGAAGGATGCCGAGGCCCTCGAGGATGGCTCCTCCTCGAGCTAGTCGCATGAGCCGTACACCCCGCTGACCACAGGGCGGGGTACTCGCCACGAGGCCCTGGTCCACTCTCGCCGGGGCCTCGGAGTTCGTCTCGTCCGACCTTCTGGGCCATCCGCCGTCATGACCCGTCCGACAAGCTAGGGACAGCCACGCTGGTTGGGGAGTGCGAGAAACGACTTCTAGCGCCCGCACCCGAAGGAGACCTCCGATGCCGATGCACATGGTCGTAGTCACCGAACGACGCACCTACGAGATCGACGCCGACTCCGAGGCAGCCGCCATCGAGCGTGCCTTGGGGGAGCCCGAGGACCTGCCGATCGGCTCGCTCGTCTCCGCTGTGCGGAGCCACCCCGAGATCATCCGATCCGAGTCCAGCAAGGCCGAACAGGACGCGTCGGCGCACGCGACTGAACCGGGCCGAGCTGTTCCCGATGTCGACCCGAACCTGCTCAACCAGCCCTGGGGCTGACGCGATGGGTGAACCTCCGTTGCGACGCCTCCTCGTCATCCACAACGCCGAGGCCGGAGATGGTTCACAGCCGCCCGCCCTCCTGCGACGGGTGCTCGACGATGCGGGCTATGAGCCGCGCTACATCTCGACGGACGCGGACTGGGGATCGGCACTCCTGGACGAGGTGGACCTCGTCGTGCTCGTCGGCGGCGACGGGACGGTGGCCAGGGCGATCCGGGTCCTGGGAGATCGGAAGCTCCCGGTGGCGCTGTTGCCGACCGGCACCGCTAACAACCTGGCCAAGACGATGGGCATCGCTGGCGATGTTCGCGATGTGGTCCGCTCGTGGCGCGACGGGGTCGTCCTCCCGCTCGATGTCTGGCTCGCGCAGGCGCCGGACTCGCGGGAGCCGTTCGTGGAGGCGGTCGGTGGCGGGCTGCTCGCCACCGCCATGGCTCGTGGTTGGGAGCTGGAGGCGCCGACCTTCATCCTGGGCAGCGAGTTCGATCGGGCACTCCACATGCTGCGTATCGCTACCGCGAACGAGCCGGCGCGCGCTTGGGGCGTGACGATCGATGGCTTCGACCACTCCGGGATCTACATCGGTGTCGAGGTCATGAACGGTCCCCACATCGGACCCAACATCCCACTCGCCCCGGATGCCCAGTCGGGTGACGGAAACCTCGAAGTGGTGCTGCTGCAGGAGCCTGACCGTGCGGACCTCATCGAGCGCTTCGGGACCCTCCGCGATGCCCTGACACCCGCACACGGGGCGCTGCGCATCGTCCGGGGCCAGGAGGTGCGCATCACGGCTCCCGGGAACGTCGCCCTCCATCTCGACGGCGATGTCTGGCACCAGCGGCTTCGTCGCGAGATGCACCTCGAGTTCCACCATGCCGGAGCGGTCGATGTGCTCATCGGCCGGGCCGAGGGCACCGGATCAGGCGCCGGCGACTCGCCGGTGAACGTGAGGACGCACCGCGGCAGGGACGTCCCCTGACGGGCGGCGTGTGCCGGTGGACATGGCCTCGCGTTCACGACACCTGACCGCTGCGCGTTCGACTTCTACGAACTGCTTGGAGGCCGAGTGCAAGGAGGCCGCCGGGGAGTATCGCCAAGTACCACCGACCGCCGACGCACACGGGGACCATCGGCTGAGGTTCAGTCGGACTTGACGAGACTTGACGCCCCGGCCGATATGTCAGCTAATGGACGGGTACGACAGGGGAGCGCCGGCGGCGACTCGGACCGTCCGCAACCCTGGACGACGGGGGACCCTCCCATGCCGGCGCCGCGCCACAGCCACGCTATCCTGAGCTCCCTGCTATTGGCCGTCCTCGTGACGGCCATCCCCGGCGCGGTGGTGGCCGCTGCCGAGTGCGATCACGACATGGTGACCCAGCCCGGCTATGACGCGAGCGGCGCCACCCGCAATCTCCTCGACATCGATGGTGTTGCCGACGTCCTCGACGGCATGACCGTCTGCGGCGGACCCGGCGACGACGACGTGGACCGCGTCATGGGCACGTTCATCGGCCGCGGGGGAGACGACCGCGTCGATGTGCTCGGCTCCGACCTCGACCTCGCCGAAGGCGACCCTGACACGGCCATCCGCTATCCTGAGGCACGCTTCGTCGGCGGCAGCGGCCACGACTACGTCACGATGATGATGGCCGGCGTCTTCGCAGGTGGCTCCGGCAGCGATGTCGTCAGCACGGCCGACGGCCCCGTGCGGATCGCGGGCGGCCGCGGCGCCGACCGGGTCGGTGCGCTCTTCTCGGGCGCCTTCATCGGCGGGCGCGGACAGGACCTCGTGCGCTTCCTCGCGGGCGGACGCTTCGAGGGCGATCGCCATCGCGATACCGTCCGCATGCAGTCCGCCGGCCATTTCATCGGCGGCCCCGGCTTCGACCGCCTCACCGAGTGCCACAGCGGCGGGACCCGCGCCGGCGTCGAGCGGGTCGTGCACGGCACCTGCTTCCCGAGCTGAGCCGCGGTGGGCACGTCCCGTGGGTCCCCTTCGTCCGAGCTATGGGCTCGCTCTGCGGTAGAGCTGGGCAGCGTGCTCCAGTCTGGACCGCACCTGCTCTCGGAGTCCCGGCGGCGAGAGCGCTTCCGCGTGCGGACTGAGCGCGAGCAGCTCGATCACGACCGAATCCATCGAGTCGATGCGGAACGACGCCTCGATCCAACCATCGGTGTCCGGAACGACCGCTCGTCTTGCGCGAAGCGGCTGCAGGTAGCCCAGCACGGCCGCGAGTCGCCGGCCCTCAGGCGAGATCCTGATCAACCCCCGTGCTCGTGATCGGGATCTGCGCGGCCGTGACGGCAGGCCGGCCAGCCCATGCAGGTCGGACCGATAGCCCTCCAGCAGAGTGAAGCCACCCCCCGGTCCACGCGTCGCGTAGACCGGGACGCCGGCCGCGGATAGCTCCTCGATGTCGCGGAGGACCGTGCGCTCAGAGACCTCCAGTAGCTCCGCCAGCTTGGCCGCAGTCACACGGCCCCCGCGCTGGAGGATGAGCAGCATCGTGAGGAGCCGGCCGGCGCGCATGGTGTGATTGTCCATGCTCTCCTTATTCATGACAAGAGATGTCAGTCTCTGTCTGCTACTTTCAGCCCCACGTCCACAGAGCGATACGAGGTGACGACACATGCGCCCACCCGATGTCGAAGGCACGGGTACCGCCGACGACCCCTGGGTCCTGCTGACCCCGCCGGGCAAGTCCGAGTACGAGGCCTATCGCGACCCTGGGGCTGACCCACCCGCCCTGGTCGTCCAGGTGGGCGCGACCGAGCTGCGCTACCACCTGCGCTGCATCGACGACCTGCACGCCATGCTCAAGGACCGAGGCGACTGGATGCTGCTCGGCGCTGCCGACGAGCAGAAGGAAGCCATGCCTGACAGTGTCGAAGCCTGGGGCCGCTCGGCGGACAACCCGCAGGGCGGCTGGTACGGGATCAAGAAGGGCTTGCGTGGCCGGTTCGCCAACTACGTGCCGCCGGTGCTCGAAGCACTCGGCCTGGCCGAGGTCGAACACAACGCGCGCAACAACCGGATGCGGGCCAGCTGATCGCGACCGAGGCACGCTGCCAAGATCCGGTCGCCCAACTCACGCGATGCCATCGACACCGGCCTGCGCTATACGTGCGGGTTGGGCTCGGACTCGGTCGCAGACCTGCTCGGTCCCGGTCTGGATGTCTCTCGCGAGCCCTTGGCCCCAGTTTTCCACGGCGGCTTCTGATCCTGTTCAGCCTGGCTGGGAGGCCGTCGTCGTGGCCTCCTCCCAGATCCGGTCGATGCGCCGGTCCGTCCTCCGGGCGGTCAGCCGTTCCGCTGCCCACGCCTCGTACTGTTCGACCCGGATAGCCGTTGAGCATGGTGGTGGCGCTGGGACCGTCAGGGACGGCTCGTGGGGTCGAGGGGACACCAAGCAGCATTTCTCCCGCGTCAGTTGTCGGCACTGCATGTCGTCACCACTCCTTGTAGTCGTCACATCGTTCCCGAGCGCCCTTTCGCGATCGGCGTGAGCCCTGCTCCGAATCCATCCACCCTCGCCTGCAAGTCCCACCGCCATCGTCGTGGAACCGCACGCGGGAAGCGGCCGTCAGCGCCGTGTCCCGGCGCCCCTCCTGCGTCGCACGCGTCTGCCATGATGCATCGATGGGAACCGATCGCGACCCACCGACCCTCGACGAGTCAGAGAGGCCATCGAATGTGAGCGAGGCCCTGCAGGCATGGCGCGACGCTGAGCGCCGTGCCATCCGCTCGAGCGCGCAGCGCGAAGCGGCCGAGGAAGCCATCGAGGCCGCACAGCTCGCGGAGGTCGCGGCCACGGCCACCTCGTCCGCTGCTGCCAGTGCCGGGCGCGCCGCGGCCGAGGCGTCGCGGGCGGCGGAAGCGACCGCGGAGGCGGCACGCAAGGTCGTCGCCAGTTCGCTGGGTGCGGGCGAGGCAAGGCGATCCGATGAGCGGGTCGCGATCGCCGCGGAAAGCGCCGCGCGGGAGGGACACAACGTCGTCGTCGAGCGTGCCGAACGCGATCAGCGCGGCTGAAGCCGGGGTAGTCCGCCGCTGAACGCAGCCAGGACGACGGTAGCCACGATGACGTCGACGGCGCTGTCGCCGACCACCACGATCCCGGGGCCGATTGATGAACGGAAGGAGCGCCAGGAGCAGCCAGATGCAGCCAGGTGCCGAGCGCCGGCTGCTTCGTGTGGCCGCATCCGGGGTCGCAACCTTTAGGGGGACACTGCCAGCAGGGCTCCACTGATCGCGCCGACCACGCACCAGCCGAGCAGGGACTGCCACAGGACCCCGGAGGATGAGTCAAGGAGCGGTCGAGCGACCGTGCCGGCATCCATGGACCGTTCGCGGACAGGTGACGCCGCACGCCCACCAAGCCCTTCGCGCTTCACGGAGATGCCGCGTTCCGGTTGTCATGGCGCTGCAACGCGCCGGGCCTGGGCGGGCATGCCGCCGGGGGGTATGCGGGGCTAACGTGCGTTCGCGTCGCCGCGATCGGCGGCGAGGACCGATCACCGAACAGGAGGACAGTGTCATGTGCCTAAACTGTGGCTGTGGGGATCCGGACACCCGGCACCAACCGACCGATATCATCCGCGAAGACGTCGAGCAGGCTGCCCAAGGGAATGACGCGACGGTCGATGAGACCGTGGCCAATCTTCGCGACTCCCTGGCCAAGCTCGGATCCGACGCGTCGGGGGAGGCGCGCCCGGCGTAACCACCGTCATCGGACCCGGCCGCGAGGGATGGGGCCAAGGTCGAACCGCTCGTGCGCGTCCGAGCGGTCGGGTCCCGCCGCCCTCCACCTTCGGTCCACGCGCCGCCCGGACCGCCATCAACCCCGGCGCGACCGACCGTATAGACGGCGTCCCAGACGACGATGGAGATGGTGCTGGCTAGCACGCCGCACACACCCTCTCCGGAGGCGGCCCGTTCCTTCAACTCGCAGACCCTGTCAGACGCTGGAATCCCGTTCCAACTCTTCTCAGTGGCTTGCCGTTCCCCCGAACGTCCAGGCGACGATAGCGACACCCGGACGCGGCTCAGGCGAGCCGACTGCGGTGGACATCCAAGCGATCTGGCCGGGCTTGAGCGCGTCAGCCGGGCCCTTGGACTTCAAGATAGGATCCGATCCTGCGTCCAGGCGACGACGTCCGGTCGCCAGCCCAGACCGAGGCGGCCCTCGAGGTCGCGAACCTCATCCGGCAGTGCCATGGCCATCGAGCGATACGGTCGCCATCGGCGTTCGCCGCACTTGAAGGCGCTGACCCAAGCGGCATCCCAGGCGGCACGGCGTAGACGCTTGCCGATCTCCACCTCGGCGCAACCGAGTTCCCCTGCGTCCCCGACGATCCGGCCGCCGCGCTTGTTGCAGTCCTCTGCCATCCCGAGAGGCGGCCCGGACCATGGCTCGAAGGTGAGCGCCTCGACGGCGACATCGAGACCCTGCCCGAGCGGCCTGCGTGAGACAGGTCTCGTCGGTCGCCGTGCCGCCAGCCAGTCGGGGTCGGCCTGGTCACGGTCGGGCCGAGCCTTCACCGCGGTCCTTCGGCCGGCGCCACTCGGGGTTCGGCCGGGCCTCGTCACTGGTCCTGCTCGACCGGGCCAAGGTCATCGCCTACGGCATCCTCGAGCGACGTGGGCTGGCCTCGCTGAGCTGGTGACCGCGTAGCACCTCCGAGATCTGGGCACCTTCTCCGGTCCCGTCCTTGAACGCTCCCGAAGACCCACTTGACCGGGGGTTTGATACAATGATATGGTTGTACCAGTGCAGGTGACACCGAACGACTACGACCGGGTCTTCGCCGCCCTCTCCGATGCGACTCGTCGGGACATCGTGTTTCGCGCGATCGACGGGCAGGAGGGAGTCGCCGAGCTGGCCGAGCACTACCCCATGAGCTTCGCGGCGGTACAGAAGCACGTCGCGCTCCTCGAACGGGCGGGGCTGGTCACCAAGCAGCGGGCCGGACGGCGACTGATCGTGCGCACCGACCTCGGGGGGCTCACTGTGGCCCGCGATCTCCTCGACCGATACGAGGAGCTGTGGCGGGCACGTATCCATAGCATGGGCGAGATCATCGCCGCCGAGCAGGAGCTGCCGTCATGACCGTTACCGCCGTCCGCAAGGATCTCAGCCTCGCTCTCCCTGGAGCTCGAGGCCGAGTTCGAGGCCACACCCGAGCGTGTCTGGCAGCTATGGGCCGACCCGCGCCAGCTCGAGCGTTGGTGGGGACCACCGACGTACCCCGCGACCTTCACAGCGCATGACCTGCGCGCCGGTGGCCGCGTGGCCTACCACATGACCGGCCCGACGGGCGACCAGCCACGTGGCTACTGGGTCGTGGAAGAAGTCGACCCGCCGCGCACGATCCGCTTCCGTGACGGGTTCGCCGACGCAGCCGGCGAGCCCGTCACGAGCATGCCCGAGTCCCACACCGCCGTGAACATCGAGGATGTGGGGGCAGGGCGTACCCGGATGACGCTGCGCAGCGTCTTCCCCGATCTCGCTTCCATGGAGCGGCTCATCGAGATGGGGATGGAAGAGGGCCTCAAGGGCGCAGTGGGGCAGATCGACGCGATCCTGGCCGAAGATGCCTGAGCCCGAGACCTTCGAGCTGGAGGTACCCGGCGCGTCGTTGACCTACGACGTTCGCCGGTCGTCCACTGCCGGTGCGCCGGTCCTGCTGATGGTCGGCTCGCCCATGGGGGCGGCCGGGTTCGGCACCCTCGCTGGCTATTTCCCCGACCGCACGGTCGTCACCTACGATCCGCGCGGTGTAGAGCGGAGCCGTCGGACCGATGGTGCGTCCGCGTCGACGCCCGAGGAGCACGCTGACGATCTGCGGCGGGTGATCGAGGCCGTAGGCGGCACACCCGTGGACGTGTTCGCCAGCAGCGGTGGCGCCGTCAACGCGTTGGTGCTCGTCGCGCGGCACTCCGAGCTGGTGCGCACCCTCGTGGCGCATGAGCCGCCAGCCGCCGACGCCCTGCCGGACCGCGCCGAGGTGTTCGAAGCCTGGGAGGCCATCCATGCCACCTACGAGCAGGATGGCTTTGGGCCGGCGATGGCCCGCTTCATGGCCCTCGTCAGCCACCGGGGTCCCGTGCCCGCCGGCTGGGCGGAGACGGTGGCCCCGGACCCGGCCGCGTTCGGGTTGCCCACGACCGACGACGGCACACGCGATGACCCGCTGTTGGGGCAGAACACCGTCACCTCGATCGGTCGCGTTTACGACTTCACGGCGCTGAAGGCAGCCTCCACACATATCGTCATCGGGGTCGGTGTGGAGTCGGAGGGTGAGCTGGCGCATCGAGCAGGGGAGGCCGTGGCCGCCCGTCTCGGGTCGGCGCCGCTGAGCTTCCCCAGCCACCATGGCGGCTTCCTTGGCGGCGAGTACGGGTACGCCGGGGAGCCGGAGGCGTTCGCCACCACCTTGCGCGCGGCGCTTGAGGATCAACCGTCGGGTGGCACACCCGCTATCCGACGCTAGTGGAGACACCATGGACGCACCTCGTGGTGCTCGGCCGGGTCGAGACCATCCGCTATCGCAGGCCCGGCGGCTGAGGGTGTCGCGGCCGCGCTGACCCGGGTCGCCTCATAGCCAGCCGATACGTTGCCTGCGCTGCGGTCACGCAGCCGGTCCGCCGATAGAGATGCTGGCGGACGGTCGTCTCGGTGGTGCCGAGCGCGTAGGCCGCGACTGCGGTTCTGTGCGCACACGTGCCCTCGGGGCCCCATGATTGGTGGATCCTCGGTCGGGGGACGTCATTCCTAGTGAACGGCGGCCGATCTTCGGCGGTCCATCACGGATGGCGACATGCAGCGAGAGCTCGTAGCGCGGGCGATGGAGGGAGACCACGACGCCTTCGAGGCGCTCGCCTCGGTCGCCTTCGACGGGCTCTACGCGCTGGCCCATCGCATCCTGCGTGACGTCGACCGCGCCGACGATGCGGTCCAGGAGTGCCTCATCCGCGCCTGGCGGGAGCTGCCCCGCCTGCGCGACCCCGATCGCTTCGAGGCCTGGCTGCGGCGGCTGCTGGTCAACGCCTGTCACGACGACTCTCGCCGGGTCCGGCGCCGTTCGCTCAACCTGACCGTGCTGCCGCTCGAGCGGGTCGGTGCGCCGGACACGTCGGCCGACCTGGCCGAGCGTGATGCCCTGGAGCGCGGCTTCCGTCGCCTGTCCGTGGAGCAGCGCACGGTGCTGGTCATGACCCACTACCTGGGCCTGCCCGCCGCCGAGATCGCCCGCACGCTGGATATCCCCGTGGGCACCGTCCAGTCCCGACTGCGCCATGCCATCACGGCCATGCGCGCCGCCCTCGAGGCCGATGCGCGCCCCGTCCCGCTCGCGGTGGGAGGACGGCCATGAACCGAACACCGGTCACACCACCCCCGTCCGCCTTCGAGGCCCGGCTCGCGACCTGGCTCGAGGAGGGACCCACCAGCGGACCGGACGAACTGCTTTCGAGGACGTTCGCGCGAGCGCGCTCGACCCGCCAGGACCGGGTCGGGCTCCAACGACTCACCCAGCCCACGAGGTCGAACATCATGAACTCCACCCTCAGATTCGCCGCGGTCGGCGTATTCGCCCTCGCCGTCGGCATCGGCATCGGCCCGCTCCTTTCGAGCAGCCCCGATGTCGCCTCGGCACCAGCCGCCAGCCCCTCGCCGAGCCCGACAGCGGTCGCGCTCGGGTCCCACCTCGACGCAGGGACCTACGTGGCCACCCCGTTCGCCGGGCCCGGCAGCTCGGGTGTCTGCGAGGAGCCACCCCAGACAGGCTGTACCGAGACGACCGCGGACGACGCCATCACCTTCACCTTCGAGGTGCCTGACGGCTGGTCCGGGCTGCCACCAGACGGCATCAGCAGCGACGCCGGCACCGGGCTTCTCTTCCAGCGGGGCGCCGACCTTTTCGATGATCCATGCGCCAGCGACGGCACGCCGCAGATCGCGGTCGGGCCGGCGGTCGCTGACTTCACGAACGCACTCGCATCGCACCCGTTGCTCGACACCACCACCCCGGTGGATGTCGAGCTCGGAGGCTACAGCGGCCGATACCTCGAGCTGCAGGTCCCAGCCGACCTCACCGGGTGCACCCAGTTCCGCCCCTGGTATCCCTGGTACTACGCGCAGACACCCGGCGAGCGGTGGCATCTTTGGGTCATCGACGTCGATGGTGTCCGCGTCGTGGTGCAGGCCATCGATCATGCCGAGACGCCTCCGGAGCGCCAGGCCGAGCTCCTGGCCATCGTGGACTCGATCGAGGTCAAGCGACCATCGAACGGCTGGATCGCCTTCTCATCGCAGCCGCACGCCGGACAGGTCATGCCGACCGACAGCCGCCGGGGTGGGGACATCTACCTCGCACACGACCGCGACGACCTCCGGGTGCTCGTGAGCCGAGGTCCTGGCATGGACACGAACGTGTGCCCGGCGTTCTCCCCCGACGGGACCCGGCTGGCGTACGGGGAAGGGAGTGAGGCCGGCATCGCCATCGTCATCCTCGATCTCGCTCCCGACGGCTCGATCGCTGGTACCTCGAGGCTCCCGCTCGACACGACGAGCACCGTCGCCCCGTGCCCCCGGTGGTCCGTGGACGGGACACGGATCGGCTCGCTCGAGGCCCGCAACATCGTCGTCGTCCGTGGGCTCGACGGGTCCATGGTGGAAGCTCGTGCTGGCGACCCGACGTACGCGGACTTCACTGTCGACTACACCCGACCCCTCGTCTCCCCGTCGGGTGACCTCAGCGTCAGGTTCATCTATGGACAGGAGGGGGTGATTGTGAGTCCCGTCGACGGCTCGCCGGACCGTACGATCACCGGGGATCTGGGCGGGATCGTTGGCTGGTCACCAGACAGCTCGCAGCTGCTCTTGATGAGCGACATCTCGGGCCACAGCTTCGATCTCCGTGCGGTCTCCGTCGACGAGCCCTACACGGTCGAGGTCATCGCGGATGCCATCGCGGTCAATGGGGCGAGATCGTGGCCAGGTCGGCGGGACGTCTCCTGGCAGAGCCTGCTCGAGTGAGTCGAAACGAGCTGTCCAGGCCATGCCAACCGGCAGCGCACATCCATGGACGGCTCGGGGAGATGCGTGGCAGCCGGTCCATCCATGAGATCGCCACGGACTCGCCAAGCCCCTAGTGAGCGCCGCGCCGGCTGACTCGCGTCCCCCGGGCGCGGAACTCTCCGCTCGATCACACCTCCGGTCTCCATCAAGGCAGCCCACCCCACACCCAAGGAGATCCTTCGATGCGCACGTCCCGAACACTGACCGCGGGTCTTCTGACCTGCATGCTCATCGCCACATCCGCACTCGCGGTCTCGGCCAAGCCAGCGGCTGATCCGTGCTGGCCAGAACGCCGACTCGGCGAAGCGTGCGAGTCGACGAAGGCCGCGTTCGCCGCGAGCGACACTCTCATCGAACCGACTCCGCTCGCTGAGCCGGGGGCCCTGGCCCCCGGGACCTACTTCGGCCCCCTCGGGTCGGGTCTGTGGACCGTCACCGTCCCGGACGGATGGGAGTGGCTCTACGACATCCTCTGGGCCGACCTCGACGGGCGAGCTGACTACCGGCAGGTCGGTGGACCCGGCGAAATCGCCCTTGGTTGGTGGGAGGTGGAGAACGTCTTCGCCGACCCGTGTCATTGGCAGGGCTCGCTCCTCGGCCCACCCGTCGGACCCACCGTCGACGACCTCGCGAACGCGTTCGCAGCACAGGTCGGACGCGCCGGCTCGACGACCGATGTGATGCTCGGTGGCTACCCCGCCCAGAAGGTCGAGCTCTCGACGCCTGCCGACCTGGATGTCACCACCTGCGACGAGGGCGTGTACCGGGAGTTCCTGAGCCCCGGCGGGTCGCTCTCCGTCGCTCCGGGCGCAGAAGAGACGCCGAACGTCGGCGGCCAGGTCGACGTGCTGTACATCCTCGACGTCGATGGCACCCGCTCCGTGCTGCGGACGTGGCACCGCCCCGACGCCTCCGCGCAGCATCTCGCAGACCTCGAAGCGATGCTCGGGTCCGTCGTCATCGACGTGCCGGAGTCACTCAGTGCGGTCCCACCCGCCTCGCCGTTACGGGAGGGCTCACTCCCGGCGGGCACCTACACCGTGGCGCCGTTCGCGGGGCCCGATGGCTGGGGTGTCTGCATCGACCCGCCCCAGGCAGGCTGCAGCGAGTCGACGGGCGACGACCCCATCACCTTCACCTTCAGCCTGCCCGACGGCTGGGCCGGTGCCCCGTTCGATACGCTGTGGCTCGCCACCGGGAACAATGCGGCGCCCGCCGGAGCGGGCCTGGCCTTCGGTCGGGGCGGAGGGCTCTACAGCGATCCGTGTGCCGCACCGCCCCCGCCTGACATCGCCGTCGGGCCGAGCGTCGACGACTTCGCGGACGCTCTCGCGGCGCACCCGCTCCTCGACGCGTCGACCCCGGTCGATGTCATCCTCGGTGGCCACAGCGGCAAGTACGTGGAACTCCAGGTCCCCTCGGACGTCAGCGCCTGCCCCGCCGGCTACTACGCCTGGGAGCCCGGGCTCCGCGCTCAGGGCCCCGACCAGCGCTGGTACCTCTGGATCCTCGATGTCGACGGCGTCCGGATCGTGGTCCAGGCCATGGACTATCCAGGGACGTCGCCGGAACGCCAGGCCGAGCTCATGGCCATCGTGGAGTCGATCCGGATCGAACCTCGATCGCAGCCGGATGCGCCCGTCGTGGCGGCTGTCCCCAGGCTGGCCATCGGCGAGGTCGCCGACGATGGCGCCCGCATCGTCGCGGTCGACACGCTCGACGCGCGCACACGGGACCTGACCATCGAATCACCCTCGGTGGGGACGGTGCAGGTGCGGCTGCTGCTGCCGGCGGGCTTCGGGGTCGACAGCGGTGCGGTCTGGCCCGTGCTCTACCTGCTCCACGGCTACGGCCAGGGGTATGCGAGCTGGACGGACCTGACCGATGTGGCAGCGCTCACGGCACCGACGGACCTGCTGGTGGTCATGCCCGACGCCGACAGTGGCTGGTACAGCGATGCCTGGAACGACGGCGAAGGCGGGTCGCCCGCCTGGGAGACGTTCCACACGTCCGAGCTGCTCCAACTGCTGGAGCGCAACTGGGGGGCCGGTGCGGACCGGGTCGTGGCCGGACTGTCGATGGGTGGCCTGGGCGCGATGGACTACGCCGCCCGTCATCCCGGCATGTTCAAGGCCGCCGCGTCATACAGCGGCGTCCTCGACACCTCGGGTTCGGACATGGACGGTGGCGAGGGGGTGTTTGGCGACCCGATCGCGCAGGCTGACGTCTGGACGGCCCACAACCCCGTCGAGCTCGCATCGGCGCTCGAGGGCGTCGCACTCTACGTTTCGTACGGTGACGGCCAGCCCGGTCCGCTCGACCCTGTGGGCACGATGCCTTCCGACATCGAGCTGTGGGTCGCCCCGCAGAACGAGGCCTTCGTATCACGCCTCGAGGAGCTGGGCATCCCGGTCACGGTCGACGCCTATGGGCCGGGAACCCACGAATGGTCCTACTGGGAGCGAGCCCTCCATCAGTCGTTGCCGATGCTGCTCCAGGCCCTCGATAAGTGACCGATGGTCGCGCCGTCGTCCGCTGCATGTTCCTGCCCCCACGAGCGAAAGGATCTCTTCCATGCACCCTCCTGATGGCATCCGAGGCAGGGGGCTCCTCGCCTCGCTGGCCGCAGCGCTCCCGCTCGTCGCGAGCGGCTC
>CAWIPU010000008.1:0-171406 GCA_963838115.1 uncultured Chloroflexia bacterium
TGTGCCGGGTAGCCACGCTCATCGACGAGCCGTTTGGCGGCGCGCGCCCAGATGACCCCTGCCCACGTCACGGCCTCGGGCGCGATGTCCACGCCATCCCGGGCGGCGATCTTCTTCAGGTGATCGCCAGAATCCCGGTGATGGGAGCCATGATGAGCACGGGTGTATGGCCGCTCTCGGCCGATGCCCGCAGATACCGCTCGCAGGTCTCCTCGACCTGGGCGAGGCTGAAGACCTCCGTCATCAGGACGGGCTGGTCGTCACGGACCAGCACATCGAGCGCTGCCAGGCCTGGGGCCGTGGCCGGGACCTTGGGGATGCAATTGGCTGCCAGCGAACGAGCCGCGCGGGCTGAGGCGAGGATAGGCTCGACGGAGGTATCGAGCTCGGGCGCCCCCTGCATGGAGACCCAGCCTTCACGCCCGCAGCTTTGTTCGTGGATGGCCGTGAAGTGGGGCAGGATGCGTCCGACCAGACGTCCTTGGACGAGTGCCACGGCCTCGTCGCCACGAGCGCCCGCGGCGACGACCTCAACGATATGGGCCGAATCTCGTCTGCTGCTGGGCCCAGCAGGTTGCCGCCGAAGGCGGGGTTGGTCGTGCAGGCCACCGCGCCCTGCGCCAGGGCCGAGCTCGATCTCGGCAGCGGTGGGGTTGTTGATCCAGACACGGCTGGCTGTTTGCTGGCTGAGCCAGTTGAAATACGTGTTGCTCATGAGGGCTCCTGCTCGGCTTCCTGCGGCGGTGCGTTGAATTCACGGATGTCGACCCTGATATGCTTGCATGCACACGTCCCGCAGGCAAGTCCCGACAACACTACAAGACCGCGGTATAGCGGGGGCTCGAGGGAGATTGGATATGACCACTCCGACACCAGCGACCAACGCGATCGGCGATGGCGCCCAGGTCAGGCTGTCGGCACCCCGCTCGCTGCGCTTGAGGCTCTGCTGGCCGTGCCGCCCCCATCGTGCAGGTGTCGATCGATGTGCCGAGGGTCGACCAGGCCATCGAGATCGGCCACATGGCCAAGCGTGCTGGTGTCGACCTGCTCGAGTTCGGGACTCCGCTCGTCCTGTATCAGGGCCTGTCGGTGATGGAGCCGTTCAAGACCGCTTTTCCGGACGACCCGGTCCTGGTCGACGTCAAGATCGTCGATGGTGCCAAGAAGTACGTGCTCTCCGCGGCCAAGATGGGGGCCGACTTCGTCACCATCTGCGGTGTCGCTCACGACGCCAGCATCCGTCAGTCTCTTGAAGGTCAGGCCGAGACAGGCATCACGGTCATGGTAGACCTGTATGCCGCACCCGATCCGGTCAAGCGGGCGCGAGAGGTCGTGGCGATGGGTGCCCAGGTCGTGCTCGTGCACTACGGGGGCGACGCTCGTCTGGAGAACCCGGATGCGGATGACACCATCGACATGCTCACGCGCACCAAGGCTGCCGTCGACGTTCCGGTCGGCGTGGTGACCTTCGATCCGGCCGGCGGTGAAGCGGCCGTCGCGGCCGGTGCCGATATCGTGCTGATCGGGCATCCCTACCTGCTGGGTCCGGACGCCGAACCGATGCTGACCGAGTATGTGCGGCGGGTGAAGGCCGTCCGCGCCTGAACGAGACACCCAGCCCGCCATGGCGGGCGACCACAGCAAGGACATGGTGACATGAGAGCGATGCTGCTGAGCGCGCCGTTGACGCTGGAGATCGTAGATCGACCCCGACCCCGTTATCCAGCTCGAGGATGACGTGCTGGTGCGTGTGCGGGCGGCCAGCGTGTGCGGCTCAGACACGCATGGCTACGACGGCAAGAACGGCCGTCGGGTGCCGCCCTTGGTCATGGGGCACGAGGCCAGTGGTGAGGTCGTCGCGGTCGGTCCGGCGGTCACTGCGGTCTCCCCCGGCGACCGGGTCTTCGTCATGCCCATGCACTGGTGCGGTACCTGCCATGCCTGCAGCAATGGTCAGTTCGACCTCTGTCCCAACCGCAAGGTCTACGGTGGCGACCTGCCCGGTGCCTTTGCCGAGTTGTTCCTGGTGAGCGAGCGGACCGCCATCCCCATCCCCGACGAGGTCAGCTTCCAGCAGGCCGCGCTCATCGAGCCTCTGGCTGTGGTGGTCAAGGGCCTCTCGCGCGCCAAGGTGGACGCCGGTGACAGCGCGGCCGTCATCGGCGGCGGCCCGATCGGGCTCATCGCCACCGCGGTCCTGGCGCTGCACCGTCCACGCCAGCTGATCGTGCTGGAGCCGCTGGCTGCCAGGCGTGAGATCGCCCGCAAGATGGGCGCCACCCTCGTTCCTCGACCCAACGGACGATGACGCCATGGACGCGCTCATGGAAGCCACGGCTGGCCTCGGTGCCGACCTGACTGTCGAGGCCGTGGGCTCTACGGCCTCCGTCGCGTCCGCGGTCGATGCGACCCGCGCCGGCGGTCAGCTGGTCTGGCTGGGCAATGCCGGCCGCGTCGTCGGAGATCGATGAGTTCAAGGTCGTCTGGAACCAGCTGACGATCCACGCCAGCGTCGGCGTCAGTACGCCAATCGGTCGAGCGAGCGATCCAGCTCATCGCCGACGGCTCGGTGCTGGTCGAGAACATCCTCACACTCGACGTGCCACTTGATGAGGCCGTGGAGGCCTTCCACCGCACGGCCCGGGACCCTGACGTCGTGAAGACCATCATCCGGCCCTGACCGACCTAGAAGCTACGTCCGGAGCCCGGCCGCACGCCTAGGGTCGATGGTGCAGTAGGCCCTGCATCGATGCTCGCACATGGCCGTGAGCAGGAGCCAGCATGAGGTGGCACCCGCATCGAGCACTCCTCGCGAGCGCTCACCCAGCCGGCTGGCCCGACCCACCCTGGCCACCATCTCGCGGGTGGACTCCTTGCCCTGCTCGGCCGCTGCGCACATGGCCTCGAGCGCCACGCTGAACGAGTCGCCGGCATCGACCGGGCCTGGAAGGCCACGCTCGCAGGCACCAAGGTGTCGAGCAGCGTCTTGTCGCCGACATGGGCCTCGCCGATGTCCTCGATGGCAGCACGTCCGGCCTCCAGCATGCGGCCGAAGATCGCGGCATCGATGTGCCTCGACGTCGGCACAGGCCGCGCCCATCTCGCTGAAGAAGCTGCCGTAGAGCGGGCCCATGGCGCCACCGATGCGGGTCATCAGCGTGTCGCCGAGCAGCGTGAGACCCGCCGACAGCGTCACTTCGTCGGGGAGCTGCTCACGCACCAGCAGGAAGCCCTTGCGCATGTTGATGCCGTGGTCGCCGTCGCCGATGGCGCCGTCGATCTCGCTGAGCATCTCGCCATGCTCGTCGATGGCTCGATGAGGGCGTCGACGAGGATGCGACCTCGAGCGGCAGGGAACGACTGGCGCGACTCATGCCAGGCAGCTGGCGCAGGCCGACGCTGTCGGCCTCGGGGTCGAGACAGGTCCGCAACTCGTCGTCGAGCCGCATGATCGTCACGGTCGCACCCATCATCTCGAGCGAGGTGAGGTAGTTCCCCACGTAGGGCCGGTGGATCGAGAGGCCGGCCTCGGCGGCGATAGCGGCGACATGGTCGAAGAGGATGTACAGCTCCATGACCGGCGTGGCGCCCAGACCGGACACCAGGACCGCCACCTCGTCGCCGCGCTCGAAGGGCAGGTCGGGCAGGACGGCGTCCATCATCAGGGCGGCGATGTCCTTCGCCGGCTTGAGCGGTTCGACCGAGATGCCCGGCTCGCCATGGTGGCCGATGCCGACCTCCATCATGCCCGGCTCGATGCTGAAGTTGGGCTTGCCCACCGCGGGGATGATGCAGGACGTCAGGCCCACCCCGATGCTGCGCGTGTTGTCGATGGCTTTCTGGGCGGCCGCGATGACCTCATCGAGCGAGCCACCCATGGCGGCCTTCGCGCCGCCGACCTTCCACATGAGCACCTCGCCGGCGACGCCGCGACGCTTGCTGCGCTCCTCGGGCGGGGCGGAGGGCACGTCGTCGTCGGCGACCACGGTCTCGACCCGGATGCCCAGCTTCTCCGCCTGGCGACGAGCCAGCTTGACGTTCATGTTGTCGCCCGCGTAGTTGCCATAGAGGCAGGCCACACCGGCCCCTGCATCGGCCGCCTTGAAGGCGTTCAAGAACGCGGACGCCGATGGCGAGGTGAAGATCTCGCCAACGGCCACCGCATCGACCATGTTGCGACCGAGGTAGCCGATGAAAGCCGGCTTGTGCCCGGAGCCGCCGCCGGTGACGATACCGACCTTGCCCTCGACCGGTGCCCCGATATAGCGCAGCACCCGCGGGTCGTCGGTCGGCGCGACCAGGTCAGCGTGCGCACGCACGAAACCATGGAGCATGTCCTCCACGACCAGAGTCGGGTCATCGATGATCCGCTGCATCAGGTCTCCTCCCTGTCGCCGCTTGCGTGATTGCATGTAGGTATGCATACACGCCTGCATCCAGCCTAGCGCCGGCGATTGGCGGCGGCAAGTGGCATGCGCTCAGATGCGGAAGTATCGCTCGGCGTTGCGGCTGAACATCGCCGCCTGCTCATCGGGCGTGAACTCACTGATCAGCCTTGTCCAGGTATCGATCACGTCGGGGTAGGAGGCGAAGAGCCGGCCGAAGGGCCAATTGGAGGCGAAGATCGTGCGCTCGGGCCCGAACGCCTCGATGCAGGTCAGCACCCAGGGCCGCAAGCTATCGATCGTCCAGCGCGGGTCGCAGATGTCGAGTCCGGAGACCTTAACGATGACGTTGGGAGCCTGCGCCAGGCTCATGATCTCGCGCCGCCAGAATCCGAAGTACTCGTCATCACGCTGGCGGGGGAAGCCGGCGTGATCGAGGCAGACGCGCATCCCCGGGTGACCGTCGGCGAGCCGGCGGGCATCGGCATAGGTCTCGGGCTTGGCATGGACGCAGCTGACCAGGCCATGACGCTCCAGGTGTGCGAAGCCCCGCAGCCAGGCTGGGTCGTTGAGGTAGTCGTCGTCGCGATACTCCCGGACACCACGCACATTGGGGAACTCCATGTGGCGCTCGATCACCTCGGCCGCGTCCGGCT
Organism: uncultured Chloroflexia bacterium; assembly: GCA_963838115.1. Classification (GTDB taxonomy): domain Bacteria; phylum Chloroflexota; class Limnocylindria; order Limnocylindrales; family CSP1-4; genus JAFMJV01. The sequence continues at coordinate 5,042 of CAWIPU010000008.1, forward strand.
GGGCGAGATGAACCTCCGCCACGATCCCGTGCGGATGGCCCAGCCTGTCCGCGAAGGCCTGCAGCCAACGGGTCTCCTCGACTGGATCAGGGATGCCGCCCGCGCATTGCACGTGGATGGACTTGACGACATTCGCGAAGCGGGTCTCCGCGAGCCAATCGTCCGCCCAGTAGCGCGAAGCCTTGATGGCGCGGATATCCTCGATGATCTCGTGCTGCGCTCCGGGCTTCAGGAGGTCGTACCGGAGGGCGGGTTCCTCCAGGTCGTAGAAGTGGACATGCGTATCGATGAAAGGCAGACGAGCCACGCGGAAGCTCCTCATTGAGTCCAACTCCAACAGGCGCCCTACCCGGCTGGATGAGGCGCCTGCGTCGATCAGGTCATGGCTGTCGGTCGATGACCGGCCCTAGGCGGTCACCGGTACTGACTCTTCCTTGCGCGCGGAGCCGCCGATCCGGACGTCGCCTTCCGTACGCGTCTTGTCCAGCGCCAGGCCGGACTCGGGATCGAAGAGGTGCACCTTCTCCAGCGGGATGTTGAGCGTCAGGTCGTCGCCCGGCTTGACGCGATGCTCGCTACCGATGAGCGCCACGATGTCATTGCCGCCCACGCTGAAGTGGATGAGCTCCTCATTGCCGAGATACTCGACCACGTCGGCATTGCCCTCCAGCTTGCCGCTGGGAGGGGCCGCCTCGACATCGAGGTGCTCAGGCCTGAGCCCGGCGACAAGCTTGTTGCCGGTGAAGGACTTGAAGCCGGCCATGTAACGATCGGGCAGCGGGATGTCGATGCCGTCACCCTTGAGCTGGACCGCATCACCGGTGCGGGTGACGTCGACCTCGAGGAAGTTCATCGAGGGGCTGCCGATGAAGCCGGCCACGAACCGATTGTCGGGATGGTCGTAGAGCTCCTGCGGGGAGCCCACCTGCTGCAGGAGCGCCTCGCTCATCACCGCGATGCGCTGGCCCATGGTCATGGCCTCGACCTGGTCGTGGGTGACATAGACGGTGGTGGTGCCCAGGCGCTGGTGCAGGCGAGCGATCTCAGCACGGGTCTGCACGCGCAGCTTGGCATCGAGGTTGGACAGCGGCTCGTCCATCAGGAACACCGCCGGCTCGCGAACGATGGCGCGACCCAGTGCCACGCGCTGTCGCTGGCCTCCCGAGAGTTCGCGCGGCTTGCGGTCGAGCAGGTTCTCCGCGGAGAGCATCGCGGCCGCTTCCTTGACGCGACGGTCGATATCGGCCTTGGGCGTCTTGCGCAGCTTCAGCCCGAAGGCCATGTTGTCGTACACGGTCATGTGCGGGTAGAGCGCGTAGGACTGGAACACCATGGCGATGTCGCGGTCCTTGGGGGCGACGTCGTTGACGACGCGATCGCCGATCGAGAGCGTGCCCTGGGTCACCTCTTCGAGCCCCGCGATCATGCGCAGTGAGGTCGTCTTGCCGCAACCGGAAGGCCCCACGAGCACCATGAACTCGCCATCGTTGATCTCAAGACTGAGGTCGTTGACGGCGACGACTTCGCCGAACTTCTTCCAGACCCCATCGAATGTGACAGTTGCCATGACGGCACACCTCCACCTCCGCCAGGTCGCGGGTCACTTGCATCTGCTGGCCGATCGACCAGCTGGACGGACCCCGTACGCCTCACGGTGGTTGCACCCATCGTAGCAAACGAATGCATCGCGCTGGGCTCGGTCGGTGAGACCCGGCGGGACCCACAGGCTACGGCTCCGGCAGACAGCGATCCTGCTCCACGCCCTGGGGGCCGCCCTGGCTGACCCGGTAGTAGACATAGCGCAGCTTCGTCGAGCCCTGAACCTTGCTGCTGGAGCCCGGCTTGTACCAGCGCATCTCGACGACGGCGCGGAACTGGTAGCCCTGATCGAACGGCACCAGCCACGAGCGTTTGCTGAACCTGGCCGCCTTGTCGTCGAAGGCCGTCTTCTTGACGAGCTTGGTGGCCTTGGCGGTGACCCAGCCACCTGTCCCGCCCTCGTTGACCGAGCGCTGGAAGCGCACCCGGACGCCGACCGTCTGGGGATCTCGGGCGCCGCTTCGGTCTCGCGCGAAGAGGCGGGGCCCCGTGGCCTCCATCAGGTCGATGTCGTTGCCCTGGTCGCCGGGCCCGCCGACATCGTAGGTGCAGACGACGCCGGGCGTCGTGCTGCTGTCCGGCAGCACGTATGGTCCGAGTCTTGCCCGTGGTGCTGAGCGGTATGGCCGCCAGCATCGATTGCGAGCCCAGGGCCACCGCGAGCAAGGCGATGGCCAGGGCAGAGAGACGTCGTGCTCTCGACACGTGATACCTCCAAGGCGTGGGTGGGATCGGGCCGCTGCGAGTCCCCGCAACGGCCCGAACGGACGACCTGACGATCAGGCTGGACTACTTGTATTGCCACTCCACCAGGAGCAGGCAACCTTGCGTATCGGTCGCCTTGCGCGCCGTCGATCCGACCGCCAACGGGGGGGCGAACAGCAGCGTGTGGTCACCACCACTGCCGCAGCGCAGCGTCCCCGTGCGCTTGGCCTTGATGGCGATGCGATCGCCCTTGTGGACCTGGAAGCTGCTGGCGAAGGACTCGATCTTGTAGACGAAGTCATCGTCATCGCCGCATCCCTGCGGGTCACCCTGGTACTTGATGGTCGGGCCATTGAGCACGACGCGGTACTTGTTCGATGCGGGCGACTTTCGGGCGACCTGGATCTTGAACTTGCCGGCCTCGCAGGACATCAATCGGACGCGGCCGATGGTGCCGTTCCGGGGGGCCTTCTCACCGGCGCCGGGTCGACCCAACGCCTCATTCAGGATCCAGGTGCAGTTCGCATGCGGGCCTGTGTCGTTGGGTTCGTCACACCACAGCGCGGGCTGCGGCTGCGTGTCCGTGGTCAGCTTGGCACCGAACCGGATCGGCGCCGCGGAGGCGGTGGCCGCCAGTGACAACGCCAAGAGCACCGCGAAGGTCGATCCAACCCATGTGATACGTATCCTTGAACGCATCCATCACACCTCTCGCCCCCCTGGGGGCCGGACCGAAGCGGCCGGTCGTGCGCGAATGATGCACATCCCGCGAGCCTTCCACAAGCCCCGATCCTCAGGCATCCAGGGCCGCATCGGAGTCCGCCACGGATCCGTTCGAGCCCTCCGGTCCGTGCTGGCTGAACCGGCCGTAGATGCAATCGATCTGCAATGCCATCCAGCCGGTGTGCCGATCGCGCGCGAAAGGCAGCCGAGGAGGCCGCAAGGCGATCCACGATGACCGACGCTGTCGAGGCGGAGTGGTCGGACATACGCATCCGAGACGCCCGGGTGCTGAACATCAGTGACGACGTCGCCGCGCTCGTTTATCACGGCTCTGCGACGCGAGCGGGCCGTGAGTACGACGCCAACTGCGCTTCGATCTACGCTCGCCGCAACGGTGAGTGGCAGATGGTGCTCCATCAGCAGAGCCCCGAGCGGTCGGACGCGGACGGGTAGCTCGCGAGCTAGTCGACCCGAGGGGGACGCGGCAGCGGGGAGACCTTCCCGGCTATGCTCGCGCGTAGATGAACGACATGGAGCGGCTGACCTTTCCCGACGGCTTCCTGTGGGGCGCCGCCACCAGCGCCTACCAGGTCGAGGGCGCCGTGGCCGAGGGTGGCCGCGGTCCCAGCATCTGGGATACGCAGTGCCATGCCACCGACCTCGTACGCAGTGGCCACAGCGGTGACGTGGCCGCCGACCACTACCACCGCATGGAAGAGGACGTGGGCATGATGGCCGACCTCGGCCTGCGGGCCTACCGCTTCAGCGTGGCCTGGCCTCGGATCCAGCCGACTGGTGCAGGCCGCGCCAACCAGGTCGGCCTCGACTTCTACTCGCGCCTGGTGGACCGACTGCTGGCACACGGCATCACGCCGATGCTCACGCTGTATCACTGGGACCTGCCGCAGGCGCTCGAGGATGCCGGCGGTTGGCCGGCGCGGGACACGGCCTACCGCTTCGCCGACTATGCGGCCATCGTCTTTGAGGCACTCCACGACCGTGTCCCGCTGTGGGCTACGCTCAACGAGCCATGGTGCTCGTCGCTGCTGGGCTACGCCGATCCCTCACACGCCCCGGGTCATTCTGATCCGGCCGAGGCGACCCGGGCCATCCACCACCTCAACCTCGCTCACGGCCTCGCCGTGCAAGCGATGCGCTCGATCGACTCCGAGCCGCAGCAAGGCATCGTGCTGAACCTCACACCCATCCACGTCGTGGGCGACGATCCCGAGGGAGCCGCCGCAGACGCCGCGCGTCGCTATGACGCGTTGCGCAATCGCGTCTGGATCGAGCCGCTGATGCTCGGTCGTTACCCCGAGGATGCCGTCGCCGACCTGCAGGCCTTCGGTGGGTTACCCCTGGAGGAGGGGGATCTTGCGGTCATCGCCCAGCCTCTCGACTGGCTCGGCATCAACTACTACAACGACGAGCACATGCGTGCCCAGACGGGTGCCACCTGGGCTGCGACACCGGGGATGCACGATGCCGTCGGGTTCGCCCCGGGCGACGTGCACACCGACATGGGCTGGCCCATCACACCCGACGGACTGGGTGTCCTGCTGCTCGATCTGAAGGCCACGTACACCGACCTGCCGCCGGTGTACATCACCGAGAACGGCTGTGCCTACGACGACGGGGTCGTCGATGGAGTCTGCCACGACCCCCGCCGCATCGCCTATCTTGACGCCCATCTGCGTGCCCTCCACGCGGCCATCGAGGCGGGCGTCGACGTGCGTGGCTACTTCGAGTGGTCGCTGCTGGACAACTTCGAGTGGTCGCATGGCTACCACAAGCGTTTCGGCATCGTGCATGTCGACTACGGCACGCTTCTGCGCACCCCCAGGGACAGCGCCTGGTGGTATCGCGACGTCATCGCCCGCAACGGCCTGGAGGGTAGCCGGTAGCGTCGGCGCCGTGGGTTTCAGGCCATGTGGGTTTCAGGCCATGTGGTCGGCCAGCCAGGCCAGCTTGGTCCGGTCATGGAAGCCCGCTCCACCCTCGTGATCGTTGAAGGGATACTCCACGATCTCCTTGGGTCCCGCGTAGTGGTTGTACGCGGCGTACACCGTCGAGGGAGGGCAGATCTCGTCCATCAAGCCGACGGAGAAGAGCGCGGGCGCACCTGCTCGACGTGCCATCGACGTGCCATCGAAGTAGGCGAGGGTGCGCAGGACCGGCTCGACATGGTCACGATGGGACTTGAGATAGCGGACGATCTCAGCGTACGGGTCGCGGTCGCTGAGTGTGATGGCGCGTCCGAAGTCGCACAGGAACGGCACGTCCGGCGCCACCGCCAGGAGGTCCGGCACGAGCCCGGCAACGGCCAGGGTGATGCCTCCTCCCTGGCTCCCGCCCGAGATGGCCACGCGTCCCGGGTCGACCGCCGGGTGCTGTCGCACGGCCTCCACGGCACGGACCGCGTCCGTGAAGACGCGTCGGTAGTAGTAGCACTCCGGGTCCAGGATCCCACGCGTCATGAAGCCCGGATGCGAGGGCTCGCCGCGGTCGTCCGGATCGGGCGTGTCTCCCGGCGCCCAGCTCGATCCCTGGCCGCGCGTGTCCATCACCAGGTGCGCGTAGCCGGCGACCGCATAGAGGACGTGCTCGTGGGCGAGGCCCCTGCCGCCGCCGTAGCCCTGGAACTGGACCACGGTCGGTAGGCGCGCCTCGCGCAGCCGAGGCAGGTGCAGCCAGCCTCGAACGGTCGAACCACCGAAGCCACTGAAGCTGACGTCGAAGGTCTCCACCATCCGAAGGCCCGTTTCAAGGCTGCTGAACGAGGCCCGCAACTCGTACTCCCGCGCCTCGAGCAGCGTCCGCTGCCAGAAGGCGTCGAAGTCGGCCGGCTCCGTTGGTTGGGGTGTGTACCGCCGCAACTGGTCGATCGGAAGGTCGAAGTGCGCCATCTGACTCCTTGCTTGGTGGGACGGGTAGATCGGCAGATCGCCTTGGCGGGTGCCCGACTGCTAGTGGCTAGTCGAGCCTGACGGTGGAGAAGAACCGCGTGCGCGCGGGGAGCTGGCGGACCTCGCCGATGACCTCGAAGCCGCAAGAGAGTGGCAGGTCTGCGGAGGACGTCCCGACCATGATGCGGTGTCGACCCGGCTCCACGCGCAGTCTGCCGTCGACGCCAGTGAATGCCAGCTGCTCGGCGTCGAGCCCGAAGGTCACCGTCCTGGTGCTACCCGGCTCGAGGGTCACCCGCGCGAACCCGCGCAATTCCTTCAGCGGCCTGGTCACGCTGGCGCCCATGTCGCGGACATACAGCTGCACGACCTCGTCCGCCGTGCGGTCACCGACATTGGTGACATCGACGCTGATGGAGATCTGGCCGTCCATCGGGACCGTCTCGGAGTCGGTGCGCAATGCGGCGAGTTCGAAGCGTGAGTACGAGCGACCGAAGCCGAAGGGCCACAGCGGCCGGTGCGGCCCATCCACGTAGTCCTCGTGCCACTGCGAGCGCCCGCCGGACGGCTTGTGGCCGTAGTAGATGGGGACTTGGCCGACATGCTGTGGCACCGTGATGGGCAGCTTGCCCCCTGGGCTGACGTCGCCGAAGAGGACCTCGGCGATGGCCCGCGGGCCGGCTTCTCCCGGCACCCAGGCATGCAGGACCGCGGCAGCGGCCCGCGCTTCGGCAGGGATGGCCAGCGGGCGCCCGGCCACGAGCACCAACACGACCGGTGTCCCCGTGGCGGCCACCGCCGCCAGCAGCTCCGACTGGCGCCCGGGCAGGCCGAGCTCCATGCGGTCGCGCGTCTCGCCGCACGTGCACTCGGCCGTCAGGCCGGACTGCTCGCCCAGGACCAGCACCGCGACGTCCGCCGCACGTGCTGCCTCGATCGCGGCCTCCAATCCGGCCTCGTCACCGTCAAGGATCCCGCACCCCCCCTCATAGCGGACGACGGTCGAGGCCGGCGCCCGCTCACGGATGCCCTCCAGCACGGTCGGCCAGGCCGCCAGCTCGTCGGCCAGTTGCAGATGGAGTGGCGCCGCGTTGCCGGCGACACCCTGACGCCCACGGTTCTCCATGAGTGTCTCGATGTGAGCGATATGGCCGTAGTCGCCCACGAGCCCTCGGGCGCTGTGGCTCAGCGGGCCGATGACCGCCAGTGACCCGAGGTCCTCCCGTAGCGGGAGGGTGCCGTCGTTCTCGAGCAGCACCAGGGAGCGGCGTGCGACCTCGAGTGCCACCGCCGTGTCCCCTTCGCGGTCGACGATGGCGCCCGTAGGGTCAGCGTAGGGTCGCTCGAACAGTCCCAGGCGCAGCTTCATCCGCAGCACGCGGGCAACGGCACGATCGACCAGGGCGATGTCCACCCGGCTTTCCTCGAGGGCTGCTCGCAGCGGCTCGCCGTACGCGGCCGTGGCCGGCAACTCCATGTCCAGCCCGGCGTCGAGCGTCATCACTGCGGCGTCTGCCAGATCGTCGACGAGCTGGTGCAGCGTGACGAGTTGCTCGATGCCCATGTAGTCGGCGACGACGATGCCGTCGAAGCCCCAGCGCTCGCGCAGGATGGTCGTCAGCAGTTCACGCGAAGCAGCGCAGGGGACACCGTCGACATCGTCGTAGGCATGCATCATCGAGCCGATGCCGGCCTCGCGCACAGCGGCCTCGAACGGGAACAGGAAGCTATCGAGGAGCTCGCGTGTCCCGATGTGCGCCGGCGCCTGGTTCAGGCCGCCCTCGGGGAGGCCGTGGCCGACCATGTGCTTGCCGGTCGCGATGACCGGCCGCTCGCCGACCGGCGTCACCTGGATGCCGTGGACGTACGCGCAGCCCATCTCGGCGGCCAGGTAGGGATCCTCGCCGTACGTCTCTTCGACGCGACCCCAGCGCGGGTCGCGCGTGATGTCAAGGACCGGCGCGAGAGCCTGGCTGGCTCCGATCGCCCGCAGGTGGCGCCCGATGCGCCCTGCCATCCGTTCGGCCAGCCCCGGATCCCAGGTCGCGGCCACACCGATGGCCTGCGGGAAACAGGTGGCGTCACGGGCCATCACGCCGTGCAGGGTCTCTTCGTGGATGATGGCCGGGATCCCCAGCCGGGTCTGCTCGACGAGGTAGCGCTGGATGGCATTGCCCAGCTTCGCCACCTCGTCCGGTGGCAGGTTCGTCGCGCCCGCCACACGCGTGACCTGACCCAGCCCGTGGCTGAGCTGCTCGTCGGCGCTGGGGCGATCCAGCCCGACGCCGTCGAACAGTTCGAACGCCCAGCGGGAGCCAAGCTGCGCCAGCTTCTCGTCAAGCGTCATCCGCTCCAGCAGATCGCGTGCCCGTTCCGCGGGCGACAGTCGTACATCCCGGTAGGGCAGTGCGCCAGACCCGTCTTCGGAGGAGCGGCGACGCGGCGCTGGCGTGGTGGCTTCTGACATGCTGGTTTCTGACATGCTGTCCCCCTTGCGGGCCGTCATCCCTTGACCGCGCCGGCGGTGAGGCCGCCCACGATCTGGCGCTCGGCGATGACATAGAAGATGAGGGCCGGGATGATGGACAGGGTCGTGAAGGCGAGGACGCGTGCCGTGTCCGAGGTGTACTGCGTCGAGAAGTTCATGACCCCCAGCGGCAGCGTCCACTGGTCCGAGCTGCTGAAGACGACCAGCGGCAGCAGGAACGCATTCCAGCTGCCGACGATGGCGAGCACGGCCACGGTGGCGAGGGCTGGTCGCGACAGCGGCAGGACGATCCGCCAGAAGAAGCCGAAAGCGCTGCAGCCGTCGATACGAGCCGCATCTTCCAGTTCTATCGGGATGGCCCGGAAGAACGGCCGCAGGATGACGATCGTCAGTGGCAACCCAAAGGCCACCTGGGGCAAGGCCACGCCCAGTGGGCTGTCGAAGAGTCCGAGTTGTCGGATGAGGACGAACAGCGGCAGGATGGCGATGGCCAGCGGGAACAGCAGACCCAGGACGAACAGCGTGTAGAGCTTCTCGCGCCCAGGGAACGTCAACCGCGCGATGGCGAATGCAGCCATGGCCGCGAGCCCCACCACCAGGAGCGTAGTGATCGTCGCTACCACGATGCTGTTGAACAGTTCCTGCCAGTAGGTCCCGGAGCCCAGGATCTCCAGGTAGTTGTGAGGGAACCAGTCAGACGGCAGATCCACGGGCCGGTTTCGTATCTCACCCGTGTTGCGCAAGCCGCTGATGGCCGCGTAGCCGAGCGGGATGATGATGGCCGCCGCGACGCCGAACATCACCACCACGCGCAACGTCGTACTGGCCCCCCGGCGGACCAGCTGCTCGGCAGTGGGTGATGGGACGCTGGCTGGGCGACGACCCATGGCTCAGCCCGGCCCCGTGGTGGCCGCGCCCTCGACGTCGCGGCGCATCACGAAACGCTGGTACAGGAGCGCGACGATGAAGGCGATGACGAAGAGGATCACCGCCGTGGCACTGCCGTAGCCAAGCTGGCTCCGTCGCAATCCCCAGTCGATCATGTACGTGGCCATGGTGTTGGAGGCGTTGATGGGACCGCCCTTGGTCGTGGCCCACACCAGGTCGAAGAGCTGCAGTGCACCGATGATCGACAGGAAGACGGAGACCCGGATGGTCGGGCCCAGCAAGGGCAACGTGATATGGCGAACAGACTGGTTGCGGCTGGCGCCGTCCACCAGGGCTGCCTCCTCGACCTCGCGGGGGATATCCTGCAGTCCCGCCAGCATGATGATCATGTGGAAGCCGAAGTACTTCCAGGAGATGATCACGAACAGCGTGACCATCACGATGTCGGGATCGGCCAGCCAGAGCTGGACGAGCGATCCCAGGCCGACGGCCTCGAGCGTCTGGTCCACCAGTCCGTCCGGCGTCAGCATCAGCTTGAACACGATCCCGGCGATGACCTCGGCGATGACGTACGGCGCGAAGAACAACAGCCGCAGGACCGCGCGACCCGGAAAGTCGCGATTGAGGATGAGTGCCAGGCCAAGGGCGAAGGGGATCTGGATCGCCAGGGACAGCACGATGATGAGTGCGTTGTGACTGATGGCGCCGATGAAGACCGGGTCGGATAGTGCCCGTTCGTAGTTGGCCAGCCCGACGAAGTCGGTGAGCGGCTTGAGACCGTTCCATTTGAAGAGGCTGTAGAAGGCGGCTTGGGCGATCGGCAGCAGGACGAACGCTGCGTAGATCACGAGGGCCGGCAGCACGAAGAGCGCGACCGTGGACCAGCGAGTCCAGCGACGGGCTCGGGGTGGGGGCCCTGCGCTCGTTGTCGTCGTCAACGTGCTGTCTCCAGGAAGCCCTCGGGCCGGCCTTCCAGCCGGCCCGAGGGCAAGTACTCCGATGCGCGAGCGATCACTCGCTCTGGGCAGCGTCCGTGATCATCGCCGAGACGTCTTCCGGAGACGCCTGACCGGCGACCAGCAGCTGGATGGCGTCGTTGATCGCCGCTCCCAGCGCCGGTGACGTGGCCTGGTCGAGATACAGCTGGGCGAACGTCGCCTCAGCGCGCTTCTGCAGCAGGGTCTGCAGGGTGGGGTCGGTGACAGAGTCCACGGCCGCTTCCGTCGGCGGAAGGATACCGGTGTTGGTGGCCCCGAACCGCTCGGCGACGGCCTCGCTGCTGAGGTACTTGATGAAGTCGACAGCTTCCGGTGGCGCGTCCTTGCCCACGGCGTAGCCGTCTGCCCCGCCGAAGACGTCAGTCGCCAGGCCCGAGCCGCCCTCGAGGATCGGGAAGGTGAACCAGTCGAGGGCATCGCCGATGCCTTCACCGGATTCGCTCTCAGCCACTTCCACGCCTGGCGCCCACTGTCCCATCAGCTCCATGGCAGCCTTGCCATTGCCCATCGTGGAGGCCTGGTCGGCGTTGTACGCAGCGGCCAGGAAGCCATCCTGGAACGGCTCCAGGTCGACGAGCCTCTTGAGCTGGTTGCCGGCCTCGATGAAGGCGGGACCGTCCCAGTTACCGGTGGCGATGGCCTCTTCCATGGCCGCCTGACCACCGGCGCGCAGGGCCAGGTACGCCCAGTAGAACATCGCCGGCCACTTGTCCCCGGCAGCCAGGGCGATGGGCGTGATGCCGGCATCCTTGAGGGCCTGGACGTCAGCCAGGAACTCGTCCCATGTGGCGGGTGGCTCGCTGATACCGGCCTCGGCGAAGAGGTCCTTGTTGTACCAGAAGCCCACCAGGCCGAAGTTGTAGGGGACTCCGTACTGGACGCCGTCGACCTGGTAGATGCTCATCGCGGCCGGGTTCATGGTGTCGACCCAGTCGGCGATCTCATCGCCGATGGGCCGGGCCATCCCGGCGTCGGCCTGTTCCGCGAGAACGCCGCCGCCCCACGAGTTGAAGATGTCCGGTGCGCTTCCGGCCTGCATGTCCAGTGCCAGCTTGGACTTGAAGGCCTCGTTCTCCAGGACCGTGATGTTGATCTTCACATTCGGGTGGTCGGCCATGTACTCATCGGCGACCGCCTGCCGGAGCGACAACCCCGGGTCGTTCGTGTCGATGTGCCACCAATCGATCTCGACGGGATCCTGAGCGACCACGACGGCGCTTCCCAACGCACTCACCAGGATGGCTGTTGCCCCTGCAAGCGCTCCCAAGCGTAGATACCGCGACATCCGACTCCTCCTTGATGTTGATCCATGGTCCGGCGGGCTCCCTCGCCTCCGGCCCTACTGCGGATGGGAGTGTTCTACCACACTCTTGTAAGCGCTTGCAAGACGATCCGGTCGGGGTATATTGCGGAGATGGGACCCGACGGTGCGCATAGACGTCGTGAGGTGGCGGATGGTGTCGCGGTGCCTCCGTCCGACCCTCCGCGGTCGGGCAGCGCCAGATCCAGGTCCATGCGTCCGACCATCTTCGACATCGCCGATAGCGCTGGTGTCTCATATGCCACCGTGTCTCGGGTGGTCAATGGCCACCCCAGCGTGCGCGAGTCGACGCGCCAGCGTGTCCAGGAGGCGATGCTCGAGCTCGGCTACGTCGCGCATGTCGCGGCACGTGCACTGGCCAGCGGCCGGACCAAGACGGTCGGGCTCCTGGCGCAAGAGATCGACAACCCCTTCTTCTCGATCGTCATCAAGGGCATCGACCACGAGGTCTCGGCAGCCGACTACGACCTGCTGCTGTGCACGACACACAACCGCCGCCAGAAGGAGGCCGAGTACGTGGCGCGGCTGTCGCATGGCATGGTCGATGGCCTGCTGATCGTGCTGCCGACCGGACTGCCCGAGTACGTCGCGCAGCTGCGCCACGAACGCTTTCCGTTCGTGCTCGTCGACCACGACAGTGAAGCGCCCGGCTGCACCACGGTGAATGCTGCCAATCGGCCCGGGACAAGAGCAGGGATCGCGTATCTCATCGGGCTGGGACACCGACGCATCGGGTTCATCACCGGGCGCCAGGACGTCGGCGCGACGTATCAGCGCCTGGCTGGGTACCGCGACGCCCTGAACGAGGCCGCTATCGCTGGCGACGACTCGCTCGTCGTCGAGGGCGATTTCCTTGAGCCGCGCGGTCACGCGGCAGCCGGCGAGCTGCTCTCGCTGGCCGATCCGCCGACGGCCATCTTCGCCTCCAGCGATGTGGCTGCCCTCGGCGTCCTCCGGGCTGCTCGCGATGCCGGCCTCGAGGTGCCGCGCGACCTGTCCGTGCTGGGGTTCGATGACATCGTCGAGGCCTCGTACGCGAGCACCGCGCTCTCGACCGTGCGCCAGCCACTGCGTGAGATGGGGCACATCGCGGTGCAGCGCCTGATGAGCCTCCTGGCGGACCCTGGGCAGCCTCCGGTCCGGATCGTGATGGAGACGGAACTCCTGATCCGTCAGACGACGGCCCCACCAACTCGTCGCCGTTCGACATAGCGTCCTCGTGCCGTCCCCGCTGGATGCTCTCGCGACCCTCGACGTGCGCGACACCATCGCGCCCGTGGATCGGCACGTCTTCGGGTCGTTCGTCGAGCACATGGGCCGCTGTGTGTACGGCGGGATCTACGAGCCCGGCCATCCGACAGCCGACGCCGACGGGTTCCGTGGCGACGTCCTGGAACTGGTTCGCGAGCTTGGCGTGACCATCGTGCGCTACCCAGGGGGCAACTTCGCTTCTGGGTATCGCTGGGAGGATGGAGTCGGTCCCATCGATGATCGCCCAGTCCGCCTGGACCTCGCCTGGCACAGCCGTGAGCCCAACGCCTTCGGGTTGGCCGAGTTCATGCGCTGGACCCGGGCCGTGAACGTCGAACCGATGCTCACGCTCAACCTTGGCACCCGAGGCGTGCAGGAGACACTGGATCTACTCGAGTATGCCAACCATCCGGGCGGCACCAGGCTTTCGGACCTGCGCGTCGCGCACGGGGACCGGGAGCCATACGGCATCCGCACGTGGTGCCTGGGCAACGAGCTCGATGGGCCATGGCAGCTGGGTCACAAGAAGCCACTCGAATATGCGCGCCTTGCCACCGAGACCGCTCGGGCCATGCGCCAGTTCGATTCCTCGCTTCGGCTCGTGGCCGCAGGCAGTTCGGCCACGACGATGCCGACGTTCGGCGATTGGGAACGAACCGTCCTGGAAGCGGCCTTCGAGTTGGTCGACGACATCTCCCTGCATGCCTACTTCGAGGAGGGTGATGACCTCGCCAGCTTCCTTGCCTCGAGCTTGGTCATGGACCGCTCGCTCGACGAGGTCGCGGCCATCGCCGACGAGGTCGCGCGACGAGCCGGGAGCGAGAGGCGCGTGGGCCTCGCCGTCGACGAGTGGAACGTGTGGTACTTGCGTCGTCACCTCGACCGGTTCCACCCGGCCGCCTGGCTCGAAGCCCCGCCGATCAGCGAGGACGCCTACAGCGTGGCCGATGCCGTCGTGGTGGGCAGCCTGCTCATCTCGCTCCTCAAGCACGCGGACCGCGTGACCTATGCCTGTCTCGCACAGCTGGTGAACACCATCGCGCCCATCAAGACCAGTCCCGGAGGACCGGCATGGCGAGAAGCGACCTACTACCCGTTCGCTCTAACCTCCCTCCATGCCCGCGGTGAGGCACTGCGTCTGCGCTTGTCATCTCCGTCGTTGGAGACCGAGGCGCACGGCGATGTCCCGAGCCTGGATGGTGCCGCCGTCATCGCAGACGACGGATGCACAGTCTCCATGTTCCTGGTCAATCGGCATACCGAGCGACCCGTCCGACTCGAGGTCGACCTGGCGACGTCGACCTGTGCTTCGATCGATGCCGCAGTGGTCCTGACCGATGCCGACGTGCACGCGACCAACAGCGTGAACCAGCCACTCCGCGTGCGCCCGCGCACGCTCACCCAAGTGGTCAGCGAGCGCGGTTCGTTGACAGCTGTGCTGCCAGCGGTGTCGTGGACGACCATTCGTCTGAGGCTGGGATAGGCGTCCGACGGTGCGACCACGTCACTTCGCCCGGTCCGGCGTTCGCTAGCATCGGTCTGGCAGCATAGACAAGGAAAGGGACGCACCATGTCGATCACGACCACGCAGTTCGCCGGGCATGAGGCCATCCAGATCGAGGCCGGTCCGGTCCGGCTCATGGTCACGACGTCCGTTGGGCCGCGGGTCCTGGGCCTGCTCACGCAGGACGGCCGCAACCACTTCGCCGAGCTGCCACAGATGACGCTCGACTGCCCCGGCTCCGACCCTATCCACCTGCGTGGAGGCAGTCGCCTGTGGGCCGCGCCGGAGGTTCCGCGCGTGACCTACCGACCTGACGATGCCCCCGTCGGCGTGGAGGAGATCGGCGACGGCGTCAAGCTGGTCACGAGACCCGACCCGGTGGCTGGCACCAGCCGCGAGATCAGCATCATCGTCTCCGGCCCGGGGCGGTTCGCGTTCGACTATCGCGTCGTCAACCGTGCCGATCGCCCGCAGCGGCTGGCAGCCTGGGCCATCACCATGATGGCGGCGGGCGGGCGCGCCTGGCTGCCGGTCCTGACCCAGCCCTTCGATGCCGGCGGTTTCCAGGGCCAGCGCAACGTCGTCTTCTGGCCCTACTCGCGCAACGACGATCCGCGGCTGCTGCTCGCCGAGCACGCCATCGAGCTTCACGCCAGCACCGACGATCGGCTGGGCCACTACAAGGTCGGCACGACGTTGCGCCGCGGCTGGGTCGCCCATTGGCGCAGTGGCCTGCTGCTGGTCAAGTACGCCGTCCACGATGAGTCCCGCGAGTACGCCGACATGGGCTCGTCCGGCCAGGTCTACACACAACACGACTTCACCGAGCTGGAGACCCTGGGTCCCTTGACCGATCTTGCGCCCGGCGAGGCTGCCGAGCATCACGAGGACTGGGCCGTGCATCTGGCCGACGAAGCCGAAGCCGAGCGCCTGGTCACATCCGGCGAGCTCGATCGCTAAAGGAAGGGGATCACGTGACGGCATCCGGCATCGTTCTGGGCCTTGACGTCTCGACGACCGCGACCAAGGCCATCCTCATCCGGCCCGATGGTTCGGTGGTCGGCATGGCCTCGTCCGAATACGGCTTCGAATCGCCGAGGCCGCTGTGGGCCGAGCAGGACCCGGGGCTGTGGTGGACCGCCGCGCAAGACGCCATCTCGACGGTCCTGCGGGAGACGAACACATCGGCCGATGAGATCGTGGCCATCGGCGCCGCCGGGCAGATGCACGGCATGGTGCTGCTCGATGAGCACGAGGAAGTGGTCCGACCGGCCATCCTCTGGAATGACCAGCGCACGGCAGCCGAATGCGACTGGATCCGCGAGACCGTGGGTCCTGAGCGCTTCATCGCCATCACCGGCAATGAGCCGCTGACCGGATTCACCGCCGGCAAGCTCATCTGGGTGCGCGAGCATGAACCGGAGCGCTGGGCGCGGGCACGACATCTGCTGCTGCCCAAGGACTACGTGCGCTTCAAGCTCACCGGTGAGCATGCGCTCGATGTCGCCGATGGCGCCGGGACGGTGCTCTTCGACTTGCGCCGGCGGACCTGGTCCGACGAGGTGGTGGCGGCGCTGGGGCTGGACCCGGCGATGCTGCCGCGCACGGTGGAAGGACCCGAGGTCGTGGGCACGGTCACCGAGGAGGCCGCTGCTGCCACCGGACTGCGAGCCGGTACGCCGGTCGTGGGTGGGGCAGGGGACCAGGCCGCGAATGCGGTCGGCGTGGGCGCGGTCGTGCCCGGCATCGGCGCCATGTCGGTCGGCACCTCCGGCGTCGTCTTCGTGCCCACTGCCGGACCCGCCATCGAACCGGACGGTCGGCTGCACGCCTTCTGTCACGCGGTCCCTGGCACGTGGCATCTCATGGGCGTGACCCTCTCGGCCGCAGGATCGCTCAAGTGGCTGCGTGACGAACTGGCTCCAACCAAGTCGTGGGATGAACTGACGGCCCTGGCGGAGCCGGTCCCACCAGGGGCGGAGGGCCTCGTCTTCCTGCCCTATCTCAGCGGCGAGCGGACGCCGTATCCAGATCCCCTCGCGCGCGGTGCCTTCGTGGGCCTGACCGTGCGCCACGGCCTGGGCCACATGGTGCGCGCCGTGCTGGAGGGCGTGGCGTTCAGCCTGCGGGACACCTTTCAACTCGTGCGTGAGACGGCACCGGAGCCGTTGCGCGAGCTGCGTGCCTCAGGTGGTGGCACCAACTCGGCGCTGTGGAAGCAGATCATCGCCGACGTATTGGACGTGCCCATCTCGCTCACACGCTCGGCCGAGGGCGTGGCCAGCGGTGCCGCCATCCTGGCTGCGGTGGCCGCAGGCTGGTACGACACTGTGGAGGAGGCCTGCGTCGCCATGGTCGAGGTCACCGACACCACCGCACCGGGTCCCTACGCGGGTGCATATGAGAAGGCCTACGCGGTCTATCGAGGCCTGTATCCCGCGCTGCGCGAGTCGTTCATCGCCCTCGCCGAGGTGTAGGAGCTGCGCCCCGGCGCCCCGGTGTCCCGGCACCGGATGCTCTGCCGCCCCCCGACCAGATCGTGCCCTGCTCCCGCGCAGCGGGACAACGTGACCGTTCCGGTCGGGTTCTTGTCCGGTTGTCCCACTGTCCGGGACCGATCGCCAGCGGTTCCCGGCACGCGGGAGGGACGTTCAGATCCGCTGTCTGACAAGTCGAGTCGTCCCGCTTGGCGGGATCGGCCCGGCGAGGGCGCCTGAGCAATCGCTCGACCCGCCGCCTCTCGACCCGCCGACCCGCGCCGCCGACCCGCGACGCCTCGCCGCTATAGACCCTCTGCCTCGGCGCGGTCGGCGTGGGCACGCACCAGGTTGGCGAGGCGCACGGTGGTGGATTCGCCCGGCGCGAGTCGCAGCGGCCACACCCACAGCAGCGCGCCGCCCTGGTGGTTACCTTCGAAGCCACTCTCGGAGAGCGACATCGTCTCGATCGATGACCACCAGGCCGCGGCATCCGGCGTGGGCCGCGACTCCAGCTCGATCCCGATGTAGTCGTTGCCCATGCCCACGTGGTCGGTCGAGGCGACGGCCTTGCGAACATCGAAGCTGCCGGTCTCGCCGTTGACCTTGTACCAGGCCGACGGATTGCCGCCGCCACCGAGCAGGTTGAGGTCGAACTCAAGTCCCAGCAGCGCGTCGATCGGTCGGACACCGATGTTCGTAAGCTGCACCGCCAGATCCAGCGTCGGTGTGCGGCGCTCCGAACCAAAGACATAGGACGTGCGCACCCGCAGCGGCACGGTCGAGCCGTCCTCGACCCGCACCAGACCATCGCGCTCCAGCTCGACTCCGCCGTCGTCGGCTCGCACCTCGGCAAAGGCACCGGTGACGAAGTCGCCCAGCTCATCGAACGACGCCCGCTCGAACGCCTCAGGCGTCGTCGTGGTCGGCAGCACGTGTACCAGGCCCGAGAGGCGCTCGTAGCGGTCATACCAGAGCCGATCGCTCATGCCCGGATCGTTCACCTTGACCAGGTCGTGGATGGAGGCGGCACCTTGGCCCGCGTCCTGTTCAGCCATCTCGCCGGTGTCGGCGGCCCGCAGCGTGTCGTGATAAGCCTCCGGCCGCCGCCGCAACACAGACGTCAACGCGTGGCGCACCGCGCGGATGTCCCAGCTGCCGATGCCGCCACCCTCGCTGGGGTTGAGCATCACCACCTGGCCCGGCGTGCTGACCAGCAGCTCGTCGTAGCCGTCCACATCGAAGTCCGACGTCTGGATGCGCACACCGGTCAGGCCGGCGGCGCGGTCGGCCGCGTCCTCGGCAGCGATGAGGTGCTCCAGGGTCGCCAGGCGCATGTGTGACAGGTAGATGCCGCCGAACAGGCCGTGCCAGTAGCAATCGTTGGACTGGCCCTGGTAGAGATGGTCGCGGATCATCGCCAGTGCGTCGGGCTGCACGGCGCCAGCCTGGATGGCCGCGACCTTGCGTGACGTCCGCAGCATCTGCTTATGGAGGTCGTTGATCTCGCGGTAGTTGATCTGGAACATGCGCCAGAAGCCGCCACGCATCCAGCGTGCCTCTGGCTTGCCCAGCGCCACCGCATCATGGAGCAGCCGGGTGAACTCGCGCCGCGCCTTGAGTGGCAGCGACCATTCACCCATCTCGGCATAGGAGCCGGTGGGCAGGTACACGCGGCCGATGGGCGGATGCGCGGCGAGCGCCTCTGATGGTCGCAGCATGATCAGCCACTCGCTGTTCGCTTCGAGCGCGCCGAAGAAGCGCTCCACCCACTGGCCCTCGCCGTAGCAGAGCTCCCAGGTGCCCGGCCAGGTGCCGAACTTCTCGCCGTCATCGCCCATCGTGCCCACCAGCCGCCCATCCTCGGTGGCGTGGTCGCGCAGGTATTCGATGACCTCTTCGACCGGCCGGAAGGGGATGCGATAGCGCAATCCCTGTTCGGAGCCGAACACCAGCAACCGATAGCCCTGGTCATCGGTGGAGTAGGGGCCCCAATGCAGCTCCTCGGGGATGGCGGCGGCGCGGAAGTGGGCATCGTCCACGATCGTGTAGGCGTAGCCGGCTTTGACGAGTGAGGTGGGCACGTCCGGCTCCCACACGCGCTCGGCCAGCCAGGCACCACGCGGCCGCTCACCGATGAGCGCTGCGACCTCGTCGGCCATGCGGGTGAGCTGCCCCACCCGGTCGTCCTCGGGCAGGGACGCCAGCACCGGCTCGTAGTAGCCGCCACCGAGCACTTCTACCTGGCCGCGACCGACCAGCGCTCGCAGCCGCTCGATGACCTCAGGTCGTTCGGCCTTGAACCAGTCCAGCAGCGGCCCCGTGTAGTGCAGGCCGAGGCGCACGCCGGGGTGTCGCTCCAGCGCGTCGAGCATGGGCGCATAGGCCTTCTGGTAGTTCTCCTCCAGCACGAAGCCGAAGTTGCCCACCGGCTGGTGGTTGTGCAGGACGAGCGTGAGTGAGATGCGGCGGTCGTTCATGGCCCTCCAATGCTAGTGGCCCAGCGATGCTCCCGACCGACCGATGCTCCCGACCTGCCGATGTGCCGCCGATGTGCCGCTGCTGTGCCGCTGCCATAGGACGGGTGGCTCACTCCCTGAAGGCGGCGTATCATCCGCTCGCTGGTCGTGCTGCGACGACGCCTACGACCGGCACCCTGTTGGAGCCGCCGATATCGTCGGGGGCCAGAAGGAGGAGGAAACATCTAGCGATGTCGAACCGTTTCAAGATCGCGGCCCTGGCCGCTTCGCTGGCGATGGTCGCCGGGTCTGTGGCCCCGGTCGCCGCAGCGACTGACATCACGTTCTGGACCAAGGAGGGCGAAGCCGACGGCAGCCTGCAGTTCGTGCAGAAGCTGGCCGACGACTTCATGGCCGCCAACCCGGACGTCAACATCACGGTCGTCAACAAGGACGTGGAGGCGCTGCGCGAGGACTTCCTGACCTCGAGCCTGGCGGGTAACGCCCCCCAGCTGCTGTGGACGGTGGCCGACCATGTCGGTCCCTTCACCGCTTCCGGCACCATCATGCCCCTCGATGGGCTCATCGATGCCGGGCAGTACCTGCCCAACGCGCTCGCGGCGGTGCAGACTGAAGGCGAGACTTGGGGCGTCCCCATCTCGTATGGCAACCACCTCATGCTCTTCACCAACAAGGAGTTGGTGCCCGAGTTCCCCGCTGACAGCGACGCCATGATCGCGGCAGCACAGGCCGTCACCGACGCTGCCGCCGGCGACTACGGCCTGGTCTTCAACCAGACCGAGTCCTTCTGGCTGGTCCCGTTCCTGGGCGCCTTCGGTGGCTCCGTCTTCGCTGAGGACGGCGTGACCCCGACCCTCGACACCGAGGCCATGGTCAGTGCCTTGACCTTCCTCCACGACCTCAAGTACGCCGATGGCATCATGCCGGCTGAGGCTGATTACAACGTCGCTGACGGCCTGTTCAAGGACGGCAAGGCAGGCATGATCATCAACGGCGACTGGACCGTGGGCGCCTACGTCGACGCCTTCGGCGAAAACCTGGGCATCGGTCCCATCCCGCCCATCGTCGGTGCCGACTATCCGGAGCCATACGCGGCCGGGGCCTTCTTCATGGTCTCTGACGCGGTCGCCGCTGACGAGGCCACGCAGGCCGCGGTCGTCGACTTCATCGACTACGTCACCGCTCCTGAGCAGCAGCTCGCGATGGTCGAGGCGCTGGGCCGACTGCCGGCCAACGCTGTCGCCATCGAGGACCCCCTGGTCACCGATGATCCGTACCTCGCCGGCAGCGCCGAGGCCATCCAGCACGGTATCCCGCAGCCGACGAACCTGGAGATGCGTTGCGTCTTCGATTCGATGACCGCAGGCGTGCGCGACCTCTTCGCGTCCGAGAGCTCCGACCCCGCAGCCATCGCGGCGGCCATGCAGGCGTCAGCTGACGCCGGTGTGGCACCGGGCGGCGAGTGCGGGCCGGCCTGATCCGCCCCAGCCATTAGCAGTACCGTGAGCCCCGACCACCCCGGTCGGGGCTCACGGGTTTCTGTGAGCCGACAGACGAGTCACGGAGGGCGTGGCAGCAGACATGTTCGATCTGGAACAGGCCTGGGCGGCACTGACGGACGTGGGCCAGGCACTGGTGGTGCTGGTCGTCTCCGTAGCCGTGATGGAGCTCATCCTCTATCTCATCCTCGTCCGCTGGCGCAAGTCCCCCAAGGCCTTGCCCATCCTGCTGCTGGCACCCGCGATCGTTGGCGTCCTCATCCTGTATGTCTACCCGCTCGTATGGGAGTTCAACGTCTCATTCACCAAGATGGGGCTGCGCAACTTCATCCAGCCGGGACTGCTGGGGCTGACCTGGGAGGGCACGCCGCTGGCTCCGCTTGGTGCGGAGAAGGACATCTTCGTCGGCTTCCAGAACTACATCGACATCCTTTCGGGCAAGCCGGTGCTGAAGCAGACCGGCTTCTACCAACTCTTCCTCCAGACCATCATCTGGACGGTGGTGTGCATCTTCTTCCACGTCACCCTGGGCGTGCTGCTGGCGGTGATGCTCAACCGCCGCTTGCGCGGGCGCACCATCTACCGGGCGCTGCTGATCCTGCCCTGGGCCATCCCGGCCTTCATCTCGCTGCAGATCTGGCGTACCGAGTTCAACTTCCAATATGGCGCCGTCAACCAGGTGCTGGGGGTCTTCGGCATCGCACCCGTGCAGTGGCTCTCCGACCCCCTCATGAACTTCACCGCCATGATCATGACCAACGTGTGGCTGGGGGTGCCTTTCATGATGGTCATCACGCTGGGGGGCTTGCAGTCGATCTCGCAGGAGTACTACGAGGCGGCTGAGATCGATGGTGCCACCTCGGTGCAGTCCTTCCGCAGCATCACCGTGCCGCTGCTGCGTCCAGTGCTGGTGCCGGCAGTGCTGCTGGGTGTGTTCCTGACCTTCAACAACATCCTGGTGCCGTTCTTCATCAACCAGAACGAGCTTGAGACGAGTGACATCCTGGTCACCGGGCTCTATCGTGCCGCCTTCCAGTACAGCCGCTACGGCTTCGCTGCGGCCTTCGCCTTCGTCGTCTTCGCCATCCTGCTGGTGTTCACGATCTTCTATGTCCGCCGCACCAGCGCCCTGAAGGGAGCGTACGAATGAGCAACATGCAAGTGCAGGAGATGCTCGATGTGCGGCGCGAGCGCAAGGAGATGGGGATGCGCGAGCGGCTGACGAGTCCGCCGCGCCGGGGTGAGGACTCACCGCTCAAGCGCGCGCTGATCCACCTCGTGCTCATCATCACCACGATCATCATCGTCTTCCCGGTCGTCCGCGTCTTCAGCACCGCCATCCGCCCCGGTGACAACCTGCTCAATCCGACCCTGGAGATCATCCCCGAAGGCGCCACGCTGGACGCCTTCTACCACGTGCTGTTCGAGACGAACTTGCTCAACTGGATCGTCAACAGCCTGGTGGTGACGATGGGGACCGCGACCGTCGGGCTCATCATCGCGGCCACCTCCGCCTATGCCTTCTCGCGCTACAAGTTCCGCGCCCGTGGACTCTCGCTCACCTTCCTCTTCGCGACGCAGCTCGTGCCCGCCGTCATGCTGCTGGTGCCGGTCTACCTGATCGCCGTGATGCTGGGCCTGACCGCGACCTACCAGGGCCTGGTCATCGCCTATTCGGTGACCGCTGTGCCCTTCAGTATCTGGATCCTCAAGGGCTATTACGACACCGTGCCCATCGACCTGGAGGAAGCGGCGCGCATCGACGGCTGCACCGAGTTCCAGTCGTTCTACAAGGTGCTGCTGCCGCTTTCGCTACCGGCCCTGGCCATCGTCTTCCTGTTCAACTTTCTGGCCGCCTGGAGCGAGTACTTCTTCGCCCGTCAGCTCATCGGAGCCAGCGAGGAGCTGCTCACCTGGCCGCTGGGGATCCAACGCTTCCAGCAGCAGTTCCAGACACAATGGGCGGACCTTTCGGCCGCATCGATCATCGTCAGCGTGCCCATCGTCATCCTCTTCGTCTACATCTCCAAGTACCTCGTCTCCGGCCTGACGCTGGGAGGCGTGAAGGGCTAGACCGCACCATGAAGCTCCCCGTCGCCGCGACCGCGCTGGTGCTCCTGCTGGTCGGGCTGGCGCCTGCCGCGGTGGCCGGCGCCGACGACGCGCGACCCAGCGCCGACGAGCACCCCAGTATCGACGGCAGCATCTCCGAGGCGGACCTCCGGCATGACAGCCGCGATGACCTCTACCGGACACCCACGGGAGCCGTTCCGGCTGGCACACCGGTGCGGATCCGCCTGCGTGCCGCGGCCGCTGATTTGGAGCGCGCGGAGCTGCGCCTGGCCGACCGACTGACGGGCGACTCCTGGGCACAGCCGATGGCGCTGGTCGCGACCGATCCCGACGGCGGCGATGTAGGTTTCGACTACTGGGAGGCGCTCGTCGAGACCGGCGCTGTGCCGGCCATCATCGACTACTCCATCGTGGCGGCGGACGGTCTCTCCACGCGGGTGCTCTCCGACGACCGCGCCGCTGATGGCGGGACGGGGCGCATCGGCCGCTCCGGTCTGGTCTCCGATCCGTGGCAGATCACTGCCTATGACCCCGACTTCACGGCGCCCGACTGGGCACCCGGCTCGGTCGTCTACCAGGTCTTTCCCGACCGCTTCGCCAACGCCGATCCGTCGAACGACCCCTCGCCCGATGCCACCCCTGGCCCCTCGGGTGCAGAGGTCTATCGCCACGGCGAGGTCCATGGCGTTCCCATCATCAACAAGGCCTGGGACGAGCTGCCGGAGGGCTACTGCCGAGACTACAAGCCCGAGCCCTGCGACCAGCAGGCGCAGAACCGTGACTTCTTCGGCGGCGACCTGGCCGGGATCACCGCGCGGCTCGACGGCCTCGCCGACCTGGGTGTGACCGTGCTCTACCTCAACCCCATCTTCGCGGCGCCCTCGAACCACCGCTATGACACCTCGGACTACTTCTACGTCGACCCTGACCTGGGCACCGCCGAGGAGTTCGACAAGTTGGTCAGTGAGGCCGGCGCCCGTGGCATCCGTGTGGTGCTCGATGGGGTCTTCAACCACGTCTCGGCCAATTCGCCCTGGTTCGACCGCTTCCGCCACTACCAGACGGTGGGCGCCTGCGAGTCGGCCGACTCCGAGTTTCGCGATTGGTTCACCTTCCGACCGCCCGGTCCCGGTCAGCCCGAGCCGTGTGCACCGACCGTACCCGCTGGAGATGACACCTACTACGTGAGCTGGTTCGACTTCGACTCCATCCCCGAGCTCAACGAGATCCCCGATGTCGTCGACATGTTTACCGGCCCCGATGGTGTGGTCGAGACCTGGATCGAGCGCGGCACGTCGGGCTGGCGCCTGGATGTAGCCGATTCGATGAGCCATGAGTTCCAGGCAGGCATCCGCGACGCCGTCAAGGATGCCGATCCTGAGGCCATCGTCATCGCCGAGCAGTGGGGCGATTCCACCCCCTGGCTGCTGGGCGACCAGGCCGATTCGACCATGAACTACCGCTTCCGTCGCGCCGTCATCGGGCTGGTCAATGGCGCCACAGCAGACCCTGATGGCTCCATCGAGGCGCTGACGCCGACCGGGTTCGCCAACGCCATGCTCGGCGTGCGGGAGGACTACCCGGCGCCGGCGTTCGGGGCACTGATGAACCTCGTGGACAGCCATGACACGGCGCGCATCCTCTGGACGCTGACGCCGGGGCCGGACAACGATGTGGCCAAGACGGAGCCGACAGCGCTGGCGGAGGGCAAGGCGCTGCAGCGATCGGTGGCGGCCATCCAACTGACGTTCCCGGGCATGGCCGCGATCTACTACGGCGACGAGGTCGGACTCACCGGGTTCGATGACCCCGACGACCGCCGACCCTATCCGTGGGATGCCGAGGACCTGGAGCTGCGCACCTGGTACCAGACGCTGGCGCGACTGCGGGCATCACACGAGGCGCTGCGAGAGGGCGACCTGGAGTTCCTCCTGGCCGACGACGGTGCGCGCACGCTGGCCTACCTGCGGCGCAGTCCCTCGGCGGCCGCGGTGGTGGCGCTGAACCTTGGCGATCGCGAGCGCGAGCTGCTGATACCGGTGGCCGATCGGATCCCCGATGGCCTCGTGCTGACCGATGCGTTTGGCGGCACTCCGGCGGCGACAGTGGCCGATGGCTCACTGACCGTCACGCTGGCTCCCGGCTCGGTGGCCGTGCTGGTGTCGGCCGACGATGCTGACCTGCTCGCGCCGGCCGCGCCTGCTGGTTTGTCGGCCGTGGCTGGGCCGGGTCGAGTGGAGCTGACCTGGGAGCCCGTCGAGGATGCAGCGGGCTACCGCGTCTTGCGCTCCATCGTGGCCGGTGGCGGCTACGAGGCGGTCGGGGAGGCGGCCGAGCCGACGTTCACCGATGCCTCGGTGCGCGACGGCGTCCCGTATCACTACGTCGTGGTGGCGCTCGACACGATCGGCAACGTGTCGGGGCGATCCGAGGAGGCCGTGGCCGTGCCGCAGCTGACCATCGCCGGGGCGCGGGTCCTGGGCGTGGTCGATAGCGACGGTACGACCGTGGGTCAGGTGCAGCGGCCGTTGTCGGCCATCGGTGGCGCGGTCGCGGTCGACGTGGTCGTGGAAGCCGGGTCCGACGGCGCCGGGACCGACGGGTTTGGGACCGATGGTGCCGCGGTCGCCGACGGCGTGCTCGTGGACGTCCGGATCCGGCCTGCCGAGCTCAGTGCGGTCCTCTGTGAGGGCGGGTCGCCGAGCCGCGCCGAGGTCGTCGAGGTCACCGAGTCGGGTGCGCTGTTCCGTGGCCTGGTCCAGCCCGAGGCGGTCGGCGACTACACCGCGTCCGCCTGCGTCTCGACCGATGGCGGTGAGACCTGGCAGTCGGCGCTCGGCGTCGGCTCCATCGAGGTCGTCGCCAACGACGACACGGCCCCACCGCCCGCGCCTGGGCCGCCGGAGCTGCTCGATGTCTCGGGTGAGCTGGTCCGCTTCCGTTGGGCGGCCCCTGAGGCTGACGACATCTACCGCTACCTGATCTTGCGCGGTCAGGACGGTGCGGCAGCGGAGGTCATCGGCACGACCGATGTGGAGGTCTACCTGGACTCGTCGGTCAGTGCCGGCTCTACCTATGAGTACTCGGTCGTAGCGCAGGACGCTGCCTACAACCGCTCGGAGACGTCTGGTGGGCTCGATGTCACCGCTGAGGAGCGCGTGGTAGACGTGGTCTTCCATGTCACCGTGCCTCAGAACACCCCGCCCGATGACACCATCTATATCGCTGGCTCATTCCAGGGCTGGAACCCCGGCGGCGACCCCTTGACGCGCCTGGACGACTCGACTTGGTCCATCACGCTGCCGTTCGTGGACGGGTCGGAGCTCGAGTACAAGTACACGCGCGGTTCGTGGGAAGCGGTGGAGAAGGACGCCGGCTGCGGTGAGATCGCCAACCGCACGCTGGCGGTCGAGTACACCGCCGACGGCAGCCAGACGGCCAACGACACCGTCGAGAAGTGGCGCGATCTCGATCAGTGCCCCTGATCGGCGTCCACATCGAGCGCGTAGCCCGACATCGCCCACGCGGAAGCGCAGCACTCCGTGCTGGGCATCTCGCCTTCCGCCAAACCCTCCGGCGGCCAAGCTCCCCAAACCCCGGCCAAACACTCCCACTCCTCCAGTCGGGTCCACCGAGACCGCGTCTCGGTCGGGTGCGGACCATTAGGTGAACGAAGCCCGATGTTCGGCGTAGACCCCCTCACGATGGACCGCTGCCCGCGAGCGGATGTAGGGGACATATGCGGGCCACCACATCGCTTCATCCACCGCGGCCGAAAGGTCGGTACCGGACCGAACACCGGCCACGCCCGATGCCACCGCCTCGGTGGCCACCGCCAACGCCACTTCGCGCGAGATGTCAGCCAGCGACTCCACGGGTGGGTACAGGGCGCCGGACTCCAGTCGCTCGTCGCTGACATGATCCGCCAGGGCTCGTGCCGCCACCAGGAACATCTTCTCGGTGATGCGCGTGGCCTCGGCCACGACCGCGCCCAGCCCGACACCCGGGAAGATGAAGACGTTGTTGGCTTGGCCGATGGGGCGTGGGCCGCCCTTCCACGACACCGGCGCGAATGGGCTGCCAGTGGCGATCAGCGCTCGGCCGTCGCTCCAACCGAGGATATCGGCCGGCGTGGCCTCTACTCGACTTGAGGGGTTGGACATCGCGAACACCACCGGTCGCTCGACGCTCTCGGCATGCGCTCGGATGACGTTCTCATCGAAGGAGCCCGGCTGTCCAGTAGAGCCGATCAGCAGGTCCGGCTTGACCGCTCGGATGACCTCGCAAAGGCGGTTGTGGTCGTCGCCTTCGAGCGTCAGCCCAAGCTGATGGAGGTGGTCGGCGGAGATGGCGACCTCGCGCTTGAACTCGTCCAGGTCGGTTCGGTCGGAATGCACCAGCCCCCGAGAGTCCAGCAATGCGATGCGCGACC
Source organism: uncultured Chloroflexia bacterium (assembly GCA_963838115.1). Lineage (GTDB taxonomy): Bacteria > Chloroflexota > Limnocylindria > Limnocylindrales > CSP1-4 > JAFMJV01. The sequence goes on from CAWIPU010000008.1 coordinate 32,386, forward strand.
CGATCTCATCCTCGGAGAGCCCTTCATGCTCCAGCGCTCGTCGCAGGAGTCGGGTGATGCCGATCCCCGCGGCACCCGCGCCTGCCAGCACGAAGCGCAGGTCGGTCACCTCCCGGCCCAGCTTGCGAGCGGCAGCGTAGATCCCACCGAGCGTGACGGCAGCTGTGCCCTGTACGTCGTCGTTGAAGCTGGGTACGCGGTCGCGGAAGTGGCCCAGGATGCGGAGGGCGTTGGCACCCTTGAAGTCCTCCCACTGGATGATGCAGCCGGGCCAGACCTCCTCCACCCCCGTCACGAAGGCTTCGACGAGCTCCTGGTAAGCAGCCCCGCGCAGCCTCCGGGACCGATAGCCCATGTACAGCGGATCGCGCAGCAACGTTCGATTGTCCGTGCCCACGTCGAGCGAGACGGGCAGCGTGAGCGAGGGATGCAGCCCTCCACCTGCCGAATAGAGCGCCAGCTTGCCCACGGGGATGCCCATGCCGCCGGCGCCCTGGTCCCCCAGGCCCAGGATGCGCTCGTTGTCGGTGACAACGATGAGGCGCACGTCGGCATAGGGCGAGTTGCGCAGTAGCTGTGGCACGCGGTCGATGTCCGTGGGAGTGATCCAGATGCCGCGTGTGCGTCGGATGATGTGGCTGAACTGCTGGCAGGCCTGGCCCACGGTGGGGGTATAGACCACCGGCATCAGCTCGTCGAGGTGGTCGGCCAGCAGCCGGTAGAAGAGCGTGGCGTTGCGATCCTGGAGCGCGGCCAGGCCGATGTACTTCTCGAGCGCGTCCTCCTTGCGTGAAAGGTGCTCCCACTCGAGCTGCACCTGCTCCTCGATGTCCTGCACTCGGTCGGGGAGCATGCCCCGCAGGCCGAAGGCCTCACGCTCATCCTGGCGGAAGGCCATATCCTTGGTGAAGAGGCGCGCGCCAAGTAGCTTGTAGCCGCGCAGGTCGATCTCCGCCGGACGGCCGGCAACGATGGAAGCGAACGGTTCCTCGAGCGGCTTCACTCCGCAACGGTAGCCCCATCGCATCGCCCCTGTCAGCGCCCCGAGGTCGCATCGTGCCCGGCCGTTCGGCCTATCTCGTGTCGGTCGATGGTCCTAGCGAGCCCAGGTCGTCGGCCGCACCCATGCTTGCGCAGCCTCGCTTTCGCGTTTGGCCAGCTGGCAAGTAGCTCACCGAATGGTCCCGATCGTTGTCGGATACTTGCCTGGCAGTCCCGATGCTGGCCAGGTCCGGGACGAATCGGTGAGTCACCTGACTCACACCCAAACGAGCGCTGGCTCACGCGACCTCCGAGCCCGACTGCTGTTGCCTGACCACCGGTATGCTGGTGTGGTGAGTACCAAAGAGCGCCTCCTCGTCGTATCCAACCGGCTGCCACTGACTGCCAAGCGTGTCTCGGGGCGGTGGCGCGGCGAACGCTCATCGGGCGGACTCGTCGCCGCCATGGCGCCACTGATGGAGAAGTCCGATGGCCTTTGGCTCGGCTGGCCCGGCAATTCGCTGCCCGGTGAGCCCGAGGGACGCGAGCGCCTGATGCGCGACTGGGAACGCAAGCACGGCTACGTGGCAGTGGAGATCCCGCCCAAGATCTCGCGCTCCTTCTACGAGGGCTATGCCAACGACACGCTGTGGCCGCTGCTCCATGGCTTTCCCACGCGCGTGGTCTTCGCACCCGAGAGCTGGCACGCCTATCGGGACGCCAACGAACGCTTCGCGGACGCCGTCGCCAGTCGCATGCGCAAGCGCGACCTGGTGTGGGCCCACGACTACCAGTTGATGCTGGTGCCGCGGCTCATCCGCGAGCGCTCGCCCGGCGCGCGCATCGGCTTCTTCCTGCACATCCCCTTCCCCTCGTCAGAGGTCTTCCGCATCCTGCCCGAGCGCGAGGACGTCCTGTTGGGCCTGCTGGGGGCGGACGCCGTCGCGTTCCAGACGCACGACCACCTGCACAACTTCCGTCGCTCGCTGCTCCAGGTGCTGGGCCTGGAGAGCTCCATGGACGAGGTCCAGGTCGATGGCCGTCGGGTACATCTCTCAGCGTTGCCCATCGGCATCCAGTCGGAGGAATGGGAGGCCCTCACCAGCACCGACCGCAAGGTCGCCAAGCGCAAAGCGGAGCTTAACGAGCGCCATCGCGGACGCAAGCTCATCATCTCGGTCGACCGCCTCGACTACACCAAGGGCATCCCGGAGCGGCTGCGCACATTCCGTCGACTGCTCCAGTCAGCCCCTGGCTGGCGGGGCAAGGTCACGCTGGTGCAGATCGCGGTGCCCTCGCGCGAGCGCGTACCGGCCTACGCCGAGCTGCGACGCAAGGTCTCCGAGCTGGTGGGTGAGGTCAACGGCGACTTCGGCACGCCCGAGTGGCAGCCGGTGGTCTACCTGCGCCGCTCGGTCAACAAACAGGAGCTGGCGGCACTCTACTCGGCCGCTGATGTGGCCTGGGTCGGCCCCCTGCGCGACGGCATGAACCTGGTGGCCAAGGAATACGTGGCCTGCCAGCACAAGGGCGATGGCGTCCTCGTGTTGAGTGAGTTCGCCGGTGCCGCACAGGAGCTGGGTGAGGCTCTGCGTATCAACCCCTATGACCAGGTGGGCACCTCGAACACCATCCTGCGGGCCCTGGAGATGGATGGGGATGCGCGCGCCGAGCGCATGGCCGCGCTGCATGAACGGGTCAACCGCAATGACGCGGTGGTCTGGGCCGAGCGCTTCATGGAGGGACTGCGGGAGGCGACGGCGCCGGACCGGATGACGATGCACCTCGATCGTCCGGCGCCCGACCCGGTCAAGCTGCGGGGCCAGTTCCACAAGGCCGATCGACGACTGGTGCTGCTCGACTACGACGGCACGCTCGTGCCCATCGCGCAGCGGCCGCAGGACGCCGCTCCGCCGGCTGACCTGATGGATCTGCTGCGGACCCTGGTCTCGTTGCCCGATACGACCACGGCCATCATCAGCGGTCGTGCCCGCGCGGACATCGAGGGCTGGTTCGGTGGTATCGAGGGCCTTGGATTGGCCGTGGAGCATGGTGCGCTCCTGCGAGCGCCCGGCACCCGCGAGTGGCAGATGTTGCGGGGCGGCATGGACCTCTCCTGGAAGGATCGGGTGCGGCCGTTGCTGGAGCAGTTCGCGGCCAGCGCGCCCGGCTCACTCGTGGAGAACAAGGACTACGCGCTGGCCTGGCACTATCGGCTGGTCGATGCCGAGTTCGGCGCCTGGCTGGCCAATGAGGTGGTGACCACGCTGGAGAACCTGTTGAGCGGCACCGAGCTGGCCGTCATCCACGGCAACAAGGTCGTGGAGGTCCGCTATGCCTGGGCCAACAAGGGTGAGGTCGCAGCTCGTCTGGTGACCGGCTTCCGCCGCAAGTCGCTGGTGCTGGCGCTGGGTGATGATCGGACCGACGAGGACATGTTCGCCCGACTGCCACGCTCGGCCTGGACGATCCGCGTCGGTTCTGGCTCCACCTCCGCGCGTTTCCGGCTCCCCGGTGCCGACGACGCCAACGGCCTGTTGCGCTTGCTGGCTTCGCCCCCGGATGCCTGAGCGACCTTCAGATGCTGAGTCGGGCGACGCCCCGCGCGCCCGTCCGCTGGTCGGGATCCTGCTCTTCGATGACGTCGAGGTGCTCGACTTCGCTGGGCCCTACGAGGTCTTCAGCGGGACGCGCTCACCCGAGGGCGCGCCATACGTCGAGGTCGTGACCGTCGGTCCGGCTGCCGCGGTCGTCGCGCGTGGCGGCCTGGACGTTCGGCCGACCCACCTGTTGAAAGACTGCCCGGGTCTCGATGCGCTGATCATCCCCGGTGGCCCCGGGGCCGATGAGCGGACGGTCGTCCAGGATGAGCGACTACTGCCGTTCATCCGCGAACGAGCCGCATCGACGCCGACGGTGGCGTCTGTCTGTACCGGGGCATTCCTCATGGGTCGTGCGGGCCTGCTCGACGGCCGGCGGGCGACCACGCACACGCTGGCGCTCGAACGGTTGCGTGGGGAGTTTCCACGCGCCGATGTCGTCGCTGCCAAGGTCGTCGACGAGGGCGCCATCCTGACCGCGGCCGGTGTCAGCTCTGGCATCGATCTGGCGCTGCACCTGCTGGAGCGGTGGTTCGGCGCAGATGCGCGGGCCCGGGCAACGAGGAACCTCGACGGCCCCTGGTCCTGATCCAGCCTCGCGAGCTCACACGAGAAGACCCCGCCACTTGGAGTGACGGGGTCTTCTTGTTCAGGACTTGGCGGCTCGAGGCCGCCGTGTCGGCTACGAAGCGTGACGCAGATCGCGAAGCCTGGATGGACCAGTTGCCGACGTTGCTGCCATTGTCCTCGCAGTCGGCGACCGACCAGGTCGGGGTGTCGCCGGACTCGGCGACGTTGGACGTCGACGTACGCCTCGACGGGGCGACGACTGCTGGAGACCGCCGCCGACGAGCGCTGTCGGTCGTGCTGGAGCCACCGCCGACGAGCTCGCTGATCCGGCAGCGGCAGTGTCACGCCGATCGATTCGGCGCCGCTGACGCCTGTACGCTGTCGACGCACGGTCACAGCCGCAGTCCCGGCATCGACCGCCAGGACCCTGCGCGCCATCGACGCCATCGACACCATCAGCACCCGGGAGACCCTGGCTCGCCCTGAGGACCCTGCGCACCATCGGCGCCCTCGACGCCCGGGAGACCCTGCTCGCCCTGGGGACCCTGCGCGCCATCGGCACCATCGTCACCCGGGACCCTGCTCGCCCTGGGGACCCTGAGCGCCATCGGCACCGTCGGCACCCGGGATCGACCCTGGTCGCCCTTGGGGCCCTGGTCGCCCGTGGCGCCCTTGGGACCGGGGATGCCGTCGCCCGGCAGGCCCTTGGTACCCTGCGGACCCTCGGGGCCCTGCGGACCGACGGCACCACCGCCCACGCGCGTCCAGTGGATCGCCGACCAGCCGGCCGGACACTTGGCGGCAGGGTTCTTGGGGGCCTTCGCGAGCGTGCCGGCGCCCTTCTTGATACAGGCGTGGATCAGATCGTTGCCGCCTTGGCCGGCATGCGCCATGACGCCTGCTGACGGTGCGACCGCGACCAACATCGCGATGCTGGCGACGATCGCGCCAGCCCTTGTAACCTTCTGCATAGGACTAGGACCTCACTTGAATTCGCACACGGCTGAATTATCGGGGATGCCGTGGCAGGCGCGGGCCGAAGATTTCCGACCCATCGCTCACCATTCAACTCGTCCCGGTGGCGCCAACCAATGGCCCATTCGGTCGGCTAGGTGGACCGTCCGAGGACCGGAGGTACGGCCCCCCGTACGGATGCCGGACAGTCCGCGAGAAACAGGTCCCAGTTAAGCGCGCACCGACCGACCCCGACTCGAAGCTTGCCCTTGGGCAAGATGCTGCGATGGGGCTTGCATCGCCCGGTATCCTTGTGGCGCCGCAATCGCGGCGTCTGCCCAGTGCCCGGTCAGGCCCAGGTCAATGCACCTGTCGAAGGAGAACGACCGTGGCACAGCACATACCCGCCCAGCTGGGGGCGACACGCATCCCCATGATGGACGCCTCGAGCCTTGATGCCAGAACGCGGCCGCTCGACCATGAGCCCACGCCGATCTGGCTGAAGCATCGGCTGCGGCGGCGGGAAATGGTCGAGGTCACACCGACAGCCAGACGCGCCCGGGAGTGGATCAACCGACTGGCGGGTCGACCCCGAGCCTGACGGCTGTAGGGCCCCGGTCGCGCTCACGCCAGCTTGAAGCGTATTGACGGATCGCATTGCCGCGCCGTATAGTTGCGTGTGCAATGATTGACACAGCAACCAACGAGGGAATGATGACCACAGCGACCAACCCGCAGGATCAGGGCGTGATCGAGCAGTTCCGCGCTACCGATGGCCAACCCGGTGGCTACTTCGCGCACCTGACTCTCCTGATCCTTCATCACAAGGGCGCCAAGACTGGCCAGCCGCGCATCAACCCACTGGCCTGTTTGCCGGTCGAGGGCGGCTGGGCCGTATTCGCCTCCAAGGGTGGTGCCGATGAGAACCCCGCTTGGTACTACAACCTGCTGGCGGATCCCGACGTCACGGTGGAGTTCGGCACCGAGACCTTCGAGGCGAAGGCACGCGAGGTCCATGGCGAAGAATACGAACGCATCTGGGAAGCGCAGAAGGTCGCCGCCCCGCAATTCGCGGAGTACGAGCGCAACACCAAGCGTGACCATATCCCGGTGGTGGTCCTCGAGCGAGTGTAGGTACTCTCGCCATCGCATCGCACTGCCGGCGCTACACTCGACCAGCATGGCCGCGAGTGAAAAGTCCTCCCACGTGACGTACCGCGCCGCCGCACCGCGGGGTGCCGGTCAGTACGACGTGCTTGACGGCGGTGAGGTCATCGGCAGAGTCGGCCGATCCGGGCTCGGTGCTGGCCAGTTCGGTAGTCGTTGGCTGGCAACCACACCGAGCGGCGCTCGTTCGCATCTGCACATGACGCGTGAGGCCGCTGCGGCATGGCTGGTGGAACGGGCCAGGGGCTGAGTCAGCCCTCGCCACCCGTGCTCAGGCGTGCTCGTACGCCGCGGTGAGCCAGCCACGCAGCTCGTCGTCCACCTCATCCACGCTGGTGAGGCTCACGATGTGCGTGCACATGCCGGTAGTGGCGGTGAGACGCTCGGTCGCGCTCTCGCCAGGCAGGTTGAGGCCGACTTCCATTCTTGACTTGCTGGCCGGCTTCAGCAACCCGAACTGCTTGTTGCGGCGAAGGCTCACATACGTCTTCTTCGGCGCCGGCTCGACATCGGCCCCGAGGCCCGTCGCCATCGCCAGCAGCGCCTCGTAGATGGGGCGTAATCGTTCCTTGCCGCTGTACTGGGCTGTCACCAACTCATCGTCGGTCGCGGGCTGGTGCAGTACCTGCATCGCCACGAGGTTGGCATATCCGTGGGTCATGCCGTGCTCGGATTTGAGATAGCTCATGATCTTGCCGTGTTTGGTCAGGCCCTCCGCCCGAACGAGCTCGGTCCACGACTCGAGCGAGCGTCCGGTCTTGTCCTCGAGATTCCTGGCCATGGTCGCGATCGCGGGGTCGGTCATGGTGTGCTCGTTCTCCTGCTGCTGCCCTCGCGTATAGACGCCTTGGTCAACGTAGCTTGCGAACCGTGCACACGTCTTGGACGTTTGTCACCTTGGTGAGTCGTTGGCGACTCAGAGGCCGGGCACGAAGAGCCCGCTGTCATCACCATCCGCCGTCATATGTCTCGCACGCTGGCGGAGGTACTCGGTCGGCGTGATCTCACCGAAGGTCACGAAGTCGCGATTCATGTGCGCCTGGTCGTAATAGCCAAGGTCGTGCGCGACCTGTGCCAATGAAGGGCTCTCCGGGCCTGCGAGGCCCTGGAGGGCATGGTTGAAGCGCTGGATGCGTGTGAACGTTCGCGGTGACAGCCCAACGTATCGACCGAATAGCGCGTTGAGATGCTTGCGGCTCACCTCAAGCTCAGCGGACACGCGGCTGACGCTGGTCGCCATCGGACGGGCCAGCTGTGTGGCGGCGTATTCGACGCGGCTTGGTGGACCGGTCCTGCGGATCGGTAGACCGGCCGTGCGCCTTGCCGCCAGGCTTTCGGCCAGCACACGGATGCGCCAGCTGGCATCGGTGCTGCGGTCGAGGCGCTCCCGCAACCGACCAAGGCCCGGTCCCCACAACAGGTCGAGGTCCACGATGCGGTCCTTCAACTCGATGGTGTCGATCCCGAACAACACGCTGGCGCCCCACGGCTGGAGCGTGGCGCCGACCACGTTGGTTTCAGCCGTAGGGATGTTCTCGACGTATCCGGTCTGGGGCCCGACGATCCAGCCATCGGTGCGAAAGCCATCGCCGTCGTCGCGCCGAGACGCTCGCACGCGGAACGGCGAGCCCAGGTTGATGATGAGCACGGGGCTCGTGGTGGGCATGATGCGTTCACGCGTGTAAGCGATGGTGCCACGGGCCACCCAGAGGGCATCGACCCAGTCCGTCAAGAAAGGCGGAGGTGCGGCTTGCGCGAAGGAGAACGGCGGCACGACGGGGGTCATGTGGCAGCCTATTGTGGCCGAGGACATCGACGGACGTGGCATGCTCAGGGCAGCGACCTGCGAGCGCAAGGAGAGACAGTATGGCTGACCAGCACCGCATCCTGATCATCGGCGGCGGCTATGGCGGGCTCTATGCGGCACGGGCCCTGCGCAAGGCCGATGTGGAGATCACCCTCGTGGACCGCCGCAACCACCATCTCTTCAGCCCGCTGCTCTATCAGGTCGCCACCGGTGCCCTGACTCCGTCTGACATCGCCCAGCCGTTACGCCTGATCCTGCGCCAGCAGCAGAACACGCGTGTGCTGCTGAGCGAGGCTGTCGGCATCGATCCCGAGGCCAGGACCGTGCGGCTCGATGATGGCACCGACCTGCCCTACGACTCGCTCATCGTGGCCACTGGCACCAAGCATTCCTACTTTGGCAACGACGCCTGGGCGGAGTTCGCGCCAGGCATCAAGACGCTTGAGGATGCGCTGCAGATGCGCGCCCGCATCCTCGATGCCTTCGAGCACGCCGAGCTGGAGACGGACACCAGCAAGCAGCACGAGTGGATGACCTTCGTCATCGTCGGCGCTGGGCCAACCGGCGTGGAGCTGGCCGGCTCGCTCTGCGAGATCGCTCGCGATGCGCTGCCGCGCGACTTCCGTGCCATCAATACCGAGGAGGCGCTGGTCTATCTGGTCGAGGGCACCGACCGAGTGCTGCCGACCTACCCTCGTTCGCTCTCCCGCGCAGCGTCACGGCAGCTGGCGCAGCTCGGCACCACCATCCGCACCAAGACGATGGTCACTGCCATCGATGCCGAAGGCGTCACCGTTCGTGGTGCCGACGGTGGTGAAAGCAGCCGTATCCCGGCACGTACGGTGCTCTGGGCTGCGGGGGTGACCGTGAGCACGTTCGGCAAAGCCGTGGCGGAGGCCACCGGCGCCCCGGTCGACCGTGTCGGGCGTATCGAGGTCGCGGCCGACCTGACCATCCCGGGCTATTCGGACATCTGGGTCGTGGGTGACCTGGCTGCGGCCGAGTGGTCGTCGGGCAAGATGGTCCCGGGTGTGGCGCAAGGTGGCATCCAGGGCGGGCAGTATGCGGCCCGCTCCATCCTCGCCAAGCGTGACGGTGTGGACATCCCTGACTTCGCGTTCAGGGATCTTGGTGAGCTCGCCACCATCGGCCGGCTGCGAGCGGTGGCCGACTTCCGCAAGGTCCGCTTCAGCGGCTTCGTCGCCTGGTTCATGTGGCTGGGCATCCACATCTTCTGGCTGATCGGCCTGCAGAACCGCGTGCTGGTGATGGTCCGCTGGGCGTGGTCATTCCTGACGCGCGGGCGCGGCAGTCGGCTCATCACCGGTCTGCCCGGTCACAGCGCCGACCGACAGGGTCGCGGCGGTCTCGGCTAGGTCGTTGGTGTGGCTGATCAACCGGGGCTAGACTGGTTTGTGGCTAGACCGGGCCGTGGCTCGACCGGGCCGGCACTCAGCCGCGGGCGAGGGCCTGCTGGCGCAGCAGATAGGCGTAGCCGGCGAGGCCCAGGCCGGCTGCGATGAGCAGGATGCCGAGCAGATTGAAGATGCCGTCGACGGCATCCGCGCCCCTCGCGCCGGAGAACATAAGCACGGCGCCGGCGAGGGCCAGCACCGCATTGAGCACCAAGGTGGCGACCGGCAGCGGCGCGTCGTCCGCTCGACGCACGAAGCTGGCTGCGATGCCGGCCAGACCGAAGATGATGAAGCCGATGCCGACCACCACTGCGAGCGCCGCGGTGACCGCATCGGTCACGGCAGTGAAGAACGTGGCCACCACGACGACCAGCCCGACGGTCACACCCGAACCCGCCCGGAAGGCCGCCAGCGTCTCCAGGTCCGGGCGCAACTGCTGGCGCCATAGCTGGAACGCCGTGATGAGCGCTCCACCCAGGAGGATCAGACCGACCAGCTGCAGGGTGGTACTGGAGCCACCCAGCGGCTTGACCAGGAAGACGAGACCCACGATGGCGGCCACGATGCCCTCGACGAGGACGATCGTCCACGAGGTCCGTGAGCTCCATGGAGCTCCACGGTCGATGAGATCCCCCGTGATGGCGGTGGCCTTATCGACGCTGGCGCGTGCCCCAGACCCTGAGGCTGAGGACCCTGCCTCGCTGGGCGGCTGTGATGCGGTCAAGCTGCTATCTCCGCTGCGGTGCCCGATGGCCGCATCGTAGCGCGTCGGCTGCGTCGAGAGCGGACCGGGCTACTCGGACGCTGGGCTCGCATCGGGCACCTGGCTCCCTTCCGGCCCTGTACTCACCTCCGGCCCTGTGCTCACCTCCGGCCCTGTGCTCGCTCCAGCCTCGTTGGCGGTGCGCCACTTGGCGAGCGCGATGTCGATGGCGGCCGAGACCGAAGCGAAGTCGGGTGCCTGCAGCGGAACCCCATCAACGGTGACGGTCGGGGTGGCGCTGATACCCAGGGTGTAGGCGTCCTCGCGCGCGTCTGCCTCGATCTGAGCGAAGCGTTCGCGGGCCCGGTCGAGCGTCAACCCTGCCTTGAACTGGTCCATGTCGAGTCCTGCCGCCGCACCCATCTCAAGCAGTCGATCAAGGTGATACGAGCCACGGTTCTCGCCCTCGAGATTGGCGAAGAGGTAGTCGTGGAAGGGCCAGAACATGTTCTGATCCGCGGCCAGGCTCGCGGCCACCGCGGCCCATCGTGATTCCTCCCCCAGGAAGGCCAGGTTCCGAAAGACGAGGCGGACGTCGCCGCTCTCCACGTACTGGTCCACGATCAGAGGCTTCACCTCGTAGGTGAAGCGCTGGCAGAACGGGCACTGGAAGTCCTCCCAGATCTCCACTGTCACCGGCGCATCCGGCGAGCCCATGGCGTAGCCGTCAGCCGCCTCGGTGGGCGTCAAGATGGGCGGCTCCGTGATCGGTGGCGGTGTCACGAGTGGGGCCCATGTCAACTCTGGCTCCTCGCCCTGGGCCGACACGGTCATCACGGAGGTGACCACGAGCAGAAGTGCGACCAGCAAGGAGGCGAGAGCGGGGAGGATGCGAGCGGGGCGAAGGATGGCGGTCATCGGGGTCCTCGTACAGGGGCGCGGTCGCGCCAGCATAGTCGAGGCCCCGGCTTTGTGAGCCGGGGCCTCAGGTGGACGCAGGCGCGTTCCTTGGGACGTTATCCTTCGCTCTCGGCGTCCTCGTCATCCATCTGGTCGTCCATGGACATGCCCATGTCGTCCATCACGGGACCGGAACCGACCGTTGCCGTGACCGTCTGGGACTCGGCGTTCAGGAAGTCGAGCGTGATCTGGAGGTCCGTGCCCTCCACCAGCGGCTCGACCAGGTCGATGAGCATGATGTGGTAGCCGCCCGGCTCAAGGATCGCATCCCCGTGGGCCGGGATGGGGATCTCCTCGACCTGTGCCATGGATATCACGCCCTCGTCGTCCATGGAGCTCTGGTGGATCTCGACCACCTCAGCGGCCGGGCTGGAGGCACCGATGAGCGCGTCATCGGCGTCGGTGTTGTTGTGGATGACCAGGTACGCCGCACCGGCCAGGTCGATCATGAGCGACTCGCGCGTCCAGGCGTCACGCACGTACAGCCCAAGGGCCATCGACTCCATCGACTCGGTCGGCGCCATCGATGCCGTGCCATCCGTGTTGTCGTCATCCTGGGCCGCGACCGAACCAAAGGCCAGGCTGGCGGCGACGGCGACGCTCGCCCCGGCCAGGAGCATCAGGCGCTTGCTACGGAACATGGGTCCTCCTCCCCCGAACGTGGGGCTATTCGGCTTCGAGCACCGCGATGTCTGCGGCGATCTCGGTGGCCGGGGTTCCGAACGGATAGGACAGCAAGAGCTGGCCATGTGCATCGATGAGATAGAGCAGCGCGGTGTGCGCCATGGTGTAGCCGGCCGATGAGTCCGAGTCCACGCGCGCGAAGCGGACGTCATAGGCGTCGGCTGCGCGGCGGATGGCATCTGGCGTGCCGGTGACCGCATGCAGGTTCTCCGGGAGGTAACGCGTCCACTCCTGCAGGAACTCGGGTGTATCCCGCTCAGGGTCTACGGTGATGAAGAGCGCCTGCATGTCGGGTTGCTCTTCCCAGACACCGAAGAGCTCGCCGATGGTCTGGGGACAGACGTCGGGGCAGTGCGTGTAGCCGAAGTAGATGAGCACGTTGCTGCCCAGGTAGTCGTCCAGGACGAACGGCGAGCCGTCGGAGTCGATCAGCCCGGCCAGCTCCGGCGCGGGACGCGGATCGCCGATGGGCGAGGCGATGACGGTGGCCGCCGGGCCAGCTGATGCGACCGGGTCAGCTGGTGCTGCCGGCGTGGCGTCCTGTGCGGCCGCAGCTCCAGCGATGCCAAGGGCCAGGATGAGTGAGGCCACAGAGGCCCTGATGCTCGTGGCTCGGAGTGTGATCATGAGACTCTCCGTCGGTCGATGCGATCTCTCGGCACGCTGTGGCTTCTCGGCACGCTGTGGCTTTCTCGGCACGCTGTGCCCTTCCGATGTCGAGTGTATGACAAGCGGCCCCAGTCGCCCGAAGCGATGCTGTGTGAGACTGTGTATCAGTTCACGGCTTGGAGGTCGGTTGGAAGCACTGCTGGACCCGTTCATCGATAACGCCTTCATGCTTCGCGCGCTCGTCGCGGGCGTCCTGGTGGCGATCGCCTGCGCGGTCATCGGCACGTTCGTGGTGCTGCGCGGCTTGGCCTTCATCGGTGATGCGCTCGCCCACGGTGTGCTGCCAGGGATCGCGGCCGCCATCCTGCTGGGCCTGCCCGGCATGCTGGGTGCGGCCGTCGGCGCGGTGGTGATGATCGGCGGTGTGACGCTGGTGACCAACCGCTCGCGCCTCTCCTCGGACACCGCCATCGGTCTCCTCTTCGTGGCCATGCTGGCGCTAGGTGTGGTGATCGTCTCGGCCTCGAGCGCATTCCAGGGTGACCTGCTGGCCATCCTCTTCGGCCAGATCCTGGGGACAGGGACCGAGCAGCTGGTGGTCATGGCCATCGCCACCGTGGCGGTGGTGACCATCGCCATCGCGGCCTCGCGGCCGTTCCTGTTGCTGAGCTTCGACCCTGAACAGGCAGACGTGGCCGGCTTCTCCTCGCGCCGGTACCACACGCTGATGATGCTGCTGGTGGCGCTCACGGTGGTAGTGGCCTTCCAGACGGTCGGCACGCTGCTCGTCTTCGGCATGCTGCTGGCGCCTGCCGCGACGGGTGCTCTGCTGGCCAATCGCACCAGCTCGATGATGATCATCGGCATCGTGGTGGGCTCGGCGAGCACCTACCTCGGCCTGCTCGCGAGCTACTGGTATGACGTCGCCGCGAGTGCCAGCATCGTCCTCGCAGCGGTGGGTATCTTCTTCGCTGTGCTGCTGCTCACCAACCTGCGCCAGCCACGCCAGGTGGACGGTCGTACCGATCCCGAGACGGGGGAAACGCGGCCGTGACCGCCATCGAAGCGCGTGGTCTCACCATCGGCTATCGCGGCGAAGTGGTCGTGCCGCAGGTGGAGCTGACCGTTCCCGAGGGTGGCTCGCTGGCACTGGTGGGCACCAACGGCTCGGGCAAGTCCACCTTCATCCGCACGCTAGTGGGACTGACGCCGACGCTGTCCGGCTCGCTGCTGGTGCTGGGCGCGGCTGCCGGCAAGTCACCGGCGCGGCTCGCCTACCTCTCGCAGTTCCATGAATCGGGCTACATCCTGCCCATCCGCGCCATCGACGTCGTGCGCATGGCCCGTTACCCGTCATTGGGCCTCTTCGGCCGCGCCAGTGCCGAGGATGCGGACCTGGTCGACTGGGCCATGGAAGCCATGGCCGTGACGGAGCTGCGCAACAAGCCCATCCGCGACATGTCCGGTGGCCAGCGCCAGCGGGTCTACCTGGCCAATGCGTTGGCACACCGGGCCGATCTCATCGTGCTCGATGAGCCCACCGCCGGCCTGGATGCCGCCGGGCGCGAGCGCTACCTTGACGCCTTCGCCGGGGAGCTGCAGCGCGGTTCCGCGCTCGTCACGGCCACTCACGATATCGGTGAGGCGGTGGAGTACGACCAGGTGATGCTGCTGGCCGGCCGCGTCGTGGCGCTGGGGCCGGGGGCTGAGGTGCTGACCCCGGACCAGCTGATGGAGACGTTCGGCATCGTCATCTCCGACCCGCATGACGAGCACGTGGGCCGCTTCACCATCGCGGAGCGCACGCACGGCTCACCCCAGACCATCGACACGCGTCAGCCGGCCGAGTAGGGCGGGCGCTGGCGTACCCTTGATGATGCAGATGAACGAACGAGGAGGAGGCGCATGGCCAAGACCGTGAGCGAGCTGGCCAGGGAGATCATCAGGCGCCTCGATCAGGGGGAGTCCCTCGACGGCGCCATCTCGATGGCCCTCACCAGTGAGGGCGTGGACGACGAGGTACTGGTGGAGCTGCAGGTGGCGGGCCTGCGCGACGCTGTCATCCACGAGGCCTTCCACGAACTGCTCGAGTGGCATGCCAACTTCGGCGGACTGGTCGAGTTCCTGGAGATCGATGAGGCCATCCATCGCACCGCCGAGCGCATCGGCCACGACTTCGACCAGGATCTGCCCGACCATCCGGACGACGGACGCGCGCGCCTGATCCACTAGTCGAGCGCCTCTCGGCCAGCTCCCGCGAGCAGCTGGAGGCGTATATCTGAGCGACGCGCTACGCTCCCGGTCGCCGGCCCGTCCGCCGATCAGCAGGATCGCGTAGCCCATCGGTACTAGCTGCAACGGACCAACGAGTAGGCCGACAGGGGTACATGGCACCTCTACGATGCCGATACCCGAGGTGGGCCCAACGAGTCTGCCCGTGCCCCCGGCGACGGCCACCTCAAGGACCAGAGTGGAGCGGAGAGCGGTGCCCCTAGCGTATCCCGTGACGTGGTCTCGAGTCGCGACGCGCGCGCTCGTCGGGATCATGGCCATCACATTGCTCGCGTCGGCGACCGCCGTGGCACCCGGATCGGCCAGCGCCTCCGGCCTCGGCAACCAGATCTCAGCCAATCGGTCCGGTCAGCTCTACGCTGAGCGCGCCATGCTTGCGCAGGACGCAGTGCTGGCCCAGGTCGGTCGCGACCTCAAGAGCGCCAGGCGCGATCTCAAGCTAGCCCGGCGCAATCTGGCCCACGGGAAGCGTGCCCGAACGCAGGTGTCGGCACTGGTCCGCGATCGCAAGAACCACCTCGCAGAGGTCGAGCAGGAGCACGCCGAGTCCCTGGAGGCGTCGCCACCCCCTGAGGGTGAGCCGCCCTCCCACAGCGGCTATGAGCAGCGTATCAAGAAGCTCCGCCAGGATGTCCGCAGCGCGGAGCGCCGCCAGCGATCGGTGAGTGCACATGTCCGCGCCCTGGCCCGCGCCAAGTGGGCACGGCAGGCGCGCGTCAGGTCGCTCAAAAGCGCCAAGCGCGCCGCCATCTATCGGCGCGAGGCGGCCGAGGGCGCCCTGGCCAGCCGCATCGTGCAGATGACGAGCCTGGCCGCGGAGCGTGCCAACAACCAGTCGGCGGTGAGCCTCACGGGCCAGTCTTCATTCTCCTGGCCTACCAGCGGACGCATCGCCCAGGCCTATGGTTGTACCGGTTTCTACCTCAACCCCCGACGCGGTTCCTGTCGCCACTTCCACGATGGCGTGGACATCGTCGACGGCTACGGCACGCCGGTCCGAGCCGTGGCGGTCGGTGTCGTTGCCTATGTCGGCTGGAACCCTTGGGACGAGGGCGGGCGCGCCTGGATCGTCGTCGTCGTCCATCCCGACGGCTACGTCTCCCGCTACGGGCACCTGATCCCGACCGACACGGTGCGTGCCGGAGAGCTGGTCCACACCGGCCAGACGGTGGGCAAGATGGGCAGCACCGGCAACAGCACGGGCACCCACCTGCACTTCGAGCTGTTGCGTGGCGGCAAGGACGTCAACCCGCTGGGTTACCTGCCTACGGGCGTCATCAAGATCGACAAGACCTCGACGAAACAGGGCCAACGGGCAATGCAGGCCAAGCAGAAGAGGCAGGAGCGCGCCAGGCAGAAGGCCAGGGCACACAAGGCAGCGAAGGCCAAGGCGGAAGCCGAAGCCGAAGCCGAAGCCGCGGAAGACGCAGCCGCGGAAGACGCAGCTGCTGCGGTCGTCCCCGATGTCTGCGAGCCGGTCGATCCGACCGCCACGATGGTCAAGACCGCTGACGGCGACGCTGACGACTCCGGCGTCGTCAGAGGTAATACCAGCGTTACCGAATGTGTCCCCGACGCGCAGCTGCCCGAGGCGCCCGAAACGGCATCGGCCCCGGCGCGCGAGCGACTCCCTGCCCAGGCCGAGCCCACGGCAGCTGAGCTACCCGGCGTGAAGCTGCCGTCCAGGGGCACCTCGCCGGCGCCCGCCTGACGCCACATCCGAGCGAGCCGTGGTGTCCCGCTCCTCCTCTCGCCCAAGTTCGGCCCAGCGGCGCTACGCTGTCCCCGTCATCCGCCGGTCCGGCATGAGGATCCGACGGCTCCATGGAGGTTGATCCCTTGAACTCCCGAACCAGGACGCGCGGTGCCCTCGTGGGTCGAACCCGTGTGGCCGCCGTCGCACTTGCGACCGTGTTCGCGCTGGCCCTGCCCACGACGGGCCTGGCGCAGGATGCGACCCAGAGCCCCGCGGCCTCGGCCGCGCCGGCCGTCGATGCGAGCGGCATCGACTTCCCCGTCATGCTGGGTGGCCAGTTGCTGGCCGCGGAGACGTTCAGTGGTCCCGAGTGGCTCGCCCGGGCCGCTGAGGGAGCCACGAACGATCCTACCTACGCCGAGCGCACTCAGGCGCTCGTGGAGAGCGTCGGCAAGAGTATCGACGACCTGACCGTGAGGACGGCCTTGTACGAGCCGACCCCCGATAACAACGCTGTGGTGGCCGCCTTCCAGATCGCCGGCGCCGACGCGCGCGACTTCGCGACCGGCGCGGTCGATCTCTTGATGGGTGACCTCACCACGCCTGCCCTGGTCATGCGCCCCTTCGGCAACAAGTGGACGCTGCGCGTCGTCGATGCCGAGATGCCCGGCGTCTATCCCCGGACCATCTATCTCAAGGACGATACCGCCTGGATCATCGAGGGCGACGAGGACTATGTCTGGGATGCGCTCGACCAACTGCCGGGACCGACCCCGGTCGGCGCCCTGGCCGGCGACTCTTTGCTGACAGAGGTCCCCTACGAGCTCACCGATCGCCGCCGCATCGGTCTCTATGAGTCCACCGAGCCGCTCTTCCTGCCCACGCTCAGCGAGCGCCTGGGCCCGGAAGTCGACGCTTGGCTGCTGGACCTGTATCTCAACGCGGGTATCTCACCTTCCGAGATCCTCGGCGTCGTCGCCTGGTGGGGACTCGACTCCAGCCAGGACAGCATCCAGATCGAGGGCTACCGACTGCCCGCCGGGGCTGGCGATCAGCTGGACGCACTGCGCTCGGGGATCATCCTGGGCGAAGGAGCCGACACGGCCAGCTATGCCACCCTGCTCGACGGCGTCGGTCGCAGCGAGCAGGAGATCGGCGGCCACGCGGTCACCACGCTCGATTACGGTGAGACCAAGCAGTACGTCTTCAGCAGCGAGGACACCGTCTGGGTCGTGACCGATCACCTCGGAGAGACCGAGATGGCAGAGGAGGCCATCGCCGCGCTGCCGTAGTCGGCTCAGGCGAAGGTGGGATGAAGCGGCCACCCGGGCGGCCGCACGAGTGGGGGTACACCGAACCGAGGGGTATGGACCGGGAACTCGTGGTGCGAGCACAGGGCGGCGACCAGCGTGCGTTCGAGGCGCTGACGGTGGCCAGCCATCCGCGGCTCTTCCGGCTGGCGCACGGCGTTCTGCGTGATGCGTCGCTGGCCGAAGAGACTACGCAGCAGGCGTTCATCGACATCTGGCGCTTCCTGCGCCGGCTGTCGGACGCGTCTCACTACGAGGCGTGGTCGTACCGGATCCTGCTCGATGCATGTCGGGATGCGAGCGCTGGACAGATTGGGCGTGCGGCCGGGTCGGCGGCATCGGAAGCGCTGCCCGAGGTTGGCTCGAGCGGCCCGGATCCATTCGGCGGCGTCATGGATCGTGACCAGCTGGGCCGTGGCTTCGCACGTCTGTCCGTCGACGATCGCGCGGTCATCGTCATGCGCTATCTGCTCGACCTGAGCGACGAGGTCACCTCCGACGCGCTGGGCGTCTCACCCGGGACCGTCACAGCACGGCTCCAACGGGCCCTGCAGGCCCTGCGCGCGGCGTTGGACGCTGACGGGCGGCCGCTTCCGGCAGCCTCGCCTGGAGGGGATACCGTCTGATGGACGACGTTCGGCTCACGGTCGGATTGACGGCGTGGCTGCAGGACGGTGAGGTCCCGCCACCCGATGCGCGCATGAGTGCGGGACGTGTCATGGCCGGCGTGGAGCAGTCGAGACAGCTGGGCCGTTGGTGGCCACCGGCGGCTTTGGCCGGCAAGGTCCAGCCGGTGCCGGCGCTCGGCGCGGCGCGCCCTGTCAGTCCATCCGGCCCAGCCCTTGGCTCGCCCGCGCAGCCGACGACCACGGGTGTCGCCTCCAGGTTGACGCCTCTTCGGATCGTTGCGGGTATCGCCGTCCTGGTGCTCATCGCTGGGGCGTCGCTGATCGTGCCCCGCGTGCTGCCGGGACCTGCCGCCCCGTCGGCCGGTGCGATGGTGTTGCCCGCCTCGCCGTCCGCCACGAGCGCCATGTCACCCTCGCCTATGCCTACCCCGAGGGTGATCACGAGCGCCAACGGCCGGCTCGCTCCATCCACGCATTCTGGCGACAGCTGGGCCCTCGAGTGGCAGGGCGGTGGGATCGGACTCCTCGCGGACAGGGTTTCGTTGCGGACCGGGGACCTGGAGCTCACGGCGCCCGGCGAGGTGCTGGCCACGGGTTCCACGTATGCAGACCATGCCGAGCTGGAGGCCCATTGGATCGAGAACGACGCCGAACAGCGACTGGACGTCTACCTCGCTCTTGATGAGGGCTACTGGTGGCTCGATTCGATACGGGTGGACGACCGCGCCGCCGAAGACGGTGGATGGATCTACTTCGAGGGGCTTCAGGAGTTGACTCGGACACCGTTAGGGCAGCGCCTTGAGGGCGATCTCAGCCTCAAGAGCACCTCGGCGACGCAAGCCTCGCTTGCGCCGGCGGGCGCGGCGACGCTGCAGTTCGATGGGCTCGAACTGACCGCGTTCGAGCGGGGTTCGCGACCAGCGCCGTTGCAGGGTTGTGATTTCTTCGTGGACGACCGGGTCACCCTGGTCTGGGAGGAGGCCGCGGATCCCGAAGATAGCTACTGGTCGACCGAGGTCTCAGGCCGTCCCCTCCGCGGCCCCGGCGAGCCCCTCAAGGGCATGAAGCGGATGTCACCGGCCGAGGTCGAGGACGTCCTGCAGGGCCTCGGCCTGTGCCATCGCTTCGTCCACTCCTGGCGACCGCCGCCGCGGTTCGAGGACGAGCGGCTCAACGCAGCGCTCGGGGTGTACGTGGACCGCCGCTGCAGTGCCCCCGAGACCGGCCAGGTCGGCGAGATCGACTTCGGGCCCGATCTCGCGTCAGATGTCGGGCCAGGCGAGGCGAACGTCGTCGTGTACGTCGGCGTCACAGAGGAAAAGCCGCGCGATTGGCCCGAGCCGCCACCGGGGGGCACCGACTGCCCGGTGCAGTGAACGCGCTCGTTGGCGCTCCTGCAGTGGCCGTCGGTGTGGAGCGTCGCTGTCCGTTTGGAGCGGACGGATCCGGGCGATTCGGTGTGCGTGGCATCACGCGGGCGGCGATGCGATCGCGATCGGCGCGCTGCAGCTACGCTCCGCTGAGCGGCGCAAGGCGTGCGGTGAAGTGCCGCAGCCAGGGTGCCTGATCGACGATGCGGTAGCCGCGCATCTCGTCCGCGCGTGAGGCCACATCTATGATGACCTCGCCCACGTAGTCGATATGGCTCTGGGTGTACATCCGCCGCGGGATGGCCAGGCGCACCAGCTCCATATTGGCGGGCTCATCAGTTCGCCCCTCACGGGCTCGGCCGAACATCAGCGTGCCGATCTCGACACCGCGGACGCCGCCCGCCCGGTACAGCTCGATGGCCAGCGCCTGCGCCGGGTACTGGTGCGGAGGGATGTGCGGGAGCAGCGCCTTGGCGTCGAGGTAGACCGCGTGGCCACCGGGCGGTCGCACCGTGGGGATGCCGGCCGCGTGCACCGTCTCTGCCAGATACTCGGTGGAACGGATGCGGTAGCGCAGGTACTTCTCGTCGACGACTTCCTCCAGCCCCTGCGCGATGGCCTCCAGGTCGTAGCCGGCCAGACCACCATACGTCGGGAAGCCCTCGGTGAGGATGAGCAGGTTGCGCGCTTGCAGCGCCCAGTCGCGGTCGTTCAGGGCGAGGAAACCACCGATGTTGGCGAGGCCATCCTTCTTGGCTGACATCGTGCAGCCGTCGGCGATGGAGAACATCTCCTGCGCGATGGCCTTGGGCGTCTTGTCGGCATACCCCTCTTCGCGCAGCTTGATGAACCAGGCGTTCTCGGCGAAGCGGCAGGCGTCGAGGAACATGGGCACGGCGAACTCGTCGCACACCGCCCGCACCGCACGCAGGTTGGCCATCGACACCGGCTGGCCACCGCCGGAGTTGTTGGTCACCGTCACCATCACCAGCGGGATGCGGTCGGTGCCGTGCTCTTCGATGGCCGCGCGTAGCGCATCGATGTCCACATCGCCTTTGAAGGGCAGCTCCGCGGCCGGATCGCGACCCTCCGCCTTGACCAGGTCGATCGCCGTCGCACCGCGGTACTCGACGTTGGCGCGGGTGGTGTCGAAGTGGGTGTTGTTGGGGACCACGTCGCCCTCGTTCACCGCCACCGTGAAGAGGATCTTCTCCGCGGCGCGTCCCTGGTGCGTGGGGATGATCTCGGTGTAGCCGGTGAGGTCGCGCACGACCTTCTCGAAGCGGTAGAAGGAGCGACTGCCGGCGTATGACTCGTCACCCAACATCATCCCGGCCCACTGCTTGCTGGACATGGCGCCGGTACCCGAGTCGGTCAGCAGGTCGATGATGACCTCATCGGCATGGAGTCCGAAGAGGTTGTAGCCGGAGCGGATGAGGGCGGCCTCACGTGCGTCGCGGTCGGGCAGATCGATGGCCTGCACGGTGTGGACGCGGAACGGCTCGATGATCGTCTTGTAGGCCATGGTCCCCTCGGTTCGTGCGGTGTCGATCAGGTCAGTCTCGCACCCGCAGCTACGACCGGTGCGGTGATGCGCACCGCGCGGTCAGCCGCCCGCTCGTCGTGGGGGCCGGAGCACGACGGCCACGAGTCCGGCGATCGCGACCATGAAGAGCACCGGGATGGCGGCCTTGGCGGCACGCGCCGGGAGGACGAGCTCGAACAGCGGAACCGGATCACCGAGCTCCGTCTGCATGGGCCCGAAAGGGCAATCGCCACGCCCGATGCCGAGGGCGACCCCCTCTGCGAGCAGTGCCGCCGCGCTCGCCGCCAGGACTCGGTCCCGCCGACGTGTGATGGCACAGAACCAGACGTACCCCAGCGCCGCCAGCTGCACGATGGCGAACGCCGTGTGTGCCAGGCGGAAGGCCTTGGCGCTCCGCCCCAGTTCGGACCAGTGTGTCGTTTCCATGCTCCCTCGCTCCACAAGTCGAGTCGTCATGTTAAGGCCGTTTACGTCCCAACCGACCCACGCGGGCAATGTAAGATATTATTGACTTGATGTCACGTATGTTGTACTGTCCGTCGTGTCAGACATCTTGACACCATCGGGAGGTACACATGTCATTTCGCGCCAAGGTCGCCGCAGCGTTCCTGGTGATCCTGTCCATCCTGTCGGGTTGGTACTTCATCCGGCTCGCGATCGAGATCAGCACGACCCCAGTCAGCGAGATCGACTATGAGGTGTCGCTGGTGGCGCTCATCGTCGGCATCGTGGTCGCGATGATCGTGGCCATGGTGGTCATCAGCATCCGCTCTGCGCGACGCCACGAACCCATCGACGAAGAGGACGAGCGAGACAGGCTCATCGACATGCGCGGTGATCAGGTCAGCACCTATGTCCTCGTGGCCGGCATCGTGCTCGGCATCGGGCTGGCCATGCTGCAGGTCGACGACTTCTGGATCGCCAATGGTCTGCTGGCATTCCTCCTGACGGCCAGCATCACCCGGTCGGCGGTCGTGCTCCACGCACATCTCAGGGGCATCTGAGCGTGGCCAAGTCGACGCGTGTCACCAACGAGATCCGGGCTCGACGGTTCGCCGCCGGCGAGATGACCCAAGCGGAGCTGGCCGCCACCGTCGGGGTCACACGCCAGACGATCATCGCCATCGAGCAGGGCCGCTACTCGCCCTCGCTGGAGGTGGCCTTCAAGATCGCGCGCGCCCTGGCGTCGCCGCTCGACGCGGTATTCCACTATCCGGTCGAGGCGTCGCCGCCCGGCGGTCGCGAGTGATGCGGGAGGATGACAGCACCGGCGCCATTCACATCCGCTCCTTGATGCCCGAGCGGACGAGCCACCAGTTGACCGGGAACGCCGTCAGGAATCCCAGCGCCATGCCGATCTGCATCATGAACCAGAAGATCACCTCGTTGGGGTGGAGACCATCGGGAAAGATGACCAGCTGGACGAGGATCATCCAGGCGAACAGGCCGACCTCGAACGAGATCAACGAGAGGGTGTCAGCCTTGACCGCCGCGACCAGCCCGTCGCGACGTGAGAGGTTCCGCATCGGCGCGATAGTCAGGTACTGGAAGATGATGCCCAAAGTGAAGGCGAACACGAAGTCGACGGCCAACTCCGGCCAGAGCGCAAGACCCAGGAGTTGCAGCCCGACGACGAACACGAGGGTGCTTCCCACGATGTCGCCCAGCGTGCAGCCAGCGCCACAGTGGCTGACTGCGAGCGTCGTGGCCACCGGCATCGACCGCTCGGGCATCGACGAGTCGGCCGGGACGCGCCAACGGCGGTACCAGTAGACGGCGAGTGGCCCCAGGTACAGGGCGGTCACCGGCCAGACCACCTCCATGACCGGCATCTTCAGTCGGTTGCCGTGGATGCGGATGTCCCAGGCGATCCAGCCGGCGGAGATGAGGGCGATCCCCACGGCGATCGTCGCTAGCAACGGCAGCATGGCAGCGATGCTACGCGGGTGGGGCTTGCGACTGGGTCACCACGCAGGGCTCACCGGCTACCGAGTACATCTCAACGCCAGACCTCACGGCGCACAATAGGGGAGTGACAGGAGGTGGCCGCAACGGCCGCATTCTCCGTGGCCGTGATGAAAGTGAGGAGTGACGTGGACGTCGGGCTGATCGGACTGGGGCGCATGGGCGCCAACATGTCGCGTCGCTGGATCAAGGATGGCCACCGCGTGGTCGGCTATGCCCGCACCCGGATCACCGTGGAGGGTCTCGTCGCGGAAGGTGCCATCTCCGAGGGGGCGGACTCGCTTGCGGACCTCATCGGCAGGCTGCCTTCACCGCGGGTCCTGTGGCTGATGGTCCCGACCGCAGCGGTGGACGCCACCCTCGCTCAGCTCACGCCCCATCTGACAGCCGGCGACATGGTCGTGGACGGCGGAAACTCGTACTACATCGATGACATCGGTCGCTCCAGGGCGCTGGCGGAGCAGGGGATCGACTATCTCGACTGCGGCACGAGCGGCGGCGTCTGGGGACTGGAGCGTGGCTACTGTCTGATGATCGGCGGACCGGATGCCGCGGTGGAGACGCTTGACCCGCTCTTCCGTAGCCTGGCTCCCGGCGTGGATTCCGCACCTCGCACACCCGGGCGTGACGGCCGACCCGGCAACGATGAGGAGGGTTACCTCCATTGTGGCCCCGCCGGTGCCGGGCACTTCGTGAAGATGGTCCACAACGGCATCGAATATGGGGTCATGGCGGCGTACGCGGAAGGACTCAACATCCTGCGGCACGCGAACGAGGGTCGGGAGCAGCGGGACGTCGACGCTGAGACGACCCCGTTGCGCCATCCCGAGCACTACCAGTACGACCTGGACCTGCAGGCTGTCACCGAGGTCTGGCGTCGCGGCAGCGTCATCGGCAGCTGGCTCCTGGATCTCACGGCCCAGGCCTTCCAGCAGTCTCCGCAACTGGCCGACTTCGCGGGACGAGTCAGTGATTCGGGCGAGGGGCGCTGGACCAGCATCGCCGCCATCGACGTGGGGGCGCCCTCTCCCGTGCTGACCTCGGCCCTGTACGAGCGCTTCAGCTCGCGCGGTGAGGCCGACTTCGCCGACAAGGTGCTCTCGGCCATGCGTTTCGGCTTCGGCGGGCACCTCGAGAAGCACGACTAGCGCGGCCGACCCATGACGCGCGCCACGAGCTGCGGCACCGGCTCGCGACCCGCGCGGTCGGACGCCTTCGTCTTCTTCGGGGCCACCGGTGATCTGGCCTATAAGCAGATCTTCCCTGCCCTCGCCGGCCTGGTGCGCGACGAAGACTGGACGATCCCGATCATCGGCGTCGCCCGGCACGGCGACATCGGTGCCCTGCGCGACCGCGCCAGCCAGAGCCTTGAAGCGCACGGCATCTCCGACGCGTCCCTCGTCCGCCGTCTGCAGGAGCAGTTGCGCTTCATCAAGGGGTCCGACGATGACCCCGACACCTTCACGCGACTGCGCCGCGAGCTCGGTCCGGCACAGCACCCGCTGCACTATCTCGCCATCCCTCCGACGCTGTTCGCCGGAGCCGTCGCGCAGCTCGGTGAGTCGGGCTGTGCCGAGGGAGCCCGGGTCATCGTGGAAAAGCCGTTCGGCAAGGACCTGACCAGTGCGAGGTATCTGAACGCCACCCTGCATGCGGTCTTCAGTGAGGACCGCATCTTCCGCATCGACCACTACCTGGGCAAGGAGGCGGTCATGAACCTGCTCTATTTCCGCTTCGCCAACCGCTTCCTGGAGCCCATCTGGAACGCGGAGCACGTGGCCTCGGTGCAGGTCACCATGGCCGAGGCCTTCGACGTCGCCGATCGGGGTGCCTTTTACGACATGGTCGGAGCCATCCGCGACGTGGTCCAGAACCACATCCTCCAAACCATCAGCATCCTGGCCATGGAGGCGCCGTCCGGCCACACGGCGGAGGCGGTCCGGAACGAGAAGCACAAGGTGCTCGACTCCATCGCGTCGCTGCGAGCGGATGACGTCGTGCTCGGCCAGTACGACGGCTATCGCAGGGTGGACGGCGTCGCGGCCGACTCCAGGGTGGAGACGTTCGCGGCCCTGCGGCTCCGCGTCGATACGTGGCGCTGGGGTGGCGTGCCATTCCTGGTCCGGACGGGCAAGTGCCTGCCGGTGAGCGCGACCGAGGTCGTCGTCGAGCTGAAGCCCACGCCGTATGACGTGTTCGCCGAGGGACCGGCGACCGGCGCCAACTACGTCCGCTTCCGTCTTTCGCCGGACATGTCCATCTCCCTGGGGGCTCGGGCCAAGAAGTCAGGTGAGCCGATGGTCGGAGAGGATATCGAGCTCTTCGCTCGCCATGAGTCCGACGCGGAGCGCCCGCCCTATCAACGGCTCCTGGGCGACGCCGCTCAGGGTGACCAGATGCAGTTCGCGCGCGAGGACACGGTCGAGGCAGCCTGGCGCATCGTCGATCCGGTGTTGGAGCTTAAGGATCGGCCACTCCATTACGAGCGTGGGACATGGGGGCCGAAAGCGGCGGACGCGCTGCTCCCCACGGGTGTCCGTTGGCGCGATCCGGTCGCCGCTCCGCCGGACGGATGAACCGCGTGGGCCCGACGTCGGATGGGGGCCCGGCCCCGGGCGTACCTGGCATCGCACCGACCTGGTCGAGCAGTGCCAAGGACGCGGTCGGGACCTCGCACTTCGCCAGCCGCGTCTGGTTCACCGTGGGCCGGGGCATCATCAACGAGGTCTACTGGCCCCGTGTCGACCGCCCCCAGGTTCGCGACCTTGGCTTCATCGTGGCCGATGGCGACGGCTTCTGGAGCGAGGTGAAGCGCCGCGATGTCGAGTCCGAGGTCCACTTCGTCCAGCCCGGTATCCCGGCCGTGGTCGCGGTCCATCGGCATGAACGCTATGTGCTCAGGCTGCGCATCTGCGCGGACGATCACGCTGACGTCATCCGCATCGAGGCCCGGCTCGAGGACCGGCGCGACGCTGTCGATCCGGCTCGCGGAACGTCCCCGCTGCGGCTCTATGCCTTGCTGGCGCCACATCTTGGCCTCAGCGGCTGGCACAACCGAGCCTGGACCGGTGCCTACAAGGGTCGTCCGATGCTCTACGCCGCGTCCGGTCCCACCTCACTGGCCCTCGCGAGCGACCCACCTCCGACACGCCAAAGCGTCGGCTTCGTGGGCGCCTCCGACGGTTGGCAGGACTTCGCGACGAACGGTCGCATGACCTGGACCTACGGCTCGGCCGGTGCGGGCAACGTGGCCGGCATGGTCGAGATCGACGCGAGCGACGTCCCAGCCCAGATCGCGCTCGGCTTCGGTGACCATCCCGAGGCGGCTGCGCTGCAGGTCTCGGCCGCGCTCATCGGCCACTTCGAGGTGGCATGGGATGAATATGCCGCCAACTGGCGACGGTTCCTGCTCACCTGCCCGCCCCCGGCGGCTGAGCTTGGCGATGACCTGGCGGCCCTCTATCTCGACTCCGCGGCCGTGCTGCGGACGCACCAGGATCGGGCGGCTCCGGGTGCCACCACGGCCAGTCTCTCGGTCCCATGGGGCAATGCCCGCAACGACCTTGGCGGCTATCACCTCGTCTGGTCGCGAGACCTCGTCGAAACGGCCGGTGCGCTGATCGCCCTGGGCGCTCGAGCCTCGGCCCAGCGCACGCTCGCATACCTCGTGGCGACCCAGGAGCCAGACGGTCACTGGCCCCAGAACCAGTGGGTCGATGGCGTGGCCTACTGGAAGGGCATCCAGCTCGATGAGGCCGCCTACCCCATCCTGCTCGCCGGCGCGCTGCGCGAGGCGGGGGCGGTCCACATGCACGGACAGCACGTGGCGACGGCCGACTTCGAGCATCTCGTGGATGAGGACGCGCTGGGGCGGATGATCGCAAAGGCCGCCGGGTTCATGGCGCGGACGGGGCCGGCGACCCAGCAGGACCGCTGGGAGGAGAATGCCGGGCTGACGCCGTCCACGCTGGCCCCAGTCATCGCCGCCCTCGTGGTCGCGGCCGACCATCTGCCCGAACAGGCGGCGGCGTATTGCCGGGAGCTGGCTGACGACTGGAACGCATCGATCGAGGATTGGACGTTCACCACGGGATCACGGCTGGCACGCGAACACGGGGTCGACGGTCACTACGTGCGCATCGCTTCGCCCGACGTGCTCTCCGGGGCGCCGCTCTCGACGCCGGTGCCGGTGCGCAATCGGCCGCTGCAGGACTCGACCGTCTCGGCCGATGACATGGTGGGCACGGACTTCCTCGCGCTCGCCCGCTTCGGCCTGCGCCAGCCGGACGATCCGCGCATCCTCTCGTCGCTGGTGGTGGCGGACGCGCTGCTCCGGACCGAGACACCGAACGGCCCGGTCTGGCACCGCTACAACGGCGACGGCTATGGCGAACACCAGGACGGCGGCCCCTTCGATGGCACTGGTGTGGGTCGAGGCTGGCCGTTGCTCACCGGAGAGCGCGGCCACTACGAGCTTGCGGCGGGCCGAGACCCGCGTCCCTATCTCGACGCCATGCGGCGGTTCGCATCAGCTGGCGGCATGCTGCCGGAGCAGGTCTGGGATGCGCCAGACATCGCCGAGCGCGGTCTCTTCCTGGGGGGACCCAGCGGCTCCGCGATGCCGTTGGCGTGGGCTCACGCAGAGTACGTGAAGCTGGCACGTTCCCTGGCTCTGGGCCGTGCCATCGATCGACCGGAAGCGGCCTGGCGGCGCTACGGGGGCCAACGGCCGGCAGCCGTGCGTGCGACCTGGCGCTTCAGCGCGCCACGACCGACGATGGTCTCCGGACGCTCGCTGCGCTTCGAACTACTCGCTCCCTGCCGCGTCCACTGCTCGTTCGATGGCTGGCGCACGACGCAGGACATCGACGCGCTCGACTCCGGACTTGGCGTCTGGGTGGCCGATGTTCAGGGATCGGCAAGCCTTGCCGCCGGGGCCGCCGTGGAGGCGACCTTCTACTGGCTGGACGCGGACCGCTGGGAAGGTCGAAACGTCCGCGTGGCGGTCATCAGCCGGTGACGGTGAGCGTCCCCGTCATGCCGCGCTGCTCGTGATCGGCGAGCCGGCAGACGAACTGGTAGTCGCCCGGATCGAGCGTCACCACCAGGTCACGCTCGAGACCAGGGATGAGGCCTTCCACCTCGTCGATGACTCGGTCGCCCTGCAGGATCTCGAACTCATGCTCCTCGGCGCCGTCGTTGCGCAGCGTGAATGTCACCTGGCCCGCCGGCACGGTCAGCGTGTCGGGGTCGAAGGTGTACTCATCAGCCACGACCGTGACGCTGGACGTCTGTGTTGCGGTGTCTTCATCACCCCCGCACGCAGCGAGCGCAAACAGGAGGACCGGTGCTGCGAGAAGCGGTCGATACATCGGCGCTGGGGCCTCCCGGGATGGTTGTTCGTCAGGCGTTGACGGGACGGCTCCGCGTCAGCAGCCGCTCATCGAAGATGAAGAAGATGAGCACCGGCACGAGGTAGGCGAAGTAGGCCACGACCTGGAGGGCCGACGGTGCCGACTGGTATCCGAGCAAGCCGGCCAGCAGCGAGCCGAGCGGCGAGCTGACCGGCAGCGTCGCACCCAGGTCGATGACGGTGCCGCTCGCGGGCAGCAGCCCAGCCTCGGTGAACTCGGCCACCGCGTACATCACCAGGCCTGCCGCCACGAAGATCAGCAGCACTCCCGTCCAGGTGAAGAAGCGGCGCAGATTAACGCGCATCCCCAGCGCGAAGATGGCCCAGCCGAAGGCGACCGCGACGACGAGGCCGGCCAGGCCACCCACGAGTGCGGCCGTGGTGTCACCCCGCGACGTGACGACCGCGCCCAGGAAGAGGACCGTCTCCAGGCCTTCGCGGATGACCGCCAGGAAGGCCATGGTCACGAGGGCCAGCGCGGTCCCTGAGGCGATGGCAGCGGCGAGGTCGCCCTCCAGTTCACCCTTCAGCGCACGACCCTGCCGGCGCATCCAGAAGAGCATCCACGTCACCACCACCACAGCTGCGACGGCGGCGATGCCCTCCAGCGTCGCCTGGGTCTGATGCGGGAGTCGTCCGAGGGTCGCGACCACCAGCACGCCGACCGCGACGCACATGCCAACCGCCAGCGCTACGCCGATCGCGACCGGCTTGAGCAGATCGCGCCGCTCGACCTTGACCAGGTAGGCCGCGATGATGCCGACGATGAGCGCAGCCTCAAGGCCTTCGCGAAGGGTGATGAAGAAGGTGGCGCTCAACGTAGCTCCTACGGGTCTGTGCGTTGACGGCGACGGATACGCCGTCAACAGAAAGCCTAGTCCGCTTGCGCCAGTTTGTCTAACGCGGTTGATGTCCGACATCAAGGCCACTTGAGCCGAGGGGGGTACCACGGATGCCAGCGGTGAGCAACCCCGGCAACATCCGGTTGGCTGGCCCGGTGCTCATCACCGACTCCTTCGATCCGTCTGCCTCCTGTCCGGCGCTCTCGACCGTAGGCACGGTCTGGTCCCGATCAGATCGCGTTGGACCGCCGGTGACAAGCGGAGTGGCGTCGCCGGCGGCACGATCCAGCGCCGGACCCTCTCTGGCACGTGGCAGACCCTGGCGAGGTGGCGCGGGCAGCCGCGACCGATGACCCGCTGGATCTCGCCATCCGATGGGCCATTCCACCAGCGTGTGCGGGCTACAGACGGCACAAGCAACACGTCGCCCTGGAAGGCCGGCTCGTGGTTTGCACTGCACACACTGCAGGGCGATGCCTCCAAGCGGATCACCTGGACCGGTGACTGGAAGCTGATCGAGGCGCAGACTCATGGCTGGTCGTGCTTGGCGCTCCTCCACGCCTCGCGACCGCCTGGACGTCGCGGTCGGGAGGCTCAGCCACTCGACCAGGTCAGCCGGTGTGGTCGCTCACCCAGCCCTTGGCCTCCTCGAGCTGGTCCACGGTGAATGTGCGCACGTCTCCGGGGATCATCCAGCCGAAGACCTTGGTGGATGGATAGGGAGGTTGCGAGCACCCGTACCCTATAGAGGACCGAGATACGATCCTTAGGCAGTCTTCGTGACCGATGGTCCGAAGGGTACGGGGCATGGACCAAGATCTGGTGGTCAGGGCACAGCACGGCGACCAGCGAGCGTTCGAGTCGCTGACCGTCGCCGCTCACCCTCGACTGTACCGGTTGGCGCAGGGCATCCTGGGGAACCCGACTCTCGCCGAGGACGCGACCCAACAGGCCTGCCTCGACATCTGGCGGGACATCCGCCGCCTGCGCGACCCGGCCAAGTTCGAAGGCTGGTCCTACCGCATCCTCGTCCACTGTTGCCAGCACGAGGCGAAGCGCCGGCCCAAGTGGTTGCCGGAAGTGGCGGTCCCAGCTGACCGCGAACCCAGAGACGCCCACGCCTTCGACGCGGTGCTCGATCGCGACCAGCTGGAGCGGGGCTTCGGCCGCCTGTCGGTCGACCAACGCGCCGTCATCGTGCTGCACTACTTGCTCGACATGACGCTTGAGGAGGTGGCCAGGACGCTCGATATCCCACTGGGCACTGCGAACTCCCGTCTGAGCCGAGCGATGGCCACGATGCGAGCTGCGCTGGAGGCGGATGCCCGGCCCGTCCGGTCGACCATATTCCAGGGGAAGGTCCCGTCATGAACGACGACAAGCTGGCTCCCGTCCTGCGGTCGTGGCTCCACGAACGGGACCTGGCGCCACCGGACCCGAACCGGAGCGCCAAGCAGGTCATAGCCCGAGTGCCACGGACCCGCCAACGGGGCCGTTGGTGGCCACTGTCCATCTTCCGGCATGCCTCGTCCACACCGCGGACGACCGCCGACACCGAGCGTCAGCCGACACTCGACATTCCGATCCACGGCCAACTATCGAATGTGAAATGGGGGACCATGACCATGTTCAGTCCAGCCAAGGCCATCATGGCGGGCGCGCTCGTCTTCGCCGTCGGGGGCGTGCTGCTCGTCGGCCAGCCCTTCCACCAGCAGAGCGTCAGCGTCCCGGGGCAGCAAGCCTCGCGGGCCGGTTCGCTCGATCTGGGAGATCGCACGCTGATCCTCGCGGTCAGCGACGACTTCACTACGTCGCAGGCCGCGAATATCACGTACGACGGTGACATCGCACAGTGGCGTGACATGGTGTATCTCTACGAGCTACAGGCGACCGACGCGAGACTGGACGGCACCCTCGAGGCCAACATCAACTTCGACATGCGGCCCGACGGCAGCGCGACCATGTGGGGCACAGAGACACTGACCAACGACGGCGGGACCTGGGAAGGCCCGTGGACCGGGGTCATCGCGAGTGATGGCACCAACTACGTCCTCCAGACGTTACTCGGGACCGGCGAGTACGAAGGCTACGTGTTGAAGTGGCAGACGCACTTCGATGAGCCATCCGCGTTCTCCGAGCCCGGCTTCGGGACGGTCAGCACCGGCTGGATCGCACCGCTCGAGTGACCGGCGGCGACAGCGCGACGCGCCTCGATGGCTGACCCGGTCGGCACCGTGCCCACCGCTGGATACGGACGCGAGGATGGATGGATATCGGCTCCGTGGGCACCCGTTCCTTGTAGAGGGTCGAGATCGACCCGCATGCGGCTTGCCCCAGGGGCAACGGAGAGGGGGTCAGGATGTATCGATTCATCGCATCACGGCTGTTCGCGGCGCTCGCGTTGGCGGCCGTGGTGGCCGCCCCGGTCGTGGCCGCTTCGCCAGCCACGTACACGTCCACCTTGCTCATTGAAGCCGCACCGATCCCGGGCACGTACGGCATGGCCTTCGATGCCGACGACGTGCTCTACATCGGAAGCGCGGGCGGGTGGGTCACGGTCCTGGACAAGGAGACCGGGGACATCATCAAGACCTACGGCCCTGCACCCGAATGGGGTGCCGACGACCTCGCCTTCGCACCCGACGGCTCGCTCTACAACACCGCGATCCTCAACGGGACCGTAGGCAAGCTCGCACCTGATGGCACGCACACGGTCATCAACGAGACGCCCATCCTGGGCGTCAACCCCGTCGCCGTTTCAGATGACGGTCGGCTCTTCGTGGGCATCGCGCTGATGGGTGATGCGCTCTACGAATTCGACCCGACCGGTGCCACCGAGCCGCGGCTCATCAATGAGGGCCTGGGGCTCAACGGCTTCGATTGGTGGGATGGCTACCTGTGGGCACCTCGGATGTACACCGGGGAGCTGGTCAGGATCGATGTCGACAGCGGTGAGGTGACCACCATCGCCGATGGGTTCACCTACTCGACGTCTGCCGATGTCGGACCCGACGGCATGGTCTATGTCAACGACAACGGTGCTCAGCAGATCGTCAAGGTCGATCCGCAGACCGGGAGCAAGACCGTCGTCGCGCCCATCGGCGGGGATAACATGGCCATCTCCTCGACCGGGCGGCTGTTCCTTTCGAACGGTGACAACGCTCGAGTGGTGGAGATCCTCCCCGACGGAACCATCCGTGAGGTCAGCAAGCCCGGGCTCACCACGGGTGGCGGCGGTATCGCCGTGGCGCCGGGCGCCGACGGTGCGCCGGTCGTCTACGTCCCAGACATCTTCGGCTTCTATGCGATCACGGGGGATACCGGGGCAGAGGTGCCGACTGTGAGCGGCCAGGGGTTCGGGGCCATGACCGCTGGTGCCTATGGGACGAACGTGGTGACCACGTCGTGGTTCGACGGCACGCTCCAGGTGTGGGACCCGGTCGCCGGTGAGGTGGTCGCGGACTACTCCGAGGCCCTCACGGCGACACCCATCAACGCGGTCGGCTTCGGTGGCGACATCGTCGTCGCGGAGCTGTCGGGCGAGGGCTCGCCCGTGGTCCGGATCGATGGCACGACCGGTGAGCCGACGGTCCTTGCGACGATGGCCGTCCCGACCGGGTTGGCCACCAACGGCACCGACCTGTGGGTGGCCGACTGGGCCACCGGGACCGTCTCCCAGCTGATCAAGGATGGCGCGACCATCGACCCGGTCGTGGTCGCTTCCGGGTTGGCACAGCCCGAGGGCATGGCTCTGTCACCCGACGGACAGCTGTTGGCCTATGAGACGGGCGCCGCCCGTGTCTCGACGGTCGATCCCGCCAGTGGCACAGTGACACCCATCATCGAAGGACTGGCGGCGGGCTATCCCGCACCGGCGGCCATGCCGCCGAGCTACATCTTTGCTGGTGTCGCGGTCGACGATGCGAGCTCCATCTATGTGTCCTCGAACGGGGTCTATCGGTTCGATCCGCAGCCGTAGCCATAGCAGGCCCGCGCTCACGCCCTCGGTCTTCATGCCGTCCGACTTGCCGGCCAACAAGCCGACCAACAGTGCCTGGGGCAACCGAAGGACCAGGTCGGCGCCGTCGACTGGCGCAGCGTGGTTCACAGCACGCCGTTGTGCAGATCCAGACGATAGGTCGCTCCGGTGCATCTGCTCTGCTCGGGCGTCGCTCGAATCGGTCCCTCGACGCCGACCAGCACCAGCCCGCTGCCTGCGGATGCAAGCTTGGGCTGATACGTGGCGAGCTACCTGAGCATCGTGCGTGAGGTTACCTGAGTGCCTCCGACATCGAGCACCAACCCCCTCGTGATCCCAGGTACCTTCAGCCGGGACGCGGGACGTTCCGAGTCGGCACTCTCGGGAGAAAGAACCCCAGCAGGTAGGGGAGCCAGACGACGAACAGGCCCAGTAGCAGCATACCCGCCCGCACGTAGCTGACATCAAGGTCGAACTTGTGGGCCAGACCACCGCACAGGCCGATCAAGACCTTGTCATCGGTCGAGCAGTAGAAGCCCCGATATCGCTCATCGAGACCCGCGGGCCAACCGGCATCCGCGCGCACGGTGGGCGGCGCGTCGGCCGCTACGTAGACCTCAGTCGCGCGCTGGCCGTCAGCAGCCACGAAATCGACCCGCTGCCGCTTCGACGGCGGCTGCTTCTCCTTCCAGTCACCAGCGCCAAAGGCGTAGCGGACGCCGTCGTCACCGCTGATGAGCGCCTGGTTCGCCGTCAGGTCGACCGTTAGCACCGTGCCCTTCATCTCGCTCCTCCTGGCCGGTAGCGGCCATACTCCTGGGTAGATCCTACGAAGGCGTGCAGGTTCTCCGCTAGCGTCTCCGGTGGTAGCGCGCAGCCGGGGCCGATGATAAGCGCGCCACCCGGTGCCAGGACCTCCAGCTCGTCGAGAAACGAATCGGTCCCAGGGCGACCCTGTCTGCAAGGAGGGACTAAGCCCGACTGGGCAGGCGACTTGGGCCTGAGACTCGGTCTGGACACGACAGAGCTACTGGTCATCCGCGAAGGGAGGCTGCTCCACGTTGGCCGGCCGAAACACCAACCCACCTCGCCGTGGCGGTTCGGGTAGCGACTTGATGCCGGACCAGGCGACGAGCTCGCTGCCCGTCCAGACCATGCGCTCGGTACCGTCGAGCCTTCGTGGTGGCGCCGGCAGGTCGAGGCACGCCAAGGAACGGCCATCGAGCGCCCGGCGTCCGTCAGACGCGATGAGGAGGTCGCCCACCGCGAGCGTGCCCGAGGCTCGGGTCGCGCAGTCGTGATCGAACGTCGACCAGGTCATCGTCGCGGGGTCGAAGATGGCGTTCAGCGCGCCGCCGTCATGCATGTCGCCGTACCAGGTGACGTAGACCAAGCGGCCGTCGACCCAGGAGCCGCCACCCTCGCTCGCGTCGCGATCGAGCGGGCCCAGCATCGGGCCTGACCAGATCCCGGTAGCCGGGTCGAACGTGCGCAGCTCGACCGGCTCGTCCCAGTGCCGCGACTCGACCAGCAGATGTGGACCGGCCTGGTACAGGTGCCAGACCCAGGGCTGGCCCGGCACCCGACCGAGCTCGACCCAGCAGTCGGCCGCCGGGTCGTAGGCAGCCAGCAACCCCATCGAGTCGGCCACGATCATGTGTGTGCCGGTCCAGAGCGGCTCGGTGAGCACATGGTCCTCTTCGCCGTCGGCTTCAACGGACAGCTGGGCCAGCTCGCGCCAGCGGTCGTCGCCGGGTCGATAGGCCAGGCCTCCAAGCTTCGTCCCGCCTTGGGTGACCTCCGCGAGGATGAGCTCGCTCCCGGTCCACACGTAGGACGTGAAGGCCTCCGCCGAACGCGGTGACCCGGACACCTCCCGCCAGCGGTCGCGCGACGGGGCATAGACCGCCGTACGCCCGGTGTCGAGGTCCACCGCGACCATCCGACCTCCGGTCCAGGCCACCGGCTCGTACTCGGAGCCGAATGGCGCGTTCGCCATCCTCCGCCAGGACCCCTGTGACAGGTCGGGCCGGGTAGCGGATGGCTCGGCGCTGGAGTCGGTCGTGGGTGTGACGAGCACCGGAGCCTGGCAGGCAGTCGGCTCGGTCTCGTCGGTCGTGCCATCCACGGCCAGCGTCACCGGCGTAAGGGCCATGGTGAGCGTGATCGCCAGGCATCCGCCGTAGGCCACCGCCCGCCGGTCGCGGATCGCGATGCCCAGCGCCGATGTCCGCCCGCCCGGTCGGCCGATCACGCGGGAGGCTCCGATGGCGGCGCTTCGGACGCTGGTGGTATCGGCGTCGGCGTGGGCGATGGTTCGGGCGTGGGCTCAGTCGACGGCACCGGGGTCGGCTTTGGGGTGGGCTTGGGCGTCGGCTTGGGACCGGTGTAGATCTTGAGCTTGGGCCAGCCAGCGGGGCTTTCGAGCGCCCACCACACCTTGGCGAAGTAGAGGTCGCCGTCGATGGGCCGCCCGGTCTTCACGTCGGTGGCGCCGCGGTCAGCCTCGTTGCCCGCGGTGACGATGCCGATGGGGGTCCGCCTGGGGGTGCACTCGGGGCACGGCTTGGACCTGGCCACGACGGGGCTGCCACTGTCGCCTGGGAGTGACGTGCGGCCGGGCACATCGAAACGCATCGCGGCGCCCTGGGCCCAGATGCCCGCGGTGCTGCTCCAGCGGCGGACCGACGGCTCGGTGACCCGCCCGCACCAGAACCTGTCCTGCCGCGCGAGCGACACGCAGACGTCCATGTTGTCGATCACCCTGCCCGGCTGGGTCAGCACGGTCGGCGAGGTGTCGCCGAAGATGCGCGTGGTCCTGTTCGCCCGCCAATCATCGAGCGTGATGCGGCTCAGATCGCGATGCTTGCTGGTGTACCGCGATGACTTCACCCGGCCGATCGATCCGTAGCGCGAACG
Organism: uncultured Chloroflexia bacterium; assembly: GCA_963838115.1. Lineage (GTDB taxonomy): Bacteria > Chloroflexota > Limnocylindria > Limnocylindrales > CSP1-4 > JAFMJV01. The sequence continues at coordinate 68,797 of CAWIPU010000008.1, forward strand.
GTAGGCGGCGTGGCCCTGCCAGGCCCCGGCGTGACCGTGGGCACAGTGGCCGGCGGTCAGGATGGAGTGGTCCGAGAGCATGAAGCCGATGGCGCAGTTCCATTGGCTCCGCGGAGCGTACGAGCGGTAGACCGAGGGGTAGTTGATGCGTGCCCCCAGGCGCAGTGGACCGAAGCATCGCTGTCGCGAGCCACAGGAGGTGTCGGTCACCCGCGCCGAGGGCTCGATGGCGACGTCGACGCCGGCGCGCCGCTCCATGCGCGCCGCGTTCCGTCGAGCCCCGGTCAGCTGCTTGGGGAGCACCTTGACCACGAGCCGGTTGTGGCGGTACGAGATCCCGAACGACTGCGGTCGGAAGCCGGTGTGCAAGCTGGCCCAGTCCCGGTCGGCACGCTTGAGCGCCCGCCCGAGGTCGGCCGCGCTGTCGTTCACCGTCACGAAGCGCACGCCGCGGTTCACCTTGGGGAGCCCCTGGCGCACCTGTCGCATCGCAGCCGTCCGTACCCGCGTCTCGGCCGGGGTCGGTCCCTCGGTGAGCCCGACCACGATGGTGCCACCGGCCCGTTGGTCCACCCACACGCCGGCATATCCGTCGAGCTTCTCCACGGAGGGGAGGGTGGTCGCCTGGAATGCCCGCACGTAGGTGCTCCGTGCGACCAGGTCCGCGTGTTCCTGGTCGGTCAACGGGAAGCCGTACATCTCCGAGGCTGCGTTATCGACCGAGGCGAGGAGCCCCCTGACCCGTGATGGCTGGGCTGGCAACCCGTACGCAGCCCGAGCCCTGACGGCCACGTCGACGAGGGCCACGTCGATGCTCCGCTCCGCCGCCATCGCCGCCGGCTCCCGGCCGGGGATCAGGGCGGGACTCAGGACGACTGCCAGCAGGGCGATGCCGACCATGAGCCGAAGCCATCGCTGCGGCGTGCGCCAACCTCCTCCCATCACCGATCCCCCACTGGTATGACCTCGGTCGTGCTGGGTGACCACCCCACGTTGCGGGACTAGACGGTGTGACCGCCTGGACCACCATACAGGCGTGACCGCTCGTCGATGGTGTGGCATGGACCAACGGGAGTCGATCTCACCGATGAGCTCATCACCGTGTGACCTGTAGGCCCGACTGGCCAGGCCAAGCTGGCATGCACTCACGGCGACCTGCTGGTCGGTGTCCCTGTGATGTCCGAGGCCGCGGGCCTGCAGCGCCTCCTCGACCGTTGGGACGACGGCGATTTCGATGTGAACTGATGATCCACATGCCTCGACCGTAGGGCCGCAGCGCCCGCGATCCGTGCCTACCTCGGCTGGCGCGTCCCTGTCGCGTCACGCCCTCACGTCACGGTGGGTGCTTCGTTCCTGGACGCCGATCGCTCGAGGAGATCCTCCAGGCGGATCAGGCTGGCTGCTCCTCGGCGGTATCCGCATCGCCCGAGGACTCATCGATGGAAACGGCAGTCTCCTCCCGGCTGAGGTGGCTCACCTCCACGATCGTCGGACGCCCGCCGCGATCCTTCCAGCGGGACTGGATGCGGACCTCCTCGCTCTCACCCACGAGCCGAAGCACCACGACATACGCGGCTCCCCCACCGTGCTCGACCGACTCCACGGTCGCCTCGGTCGCCGGCAGCGGGAGCAGCGCCAGCACTTCGCCCAGATTCGACTTCAGCTCATCGCTGAGGTCATCGCGCATGCCTTGGACGTCCCCGACGACGAGCGCTGCGCACACGGCCTCGGCGCGCTCGCGGACTTGCTGCTCATCCATCCCTGGCCCCTTCCTTCGCTCGCTCGGCCTGGTTCGCCACCCTCACGAGGGGACTATACGACCGGAACACCGACGATGTAGCACACCTCCATCATCCGGGCGTGGAGCCGGCTGATCGGTTCCAGCCGTGGGGACTCGTGGGTTCCCGCGTAGCGGGACGGCATGACGCACCTGCTGCCCGATGGGCGCGATCTTCCCGCCGCGCGGGACGCCGTGGTGTTGCTTCCCGCCAGACGTAAACCTTCAGCACTCCAGAGTGCATCCGGGTCGAGTCGGCCCGTTCAACGGGAATGTGACGCTGGGGTACCGTCTCGTACGAGCTGACCCGGGACTACGCACGCTGCGTTGACGCAGACGAGCACGTGGCACACGATGGATCCGGCGGCGTGCCAAGGGCGATGGGGCCGCTCAAGCAGGCGTCCACGGAGGGGCGGGGGGCCGCGCAGATGGCCAGATCGGCCGCCTCGTCAGAAGAGGGGCCGATCGGCTCAGGCTGGCTGTCATTTGGGTCTCGTCGAGCCGCGCCGCATCTGCGCATAGTGGGGTTGGCGCATGGGCGTGCGCGGCAACTCAGCCAGATGACACCCCGGTGCCACATCGGGGGAAGTCATGGGACCGCGGGATTCGATGGGCTGGAAGCCGTCGCTCGACGACGCAGACAACGGCGCGATAGCCAGCCTCGCTCACGCTGGCGCCCATGGCGGCGCGGCGGACGTAGCCGCAGCACTGGATGTGCCCGACTTCATCGTCCGTGGTGTCTACGACGAGCGCGGTCGTGCGGTGACTGCCGCCGCGTGGTTCACGGAGCCGCTGGCGCCAGACAAGTCACGGATCGAGTTCGAGCCCTCGGGTCATCGGCCCGGTTTCGAGGAGTCCGAGAGGTTCGCCCAGGTCATGGAAGAGCTCCTGGCCGGTACCTGCCCTGGAAATGAGGTGAGACGATGACCCTGAGCGCGACACGTGCAGCGGTCTTCGTCGGGGGTCTCGCGGCCGTGCTGGCGGGCATCGCCGCCGCGGCCGGCGTTTTCCTGCGTGGCGATCTCACCACGAGCACCTTCCAGACGATCCGTGGTGAGGTGGTCGAGATCGTCAGCGACGGGGTCTATCGCTACAACCCCGAAGGCATCGTCGGGGAGGGGATCGGCTGGGACATCGTCACGCTCTTCGTCATCGTGCCGGCCTCCCTGATCGCGTTGGCGCTCCTCTGGCGTGGCTCCACGCGCGGCGCGCTCGTGAGCGCCGGACTGCTGGCCTACTTCAGCTACCAGTTCTTCCAGTACGCGGTCTTCTGGGCCTATGGTCCGCTGTATCCGCTCCACGTGCTCATCTTCGCGTTGAGCATCTCGGCTCTCGGTCTGCTCATCTACGGGTTCGACCTGGCCGAGTTGCGCGGTCACGTGAGCGACCGCTTCCCGCACCGTGCCGTGGTCGCATATGCCATCCTCGTGGTGCTGCTGCTTGGTGGCCTGTGGCTGCCTGTCATCGCCGGGACCCTCGGCGGCGAGGTCACCGATGAGCTCGAGGGTGCAGTCACGCTCGTCGTGCCTGCGTTCGACCTGGGGTTGCTGGTGCCGCTGGGCATCTTCACCGCCATCGCGGTCGCGCGGCGACTACCGATCGGCTACCTGCTCGGGATACTGATCTTGGTGAAGGGCACCTCGATGGCGCTGGCCATCTCGGCCATGCTGTTGGTGGAGTGGCGGGTGACAGGTGAGCTGGCGCTTCCGCCGCTCATCATCTTCGCCACGATGGCGTTCCTGGGCCTAGCGCTCGGCGCGAGGGCTCTGGGTGCCATCGATGACGATGCTCCCGAAGCCGGGCGACCGCACATCGCGACGGGCTCGCCCGCAGCGGCCCGCGGCTGAACTTCAGGAGGGTCTCCGATGCTGCTCCCGACGCAAGCTAGCCGCTGGCTAGTCAAGGTTCGCGGTCGGAATCCGCGGAAGGACAGTGCTGGCGGCGTGGACCGTCGCGGGTGATGGTGTGCAAGAACGCGCGTGGGTCTGACGCCCGAGGCGTTCCCCGCCGACTGGTGGGCGACCGCCGCATCCCGGCCAAGCCGACGTGAGGGACGAACGACGCGAACGTGGACTCGCGGCGCCCGGGGCATGGGGCACGAGCGCCTCATCGCTTGCTAGCGCGATCGGGATGCTTGGATACGTCGCCCTGCTTGCCGCTGGCTATGCCTACAACCTGACGTTCGTCCAGCTCGGTCTCTCAGCGCTGACCGCTGGACCGGCCGGTCTCTCGGAGGCGGAGACCGCGCTGGCGATGGCGGGTCTGGCGCTGGTGACCTGCTCCGTCGCACTGGCCGCGGGGATGCAGCTGCGAGGCGCCGGCTTCCGCGCGAAGCTTCGGATCACCGCCATGGTCGTCGCGATCCAGACGGTCTTGACGGCATCCGTTCCCGCCATCGACGGTCCAACGGCGTTCTGGCTGTGGCTTGGGTTGGCAGCGGTCACACTCGGCCTCGGTGTCCCGGCGTCGTTCGGCATGGCCACGGACCTGGTGCCGGTGCGCTGGCGTGGCATGGCGGCCGCCGCCATCACGGCGCTAGCGTATGGAAGCGCGATCGTCTTCCTGGGCGACTGGGACTTCCTTGTCCTCGCTGAGCGACTGGTGCCGGCGATGGTTCTCGGCACGATGGCCCTCTCCGTACTCACACTGGGGCGCGGGCCCGTGGGTCGGTTGGTGGATCGGCTCTCGACTCAGGCCGCGCGGCCAGACTACGGACGCGGGCGCTTCTCGGGTCCCGGAGCCGATCGCCGGCTCATCATCGCCGCGGGCCTGCTGTTCGCAGTGTTCTTCGTCGACAGCCTCGGCTTCATGCGGCTGATCGAAAGCCCGTACGTGACCGCCGCCTGGCAGTCGTCCGACCTGCTCGATCGCGGCACGCTCATCGGCGCGCACGTTGCCGGTGCACTCGTCGGTGGGATCCTCTACTCGACGTTCGATGAGCGGTTCCTGCTGCCATGGATCTTCGGCATCTTCGCGCTCGTGGCGATGTTCTACGTCCTCGACGTGCGTATCGGAGCGTTCTCGCAGGCGCTGGCCATGGCGATCCTCTATGCCGTCGCGGTGAGCCTCTACACGGTCATCACCTTCGCCCTGTGGCCGGACCTTTCCACCCCCGACACCATCACCCGGAACGTGGCCATCGGCGTCGCCGTCTCCGGCTGGACCGCCACATTCGTCTCGACCGCCGTGGCGCTGGCGTGGCGATCGTCGGGGATGGACCTCGAGCGCCACCTCTCCACGGTCGCTGCCGTGTCGCTCCTGATCTTGGCCGCACTCGGGTCCCGGGCACTGCTACGAGCCTCGCCTGAGACAGACTCGTGAGGCGCCTGTTCCTCTGCATGGTCGTGGTCGTGAGCGTCTTGGCTGGATGTAGCAGTGATGGCCTCGGCGGCATCACCGTGGTGACGTCGGGCAGGCACGACGCCGGACCGGTCAGGTTTCTGGGTGACGTGGTGGTCCTCGGTGGCTCGCTCCGTCTCGACGAAGGCTCGACCGTGGACGGATCGGTTCACGTCCTCGGCGGCGATCTCGTCGTCGCTGGCGATATCGCCGGTGACATCACCGCCATCGGTGGGCGGCTGCAGCTTGAACCGGCCGCCGTGATCCGTGGCGACGTCTCGGTCAGCGCGGGTGGCGTCCTGGACATGGCTGACGGCGCCAGTGTCCAAGGTTCTCTCAATGAAGGTCTGGCGGTGGGGTTTGATGTCGATCCAGGCGTCTCCGACCCGGTCTCGTTCCTGCTGCGATCCCTCGTGCTGGCGGTCGCCATCGGGGCCGTGCGCCAGCTGGCGCCGCGCCGGACCCGGATGGTCGGTGCGTGGGTGGGCGATCTGCCGGCGGCCAGCATCGCCTACGGGTTCCTCCTCGGACTCGTGGGCGTCTCGCTCGCGGTGTTCATGGCCTTCACCATCATCCTGGCCCCCGTGGCGCTGATCCTGCTCATCGCGCTAGGCCTTGCTGTGCTGCTGGGCTTGGCGGGGATCGGGGCCGAGATCGAGCGCCGGATCGCTCCCAGCCAACGACGATGGCGCACTGGCCTCGGCTCGATCATCTGCGCGGCCACGCTCAGCGTGGCGCCGCTCGTGCCCGTCGTGGGCCTGCTGGCAACCATCGTCCTGATCACGGCTGCGCTTGGCGCTGTCGGATTCTCCCTGCAGCGGGGGGACGCGCGCCGTCGGCTGCCGAGCGTCGTCGATGACTAGGGCGACGGGCGACTACGTCCGCGGCGCAAGTCGCGCAGTGTGGAGCAGATGCCGGCTATGCCGACACGGGCCGAGCTGCCGGTCCACTCAGTTCGGCACCACCATCCCATGACACCCGACCCTATCGAACCGAACGGGAGCGCGGGCACCATGAAGGCCGAGGGACCGCTCCGAGCGTCGCTGGAGGCCTTGAGCTGCAGATCGACGACGATCACTCCGGTGTCCAGATCCCGGGCGATAGCAGTGCTGGCGATCTCGACACCGGTGAACAGCGGCCCGATGTCCGCCATGCCCTCCGACAGCGGCCCCTCGCCGACCGTGCTCTGGAGTTCCGGTGGCACCGGCAAGAACTCGAGCACACCGGTGGTATCGATCAGATCGCTGAGGCTCCGGATATCCGCCTCATCCTGGACGCCCGGAAGCTCGACCGAGATGCGATCCGCGCCTTGTCTGACGGCGATGGGCGGGAGTGAAGCTGAGCGGCACCCGCCGCGCAGCATGGCGCCCCCAGACCGTGTGGCGTGCTCGTTCGCTGGCTGGGCGCGGAGCGACCCCATCAGTACATATCCGTGGTCGCGTATCCTCGTCCAGTGATCGACTACCCTCATGATGTCATCGACTTCGGGCGAGCCAGGACCAGGCGGCTCAGGCGGAAGGCCGATCCGGTCGGCATCGAAGTCCAGGCTTTCGGCTCATCCTTCGCGCTCTATGGACCTGACCGTGGGTTGTTCCTCTACCCAGGAGGCATGGGACGGGCCATTCGGTGGCTGACCTACGACGAGGCGATGGAGGTATTGGAGCGCCACATCACGGCTCCGTCGGGCGACCGGTAGAGCGACGCCACCGAAGCCCCGGACATGCGGTCGGATGATCCCGCATCGCGCCTCGTCAGGACGGCGGCCAAGACGACGCTCGGGCCGTCTGCCAGAGAGCCGAAATCCATCGTCCAAGGGACCAATGGCTCTGGGTTTCCGGCTACGGTCTCGGACACTCATGAAGGCGCGACCCCGACGCCTGCGGGGAGCCGGACGTGGGCGTTTCCACCGCTGGTCAGGCAGTGTTTCCACTGTGCTCACCTTCACACGATTGGGAGGGACGGTCGAACATGGACTCACAGATGGTGCTTCTCGTCGTCCCGCTGCTGGTGATCGAGATCGGCCTGCTGATCTGGGCCCTGTATGACCTCACCCGACCGGCCCGTCAGGTCAAATCGGACAGCAAGGTCCTCTGGGCGGTCATCATCATCGTCATCGGCATCGTGGGGCCGGTCATCTACTTCCTCTTCGGGCGCGAGGAGGCATGACCGAGCGGTCCGAGTCGGTGCGTGCCACCGACAGACCAGCCATCGAGGTGCGGGGCCTGACCAAACGCTTCGGCACGGTCGTGGCCCTGGCCGGACTCGACCTCGATGTGCCGCAGGGCTCCGTCTTCGGCCTGCTGGGGCCCAATGGTGCGGGCAAGACCACCGCGCTGCGCCTGCTGACCGGGCTGGGAAGACCGAGCGGTGGGACCGCCAGCGTCGATGGGGTCCCCGTCGTCGCAGGCGGTCCAGCGCTCGCGCGGCGCATCGGCTACCTCGACCAGGACCCGCGCTTCTACGCCTGGATGACCGGACGAGAACTGCTCGAGTTGGCAGGGCGCGCGTACGGCCTCGAGGGCCAGGACCTGCGGGAGCGGGTCGACGACATCCTCGAGACCGTCGGCCTCACCGATGCAGGGCATCGTCGGATCGGCGGCTATTCGGGTGGCATGCGCCAGCGTCTGGGGGTGGGACAGGCCATCCTGCCTCGCCCTCGGGTCGTCTTCCTCGACGAGCCGGTGAGTGCGCTCGACCCGGCCGGGCGGCGCGATGTCCTCGGGCTCATCGGCGGTCTACGCGGCTCGATCACCGTCGTGATGAGCACCCATATCCTCAACGACGTGGAACGGGTCTGCGACCGTGTCGCCATCCTCGACCACGGTCGCCTGGTGACCGAGGCGCCCATCGACGAGCTGCTGGCCCGCCACGCCAGGCCCATCATCGAGATCGACCCAGAGCCCGGCCAGGCTGACGCCGTGGCGTCCCTGGTGGAGCAGCTGCAGGGGGCTGGTTGGACGAGTGACGTGCGTCTCGAGCACGGCCTGGTCCGGGCCACCGTGACCGATGCACAGGCGGCCGCTACGGCCGTGCTCCCGGTCGTGGCCACGAGCGGAGTCCGAGTGAACCGGATCGAGCATGTCCGTCCCAGCCTGGAGGATGTCTTCCTGCAGCTCGTGGGCGAGGACGGCTGAGCGATGCAGGGTCTCGGTCTCCTGTTGCGCAAGGAGCTGCGCGAGCTGGTCCGCACCATGCGCTTGCCGGTGGTGCTCATCGTCTTCGCCATCCTGGGCCTCATCTCGCCCCTGTTGGCTCGCTACATCCGGGAGATCCTGCAGGCGGTCGGCGGAGCCCAGTTCCAGGGCGTCATCCCCGATCCGGTGGCCCGCGACGCTGTCGCCCAGCTCACCAAGAACGTGGGCCAGTTCGGGGTCCTCATCGCCATCCTGATCAGCATGGGCACCGTGGCCACCGAGAAGGATCGGGGCACCGCCGCGTTCCTGTTGACCAAGCCGCTCGGACGAGGGGCCTTCCTGGGCGCCAAGGCAGTCGCTATCGGGTCACTCCTGGCGATCGCGACCCTGCTGGCGGGTGTCTTGTGCTGGACCTACACCACGATCCTGTTCGAGCCACTGCCGGTCGCTGGCTTCCTCGCGGCGCTCGGGCTCGTGTGGCTCTCCCTGGCCGTGTTCGCGGCGGTCACGTTCCTGGCCTCGGTCGTCGCACCATCGGCGCTGGTGGCCGGTGGCATCGGCCTGGCCACGCTCATGCTCGCCGGTTTCCTGTCGGTCATCCCCGGAGTCGCTCCCTACCTACCGACAGGCTTGTGGGGCATGGCCGAAGAACTCGCGGTCGGTGATGTGCCCGATGGCCTCATCGGTGCCATCGCTTCCAACGTGGTCATCATCGCGGCCGCTATCGGCCTTTCCTGGTGGAGCTTTCGCCGTCAGGAGCTGTGAGTCGTGTCAGCGCGCTGCATGCGGGCGGTCCGTGTGGGCGGTCGTGGAACCCTCAGCCGGGACGCGGGACGTTCCTCGTCGGGACCCTCGGGAGAAAGAACCCCAGCAGGTAGGGGAGCCAGATGACGAACAGCCCGAGGAGCAGCATGCCCGCCCGCACGTAGCGGACATCAAGGTCGAACTTGTGCGCGAGACCACCACACAAGCCGATCAGGACCCTGTCGTCGGTCGAGCAGTAGAAGCCCCGATAGCGCGCATCCAGACCGGCGGGCCATGCAGCATCCGGGGCTGCCGCGCGCGGCCCTTCTTGACCGGCGGCTGCTTCTCATTGCAGTCACCAGCGCCAAAGGCGTAGCGGACGCCGTCGTCACCGCCATCGTGGCCATCGGTCGTCTCCCCCTCCCGGCCGCTAGTAGCGGCCGAACTCCTCGGCGGCGTCGAACAGGGCCAGGATGTTCTCCGGCGGTACGTCGGCCTGGATATTGTGACCCGCAGCGAAGACGAAGCCACCGCCGGGCATGAAGGCGTCGAACAGCTCACGGGTCGCATCACGGACCTGCTCGGGCGTGCCGAAGGGCAGCGTGTCCTGCTGGTCGAAGCCACCCCAGAACGTGATGTCGGCGCCGAACTCACGCTTCAACCTGGCCCGGTCGCCCATGCCCTCGGCTCCCGGCTGCACCGGGTGCACCGCGTCGACTCCGCCCTCGATGAGCATCGGCAGCATGGGCACGATGCTGCCGCAGGAGTGGTAGAAGATCTTGGCTTTGGTCCGCGAGTGGATGAAGTCCCACAGCTTGCGATAGCGCGGCCAGATGATGCGCCGGTAGACCTCGGGGTCGATCATCGGTGCCCGTTGCGTGCCCAGGTCCGACCCGGTGTCGATGAAGGAGGCATAGGGTCCGACGCGGTCGAGCACCTCGCCTATGAGCGCGGTCTGGTACTCGAGCATGGCGTCGAGCTGCGCCTCCGCGAGGGTCGGGTCCAGGAGCAGGTCCTCGAAGAAGCCGACGTAGCCGCGCAGGTACCAGCTGAACTCGAAGAGTGACGCGATGATGTTGACGCCCAGGGCCTTATCGGAGCCTTGGTGGATGCCCCGGGCGGCTCCTTCAAGCCCGGCGTAGCGTGCCGGATCGTGCGGATCGGGCCAGGGGTAGGCGGCGATGTCGGCGACCGTGCGGGCGTCACTGAGCGGATGGCCGATGAAGTCGTAGTAGAGCAGGTGTCCATCCGATCTGATGGCGGCCTTGCGGACGATGCCGAACTCATCCTGGTAGGTGTCGTCGGACAGCTCGATGTCCTGCCAGTCACGCGAGGCGCGCAGGTAGAGGTAGCGCGAATCAACGTGCAGCCGTTCGAGGATGGCGTCATCGGGGATAGCCAGCTGTTGCACGCGGTCGGCGATGGCATCAGGCTCGTCGATGCCGAGGTGGTTCTTCAGCGCCGCGCTGGCACCGGTGCTGATGCCGGTGACCATGCCGCCAAGGTCGATGGGCACACGATCGGGCTCGCGATGCTCCATAGCCGCCTTGAACCGTTCGCGTGACTCCAACTTGCCCCTCCGATGCTTCTGCTCTGCTGGGTCGGCCACCATTCTGACCCCCGCTCGGCGCCGAGGGCCAGAACGATGATGATGGTCGCGCTTGACGGCGTCTCCCAAGGTCAGCGATTGTGCACGTATGAAGCGCACAACCATCAGCCTGCCGGAGGACGTGGCAGCCGCGCTGCGACGAGAGGCCGCGCGTCACCGAGTGTCCGTGTCGCAGGTCGCGCGTGAGGCGATCGAGGCTCGACTGGGATGGGCTGATGGTGCTCGAGATCTCCCTCTCATCGGGATGTTCGACAGTGGTGCGGATCACGGGAACCTCTCGGAGTACATCGACTCAGACGAGTTCAAGAAGGAGTACGTGGACTGGATCGGAGCGGATGCGTTCGGTCGCGATCCTTGACGCCGGCCCGCTCGTGGCCGCAGCCGATGCTTCTGACACCAACCATGCCGGTGCTGCGGATGCGCTACGCCGGAGCGACCTCGATCTGGTCATCCCGACCCTCGTGATCGCGGAGGCTGCGTACCTGGTCGCGAAACGGCTAGGTCCCAAGGCGGAAGCTGCCTTCCTTCGTGCGTCAGCTCAGCACGTTCTCGATAGAGCCACCCACCGATGACGACTGGCCCGCGATCGCGGATCTCGTTGAGCGCTACGCGGACTTGGCGCTGGGTACGAGTGATGGCGCCACCATCGTCTTGGCCGATCGCCTCGGCACTGACTTGATCGTCACGTTGGACCGGCGGCACTTCGGCGTGGTGCGGTCTCCAGGTGGACGACACCTCCGGCTGCTTCCAGAGACGATCTCCGTCCACGAGGAGGCAGCGCCGTACGTGTCACCCGACGCACCGCGTGAGGCCTGACGAGCGTGGCTTCGACGACCCCGTAGCCTTACAGCTTGGGTGCTTTGACTACGTTGTCGGGGTAGAACGTGGCGCCGTTGCCGAAGGCAAAGGTAAGGACGCACCATTCGTATACGCGGTCAAGTGGGCCCTCTGCCGGGTGCGGCGACCCGGCTGTACCGACCGGCACGCACCGGCGCGGGTGGACCAGCGCGGGCTCCCCCGTCCAGCTGGTCGTGTTCCGACCCGGGACTCAGACTGATCTCGGTCGGGTCGATCTCGTCAGTCCTGACTCGCGCTGTCCGTAGCCATGCGCACCTTCGCTATGCGATCGCTGGCCTCACGGCTCGGTCGGTGTGAGCCTGTCGAAGCGGACACCGAAGAAGGTCGCGTCGAGGGCAGTGATGGCTGTGGCGGATGCGACGGACACGTCCTCCCTTGGTGATGGGTGAGCCATCGGCCGCATGGACCCGCCGTTGCGGGCACCGCTGTAAGATCGGAGTAACGCACCCGTGCTGACCGCGCCCAGCACCTCTTGGCGCGCGCTGGGTGCCGATCTTGTCTTGATCGGGCCGTCAGGCCGGGTGTCGTCCTGGCTCATGCGAGTCGGCGATCCATGCACGATCGGAGGACCTCCATCCCGACATCGACCCTAGCCAGCTCCCATGTATGGCGATGACGTCCGTCGCTGCCATCGCCGGCCGCAGCGGCCACTTCCTGGGCTGGCGCATGGTGGCCCTGGCCACCATCACGGGGGCGCTGACCGGCCCGGGCCAGACCATCGGTGTCTCGGTCTTCGTCGATCCCATGATCGGCGCACTGTCGCTGACTCGCTCGGAAGTATCCACGGCATACCTCATCGGTACGTTGCTCGGCGCGGTGGCCCTGCTGCCCATCGGTCGGCTCATCGACAAGGTGGGCGTGAGCCGGGCCATGACCTGGATCGGCTTGGCACTCGGCCTTGGCCTGCTCGCGATGAGTGGGGTGCAGGGTTTCGTCACGCTTGCGCTCGGCTTCACCCTCATCCGCTGGCTGGGCCAGGGCTCGCTTCAGCTCGTGAGCACGCTCTCGGTCACGCCCTGGTTCGAGCGGCGGCGCGGGTTCGCCTTTGGGATGATGACCACGGCGACAGGCACGCTGATGGCGCTGACGCCCATCTTCCTGGGTGCGGCCATCGGTGCCTACGGCTGGCGCGTGGCCTGGGTGCTGGCGGCCGTGACCATCTGGGTCGTGGTCGTTCCCATCGCTCACTTCGGCATCATCGACCGACCATCAGACGTGGGCCAGCGACCCGATGGTGACGCAGCGCCACTGCTGCAGGATGACCAGCCCACGGGCGCTGACCGACCTGCGTCGAGCCGACGCGAGGCCCTCCGGCAGCCGCGGTTCTGGGTGCTGAGCTCGGTGGTGGCGGCCACGTCGATGCTCATCACCGCGCTGAACTTCCACCAGATATCGATCCTTGGCGCCCAGGGATTGAGCATCACCGAAGCCGCGGCCATGTTCCTGCCACAGGTCGTCGGCGCCATCGCTGCAGGCGTGATCATGGGTGCGCTGGCCGATCGCGTTCGGGCCTCGCTCCTTCTGGCCGCGACCATGTCCCTGCTCGTGCTCAGCCTCGTGCTCGCGGTCTACCTTCGGCCGGGACCGATGATCGTGCTATACGCGATCGTCTTGGGAGCGGCCGGTGGGGCTGGGCGTCCATTGGTCGCGACCATCCTTCCGCGCTGGTATGGGCTCGCGAACATCGGTGCCATCCAGGGCGTTTCCATCGTCGTCGGCGTGGCCGCCTCGGCATCGGGACCGGTGGCGCTGTCACTCGCCAGCGATCGACTCGGTGGCTATGGACCCGCCGCCTGGGTCTTCGTCGCGATCCCCATCGCCATCGGACTCGCGGCGCTGTCTATTCGCGAGCCGGAGACCCGCACGGGAGTCACGGGCGCGGTGTAGCCTCCGGCCCGGATCGCATCACGCTCGGTTCGGCACCCCGACTCCCGGGTTTGGGACAAGGAATGGGCGCACGGCGAGCAGGCACATGACACGATGGGGACCTATCTCTTGGCTGCCACCTACCCATGCGTGCGAGTGGCCACGTGGTCATCAGCCAAGACCGTGGTGCATGAACACTGGCACTGGCAGTCGCCGGGGCCTCGACGATCAGTCGGAGCAACTCCGCTCATGCGCCAGGGAGTTGCCCGTGAAGCCATCCGCAGCCCCCACGCTGGCGTCCCCGTAGTATTCCTCGATGGCATGGCAGTCATCAGGGCTGTTGTCGTACACGTTGGGGTTCGCATCCGGAGGTAGGCGGAGGCCGTCGAGGCTGCCGCCGAACGCGAAGATCCCTCCACCATCGGCCGCCTCGTTGTCATGGATGGAGCTGGCGTCCCGCATGACGAGCGAGCCCATCGGGTCGACATGGACCCCGCCACCGAGCCTCGCCGAGGAGTTGCCGCTGATGACACTGGAGTCCAGCATCGTCAGCGTGCCGTTGGTCTCGACCCCACCCCCGACTGCGGTGAACACGCTGGCACCCGCGGCGGTATTGCCCGTGATCGAGCTGGAGTCCTTCATGACCATGGTGGCCATCCAACTGTTGTCGACTCCGCCCCCGTTCATGTCCACGCTGTTCCCGCGGATGGTGCTGGAGCCCTTCAGCACGAGGGTGCCGAGATTGGAGATGCCACCGCCCCCGTCGGCTGCCGTGTTGCCGCTGATGACGGTGGAGCCCCGCAGCCTCAAGACCGCGCCGGCGTCGTTCCAGATGCCGCCGCCGTCCTCTGTCGCGGCGCTGGCCCGGACGACGACATCGCGCAGGACGAGGGTGCCGCGGTTGCGGATGCCGCCGCCCCTGGGGGCGCCGCCATGGCGGACCGTCAGGTCGCTGATGGTGACCGAGGCGCGGGCTTTGACCGTCAGCACGGGACCCGCGCCGGCGCCATCCAGGACGGGCCGGCCAGAGGTCGCGCCCCGCACGCCGCGGATGTGCAGATCCTGCCGATCCTCGCCACGCCGCGGCACGTGCCCCGCACGAGGAGGCGGTCGCCCGCAGAGGCGGCCCGCACGGCCCGCTGGAGGCTGCCCGTCACGCGGCGCGTGTCCAGGTCGGTCACCCGGCAAGCATGAGGAGCGGCCGCCGCAGCCGGTGACCCCGTCGCGAGCAGCGTGCCGGTGAGCGCGAGGGCACCCATGAACGCGAGGCCTACCGCTGGAGACGCACTCGTCCGACCGTTCATGTCGATGCTCTCCTCCTCCTGAAGGCGGCGGGCTCCTACCGTTTCTGCCCGCACCCGCCAGGCCCGTGACACCTGATCGAGTGGCCTGCACCCTAGCGCCAACAGCCGGCTGGGGCGAGGGTCGTAGAGCCTTCAGTGGCGGCCCCCTTAGCACCCAGTTCATCCTGACCCGTTCGGCGGTCCCGCGCGAAGTTGGTCCTGCCCAGGAGTCCGATGCGGCTCGGCGAAGCCGACTCAGCCTCGGAGCCGGGCTCGGAGCGTGGCCCGATCTCGGGAGATCCAGCTTGCCACGGTGCCCTCGGGAACCCCGAGGATGCGCGCCACCTCTGCCTGCGTGTAGCCATCGACCGCGTTGAGCAGGAGGGCTGAGCGCCGGCGTGGCTTGAGCTCCCGCAGGGCGGCCAGCAGGTCCGGGTCCACGATGTCGTCCCAGATCGTGGCATCGCTCCCGGCCGGCCGCCGTAGCCAGCGACGACGGCCGCGAAGCTGGTTGAACGCCAGGCGCAGCGCGATGGTGTAGAGCCAAGCGCGCACATCGCGACCATCGAAGCGCGACCAGGCCCCGAAGGCCCGCAGGTAGGTCTCCTGTGCGACGTCCTCGGCATCGTGGACATTCCCGACGACGAGGACGAGCCGACGCAGGAGCGGCCCGTACAGGGGCCAGGTGAGGGCCTGGAAGGACGCCGCGTCAAGCTTGGCATCGGCATCCCCGAGGATCCGGTCCCATCGGTCCGGGGGCGGTGCGCTCGACGGCAGTGGGCGGGCGCCCTCCATGTCAGGGCATCCTCATGTCGACGCAGTCGCCTACGCCGCTGGCATCCGCACGTTGGTCCACCACCATGTAGAGCGTGCCGTCGATGATGGAGCCAGGAACGACGTACCCGTGGGCAGGGGCTGAGCGTTGTTGGGTCGAGATGGAGCGGCCGTCCTTGTCTTTACCCGACTCCACCTGCCACAGGACGTCGTCGAAGCCCTTGCGGGCGAGGAAGCGCTCGGCGTCAGGCGGGCTCATGCATTCGAGCTGCGTCCCGTGGAGTGGCTGACCCCGGTTCTCGACACCGGGATATCCCTTGGCCTGGAGTCCCTGGAGGACGGCTGTGCCCGCTACCGCAGAAGCTCCGACCAGCAGCGTCAGGCCACCGGCAACAAGAGCCAGCGAAGCGGAGCGCCGGGGACGATGGGTCCGGGCGGGCGAGAGTGCCGGAGCCTGGCCGATCGCTGGCGCTCGTGCTTCGAGCGCAGCGAGGCGACGATCGAGCTCATCGTTCGTCATGACGGTCCTTTCGGGGTCGCGGCCGACGTCATCATCGGCCATCTGCCAACTACAACACCGAAAGCGGGCGGATCATGCGTCACGCGCTCGTCGACAAGTCCGGCAACGCCTGCGACGCTACTCGTCCATCGCCAGCGCACTCGTGGCGAGTTCCCGGAGCTCCGCCGTATCGCCTATGAACGAGATGGGCCGGCCGTGCTGCCACGGACCGTCAGCTGCGGGGGTACCAACACCTGCTCTGCCACCGTCTGGCTGCGGTCCATCCAGTCAAGCAGCAGCCGTGCCCCGGTCCTGCCCATCTCGTCGGCAGGAAAGCTGACCGTGGTGAGAGGAGGGGTCGCCATCTCAGCCATGGGCTCGCTGACCATGCCCACCATGGAGAGGTCGTCAGGGATCCGCAGCTTCCGGGCGCGTGACGCCTTGAGCAGGCCGATCACGGACTGCTCCTGGAGGGCCACGAAGGCGGTGATATCAGCGTGCTCGTCGAGCAGGTGTTGCGCCGCCACTGACACGTCCTCGGCTGTCAGGCCTCCGACCGCACTCACGGCGCCCAGTCCCAGCCGCCCACAGGTCCGCTCGTAGGCATCCAGCGTCCACGTTGCGAACCCGTACCGCTTGTCCCCGACGGCGGGGTCGATGCCGACGAATCCGATCCTCTGGTGGCCCAGCCCCACGAGGTGCTCCATCGCGATGTCGATGCCGTACTGGACGTCGACGTCGACGAAGCTCATGCCGTCACTGTTCGTCCGATGTCCGATCATGACGAAGGGGAAGCCGTGGTCCCTGAGGATCTCTGCTCGGCGATCGTCGGTGAGCACCTCGAGCAGGATGATCCCGTCTGCCTGGCGACTGCGGAAGATGGCCAGGAGCTCGGAGTCGGACAGCGCCCTGGTGATGATGTTGATGGAGTAGCCGGCCTCCTCGACGCCGAGGGCCGCGGTCATGATGACGTCGTGCGCGGGCGGGTTGAAGTCCTGCGGAAAGTGCATGGCGATGAGGCCGGTGCGACCGGAGCGGATCTGACGCCAGGCGCTCTGCGGCGCGAACCCGATCTCATCCATCACCTGCAGGACGCGCAGGCGCGTGTCCTCGGCTACGTCCGGCTTGTCGTTCAGGATGCGCGACACCGTCGCCACCGACACTCCGCTCGCCTGGGAGACGTCGACGATGGTCGGCTTCCTCGACCGGGCACCTCCAGCCAACGCCTGTGCTGCTCCTCTCGACTTCACCACTCGAACGTGACCGTCGGCCCAGAGTAGCTGAGCCATCGGCGCTCCAGGCGCTTGCCGTGGAGCACGAGGATCAGCTCTCGTTCGATGAGCATGCCTGGGAAGCTGCCGCGGCGCTCGTCGATGGTGAGCCGCCGAGCGGCATCGTCCCATCGAAGCTCGATCGTCGAGAAGGCTCCGCTCTCATAGCCGTGGCCATCGCCGTCGTCCTCGTACAACGAGAAGGTGGCGTCCTGACCCGGGTAGACGTGGACCTCGAGCGGCGCGTCCGGCCGGTCCTCGGCGTGTTGCCTGACGGGGCCCATGGGCACGATGGAGCCGGCGCGCACGTAGACCGGGATCCGCTCGAGCGGGGCCTCAGCGTCGAGCGTCATGCCGCCCGCCAAGCGGTCATCGGTCCAGAGGTCGAACCAGTCGGAGTCCGCCGGCAGGTAGACCGATCGACGACGTGGCACATCGCCGAGCTCGGTAGAGCCCGGACCCCAGGCCATGGGCTGATGGACGGGGCACACCATGAAGGCCGGCCCGAGCATGAACTGGTCGGCGACGCCGTACACGGCCGGGTCGTGCCGGAAGTCGAAGGGCAGCGAGCGCAGCATCGTGTAGGCCTGCTGCGTCGTCCATCCAGCGAGCGAGTAGATGTACGGCAGCAGCCGGTAGCGCAATCGGAGAGCCGCCACGAGTGCGTCGTATACCGGCTCGCCCGGCTCGCCGAAGCGCCATAGCTCACGTGGCGTGTCCGTACCGTGGGCACGGAGCATCGGCAGCCAGGCAGCGTACTGGAACCAACGCAGGAAGAGTTCGCGATAGCCCGGGTCGTCCACGCCGGCCTCGAATTCACCGGCCCAGAACCACGCGTCATCGCGGTTCGCGACGAAGAAGCCGCCGACATCGGTGGTCCAGTAGGGCATGCCCGTAGCACAGAAGTTGAGCCCGTCAGCGATCTGGCGGCGCAGCGTCTCCCACGTGGCCGAGACGTCGCCCGACCAGGTCACGGTGCCGAAGCGCTGCTGCCCGGCAAAGGCCGAGCGCGTGAGGTTGAGCATGCGCTTCGACGAGCCGGTCGATCGCTGGCCGCGGTAGAGGCCCTCTGCGTGGAGCAGCGAGTAGGCGTTGATGACCTCCGGGTCCAGGTAGCACTTGGCCTCCTCGCTGTTCAGGCGCATCCGCTCCTCGGGGTCCGGCTTGATCGGGCCCAGCCAGTCGGCCTCGAAGGGCTCGGTGCAGTCGGTCCACCAGGCGTCGACCCCGTGGCGGAAGAGGCCCCGCTCGGCCTGGGCCCAGTAGCGGGCCCGGGCCTGCGGATCGAAGGCGTCATACGTGGCGCCGTTCCCCAACAGTTGGCCGGCCTCAGAGAACTCTCGCCAATCCTCCCCGCCGGGACGCATCGTCGGCCAGATCGAGACCATCAGGCGGATATCGAGCTCGTGCAGCTCGCGCGTCAGGCGATCGGGGTCAGGGAAGCGCTCTGGATCCAGCGACTTCTGTCCCCAGAGCTCCCCCGTCCATGACTTCCAGTCGAGCACTACGCAGTCGAGCGGGAGCTCTCGGCGCCGGTACTGGCGAGCGATGTCCAGGAGTTCCTCTTGTGTCGCGTAGCGTTCCTTCGACTGGATGTAGCCGAATGCCCAACGCGGCAACATCGAGGCCCGACCCGTCAGGGCACGCATCTCGGCCACGATGTCGTCGAACTCCGGCCCGATCGTGAAGTAGTAGTCCAGTTCGTCGGCGACCTCGGACCAGACGTACGAGCCGGCCTCGTCGTCGTGGAAGGTCATCAGGGAGGCGCTGTCGAAGAAGACCCCGTATCCGCGTGTCGACACGAGGACCGGCACGACCACCTTCATGTTGTGCTGGTAGAGATACTGGTATCGGCCGCGCAGGTCGAACATGCCCTCCTCGTGGCAACCGAGCCCGTAGAGCGCCTCGCCGTCGGCCCATTCGAACTCGACCTTCGTGTGGAACGCCTGCCGATCGACGACCTTGCGGACGCCTGTCGTGTCCATGCGCAGCCCGTCGATCTGCTTGTCGGACACGACGGCGTCCGCGCCCTCGAAGACCGAGACCACCACGTCCGTCGGCTGGAGCGTCTTGCCGCCCCGGCTCGGCTCCTTCGTCAGCGACCTGGCCGGCGCTGTCGCGATAGGTGAAGGCCGCGGTCTCGCGATCGATCTCGATGGCCAGCGCCTCGGTGCTTAGCACCAGCAACGAACCTCGGTCCTGTAGCTTGAAGCGCACCGGCTCGGCGTCGGTGGGGGAGGCGACCACGGTGAGACTGGGCTTCGTACTGAAGGTCTCATCGAGGGTGTAGCGGACGCGCATCGTCCTGGCTGAGACGGGTGTGAGCGAGATCAGACCCTGATTGAGTCGGAGCGTGAGCCCGCGTCCGTCGACCTCATGCGATACGACGCGTGACGGTGGGGCAGGTGGTCGCCAGTCGAGGGTCGACGTCATCGGTATTGCTCCGCGATGTCCAGTGCCGCGTCGATGTCGGCCGGCGATCTGAAGTCCATCAGCACGTGTATGCCTTCCGGCCCTACGGCATCGAGGAGCGGTGCCAGCTCGTCGGTCTGCACCCACGTAGCCATGACCGACTTGCCCGCCGCGCGGATCTGCCGATAGAGGTCGAACCAGGCCGGGTCGCCGCCCTGCGGCTGCCCCACGCCGGGGGTCCACTGGACCGCGTCCAGCTCACCCATCTCCAGCAGGGCATCGAGGTGGCGGATGGCCTGCACGCCGTCGAGGTGGTACAGCGAGTGTTCAAGGTAGCGGCACTGCGCGGTGATGTACGGGACCACGAACCGACGGAAGTGGTCGGGCGAGATCATGATCGAGACATCGCACTGCAGCTTGGCCATGCGCCCCGGCGACCACAGCGAGAAGTAGCAGAAGGCCATCTCACCGTCGACGTTGATGACCTCGTAGATGCGCTCGAAGACCTCGAACCAGATGTCATTGACCGCCTTGAGGTCGCGCTCCAGACCTTCGGGATCCATCACCATCTGCTCCATCACGGGAGCGATCCCGCGTAGTGTAGTGAGGGTGTCGAGGCCCTCCATGAGGTCGGGACAGCCCACGAAGTAGCGGCCCTCGGAGAGCTCCTGGCAGGCGCGCACGATGTCGAGGTGCGCGCGCAAGCCTGGGCCGTCAGGGTCGAACACGACCGGTGCGTCCGGCGTCACCGCCTCGATCCAGATGGTGTCCTCGCCACCGACCAGCTCGGCACCCAGGCACGCGGCCAGCGAACCGGGGCCGAGCTGCGTGTTGGCCACCGGCGGGATGTCTGCCCGCAGTTCGCTGCGCGAGAGTCGGTGGTGGATGTCCGCCGCACGCCAGTCGGTGTCGAACCAGCGCTGGGCCAGGTCGCGTGCCGGGGGAGGGATGGGCACGTCCTCGTGGCTGAGGCCGTCCACCTCCAGGTGCTCCCACATGCTGACGACGAGGCCGCGCCCGGCCCACCATTCGAGGTAGCGGGCTCGGGACGTCTTCCAGTCAGCCTTCCAGAGGGCGTGGCTCATAGTCATCCCTTCACCGCGCCCGAGGACATGCCCGAGAGGATCCAGCGCTGGGCCAGGAGGTAGATGACGATGACCGGCACGATCGTCAACACCACGTCGGCCGAGACGAGCGCCCAGTTCGATTGGTACATGCCGAAGAAGTTGTAGACCGCCAGCGTCATCGGCCAGGCCGAACTGCTGTTGAGGAAGTAGAGGGGCATCAGGAACTCGTTCCAGATGTTCAGGATGCTCAGCACCGACAGCGTCACCAGCACCGGCATGAGCAGCGGGAAGATGACGCGGAAGAACGCACGGACCGGCCCGCAGCCGTCGATGAAGGCGGCCTCGTCCAGCTCTCGCGGGATGGACCGGATGAAGGCGTAGACGAGGAAGACGCTGAAGGGGATCTGCATCGCCGCGTAGAGCAGGATGATGCCGAGCTGCGTGTTGACCAGGTTCGTCCATTGCATGACCTGCATCAGCGTCACGAAGTTGGTCGGCATCGCGATGCCCATGATCAGCAGCAGGTAGATGAGCTTGTGCCGGCGGGTGCGGCGCCGGGCCAGCACGTAGGCTGCCATCGACGCCAGCACGACGCAGATCGCCGTGGCCGCCAGGGAGTAAAGCAGAGAGTTGAAGAAGGCCACCACGAGATCGCCATCCTCGATGACGGTGGCGTAGTTCTCCCACTGCGGCACCGCGGGCAGGCCCACGCCCATCGAGCTCGACTCCGCCCGCGTCTTGATCGAGTTGATGAAGACGAGGTAGATGGGCACGAAGACGAGCAGGCCCACGACCAGGGCGAGGAGGTGGTTGGCCGAGCCACGGGCTCGAGGGTCGATCCGCATCTCAGTCGTCCTCGTCCCGCTGCATCACGCGGATCACCGCGTACGCCAGCACGACCATGACCACCAGCAGCAGCGTCGAGAGGGCCGTCGCAAGGCCCCAGCGACCCTTCGAGAAGTCCTCGAAGACCATCGTGTAGACGGTGTCCGTGGCACGTCCGGGGCCACCGCGCGTGAGGACGAAGACGATGTCGAAGACCTTCAGCCCGTAGAGCAGGTTGAGCACGGTCACCACAGCCAGGACAGGCATGAGCATCGGCAATGTGATGTGCCTGAACTTGCTCCACGCGCTGGCACCATCGATCGAGGCGGCCTCGTAATAGTCGCGTGAGATCGCCAGCAGGCCCGCGATCAGGATGACCATGATGTAGCCCACGCCGCGCCACACGTCGACGGCGACGACACTCCACATCGCGAGCGTCACGTCGGTCAGCCAGTGCAGCGCCAACGCGTCGAGGCCGACGGCCCGCAGCGTCTCGTTGAGCAGCCCGTCCGCGGGGTCGAGGATCGAGCGGAAGATGAGGCTGACGACGATGATCGGCAGCACGGCCGGCAGGTAGAAGAGGACCCGGTAGAAGCTCGAGGCGCGGCGGATGCCCTCGGTGAGCAGCAGGGCCAGGGCCAGGGCGATGACCGTCTTGAGGATGATCGTCGCCATCGTGAACATGATCGTGTTGCCGATGACCCGCAGGTAGTTCGAGCCCGCGGTCAGGATGGTGGCGAAGTTGTCCAGACCGATCCAGTTCAGCTCGGTGGTGTAGCTGTTCCAGTCGGTGAAGGCATAGAAGATGCCGAGCACGCTCGGCAGGAGGGTGAAGACCCCGTACAGCAAGAGCGCACCGAGAGCGAACCACGTGGGGTAGGCGCGGCGCGAGTTCACTCGGGTGGTCTCCTGTGCCGTACGGCTGGAAAGAGTTGCCGGGGACAGCGGAGGAGGAGGCTGTCCCCGGCCATGATTCGGGGCCAGGCCCCGCTAGCGGTCGACTACTCGGCCCAGGCGGGGTCGCCGGCCGCGGTGGCCAACTCGGTCCGTCGCTGATCGATGGAGGCCATGACGTCCTCGGCGGACATGCCACCGACGAACATGTCGGTCATGTCGCGACCGACGTCCATCCACTGCGGGTTGAGGTAGTTGACGATGTCCTGGTAGACGATGCCCGCGGCCGGGTAGGTGTCCAGGAACGCCTGCTGGGCGTCATCCCACTTGGCGCTGATGCCCTCGAAGGGCAGCGACACGAACTGGGGCTCGTTATCGAGCAGGTACTGCAGGCTCTCGGGCTTCATCAGGTAGGCCAGGAACTGTTTGGCCTGGTCGATCTTGTCAGAACCCGAGTAGATGAACTTGGCGGGCCCAGCCGGATGGACCGGCTGATACTGGTTGCCAAAGGTCGGGATGGGGAAGAAGCCGAAGATGCTCGGATCGACGTCCGGATAGTCGGCCGCGACGGCGGCAGGCATCGAGAGGGGCGCGACCGACATCGCGTACTCGCCACTGGCGAGGGCACCGGCGGTGTCGGCATAGGCGTCTGACAGCGCGTTGTCGCCGAAGCAGCCCATCTGGTACAACTCATCGATCTGAGCCATCGCCGTCGTCATGTTCTCGTCAGCCGCGAAGGTGGTCGCGTTGGCGTTCAGCGAGTCGGCCAGGCCGGGCTCAGCCGCCTCGAAGGCCGGGCCCGCCATGGGGAACCAGAGGACTTGATGCCATCCGTCCGACACCGGCTCGTAGATGGGCGTGATGCCCGCGTCCATGATGGTGGTGCAGGCGGCCTTGAAGCTCTCGAAATCGGTGGGCACGCTCAGGCCGAGCTGGTCGAAGATGTCCTTGTTGTAGACCGTCACGAAGTAGTTCGACGCGATGATGTCCCAGATCTCGGCGCCGTAGACGACGCCGTTCAGGCTGGACATCTCCAGTGCCGCGGGGTCGATCCGCGTGGTCCACTCCTCGCCGCTGAGATCGACGGCGTTCTTCTCGACGTCGTACTGCAGCTTGAGGTCGGACTGGCCGGTCTGGCCGCCGAAGATGTCCGTGGCCTCGCCCGCATTGAGCTTGGTCTTGAGGACGTTGAAGTACTGGTCTGCCGGGATGATCTGGTAGTCGACATGGATGCCGGTCTCAGCCTCGAACTGCTCGGCGAGATCCATCTCCGCCTGCTTGATCCAGTCCTGGCTGGCCATGACCGTGATCGTCTCGTCCTGCGCGGCTGCTGGGGCCGCCATCGCGACCGCGCTGCCGACCAGCATGGCGCCGACGGTCAGAGAGGTCATGAGCCTGGTGCGCTTGTTCACTACGTGCTCCCTTTCAGTGTCACAAGTCTCGGTGAGTTGGCCCCGCGAAGGGGTGCCGTGGGCTTGTCGATAGGCCTCCTCCATTGCCTAGCGAGCGGTGACGCCCGAGGTCCGGTATCACTACCGGTATCATTTACGGCGCACTGTAGGCGGGGGCAGGTACGGTGTCAATACTCTGGCCTCATGCGTGTCGTGGGACAGCCACGCCGTCACATCGAACAGGTACAGCGTCTTGGGCCGACCCATGGGGCGGGTAGTACGACGGAGCGGCCGTCCTTTCACCCGTGGGATGGGCGCATGCGGGTCGAGCTGACGGCCGAGCCAACCGCGTTCACCCGGCTTCTCCGGCCGATGGCCTTCAGTGGCACCTGCAGACCGTTCGGGGGCCACGTGTCGTTCGGTTGATGGCCTCCGATGCTATCCCCGTCGTGAGCCTGCCGTGGGCGCGGAAACCTCTCTCGCGTGCCACGTACCCCGTGTACTTGGCCCGTTCCCGCGAACGTTGGGCCTGTTTCGCGTCTCCGTCCTTCACAGTCCCTTCATGTTCGTGACGCCACCGTCCGGATGCGAACACCGGGTCGCGCCAACGACGGTCGCGCCGGAAGCCAAGGGAGAACCGCAATGAAGAAACGCGTGATGATGGCGATCGCAACAGGGGCGCTCCTGGCGGCGCTGGCGCCGGGGGTGGTCGCTGCCAAGGCGGCACAGGACACGTCCACATCAGAGCATCCGCTCGTCGGAGCATGGGTGATCCATCCGTTCCCGAACGACCCGAGTCGGGAGGACTTCTTCATCATCAACCCCGGCGGCACCGTGCTGGACTACGACAGCCAGAGCCAGACCGGCGTGGGTGCGTGGACCTCGACCGGCGACCGGACGGCTGACCTGAGCTTTGACCAGATGGTCACCGCCCCGGACGGCAGCCTCGTCGGCCTCACGGTCATCCGCGCCAGCGTGAACGTCGCCGAGGATGGCCAGTCGTTGACGGGCTCCTGGACGCTCGAGCTCCCGGCGGCCGCCGCGGAGATGGCCGGCGCGCCAGCGGGCCAGCTCGGTCCCAGCGACGTGACGGGCGAGCGCATCGCGGTCGAGCCTCCGGGATCGACGGTCGGCCCCATGCCAGCTGCGCCGAACGAGGCGTCGCCTTCTCCGGAGGCGTCCCCAGCCAGCTAGCCCGTCGAGGCGTAGCCGGGGTCGAACCGGCTCCGTCGGCCACCTGAGAAGAGGCCCGTTTGTGAGGGAGGGGCCTCTACTCATCGCTGAGTCGCGGCAGCCACGATGGCCGGCTGTGGGCCTCAGTGTCCACCCCGACGGGCTGGTCGACCCAGGAAGGCACCGTATACCTGAACGGCCCGCTCAAGCCCGCGCTCGACCGCAGCCGACAGGCACTCGAACGGATCGGGGTCGATAACGACCTCACGCGCGCTCCTCGCCGCCTTCCAGGTACCCACGACCAGGCCATCGGCAACGATGGTGGGCTTGAACATGCCGTTGCTGCCCGGGACCACGAGGGCACTGTGCTCAGGTGCCAGGGCCGCGCTCCGGTCCCCATACCCGAGCAGGTACTCATCGAAGCCCGGCAGGAGTTGGACGCGAGTGGCGCGCGCGGTGCTTGCCAGCGTTTCTGGCGCGAGGTGGTAGCTGACCCCATCGATCTCACGCGTCGCCAGCTTCGCGCCGCAGACCGCCAAGCCGCGGCGCACCTCCGTCAGCGTCAACCCGGACCACCGAGCGAGGTCTCGTTCGGTGGCCGGACCATGGCTCCGGAAGTACCGCAGCGCGAGCTCCCCGAGCGCTTCGTCCCGCTCCAGGTGCCGGGCGGGGTGAGACACCCATTCATCGAGCAGGACGAACGACTGCTGCGCGCCCTGGGTGGGACCCATCACGAGGGTGCCGGTCTGGGCGAGATACCAGAGCAGGTGATAGCCGCGCTGGCCCACCGTGCTCACGCCAGCTGCTTCCAGCGTGGCCAGGAGTGTTCGGCGCGTATGCCCGCGACCGCCGCTCAGAGCGGCTCCGACGATCTCTCGAGCTCGCTCCAAGTCCGATGTGGTCAGCCCGAGAGCAGCCCGCCGACGCGCTGTCGCGGTGATCGCGCGCGGCGTGGTCAGGGCCAGCAGCCAGCGGAGGTCCTCGCTGGTGACGAGGTGCAGGGTGCCGCGCAAGGCCCAGGAACGCACGATCTCGCCGGCGTCCAAGGCTGCACCGACCGAGGCCACCGATGCGGCATCTTGCCGCAGGCCGACCGACCATTTGACGCCGGGGAGGTCCTGTGCCTGCAGGGCCAGCATCCAGCGAACGACGTCGACAGGTGTCGAGAAGTCGTGCTCGCCAACGCGCTGAGCGACCAGGCGCAACGCGGTCAAGCGTCGGCGACGTGCGCTCAGGTCGGGTGCGGCCATCCGCGCAGTATCGACCGAAGTCCGAACACCGGTCGGCTACCACGCGACGCGGCGACGAGGCGACATGGCGACAAGGCGCCGTGGCGACGGGTGGCCAGGACGGCGGTGGCAGACGTTGCCGTGCTGGTGGGTGATGCAACGCGCCTCGCACCGCTGAGCGAGTAGCCGAGCGCTCCGGGATGACCCGGGTCGGGAAGATCGACTGGCGAGGAAGCCCGGCGCGCAGGGACCTCTGCCCAGGCTGATGTGCCGCTTCTCATCAAGACCTCATCGCTCGCACAGGACGTCTCTGGCGCGAGCATGCATCGTGGCGGGACCGGCCGACATGCGGTCGCCAAGCATATGGAGGACACCATGGCCTACGTGATCGCGGCCCCTTGCGTGGACCACATGGACCGTGCCTGCGTGGACGTCTGCCCGGTCGATGCCATCGCCGCGGAGGTCGGCGTGGACCGCAAACTGTTCATCGACCCCGACAACTGCGTCGACTGCGGCGCCTGTGAGACCTCCTGTCCGAACGAGGCCATCTTTCGGGCTGACCGCCTCCCGGGCCAGTGGGTCGATTTCGCCTGGACGGACATGGCCTGGTACCGCGACGCGGCAGCTGCGCGCGGGGTCGTCGATCAGCTCGTGCCGCGAGGTTCGGCGTCATGACGCTCGCTACGGCCGGGCCGATGGTCAAGCCGGACCTGCCCACGCTCGCTCCCCGGACGCGTCCATCCCCGGGGGCCAATGCCACCCTCGTGGCGCGCGAGGACCTTGGCTGCACCATGGCGCGGTTCCGCTTCCGCCATGACGATGGACCCAGCTCCTTCGTTGCCGGCCAGTACGTGCCGATCGCGCTGGCCGACGACCCCGCACCGCCGCGGCCCTATTCGATCGCCTCAAGCCCAGGCGTGTGCGACCTC
Organism: uncultured Chloroflexia bacterium; assembly: GCA_963838115.1. Lineage (GTDB taxonomy): Bacteria > Chloroflexota > Limnocylindria > Limnocylindrales > CSP1-4 > JAFMJV01. Next base: position 95,871 of record CAWIPU010000008.1, read on the forward strand.
GACTTCGTTATCTCGCTGGTGGCAGGCGGCGCCCTCACACCGCGGCTCTTCCGACTTTGCATCGGCGACCGCGTTCACCTGGGAAGAGCTCGCGGTCTCTTCCGGCTTGATGACGCCGACGAGCGGGATCATCTGCTCATCGGCACGGGGAGTGGCATCGCACCGCTGCTCAGCATGGTCGCGGCCCTCGACTCGAGGCCCCTGCCGCCGACGACCGTGCTGCTCCATGGTGCCAGGGTGCGCGAGGAACTGGCGACCCCGGATATGGCCGCTGGTGGGGATCGGCGGTGGCTGTCCTATCGGCCGACGTTGTCCCGCGCCCCGGCCACGAGGGCCTGGTTGGGACGTCGCGGTCACGTGGGTATACACCTCGATGCTCTCATCGCGGAAGGAAAGATGCCACCCCAACGGACGGTCGCGTATCTGTGTGGAGGGCCCGCCATGATCGAGGCTTGCAGCAGTCGGCTGGCCGCGCTCGGGTTGCCGGCCGACGCCATCCGCAGCGAGCGTTTCGTGGCCGGGTAGTTCGGTCCCGACCCCTCGACGGATCGGCGATGTGAGCGGCGGCCGCCTATCGAAACATTCGAACCGGAAACTGGTTGAAGGTGCCGGATGCTGCGCCCAGGAGGGCCGTTTCGGCCTGAACCAGGCATCGCCGTGGAGTCATCATCGGTGACGTGACCCTCATCGCCCGCTTCCGCCAGACGGCTCGGATCCCGGCACCCTCCTCGTCGCCGCACGAGAGTCGTGCGACCTCGTTCCTGCGGCCCGCGGTCTTCGGCGGCAGCGACGGGCTCGTCTCGAACCTGGCGCTCGTGATGGGCGTCGCCGGTGCCACCGCCGACAACCAGACCATCGTCATCGCGGGCATCGCCGGTCTCCTCGCCGGCGCGTTCTCGATGGCCGTCGGCGAGTACATCTCCGTCCGTTCGCAGCACGAGCTGTTCGAGTCGCAGCACCGACTGCAGGCACGCCAGTTGAAGGCGGACGAGGCGGGCGAGCGGGCCATCCTCGAGGGCATCTATCGGGAACGAGGCTTCACACCCGAGGAAGCTCGTTCCATCGTGAGCACGCTCTTCGCGACGCCTGAACGGGCGCTCGAGGCGATGCTTCGTGACGAGGTCGGGCTCGATCCCCGGGCCATCGGCGGTCCCTGGGCCGCGGCGGTGAGCTCCTTCATCGCCTTCGTCTCGGGAGCCATCATCCCGTTGCTGCCGTTCCTTCTCCTCGCTGGCATGTCGGCGTTCATGGGAAGCGTGGTGCTCTCTCTCATCGCCCTCTTCCTGCTCGGTCTTGGCGTTAGCTTCCTCACGGAGCGTCCTCCCATCCGCTGCGGCCTACGGCAGCTCGCGCTGGGTGGTGTCGCCGCGCTGGCCACATACATCATCGGCCAGGCCATCGGCGCCGCCCTCTGAGCCGGGCACGCGGTCGCGATGGCCGAGCGGCCGCGACGGCCCGGCAGGCCCGCGATCGCCCGGGACCTGCCACCGAGCACGCACGAGACGGTCCACGCAGCCCTCGCACCGGGGGGCCCCGCTCGATAGTCTCGGCGGACCGACGCCGATCCGGCCGCACAACGAGGAGCAGAGCTTGAGAGCTGCGATCGAAAGATTCGACGCCATCACCACGCGACTCCTCCTGCCACTCACGCTCGGTGGGTTGCTGATCGGCCTGGCATTCTCCCTGGCCGGCAACGAGGCGGCCGCGACGTGGTGCTGGGCCATCCCCTCGCTCCTGGTCGGCGTGTGGTTGACCATCTCCATCATCCGCGATCTCCTGCACGGCGAGGCCGGCGTGGATCTCATCGCCGTACTGGCCATCATGGGAGCGCTCCTGCTGGGCGAGGCGCTGGCAGCGTCGGTCATCGGCGTCATGCTGGCCACAGGAGAATGGCTGGAGAGATACGCCGCTGGTCAGGCTCACAAGGAGCTCTCAGCGCTCGTTTCGCGCGCGCCTCGTGTCGTCCACCGCTACGAGGCCGGCAGCATCGAGGACCACGACATCGCGGACGTGGCAGTGGGTGACCGCCTCCTCGTCAAGCCGGGTGAGGTGGTCCCGGTCGACGGCCATGTCATCGGCGACCCGGCCGTCCTCGACGAATCAGCCCTCACGGGAGAAGCGCGCCTGGCCACGCGTGAGGCCGGCGATCCGGTCAGCTCCGGGACCGTCAACGCCGGGGCGCCGTTCGACCTGGTGGCCAGCGCCACGGCGGAGCACAGCACCTATGCAGGCATCGTGCGGCTGGTCAAGGAAGCCCAGACCTCCAAGGCCCCCTTCGTGCGCATGGCAGACCGGTACGCGATCCTCTTCGTGCCGCTCACACTTATCGTCGCCGGCATCGCCTGGCTCGTCTCGGGGGACGCCGTGCGAGCCTTGGCTGTCCTCGTCGTGGCCACGCCCTGTCCGCTCCTGTTGGCCGCGCCGATCGCCATCGTCGCGGGCATCAGCCGTTCGGCGAAGCGGGGCATCATCGTCAAGGGCGGTGGGGCCCTGGAGACCCTCGCCCGGGCGAGGGTCATGCTCTTCGACAAGACGGGCACGCTGACGGCCGGTCGTCCACGCCTGGCTGAGGTGGTGGCCGCTCCCGGGCACACGCCGGAGGCCGTCCTGGCCCTGGCAGCCTCGCTGGAGCAGGTGTCGCCCCATGTCCTGGCTGCCTCCATCGTGGGCGGTGCGCGCGAGCGCGGTGTCCAGCTGAGGTTGCCCGATGACGCCACCGAGGTGCCGGGTGCCGGCGTCTCCGGGACGGTGGACGGCGTCCGTGTCATGGCTGGCACCGGCGAGTTCGCAGGCAGCGGTGCGCCCCTGCCGTCGTGGGCACGCGACGTGCGCCGCCGTGTCAACCTCGAAGGTGCGACCAGCGTCTACGTGGCTGCGGACGGCGTCCTCGTCGGCGCCCTCGTCCTTGACGACCCCATCCGGCCCGAGACCCCCCGCGTCATCCGCTCGCTGCGTCGGGTCGGCGTCCGCCGGGTGGTGATGGTGACCGGCGACCACTACGGCGTCGCCGACATGGTGGCAGCCGCCATCGGCGTCGACGGCGTCCTCGCGGAACGCACCCCGGCCGACAAGGTGGACGCGGTCATCGGCGAGAAGCGCGAAGCCGACGGCGTCCTCGTCATGGTCGGCGATGGCATCAACGATGCGCCGGCGCTCGCGAGCGCGGACGTCGGCGTGGCCATGGGCGCGCGCGGCGCGACAGCCAGCTCGGAGGCGGCCGACGTGGTCATCACCGTCGACCGGCTCGATCGACTCCCCGAGGGCATCAGGATCGCCGGCCGGGCTCGGCACATCGCCGTGCAGTCGGTGGTCATCGGCATGGGCCTGTCGATCACGGCCATGCTCTTCGCAGCCGCGGGCTTCCTGCAGCCGGTGGCTGGTGCGCTCGTGCAGGAGGCCATCGACGTCATCGTCATCCTCAACGCCCTGCGCGCCCTCACCGGCGGCGTCGAGCGCTCATTGAAGGTCCCCGGCTGGGGCGACCTGAGTGCCCGACTGCAGGCTGAGCATCGTGACCTCGCCCCGGCCATGGCCGAGTTGCGCTCGCTGGCCGATGCCCTCGGATCATTGCCCCCCAAGGAGGCCAAGGCGCGCCTGGATGGTGTCCGAACGTTCCTCGTCGAGGTCTTGGTGCCGCACGAGGAGCACGAGGATCGTGAGGTCTTCCCGATGCTCGCACGAGCGGCGGGAAGCGATGACCTGACCTCTGCGCTTCACCGCACCCACACGGAGATCTTCCATCTCATCCGCCTGGCCGACCGAATGGTGGGCGAGCTCCCGCCGGAAGGGCCGGTACCGGAGGATCTCAATGACCTACGACGTGTCCTCTACGGGCTCGACGCCATCCTGCGGCTGCACATGGCCCAGGAAGAGGAGCTCTACATGGCGCTGGGCGACGAACACCCCGCCGGCGCCGCGCCGGTGACCGTCTCCGCCTGAACATGAGCCGGTAGGTACGGAGGATACGGGAGATGCATCTGTATCGACCTCCTCATCCAAAACGTGGAGCGAGCGCTCATCCGGACCGGCATCCCGGTCCTCGTCGCACTGACTCATGGCTCTCCGTGTTCGCCATCCTGCGTGTGGGTGCTCATCGCCCGAGTTCCAGCAGCAGCGCGACTTGGTGTCGCCAAGACCGCATTCACGTTGGCTGAAGGACTGCCTTGATGAGGGCATCCAGTGAGCCGTAGTCCTCCACCAGCGATCGGGCGTATCGGCCGGCCGCGACGTCGAGCAGCTCGTCGTAGCCCTCGCCGTAGCTGCTATCGGCCACGCGGAGATGGGCCACCATCGCACTTTCGGCCGCATCCCCGTCGCCGCGACGAATCGCGTCAAGGCATTCCTGGTGCCGAGGGTGGCTAAGCTTCGCCGTCGTTCCGTCCCCGATCGAGCGCATCATCAATTCGACCATCAGCGGAGCGATCGAGCGCAGCATCGCCTCCAGCACGGGATTGTGGCTGGCACGGGCGATCGTCAGGTGAAACGCCAGATCGAGTCGCCCTCGCTCGACCGCTTTTGCGCTCAGAGTCAGCCGCTCCAGCGTCGCGCCCATGATCTCGATCTCGCGCTCGGTTGCACGCGCCGCAGCCAGACGGGACGTTTGGGACTCTAGGATCACGCGCGCCTCCACGAGCTGGCGCGCGGTCGAGTCTCGCATGACGTCGACCGAGTTGAGCCGACCAAAACCCGTGACCTCCTTGACGAAGGTACCGCGCCCAGGCGAGATTTCGATAAGACCTCTGCCCGCCAGGTTGCGAAGCGCCTCGCGCACCATGGGCCGACTCACACCGTGTGCGTAGGCAAGCGCGCGCTCGCTTTGGAGCGAGGCGCCGACCGGTAGGCGGCCGGTCAAGATATCGGATTCGATGGTGTCTCGGATCTCCGCAGCGGTAGGCCTTGTGGCCACCCTTTGCGCTCCTTTCACATTCATGTCCGTGGACGAGCGATGTGGCGTGTGTCTGGAGCCGACTCTGCCGTCGGCGGACTACTACATCTAGCCCTTGACCGCTCCTGCGGAAAGGCCCTGAACGATATGGCGTTGGACGAAGAGGGTGAGGACGATGGCTGGCAACGCCATGGTCGCGGCCGCTGCAGTGATCGCTCCCCAGTTGACGGAGCCGTAGCTCATGAAGTTGAAGACTGCGACGGGCAATGTCCGGGTGTCGTTGCCTGAGAGCACGATCGAGAACATGAAGTGGTTCCAGCTGAACAGGAAGCCGAGGATCGCGGTCGCCGCGATCCCACCCTTCGCGACCGGGATCACGATGGACCAAAGGATGGTCGGCGTGCGTGCTCCGTCGACGCGGGCAGACTCGATGATCTCGTCTGGGACGTCCTCGAAGAAGCCGATGAGAAGGAACACCATCAACGGGAGGTTTTGCAGCAGGTGGGCGAGGATCAGAGCCTGATAGGTGTCCGTCCAGCCGATCTGACTGAAGATCACGAACCAGGGGATCAGCAGGGCGATGCCAGGCGCCACGCGCCCGGCGAGGATGACCGTGCCGAACAGCTTCACGCCATGCTTTGCGATCGCGTACGCCGCCGGAATGCCGATGAGCAGGCCCAGCAGCGTGGACCCGAGTCCAACGATCATCGAGTTCCAGAAGAACAGCAGGAACTCGTTCTCGACGAAGACCTCGATGTAGTTGTCGAGCGTAGGCATGAACAGGAACTTGAAGTCGGGGCTCGCGACGTCGGCTGTCGACTTGAGGGAGGTGCTGATCATGTAGTAGAAGACCCCCACGACCGGCAGAGCCGTCACGAGCACGAGGATGTAGAACCCGGTTCGACGAAGGACCCGCCCGCGCCGAGTGCTCATGCGCCGACCCTCCTGAAGCGAAGGAGGAACAGGGCAGACCCGACGACGATCACGAAGAAGACGTTGAGCATCGCGGCCGAGTAGCCCAGGTTCTGTGCCTCAAATGTCTGCTTGTAGATGTAGATGTTGAGCGTCTCGGAGGCAAAGCCCGGACCCCCTTGCGTCATGACCCAGATGATGTCGAAGGTCTTGAGGGCGTCGATCATCCGGAACACGGCTGCGATCACGATCGCCGGCCTGATGGCCGGGAGCGTGATCCGCCAGAACACCTGCCAGGCGCTGGCGCCATCGACTGCCGCGGCTTCGTACATGTCAGTCGGCTGGGCCGCCAGGCTGGCGGCGACGATCAACGCGACGAGGGGCGTCCACTCCCACACGTCGACCACGATGAGCCAACGCAGGACTGCCTCCGAAGAGGCGATGAAGTCATTGGCGGGGATGCCGACCGCGGCAAGGAGATCGTTGAGCACCCCCGCATTGGGCTCGTACATGAGTCGCCACACGAGCGCGATCGCCACCGGGGTGGCCACCATCGGAAGCAGCAGCAATGTCCGCATCAGGCCCCGAGCGAAGAACTCACGATGCAGGAGGACGGCGATGGCCACGCCCAGGACGACCTCGATCCCGACGGCGGCGATGGTGAAAGCCGCGGTCCGCCCCAGCGCATCGAAGAATCGGGCGTCCCCGCCGATCCGAAGGTAGTTGTCGATCCCGATCCATTCCGGGCTTTGCCGAACTCCGCCTGTCCATCGCACGAAGGACAGCCAGACGTTGAACGCGAGTGGCGCGATCATCATCGCGACGACGAAGAGTACGGCGGGGGCGATCAGGATCCGCCCAGTTCGAGTCTGGGCGGCCGCGAGCCCAGCCGAAGCCGTTTCGGGCGCAGGTACCTCTCGGGCCCGCAGCCGCGGCGGTCGACGGCCTGTCACTCGGCCCACCGTGCGTCCGGAGCGCCAAGCCGCGCAGCGTGCGCTACCAGTTCCGTGGCGAGCCGCGGGTCACCTGGCGGCATCCCGGTCCCGTTGTAGGCAAGATTGTGGGAGTCAGCCGGCACGCGACCGCGCGTCGCCTTACCGGGTGCCATCATCCGGACCAAGACGACGTGGCGCTCGAGTCCCACCGTGTCTCCTTCCCGGCCGTGGATCCGTTCCGGCTGTCAGTCCATCGATGGAACATCGCGCCGTTGTGATGGCTCCGGTTGCCTACCGCGAGCGGCAGGTAACCGGAGCCATAGGGTCACTCCGCGGCTGCAACCGTTGCGTTGAATTGCTCTTCCGCGGTGGCCATGGCCGCTGCCAGATCGCCACCTTCGATGCCCGTGATGATCGGGACGCCGATGACGTCGCGCACCTCGGAGACCGGGATGACGGAGGGAAGCTGCGGGCGGGCCCGAGGGATCGACGACGTGAACGCGTCGACCCAGTCCGGCGGGAAGGCGTCGCCAAAGTCTACGGAGGAGCGACCGCCCATCACCTGGTTGTCGACGGTGATCCGCTCCACCACCTCGGGCGAGGTGGCCCACTGGATGAACAACCAGCTCGCGTCCGGCTTCTCCGTGAACGCCGACATCGCGAGCGCCCATCCAAAGAACGACTGGTAATCGCCACCAGGACCGCTCGGCATCGGAGCGAAGCCGAGGTTCTCAGTGACCTCGGGCGTGCCGTCCGCAAGGATATTCGGGAGGAAGGTGCTGGCATCGGTGTACATCGCAACCTGCCCGCTCGAGAACATCGGAAGGGCTTCTTCCCAGCTCATGTTCGTCGTGCCGCGTGGCCCGTAGTCGCGCAGCATTCGCGTGTAGAAATCGAACGCCGCCTCGCCCTCGGGGGTGTTGAAACCTGCCTCGAATGTCCCGTCCTTGGTCCACTCTCCGCCGAAGTTGTAGAGGTACGTCGAAATCTGCGTCACAGCCGCCCGACCCTTGCCTCGGGAGACGAATGCTCTGGTCCCGTTGGGGTCATCGATCGCCTTGGCGACCTGCTCCAGCTCGTCCATCGTGGTCGGCACTTCCACGCCCGCAGCCTCGAGGATGTCCTTGCGGTAGTAGAGCATCTGGGTCTCGAGCTGGATCGGGATCGCGACAAGACTACCGTCGTAGGTGTGGCTCTCGATGAGGACGTCCCCAAAGTCCTCGAACGCGTAGTCAGGGCTGGTCAACGATGGATCATCGACGAATGGTCGAAGGTCCTTGTACCACCCGTTCCTGGCGAACTTGGCGCCTTCGTTGAGCAGGCTGGTCATGTACACATCGAGGTCGTTGGACCCCGCGGTCAACTCGACCTGTACGCGCTGACGGAACTGTTCCTCAGGGAGTTTCTCGACCTCGACGTTGATACCGGTGAGCTCCTCGAACTCCGGGATCAGCGGCTCGATGGCCTGCTGCCAAGGATGTTGGTTGAGAAGCACCCTGATGGTCTCGCCTTCGGAACCCCGCCAGTCGAAGTCTGCGTCCTGTGCGCTGGCGACCGCTGCACCAGGACCGCCCGCCCACGCTGTCACCACGATGCCGAACGCCATCGACACGGCGGCCAACGAGGCCGGCTTGCGCGAATGTTCCCTCATCTCGTCCTCCTATGGCTCACCGGACTTACCGGTATTACCAGCGCATAGTACACTCGATGGAGAGGTAGTCAACAGGCGGGTTCGAATCCTTTCTCGCCAGCCGATCTCTGTGCCCAACTGGCCATTCCCACGCATGGATCAGCTAGTCAGCGCTCTCCGCTGACAGTCATCGGGCGACTCCCTGGCGGGCAGAGGTGACGATCGACGGCTGGGCCACGATCTCGAACAGGCGGTCGACTTCGGCGCTATTGAGGGCTGCGGTGGGTTCGTCCATGATCGTCACGCTGAAGTCCTGCGAGAGCGCCTTGGTGACCTCGACGAGCTGCTGGCCCAGCTCGATGCCTTCCGCCTCGCCTACGACGGGCAACGGCCGCCTCGGGCCATCGGCCGACGCACCCCGGGGGAGGCCTATCGCGCGACACCGAAGGTGCTGAGGTCTGGAGCGACAAGGTGGACCTCTGGGCCGACCCATCGGCTGTAACCGATGTCCCGACTCATGTGTCTCCTATGTCGCGACTCATGACACTGGATGGCGAGCAAGGATTCGTGATTCGATCCCCTCATCCAGAGGCGTCACGCTCGGATTCGCTCTGACGACTCCTCGACTGCGGATGATGTTGGGTGGTGTCTCCCCGTCAGGCCAGGGGAGGCGATGGACGTTTCCACTTACGCGGACCCCTGACGCACCGTACGGTCGTGACACGCACTTCGTCAACGGCGCGGTCCATCCAGTGGAAGTCGAGGTTCGCGGCCGGGATCGAAGCTCACGGGCACGAGCTTCCCGGTCTGGCCGGTGGGTGGACTAACCGGGAAGCTCCGGCCAGTGTTCAGGCACGGCCACTACTCCCGTGATGCCCAAGCCGCTTCGACGTGGGCCGTCGTGGCGGCTGCCCTATCGTGCGGCGATGGGCGCTGCACCAGTGCGGCGCACAGCAGGATCGCGGCTCCGCCGATGATCTGGATCAACGTGATCTCCTGGCCCAGGGCTACGGCCGCGAATGCTGCCGCCATGACCGGCTCGGACAGCATGACCGTGGCAGTCCGTGTACCGCCGATGCGGCGGACGCCAACGAGGAGCAGGGCCTTGGGCAGCGCCGCGCCGAGGGTCCCGGCCACGATCACCGCGGCCCAGACAGCCGGCTCGGCGGCCCACGTACTGGCCGAGCCAGCGCTGCCTGTGAGGAGGGCAACCGACCCCGAGATGATGACCCCGCCGATGAGCACGATCGAGGTCGCCTGGACCGCCGGGACGGATGGGTAACCGTCACGTGAGACGACGAGATATGCGGCCTGACAAACGGCGGCTGCCAGGCCCAGTCCGACGCCAACCAGCGTCACGCGTGCCTCTGGGCCGATCTGGCTACCGATGACCAGCAGCAGCCCGGCCATGGCGATGATGAGCGCCACGACGCGAGTGGGGGTGACCTGCGCCGGGCCGCGCGCGCATGCACCACCATCACCATCAATGGGTAGGTGTAGAAGACCGTCATCACCAAGGCCACCGTCATCGCCTGGAACCCGGCGAATAGCAGCAGGTTCATCGAGCCGTTGGTGACGATGGCGATCAGGAACATGCGCTTCTCGCGCGGAGCCAACGCTCGGATGTTGGTGCGGGGTTGGAGGCGCAGCAGCACGAGCGTGCCCAGGATGCAGGCCCCCAGCGCCGCCCGGAGCGCGGTGAATGCGGCCGCCGACATGCCCGCGTCGTAGGCCAGGTTGGAGATGACACCAAGCGTTCCCAGGGCCGCCGCCGCCCCAAAGACGATGGCGATGCCGGCGCTGTCGGTGTGCTGATCGTTCGCGGCCATGTAGTCGGTCGGCGCCATGTGCAAGTCGAACCAGAGGGGCCCACGAAGCGTCCATTCGGCGCCCTGCCTCCGTGCGGGTGGCGTTGAGGTCATTGCCCCACTTCCGTGGGGATCAGACCAGCAAGGTCGACGCTGGTGGTCCTGCCATGGCGAGGTGTCGGTCAGAGATGGCGGCCAGGCATAGACGCCGGGTCACACCACGCGAGTGAGGAACTCGACCACCTCGTCTACCAACGCACCCCCTTCCTCATAGCCCTCGAAGACGTGGTCGGCACCGACCACGGGACGGAAGTCCACCGGGACACCGAGCTCGTTCAAGCGGGCAACTAGGTGTTCGCTCTGGCCGAATGGCACCAGCCCGTCCTGCGTGCCGTGCATGATCAGGAACGGCGGCGCCGCGGCGGTCACGTGCATGGCCGGGTCGGCGTGCTTCACCAGGTCGGCTCGCTCCTGCACAGGTGCGCCGATGAGCCGCGATTCGGGGGAGTCCGGATGGTCGTGGTCCATGCGCGAGATCGCGCCCGCCTGCTGGTCCATGGTGCTGAAGTCGGTCGGGCCGTACCAGTCGACGACCGCGCTGACGTTGGTCGGCTGATCAGCGAACTCGACGGCAGCCTCGGTCGATCCGGGTCGTCCAGCGACGCCTGCGTACGCGGCCAGGTGTCCACCGGCCGATTCGCCCCAGACCGCGATCCGGGCAGGATCGATCCCGAGCTCGGCATGGCGCGCACGCAGCCAGCGGATCGCCGCCTGTACATCCTCGATCTGTGCCGGAAAGACTGCTTCGTTGCTCAGCCGATACTCGATCGAGGCGACAGCGAAGCGGGCAAGTGGCAGCCTGGTGAAGAGGCGCTCGCGTTCCAGTAGCGGTGGAAGTGCCGTTCTGTCGCCGTGCAAGAAGGCACCGCCGTGGATCCAGACTACCAGTCGAGCAGGAGGACGCGACACCGGCGGCAGGTACAGGTCGAGTCGGAGCGGCCGGTAGCCCTCCAGGACCGAATACACGGCACCTGCGAGCAAGCGCACGCCGTGGTCTCGCAACTGGACTTCGGGCAGCGGTCCGGTCGTCAGTGGCCATGGCGATGTCATGTCAAGCGGCCTCGTCGATGACGCCGGTGTTCATGAGCGCCAGGATCGTGGCGGCATCCAGCGTTGATCCAGTGAGCTCACCGCAGATCGAGCCCCGGTAGAAGACGAGTACCCGGTCACACGCACCCGCCAGCTCGACGAGGTCCGTCGAGAGGTAGATGACGACCGCACCGTCGATCGCGGCCGCGCGCAAGAGGGCGTTGATCTCAACCCTGGCGCCGACATCGACACCACGCGTGGGGTCATCGAGCAGGATCGTCGTCGGCTGCGAATCCAACCACTTGGCGATGACGACCTTCTGCTGGTTGCCGCCAGACAGCTTGCCGACGTTGAGCTTCACGCTGCGCGTCCGCACACCGATGGACCTCGCCAGTCGATCCGCCCGATCGATCAGCCGGCCGACGCGAAGGAAGGCACCATCACGGGCCATGCCCATGGTATTGACCTGGACGATGTTTTCCCAGATGGGCTTGTCGAGCATCAGACCCAGGCGACGCCGGTCACCAGAGACGAACGCCACGCCGCGGTCGATGGCTTCGCGCAACGAAGACGGTCGCGGCTGGCCACCCGGCAAGGTGACCTCACCGCCGGTGGTCTTCTCCAGGCCCGCGATGACGCCCAGCGCGGCCTCGGGGCCGGAACCGGCTAATCCGGCGAGACCCACGACTTCGCCTGATCGGGCGCGGAGGCTTACGTCCTTGAGCCCTGATCTGGTACTGACGCGGTCGAGGACAAGCTCGGCATCACGCACCACTGGGACTGCCTCTGGCCGGTCGACAGCTGTATCTGGTGTCACCGCAGCCGCTTGCGGTTTGTCGCCGAGCATGGCATCGACGATCCCCTGCAGGGTCAGAGTCGCCATCGGCTTCCCGCTCATGACGACGACGCCGTCACGCAGCACGGTGACCTCGTCGCAGAGGCTCATCACCTCCTCGAGGATGTGCGAGACGTAGACGACGCCAACGTCTCTCTCGCGCAGGACACGCAGCACGCCCAGCAGCCTTTCGCTCGCGCCTGTCTCCAGTGCCGAGGTGGGCTCGTCGAGCAGCAGCACGCGAGGTTCGGCAACCAGCGCCTTGGCGATCTCCACCAGCTGGCGATCGGCCAGCGACAACTCGCTGATGTGCGTCGAGGGGTCGTGTTCGACACCGAGTGATTGCAGGACGGGCATGGCCAGTTCCAGCATGCGACGCCGGTTCACGAGCGGGCCTCGGCGTGGCTCACGCATGGGGAAGAGGTTGGCCAGGATGTCCAGGTGGGGGAAGAGGCTCAGCTCCTGGGCCACCACGGCGACGCCGTTCGCTGCGGCGTCGGCCGTGTTTCGGAAGTGGACTTCATTGCCATCGAGACGCAAGGTGCCCGAGTCAGGGCGGACAGCGCCGGTCATGACTTTGACCAGCGTGGACTTGCCCGCCCCATTCTCCCCTAGCAGCGCGTGAACGCTGCCCGGGTGGACGGTGAAGTCGGCGTGGTCGAGCGCGACCACGCCTCCGTACGTCTTGCGGACCTCGAGTGCCTCGAGGGCAGTCATCCTGGTGCGAGTCCCGAGCCGATCAGCTCGGCGGCCAGGTGTTGACGATGTACTGGTCGGCGTTGGCGACGATGTCATCACCGACCGGCGCGAGGGCGGCCGCAACGGTCTCCTCGCTCTCCTGGCGGGCGATGACCTCATCGACATTCTCCGAGCTCACGAGCAGGCCCGGCAAGAGCATCAGGCCCTGGATGGGCTCCTCACCGGCGAGCGCGGCATCGGCCAGGGCACGGGTCGCGACGTAGCCACTGAGCCAGTGTTCAGGTGACATCACATAGTCGACGCTGCCTTCCTTGACGGCCTGCAGGTTACCGGCCTCAAGGTCGAACCCGCCGGACGGCAGGTCGAAGTCGGCGCGCTGTGCGAGCAAGCCCCACGCCGTCGCGTCCTGCGCGCTGGGCGCCATGACCGCGACCGCATCGGGGTTGTTCTTCAGCATCCCGTCCCACGCCGCATATACCTCGGCCGAGCTCGCTGCCGTCCCCATCGTCGAGATGGGTCCGACGATCTCAAGGTCGGGGCGCAGCTCGGCGATCTTGTCGGCCATGCCCTGTGCTCGCTGATCGAGCGGCGGGACGCCGACGCCGGTGTTGCCGATGAGGACCGGACCGCTGGCGCCCGCGGGGACGAGGGCCAGGACGGCCTCGGCCAGCCGCTGACCAAGCCCATAGTTGTCGGCGGTGATGAACAGACCGACGCCTGCACCGTCAGGCGGCGGGGCATCGATGGCAGCAACAGGGATACCGTTGTCGACAGCCTCTTTGACGGGGCGGAAGAGCGGGCCGGAGTTCAGGCTCTGGAGGACGATGCCGTCCGTCTGGGTCTGGGCGATAGGCCCGAAGAGTGCGGCCTGGCGCTGCGGATCACCCGTATCGGGCGCGGCGCGTTGGACGTTGACCATGGGGTCAAGATCACCGACGGCCTTGCCACCGTTGGCCATCTGCACGAAGGCGTCGGTCTTGGTCTCCCAGAAGACGAAGCCGATCTCGACCGGCTCCTGGTCCTGGGCGACGGCGATCGCGCTGCCGACGGCGGTGAGGGCCAAGGTCGCGGCCGCGGCGATGGCGAGGCGCTGCATGCGCGCCCGCCGGCGGCCCGTGGACTTGGTGCTAGGACTCATCTCCATTCCTCCTGTCCCTGATTGGGGGTTGAGACGCGTGAGTCGGTCCGAGAATCGGCCGACTCGCAGTTCGGTGCAGCACCTGGGTCACTCCTGCTCGGCCGCGCGGCGCCGCTGGCGCTGGACGAGCCCATCGACAGAGACCGCGCCGAGGATGACGGCGCCGGTCGCGAACTGTGCCCAGACGGCTGGGATCTGAAAATACACGAGGCCGATGGCCACGGCCGTCAGCAGGACCGCGCCGATCATGGCGCCGAAGACGGTGGCCTTGCCGCCCGCAAGCGGCGTGCCACCGATGACCGCACCGGCCACGGCGTACAGCTCGATGCCGCCTCCGCTCTGGGGATCACCGGTGGTGAAGAAGGCCACCGCGACCACGCCGGCCAGGCCAGCCATCAGGCCAGCCAGCATGAAACCCATGGTCTTGGTCTTGCGGATGGGGATGCCCGAGAACCGGGCGGCGTCCTCGTTGGAACCGATCTCGCGCACGCGGAATCCGAAGGGCGTATTGCGCATGACGATGGTCAGCAGCAACCCGACCACGACCAGCAGGACGACCGATACCGGGATGCCGAAGACCTTGCCACCACCGAGGATCTCGAAGAACGGATCGAATATGGGCAAGCCAGTCACCTGGGTGCCACTGGCCAGAGCCAGCGCCAATCCGCGCAGCATCCAGCCCATGGCCAGCGTGCCGATGAGCGATGGGATGCCGATGACCTGGCTGGTGAAGGCATTGGCCAAGCCCACGAGGACGGCGACACCGATGGCCGCGGCGCAGGCAAGCCACGGGTTCAGGCCCTCGCGCATGAGCAAAGCGGCAACGACCCCAGTGAGGATGTAGCTGCCGCCGACAGAGAGGTCGATCTCGTTCTGGGGGATAAGGAAGACGAGGCCCGCAGCGATGAGCGCTGCATAGACCGAACTCTGGACTACGTTGATGAGCTGCCCAGGAGCCAGGAAGTTGGGATGAGCGACACCGACCACCACCACGACCACGATGAGGGCAAGCACCGCGCTGGACCAGTCCGCCATCGCCAGGCGACGGATGGACCAACCGTCAAGCAGGGTGTTCTTCGGCGTACTGGTGCCAGCGTTCGGTTTGCCTTGTCCCAACCCGTTCATTCCTCCCGGTGCTGCGCGGCAGTATCGGCGCACGGTACGGGTGCCATCTTGGCAACGTCAACCCATTGGTCCGACCAGTGGACGGTCGCGGGATTCGACAGGCTCGTTTTGGTGGGTCCTCGGCTAACCGGCGTCGAGGTTGCGGCTGATGCCTCGCGCGACGGCCTTGATGGGTGGGGCCAGACGCGACACATCCGCCCGGCTCGCTTCGACAATCAGGGAGATCGAGCCGATCACGACGTCGTGGCTGTCGAAGATGGGCACACCGACCGACGCCGAGTTCAAGCCCATCTCCATGCGCGTGATCGAGTAGCCGCGTTCGCGGGTCTCGGCCAACTCTGTGCGGAAGATATCGGGATCAGTGATCGTGTACGGCGTCACGGCCGGCAGCCCTCGAGCGATGACCGCTTCCTGAAAGTCCTCGCTAGAGAAGGCCAGGATCGCCTTCCCGACACCGGTCGAGTGCAGCGGCAGTCGGCCGCCCACCCGTGAGGTGATCGGGACCGATGTTCGACCGCGTACTCGCTCGACGATGAGCGCATCGAAGCCATCGGGCACCGCCAGCTGGACGTTCTCATGCGTGGCTTCGTAGAGATCCTGCATGAACGGAAGGGCCACGTGGCGGAAGGTGCGAGTGTGCGCAGACAGTGTGCCGATCTCCCAGAGCCAGGGACCGACCAGGTAGGTGCGGCGCTCCGTCAACTCTAGCGCGCCGTGCTCGCAGAGTTCCTTGGCCAAACGGTGCACCGTGGTCATGGGCAGTCCCGTCCGACGGGCGATCTGGGCGCGGGTGAGGTCGACCTGGGCGTCACGCAACGCATCGAGGATGGAGAAGGCCTTGCTCAGGACTGACCGTCCCGCTTCCCTGTTCCGACCACTCATGCCGCGATGCCTCCTAGGCCGAGACGATTTGTGACTCCAGCCGAATCGTACCCTTGACCGACTTCGCCGTCCATCTAGTGGACATGTCGGAGTTCTTCGAGGTGGAGATGGGTCCTTTGGCAACGAGGCAGCGCTCGAGGAGTTACACATCACATGAGCAAAGGCGCTCGGCGATGGGTGGATCTACCTCCCTGATCCGCAGTAGGAGGCGGCGAGGAGGAAGACCGCGATAGGGGTCCCCGGATGTGGTCATCCGCGCTTCTCGAGCATGGGGATCCCCTTGACTCTGAGCCGAGGGCACGAAGAATGGCTGGCGAGGAAGGATTCGTGATCCGATCCCCTCATCCAGAGGCGTCACGCTCGGATTTGCTCTGACGACTCCTCGACTGCGGATGCTGTCGGGTGGTGTCTGCGGGTCAAGACAGGGGAGGCGATGGACGTCGATGACGATAGCGAGCACGTCGTCCCACAGAGCCAAATCGGGTTCCGTCGGTTCCCGCTATTCCCTCTCCCGGCCATTCGAACTGGGGCACAGGCCCGACTGCGACAATGTTCTTCGTGCTCGAAGGTCGAGCCCTCGCCAAGTGGCGCGTTGTTGGCACGCGGATTGGCCTTCGATGCGGCGGATGTCTATCGGCGCCCGACCTCGCGAGAGACCGCTGCGCTCGTGCGTGGCGTACTCGATGAGCTCGTTCCCGGTGCCATGCTCGGCGCGGGCACGGCATCGAACTTCGTCCATCCGAACCGCGGCCGAACATCATTCGAGGACGTCGATGCCCTGGCCCAGGGTGCCACGGTCGCGACTGCTCGTTGGTGCGCGCGGTCAGTCGGTCAGTCGGGCAGGATCTTGCCCGGGTTGAGGATGCCCTCGGGGTCAAGGGCATCCTTGATGGCACGCATGACGGCCAGCCCTCGTGGCCCCACCTGTTGCTCGAGGAAATCGCGTTTGGATAGTCCAGTCCCATGCTCCCCACTGATGGTGCCGCCTAGCGTCAGCACCTCCGCGTACAGGTCTGCCCGAACCGCATCGATGCGCTGTTTGGCCGCGGGATCCTCGGTGTCGGTCACGTACGTCGGGTGGAAATTGCCATCGCCGGCGTGGCCGAAGACGCCGATCTCCATGCCGTGCCGGTCGCTCACCCGGGCGATGGCTGCCATGAGATCGGCGGCCCGGCTGCGTGGCACGCTGATGTCCTCGGTCCTGGCTGCGCCGGCCTGTTCCATCGACCAGTGAGCCTTGCGCCGCGCCTCCCTCAGGGCGTCCGCTTCGGTGGCATCGGCCGCCCGCTGCTGGGACGATGCGCCCGCCGCGGCGCAGGCCGCCGACGCAGTCTCGAGCTCGGTCTCGGCGGCCGTGCCGCCGGCATCGGATTCGATCATCAGCATGGCGCCCGCGGTGCGGTCGAGGCCCAGGTGCAAAGCGCTCTCCACGGCCCCGATCACGTAGCGGTCCAGCAACTCCAGGGTCACCGGTATCAGCCCGGCACCGGTCATCCGGCTGACGGCATCGCCAGCATGGCCGACGCTCGGGAAGAAGGCCAACAGCGTCGACTTGGGGGCGGGCATAGGACGCAGGCGCAGCGTCGCTTCGGTGATGATCCCAAGGGTGCCTTCCGATCCGACGAGGAGACGAGTCAGGTCATAGCCCATGACATCCTTGATGTTGCGTCCCCCGGTGCGGATGACCTCACCGTCGGCCAGGATGACCTCCAGCCCCAGCACATAGTCCCGCGTCACACCGTACTTCACGCAGCGCAGGCCACCGGCATTCTCGGCGAGGTTGCCACCGATGCAGCTGGTCTCATGCGAGGCGGGGTCTGGCGGATAGAGCAGGCCCTCCGCTTCGACCGCGCGCTCGAGGTCTGCCGTGATGACGCCTGGCTGCGTGACGACCAGTAGGTTGTCATGGTCGATCTCGATGATGCGATCCATGGCGGTCATTACGACCACGATGCAGCCGTCGCTGGCGTTGGCCCCACCGGAGAGCCCCGTGCCGCCACCTCGTGCCACCAGGGGTACGTGTTGCTGGGCGCAGAGCCGGACGATGGTGCTGACGTCGTCGGTCGACGTCGGGAAGACGACCGCGAGGGGAGATCCCGCATCGATGAACTCGGTCTCGTCGCGACGGTACGGCTCGGTGGCCTCGGCGTCGGTCAGCAAGCGCAGTTCCGGCAGCGCTGCGCGCAGATGGTCAGCGACCGAGTGGTGGCTCATTGCGCGTCTAATGGAAAGATCGCTTCCACGAGGGACTATCCACGCTGCCGAAGGGACCATCCTCATGCGGCGTGGAGGGTGCACCCACCGTGTACTCCCTCGCTTCCGTCCACGCCCCTCTGAGCATCACGCGTCCCACTCGGAGGTCGTCGTCGAGCTCGATCAGATCAGCCCGCTGGCCAGCAGCCAGGCGACCACGATCGGCGAGCCCGAGCATGGACATGGGGTGGAGCGTGGCAGCCGCTACGGCCTGTGGGAGTGGCACCCCTGAGCGTGCGAGGTTGCGTACGGCGGTATCCAGGCCGATGACAGAACCGGCCAAGACGTCACTACCGATGAGCGTGCAGCGATCGCCCTGGACCTCGACCCCAAGGCCCCCCAGCCGGCCGAGGCCGTCGCCCATCCCGGCCAGCGAGATGGCATCCGTGACGAGGACCAGCCGATCCGCGGGCTTGGTACGGACGATGAGCGGCCACAGCATCGGGTCGACGTGCTGGCCATCAGCGATGAACTCGACGAAGGCGCTGTCAACGACCAGGGCGGTCGTCGCTAGGCCCGGAGCATGGTGGTGCACGCCGCTCATGGCGTTGAAGAGGTGGGTGGTGGAGGTAGCACCGGCAGCGTAGCCCTCCGCCGCTTCCTCGGCCGTCGAACTCGAATGACCAAGGGAGATCACCACACCTCGCCTGCGGAGCCAGCGGATGAGCTCGATTGCGCCTGGTAGTTCCGGGGCGATGGTCACCATCTTCCAGTCGTCGAGGAGCGGCTCCAGCTCGCCGGTCGAGACGTCCGTCGGCGAGAGGATGAAGTCCGGGTTCTGGGCGCCTTTTCGGGCGCGGTCGATGAAGGGTCCCTCCAGGTTGAACCCCAACGCTTGGGCCCCGTCGGCAGGAGCGTGCTTCCGCCAGGTCCGGACAACCTCTGCGAACTGGCGAAGCGTGGGTAGCGGGGCGGTCACAGCCGTGGGGAGGAACGTCGTCACGCCTCGGCGAAGGAGCGCACGAGCCATGCCGTCCAGCGCTGTCGGCCCATCCATGGCGTCATGCCCACCATGGCCATGGACATGTACGTCCACATAGCCGGGACAGATCAGGGGGCCGGTTTCGTTCTCGTCGAGTTCGATGCGTTCGATCGACCCGCCCGACACGAGGACTCTTCCGGCGGCTACCCGGTCATCGAGCACGAGTCGTCCGCGCGCGGTCACCTTGCTAGCCATCGGACTGCACCTCCCCTCGATTTTCCTGTTGACCTCGCTGGACACCGACGATGGCGATCCGACTGCTACGCCGCCCCGCACGAGCAGGTCACTCGTCATGCGCTGACGCACCCTAGCGGCGCAGGTGGACATGGACCTCGTATCCCTCGCCAATGACCGTTGAAAGCGTCCACTCCACACGTCGGGCGCCAGCGAAGCCCACTCGTTCGACCACGAACACGGGTAAATCGACGGGGATGCCCAAGAAGCCTGCGGCATCAGCCTTCGCCGCGGCGACACGATAGATCTCGTCGGCACTGTCGACGTCGAGCGCGTGGCGGCTACGCAGGTATTCGTACAGTGATCCATTGGCGGCCAGCGTCGTTTCGATGTTTACACCAAACTCGGCGGGCAGGTACGTGATCTGGTGTGCGACGGCGCGCTCGTCGGCACGACGGACACGTTCGATCCGGACGCAGCCGCGCTCAGGATCGAGGTCGATCGGCATCTCGCCCGGCCGCGACAGGTGATCCACGCTCACGAGATATGAACTCTGTCGAAGGCCACGCTCACGCAGTTCTTCCGAGAACGACGTGAGGCGGCGTGGACCGACCGCGATCGGTCGGGGACGGATGAACGACCCCCGACCCTGCTCACGGTGCAGCAATCCTTCTCGCGCGAGCAGATCGAGGGCGTGACGCACCGTGATCCGGGAGGCCCGGTAGTCGCGCGACAGTTGCGCCTCTGTCGGGATTGACGAGCCCACCTCGAACTCCTCGACGAGGATTCGATGCCTAAGATCGTCCGCAAGCTGCCGGTAGAGCGGCCGCCCATCGCGGACCAGCGCCCTCGCTGCGGTCGATGCGTCGCCCGAATGGTGCGTGGCACGAGACTGGGTGCGAGATAGGGTTGCCATAGTTGTTATGACATCATATCATCGGTATGCAGTGCGGCCTCGCCGCACGCTGGCCGGGGCGCTGGGCCCAGGTCCTCGAAACAGAAGGAGGAAGTCCGAATGTCCAAGTTCCGAGGCAGCGCCGCCGGTCTGGCCGCGCTGTTTGCTGTAAGCCTGACCGGGGCTGCGGCGGCGCAGGACGAGCCGGTGGAGATCTCCTACCTGACCCATTGGGGTCCTGATCAGGTCACGCAACTGGAAGAGATCGCGGCGGCCTTCAGCGCCGATAACCCGGACGTCAGTGTCGATATCCGAGCGGTACCGTTCGGCGACTTGCTGACGACCATCAAGACACAAGCAGCAAGCCCTGGCGGGCCGACCATCGCTGGCATCTACAACCTGTGGCTACCAGAGCTGGTCCGTGATGGTGTCGCGGCCGCAGCTCCTGACGCTTTCTCATCGGACATCGCGGCCAACTGGCCGGCCGGGGCGGTCGACGGTGCCTCGGTCGATGGGGTCTCGTACGGGTATCCGAACGAGATCAACGCGTACGCGCTCAACTACAACAAGCGCCTCTTCGAGGAGGCTGGCATCGAGGCACCTCCGGCGACCTGGGACGAGTTGGTCGATGCCGCACAGAAGCTCACCGTCAAGGACGGTGATCTCATCATGCAGCAGGGCTTCGGACTGATCAATAGCTGGCCAGCCGGGGTCGTGCACCCGTTCTATTCGATGGTCGCTTCCGATGGCGGCGACATCGTCGACGGCGTCACGCCGACGCTCGATACTGGCGCAGCGGCGGATACCTTGGCCTTCTACGAGAGCTTGGTCTCGGAGTACGGCGTGACCGCCCCTGAGATGGGTACCGCCGATGCCAACACGGCGGGTCCGTTCATGGACAACTTCACCAGCGGCAACACTGCCATGATCATCATGGCCAACTGGTGGCAGGGCGCGCTCAAGGCGGCCATGGGCGACTCCTTTGCGGATGTGGCCACGGCGCCGATCCCCGTGGGCCCCAACGGTGAGGGCTCCAAGCCGGTCTCCTATGAGTGGCTGACCATGGTCAATGGCTTGGCGACCCCAGAGCAGCAAGATGCAGCGTGGCGCTTCCTGCAGTATCTGCATGACGCCGATACCGGTGCGACCGGATCAGGGATGGGCGAGATCCTCATCGGCATGGGCATCATCCCCAGCCGAAGCAGCGACGCTGATGCGTTTGCTGAGCAGCTGTCGGGACCGTTCCTTCAGACCTACGTCGATAGCCTCGCGGATGCCGTGCCTTTCCCGATGATCCTGGGCGGGCAGGAACTCAGCGAGATGCTCCAGAAGAAGATCGAAGGCGTGATGTTCGGAGAACTGACGGCAGAAGATGCTGCCGCTCAGGCGCAAGCCGAAGCGGAGCAGATCCTGTCACAGCACTACGAGTAGGCCGAGTAGTCCACGGGCAGCGCTTCGGTCGTCACGTCGGGTACACCTAGACCCAGCGGCGGCGATCGGAGCGCTCCGATATCCCTGAGCGAACGTCGCGCCTCGGCGCCGACACGGGAGGATCGACGCACACGATGACGGGGCATGCCGGCTCGCCGGTCGAGGGGCGCACCAGCATCCGCCCCACCTGGCGCACGCCCATCCTCTTCATCGCACCGGCCGCACTGCTCATCTTCGCGACGGTGCTGACGCCGATCGTGCTTTCGGGCTGGATCAGCTTGCATGAGTGGAGCCTGCTGACCCCATTCACGGAGATGGAGTGGGTTGGGCTGGACAACTACGCGGCTATCTTCCGTGACGCTTCGTTCACGCGGGCGCTCACCAACACGGCGGTGTTCGCGATTTCATTCGTGGTGATCGGCATCCCGCTTGCGCTGGTGATCGCCGTGGTCATCGACGGCAGTGGCGTGCGTGGCAGCCGCGCCGTGCTGACGGTGATGTTCATCACGTATGTCATTCCCACCGTGGCCGTGGCGCTGCTCTGGTCATACCTGCTCTCACCGCGAGGCGGGCCGGTCAACGAGCTGTTGAAGGTCATCGGATTATCCCCACAGCCCTGGCTGGGTTCGCCGCGGACAGCTTTGGCGAGCCTGGTCCTGCTGACCATCTGGCAGTACCTGGGCTATTTCACCACCATCCTCGTCGCGGGCCTGACACAGATCCCGCGCGAACTCAACGAGGCTGCCTCCATCGATGGCTGCGGCCCGGTGACGCGACTGTTCCGCATCACCATCCCACTCCTACGGCGCCCACTCACCTTTGCCATCGCCATCTGCCTGATCACCGGTCTCGGTGTGTTCGACTCGGTCAATGTCCTGACGCGGGGTGGTCCGGTCGATTCGACCAACGTGGTCACCTTCCACGCCGTCCGCACCGCCTTCGACTTCGGGTCGGCCGGCCGCGCGGCAGCGATGACGATGGTGCTACTCGTCGGCGTCGTGGTCGCGGTCGGGAGCGTCCTGTTGCTCAGCCGGGACTCGAACGACCAATGATCAAGGGCCGCTCGCTCGTCCCTCGTCGGCTGCGTCGACTGCCCGCCGCCGGCGTGCTTCTCGTCGTGCTGCTGTTTGCCGGCTTCCCGCTCTTCTGGCTGGTCACGAACGCGCTCAAGCTGCCGGCCGAGATCACAGCACTTCCGCCGGTTTGGCTGCCAAGCCAGCCTTCGCTGGACGCGTTCGTCGAGGCTTTCCGGCTCTTGCCACTGGGCAACGCGTTCCTCAACTCGATGCTGATCGCAGGCATCTCGACGGCCGCCGTGGTGGCTACCAGTACCGCGGCAGGCTGGGCCTTCGCGGTCTATGAGTTCCGCGGGCGCGAGCCGCTCTTCCTGCTGCTGCTGGCCACGATGTTCGTGCCGCCGATCGCGACGCTCGTGCCACTGTACTGGCTGGTCCAATCCGCGGGACTGCTTGACTCGCTGGTCGGGGTGTTGGTACCGCAGCTGGCCAACGCCTTCGGCATCTTCCTGATCCGCCAGTTCGCTCGTGGGGTGCCACGGGAGTTGCTCGACGCTGCTCGCGTGGACGGTGCATCGGAGTGGCGCATCCTGATCTCCGTGGGTGTTCCGCTCCTACGGCCGGCCATCGCTACCCTGGCGATGTTCGCATTCGTCTTCTATTGGAATGCCTATCTGTGGCCGCTCGTGGTGCTCCAATCGCCCGACCACTTCACCGTCGTACTCGTGGTCAATCAGCTGCAGTCCTACACATCGGCGGTGCGGCTGTCGAACGTCATCTTCGCGGGCACGCTGATGGCTATCGTGCCCAACATCCTGCTCTTCATGATCGTCCGACGGGCCTATGCGGACGCAGGCTTCAGCAGCGCGGTGAAGGGGTAGCGGATGAGCAACGTCGCAGCCATCGACATGGGTGGTACGAAGACCGCGATCGCGATCTTCGACGCAGACGGGCGCCTGATCGCTCGGTGCGTGGAGGCCACGGAGGCCCTCGCACCCCAGGATGCCGTACGCCTGTTCAACGAGCGGGCACGACGACTCGAAGGCATCGGTGGGGTCGCGGCCATCGGCATGGCGTTGCCCGCCATCGTGGACGCTGATGGCCATGTCGCCTGGGCCGCGCCTAGCGTGTCCGAATGGACGGATGCCCCCGTGGCTTCACTGCTTGCGTCGGCATTCGACGTGCCGGCCGCCGCGATGTTCGATGGCTACGCGGCGACCCTCGGAGAAGCGACCTTCGGTGCAGGCCGTGGTTACGACAGTGTGGCCACGCTGATCATCGGCACCGGCTTCGGCGCCGGACTCTGGATCGACGGCAAGGTCGTGGAGGGGCGGACCGCCGTAGCCGGCGCGGTCGGCTGGGATCGCTGGCCGCTGACTGACGGCACACTCTCAGAGCCCGCCGAGTCCATCGCTTCCGGGTCGGGGATCCTGGCTGCCGCGCGTCACGGACGCAGTGTCGAGACCTACCCCGACACTGCGTCCGTGTTCCGACGAGCGTCGGAAGGTGATACGGCGGCGCGACACGCGGTGGATCAGGCCGCCATGGTCGCCGGCACGGTAGCCGGGCACATCATCGATCTGTTGGCACCGCAACTCGTGGTCTGGTCTGGGGGCGTCGGCTCGCGCGCCGACTTCTCCCAGCTAGCCACGGCGGTCGCGCAGCAGAGTTGTCAACCGTACGCGGTCACGCGTACGAAGTTCACCATCTCGAGGCTCGGCGCGGAGTCGAGCCTCGTCGGAGCGGCAGCCAGGGCGCTGTCGATAGCAAGAGGAGAGGACCCAGGATGACGGCACAGCGCTACTTCGAAGCAGCAACGGAGCTCATCACGAAGATCGAGCAAACGCAGACCGAAGCCATCGGACAGGCCGCCCGCATGATGGCCGACGGCGTGGAGGGCGGCGGCCTGGTGAGCCTGTTCGGTAGTGGTCATTCGATCCTGCCTGTGATGGATGCATTCCCTCGCTATGGCAGCTATCCATGCCTGCGGCCGCTGACGGATCAGCGCCTGGGCTGGTCCAACGTGCTTGGCACCGGCGGTGTGCGCGAGCTACTGTGGCTGGAGCGCACGGAGGGCTACATCGCCAACTTCCTGGGCAACTACCCGTTCCAGGAAGGTGACACGCTCGTGGCCTACAGCCACGGCGGCCTGAACGCCGCTGCCATCGATGCCTCGCTCTATGCGAAGGAGCGCGGTGCCTCGATCGTGGCTGTCACCTCGGTGGCCAACCTCGATCTCAACGCTGCCACTCATTCATCTGGCCAGCGCCTCGCCGAGGTCGCTGACG
This sequence comes from uncultured Chloroflexia bacterium, assembly GCA_963838115.1. Lineage (GTDB taxonomy): Bacteria > Chloroflexota > Limnocylindria > Limnocylindrales > CSP1-4 > JAFMJV01. Next base: position 120,848 of record CAWIPU010000008.1, read on the forward strand.
TCGTCATCGACAACTGCTGTGATCCAGCAGACGCGGTGATCGACATCGACGGCTGGGGTCCTCCGGTCGGCGCGACTTCTACCTTGGCTGTCATCGTCATCACGATGAGCCTCGTGAGCCAGCTGGCACAGGAGCTGAGCGATCGCGGCCTCGTGTTGCCGACGTTCGTGTCGCCGAACGACACGCGCTTCGGTCCTGACCACAACGCCGAGGTCTTCGCCGAGTACAAGCGTCGCGCCCAACGCTAGCGTGCGCGTTCCGTCCTGCCGTGTGCCGGTGGCAGCCCCGCCAGTATGTCTTGCTGGGTGGCCATGGATGCTCAAGCGGCCGGGTGGGGGGTTCCCGCCAGTCTCCTGGCCGTTGGGCGAGGAGACTGGCCTCGGGGGGCGCATTGCTTCCCGATTGCGAGCCCCGCCTCGAAGACGCTCCAGCCGGACAGTTCCGACGACCCGGAGATGGTCGGCGGGTGGATCGTCAGCACCTGCACGCACAGATCGGACCGCACTGCAGCGATGCGGCCCTGTCATCGGAGTCGTCGATGTCGGTCACTTCGGGGGGGTGGAAGTTGCCGTCGCCCGAATGGCCGAAGTCCCTGATCTCCTGCACGGCCTTCGGTCGCGTCGACGGCGACGACGTGGTGGCCACGTTCTGCGCGGCGGGCGAGGCGTACGGCTGGCCCGCCGCTACGCTCACCGACTACGGTGCCATCGACACCTCGCGCTTCACCGGCGGGCGCAACGCCTTCGAGTACCTGCTCGCGTACCTCGGCATCCAGCAGCGGAACGGGGCGCCTGGCCATCCCCAGACGCAGGGCAGGATCGAGCGCTTCCACCAGACACTCAAGCGCTGGCTCGGGCGACAGCCGGCAGCCTGGACCCGCGCCGAGCTGCAGGCCTGGGCTCGATGCCTTCCGCCACGCCTACGACGAAGAGCGACCACGGGCCATCGGCCGGCGGACCCCCGCCGAGGCCTACTGGGCGACGCCGGTGGCCGTGCCCGCCGGTCCTCGCGCCCAGGGTCATCTCCGCCTGCGCTACGACGTGGCCGACAAGAAGGGTGCCATCAGCCTGCGCCGGGCCGGCCGCATGCACCACCGCAAGATCGGCGCTGCCCATGCCCGTCGACGGGTCCTGGCTATCGTCGACGAGCGTGAGGTCACCGTCGTCGACCTCGGCACCGGTGAGATCCTCTCGAGCCACCTGATCAAGCCCGACCGCGGCTACTGGCGCGACCAACGACGAGACCCCCGCCGATGGCCGGGGTCCCAAGCGACAAGGTGACGTCCTGGGCTGGTCCATCGACTGTCGCCGATGTCCCGACTCATGTGTCTCCTATGTCGCGACTCATGACATTGGCGCGCCCGGAGGGACTCGAACCTTCGATCCCCTGATCCAGAGGCGTCACGCTCGGATCCGCTCTGCTGACTCCTCGACTGCGGATGATGTTGGGTGGTGTCTCCCCGTCAGGTCAGGGAGGCGATGGACGTCGGTGACGATAGCTCGCCTCTTGGCAGACTCGGCCATGTGGGTTCTCATTGTTCCTCCTGCTCCGTGGCGGGCTCGGTCATCAAGAACTCGGCACTCCCCGTACCTGGGACACGTTCGGGACCCGACACCAGCGAGCGGCACCGTCATCCGGCAAGTCAGTCCATTTCCATGGAGGCCATGGCACGCCGACTTGTGATGAGACCGGGGCTGTCCAGGTCAGCGACTCCTACGCCGGTGTCGACTCCCGTTCCTGCTGGTCCAGCGCATCGATCTTGGCCACCTTGCGTGCCGAGCCGCCGCCTGCGAAATCCCCGTCGATCCAATGATCCACGAGCAACTTCGCTACCTCACTGCCGACGACCAATGCCCCGAGGCACAGGACCTGAGCGTTGTTCGACTTGATGGCCCGCTCTGCTGAATATGGGTCCGTGACGGAAGCTGCCCGGACGCCTCGGATCTTATTCGCGACGATGGCCATCCCAAGACCAGTGCCACAGATCAAGACGGCTCTGTCCACCTCGCCGGCCACGACAGCTCGAGCGACAGGCTCCGCGATCTCCGGGTAGTCCACATCCTGTTCGGCATCGACACCGAAGTCAGCCACCTCAAAGCCCCGCTCCAACAGATGCTGCTTCACCACCTCCTTGAGGACGAAGCCATTGTTGTCGGCACCCAGTGCGATCTTCATCTCGTATCCACCTCTACTTGGAGCGTTGATCCCGGTCCACCGTGAGCGGGCATGGCCGACAAGACGCGACCGTTGACGGTTGATGCCTCAGGTTCAGCAACTGGCTTGGGTATCGTCGACGAACAACGGCCTTTCTGGCTCGTGCACCATCGACGCGCCGACCGGACTGAGCAGCGGCAACGGAACCACCTCCAGTGCCATCCCGAGCGCCCGCAGCTGCTCCTGGACATCTGGTGGTGTCAAGTCATCGATGATGACGAGGTCGAAGTCGGTCACCGGCCCCAGTGCGTGCAGGGCACGCCTGGAGAACTTCGTGTGGTCGACGACCAAGATCTTCCTTGTCGATGACTCCAACATCGCGCGCTTGAACGAGATGGTGTCCTCGGACTGGTGATAGCAGACGAGACCAGTGATCGCCGAGGTCGACATCACGAGCAAATCAGCTCGCATGGACCGGATGGCATCGACCGTCATGCCGCCCATGAACGCGTCGGCCCACTCGTAGTACACCCCGCCAAGCCCTATCAGGCGAATGCCCGATCTGCCCCATAGCTCCCGCATGACCGGCACGAAGTTGGTTATGACCGTAACCGGAGCACGGCCGCGTAGCAGCCGGGATAGGAACACACAGGTAGTCGAGTCGTCCAGCATGACCGCCTGGCCGGGCTCCATGTGAGCTGCGACCGCTCGTGCCAGTGCCTCCTTTTCTCGGGCCTGTCGCGCCAGTCGCACACGCACGCCGGTCTCGAAGAGCGCCGATTGCATCACCTGGGCTGCTCCTCGCACTTTGGTGATCAGCTGCTGCTCAGCGAGCTTGTCGAGATCCCGATGGACCGTCATCGGACTCACCTCGAGGATGGCTGCCAGATCGTCGATCCTGATCGTCCCACGCTGCGTGACCAGTTCGATGATGCGTGCCTGACGGTCGCGGGCGCCCATCAGGGGACTCGGTGACCGTGGAAGTGCGCGACCCGTACCGGTGGACGTGACGAGCGCGAGCCTCCACCGGCGAGCGTGATCGTCGTGTGCCCACGCCCTCGCTTGGGCGCCACCGCGGAACGTGCCCCCGACCCACAGCGGACGGAATACCCACCTGAAGCACAAGCCAAGTCACCACTCTCCCTCTTGCTCTGTCCGCTAAGTCAAGCACAGAGATACTCGCACAAGAAGATAACACCGAGAACGACCAATGGGCCGTGTTCACGGTCACATGTCACACTCGCGGTGCGATATCTAACGAGCACGGTGTTACAGTTTCACCAGATGGCCCTGCTCGCATCAAGCAGAGCGGAGTTCGGGCACTCGATCGGGAAGCAGGTCTTCCTCACGCCGTAGCAAGAAAGGGGCTGCCTGGGGACGGATATCGACACGACACTTCATCTCGCGTCAAGTGATGGTTGCTCAGGAGGAGAAGGTCCAGCCATGCGACTCAACAACAGGCTCCGGTTTGGAGCAGCAATACTCGCAACGACCGCGCTCATGACCGGAGGATTTGCCGGTGCCAGCGCTGAGACGAACTCCGCGGGGGAGGATTGCACGCGGTACACCGTCGGTGTGACTGTCTACAACATGTCGTCGTTCATCACGCTCGGCAAGCAGGGCATCGATGCCTTCGCTGCTGCGAACTGCATCGACATCGAGTGGAACAGTGCCAACGACGATGTCAACACCCAGATCTCCCAGATGCAGCAGCTGATCGGCAAGGGGGTCGACGCGATCATCATCGTGCCGGTCGACGCCTCGACGCTTGGTCCTCAGGTCCAGCAGGCGAATGACGCGGGCATCCCGGTCATCGCTGTCAACACCGGGCTGATCGGTGAGGCCGCCGATCTTCTGACGAGTTCCGTGTTGCCCTCCGACGTCCTGGCTGGCGAGGCAGAGATGCAGCAGCTTGCGGACCTCCTCGGCGGCGAAGGCAAGATCCTCGTGCTCCAGGGGCCGCTGGGTTCTTCGCCCGAGATCAATCGGACACAGGGCATCAACAACGTCCTGGCGAAGTACCCGAACATCGAAGTCCTTGCCATGGACACGGCCAACTGGGCGCGTGATCAGGCGTACACGAAGATGAAGAGTTGGGTCTCCGCCTTCGGCCCCGAGATCGACGGCTTCGTCTCGGAGAACGATGACATGGCCATCGGTGGCCATCAGGCGCTGGCCGAGGCTGGCATCGACATCCCGATCACTGGCATCGACGGGATCCAGGATGGCCTCCAGGGTGTGCTCGATGGCTGGCTGAACGCCACGAACTTGCAGAACGGCATCCTCGAACTCGCTGAAGGTCTCGCGGTGACCAAGCTCGTCCTCGACGGCGCGCCGTACGAGAAGGAGTACACCTACGTGATGCCGCCCGTCCCCGATATGGAGACCGCGCAGAAGTACTACGACCAGATCTTCGGTGATGGTGCGGAGCAGTTCATTGCGGAACTCCCGGCACTGGTGGCTGCGAACGTCGCTTCGGGCGACCTCTCGGCTCAGTAAACGTTCAGACCTCGGTCAAGAGATCCGAGTTTCCGACATGGTTCCACGCCTGGGACTTGGGACCTGTTTCCCGAGTCCCAGGCGTAGCACGACCTTCAGCTAACTATGTAGATCGGGCGGCTGGACTAGGCGCCAACCAGGGGAAGGGCATAGGCGATGGACTTCGCGGGCTTTGACAAAGACTTCAGGCTGAGCGGCAAGGTCGCGCTCATCACAGGGGCGGCTGCCGGTATCGGTAGGGCTATCGCAGATTTGTACGCGGACAAGGGAGCGAGTCTGGTATTGGTCGATCTCGCCGAAGACGTGCATGAGGTCGCGCGCGAACTCTCCGATCGTGGCACACAGACACACTCGCTGGTCGCAGACCTCACCGTGCCGGCGAATATCGAGTCAGTCGTCGCGGAGGCACTCACGAGATTCGGACAGATCGACATCCTCGTGAACAACGCCGGCGTCGTGCTCCTCGATGCCGCAGAGGCGCTGCCCGAGGACTTCTGGGACCAGACTATGGCGATCAATCTCAAGGCGCCCTTCCTCCTATCGCAACTGGTAGGTCGCGAGATGATCAAGGCCGGTGGTGGGAAGATCATCAACTTGGCATCCCAGGCCGGGGTCGTGGCCCTGAACCGCCATATCGCCTACTGTGCGAGCAAGGGCGCCATCATCATGATGACCAAGGTGCTGGCGCTCGAGTGGGGACGCCATGGCGTCTGTGTCAATGCCATTTCGCCGACCGTGACTCTGACCGAGTTGGGTAAGCGGGCATGGGGTGGCCAGGTGGGCGAGGACTTCAAGAAGCTGATCCCCACGGGGCGGTTCGCCTATCCGGAGGAGGTCGCAGCGGTGGCTCTCTTCCTGGCCAGTCAGGCCGCCGATATGATCAACGGCGAGAACGTGCTCATCGACGGTGGTTACACCGTCTCCTGATCCGCGGGAAAGGATGGCGAGGGACGAGCCATGCAACGAATCTTCGATGACCCCACGCGCGTCGTGGAGGACATGCTGACCGGCTGGCTGAAAGCCAACGAGGCGACGGTGACCGCAACGGCCAACCCTCGGGTGGTGCGTTACCGGAACGCTCCCATCACCGACAAGGTGGGCCTTGTGACCGGCGGCGGCTCTGGACACGAGCCTGCATTCCTTGGCTACATCGGCAGGAACATGATGGACGCCGTGGCCATCGGTGAGATCTTCTCCTCGCCCTCGGCGCAGGCCTTCCATGACGCCTTCCGCGCCGCAGATAGTGGCAAGGGTGTCGCCTGCCTGTACGGCAACTACGCCGGTGACAACATGAACGTCAAGATGGCCATACGGATGGCCGCCGCCGACGGCATCACCGTCAGATCGGTCGTAGCCAACGACGACGTGCCTTCAGCACCGCCCGGTGAGCGGCAGAAGCGACGTGGCGTGGCTGGCGAGATCCTGATGTGGAAGATCGGAGGCGCAAAGGCGGCTAGCGGCGCCTCGCTCGACGAGGTCATCACGACGGTACAGCACGCCATCGATTTAACCAGGAGCGTCGGCATCGGCCTTACGCCTTGCGTCATCCCGGCGGTGGGATCACCCAACTTCGAGATCGAGCCAGGCACCATGGAGGTCGGCATCGGCCACCACGGTGAGCCCGGAGTAGCTGTCGAGCCGCTGGCTTCGGCACGAGACATGGCCGAGCGGATGGTCGGAATCGTCCTGCCCGACCTGCCTTTCACAACCGGCGACGATGTCGTGGTTCTGCTCTCCGGTCTGGGCGCCACCCCGATCATGGAACTCCATATCCTATACGGACATATCGCATCGATGCTTGAGGGAGAAGGCATACGCATCCATCGACCATATGTCGGCAACTTGTTGACTTCTCTGGAGATGATGGGCGTGACCCTTACCGTCATGAAACTGGACGATGAACTGCGCTCACTCATCGATGCCGATGCCGATTCGGTCGGTCTGGCCCAGCACGCATACTAGAGTGGAAGGCTTCAGCGCTTCCGAGGGCAGGCCCATCCTCGACGCACTCATCGAGGCTATCCACCAGAGTTCCGCGAGACTGAGCCAGATCGACGGGGCGACCGGCGATGGCGACCATGGGATCAACATGGATAAGGGCTTCCTGCGAGCGGGTGAACTGCTCGGTGACGGACCCATCGAGCTGGCCCGTGGTTTTTCGGTACTGGGCAACGTGCTGTTGAATGAGATCGGTGGGGCCATGGGGCCGCTGTACGGTTCCTACTACCTCGACATGGCCGGGGCCATCGGCGGTGTCGACCGGATCGTCAGCTCCCTGTTTGACGGGATGCTGGCCGCTGGTGTCGCTGCTATCCAGGATTTGGGCGAGGCCAAACCTGGGGAGAAGACGCTCCTCGATGCACTCCTGCCTGCGCAGGCCGCCTACCGAGCGGCCCTTGATCGCGGCGAGCCGTTCTCGGCAGCCCTCGGCTCGATGGCGGACGCTGCGGAGGCCGGATCTAAATCGACACGCGATATGGTCGCTCGTATAGGTCGGGCGAGCCGCTTGGGCGAGAGATCGAGAGGATTTCTCGATGCCGGGTCGGTGTCCTGTTCCGTTCAGTTGCGGGCGATGGCTGAATCCATGACCACGCTCATCGCAGCGGAGTCGACGCTCGGTGTCGAGGACTAAGCGTTGGACACCATCGCGGCCGAGCAGGTACTGCCGGCGACAACCAAGTCTGCCGACGAGGTACCGGAACTAGCCTGTCAGGACCTGGCCAAGTCGTTCGCCCACGTAAGCGTCCTGGAGAATGTCTCATTCGACTTCTTCAAGGGAACCGTGAACATCCTGGCTGGCGAGAACGGTGCCGGGAAGTCCACCATCCTCAAGATCATCTCGGGCCAGTACCACCCGGACAGGGGCATCGTGCGGGTGGCCGGCAAGCCAGTCACCCACTTCGACCCACGACATGCCCGCCGGCTGGGCATCGGCATCGTCCCGCAGGAGCTGGCTCCGGTCCTGGACATGCCCGTCTACCAGAACCTGTTCCTCGGTCGGGAGTTGCATACGCGGACCGGTCTTCTTGACCACCACGCGATGATCGCGAAGTCGCGCGAGATGCTTGGGGTCTTTGGCATCGATATCGATCCCCGCGTCTGGATGCGTCGGCTGTCGGTCTCGGTCATGCAGTTGATCGAGATCGTCAAGACCACGACTTGGGGCGCTCGGATCCTGCTCCTCGACGAACCGACATCGGCTATTCCGGAGGGTGAGGCGGATGTCCTCTTCGAGGTCATCCGCAAGCTCAAGGACCGCTGTGTGGTGGTGTACACGACCCACCGTATCGCCGAGATGACAGCCATCGGTGACCGCGTGGTCGTGTTGCGTGACGGACGTCTCACCTACGATCGGGCCATCGGCGAGGTGAGTGAGTCAGACATCGTGCAGGCCATGATCGGCCGCAGCCTGACGCAGCTGTTCCCAGCCAAGAAGCTCACGGAATCGACCTCGGACGCAGCCCTTGAGGTCCGCGGTCTGCGCGTCGATCATCAACCTCCGCTGAGCTTGTCGATCAGACGCGGTGAGATCCGTCGGTATCGGTGGGCTCCGAGGTGCCGGACGTAGTGAACTATTGGAGGGCATCTTCGGGGTCCAGCCAAGTTCCGGCGAGGTCTTTGTCGTCGGCCACAAGGTGCGGCGAGGGGACCCGGTGGCATCGATCGACGCCGGTGTCGCCCTGGTCACCGAGGACCGCAAGCGGTCTGGCCTGGTGCTGACGCAGCCGGTGTTGGAGAACGCGGTGCTGCCGAATCTCGAACGGTTCAGCGGGTTCCTGGGATGGTTCAAGCGAAGCGACGCTCAAGGCGTCGTCGAGGAGATCGTCCAGAAGACCAACCTGAAATCGCAGGGCCTGGACCAACTGGTCGAGACTCTCTCGGGCGGCAACCAGCAGAAGGTGGTTCTCGCCAAGTGGCTCACGCGCGATATCTCGGTGCTCCTTCTCGACGAGCCCACTCGTGGCGTGGACGTCGGGGCTCGGAGTGAGATCTATCGCATCATCACCGATCTCGCGGCTCAGGGCATGGCGATCCTCATGGTCTCGTCCGAACTGGAGGAGTTGCTCGGCATCAGTCATCGCGTTCTAGTCATGCGCCGCGGTGTCGTGGCTGGCGAGTTGAATGTCACAGAGGTGGCGAGCCCGGAGGCGCCAGAGAAGTATCTCCGGTTCGCCACCGGGATGGCCGCCATGAGCCCAGAATCGGAGGAGGTCCTGTCGTGACCGAGAGCAGATCGGTGACAGCCGTCGATCCTGAACCGACAGCTGGTCCGCAGGATGGACCGAACAGGGGCGAGGGTCGCCGCCCTGACGGTCGCTTCAGCAGGTCATCGATCATGGCCGCCCTCGGACCGCGTGCCATGGCCCTGGTTCTCATCCTCATCGTCTTCATGTTCACCGTTCTCAGCCCACGGTTCGCCACTGTGTCGAATGGCCAGACGATACTTGAGCTGGCCTCCGTTCTCGCGCTCTTGGCGATCGGCCAGACATTCGTGATCCTGACCGGGGGCATCGACCTGTCGGTCGGCAGCGTCGTTGCCCTCACCGGGGTGGTCGCTGCCAAGATCGTGCAAGGCAACCCGGACATGCTCATCCCGGCGATCATCGGTGGTCTGGGCGTCGGCCTGATCTGTGGCCTGATCAATGGCTCACTGGTGGCCTATGCCCGGGTGCCATCCTTCATCGTGACCCTCGGGATGATGACCTTTGCCTCGGGGCTGGCCTACTACATCAGCAATGGCAGTCCCGTCTCCAACCTGCCCAAGAACTACCTCTCCATCTCGACGCTCAACCTCGCGACTGAGGGCGGCTTCCAGTTGAAGATCCCCGTCGTGCTCATGGTCATCGGCTTCCTCGTCGCGTGGGTCATCCTCACCAGAACGGCATACGGGATGCGCGTCTACGCGGTGGGCGGCAACTCGATGGCCTCCCGGATCGCCGGAGTCCGGGTTCGATGGGTCCTGGTGTCGGCGTACGCAGTCAGCAGCACCCTCGCTGGTACGGCCGGCGTCATCCTTGCTGCTCGTGTGACGGCAGGTATCCCGGCCACGGGCTCCGGCTACGAGCTAGACTCGATCGCTGCGGTCGTGGTCGGTGGCGCGAGCCTGTCTGGTGGCATCGGGACGATCGGCGGGACCGCGCTGGGGCTGTTCCTCATCCAGACCCTCAACAACGGGTTCGACATGCTCAATATCTCGAGCTTCGTGCAGAAGATGATCAAGGGTGCGCTGATCGTGGGGGCCGTCTACCTCACGAGCCGTCGCCGCGACTGAACCTGGCACCGCCAGGGCAGCAGACCAGAACCGAGCGTTGACCCGAAAGGCTCCTGAGTGCTATCCCGAGTCAAGACAGGGATGTGGCCTGCCTTTGAGCTACCGATCTTTAATGGCTCGCAGCAGGGGCGCTGCCCGAGGTGACCTCGCATCGCCTGCCCTGAGGTTCACCCGATAGCGCCGCTTTCGCATCTCGCATCCATGTCCGGGTGCCGTTAGCGGTCAGCTTCGATCGTCAGGTCATATCATGGGGACAAGGACGTGATCTTCCCTGATTTGGGCCGACCGTCGAAGCGTCGCGGATTGGGCTCCCGAGCGAATTCTGAGCGGGGCTCGTATCCTCATGTCGCGTCGGAGGAAAGGTGGATGGTCCACGGCAGATTGCGAACACAAGACATGGCCTCGTCAGCCCCGACTCCAACCGGGTCAGCGCGGCGGAGTTCTCGCGAGTTGGTGTCGGACTTGGTCGCGTGAGATGACGGTTCCCTGGGCTCGGTCTCGTCTGCCGCGCTCACGACGTGTCCGGTCGGCTCGGACCTGATGGTGTGAGCCCAGATGGGTAGCGCAGACCGCGTGGTCTTGGGGTTGGATGTATCGACGACCGCCACCAAGGCCGTCCTCGTGCGTGTCGATGGCTCCGTCGCCGGTGTTGCCACGTCCGAATATGACTTCGACACTCCCAAGCACCTCTGGGTGGAACAGGATGCCCGGCAATGGTGGTCAGCCGCCCAGCAAGCGATCCGTTCGGTGCTCGCAGGTTCTGGAACGCCCGGTCAGAGCGTGGAGGCCGTCGGTATCAGTGGCCAGATGCACGGCTTGGTCCTACTCGATGAGAACGGCGAGGTTGTCCGTCCGGCCATCCTCTGGAACGACCAGCGCACCGCGTTCGAGTGCGATGACATCCGTGAGGCCGTCGGACGCGAGCGCCTCATCGCCATCACTGGGAACGACGCGCTCGCCAGCTTCACTGCGCCAAAGCTCCTGTGGGTGCGCAAGCACCTTCCGGAGGTCTGGGCCAAGTCCAGGCATCTGCTCCTCCCGAAGGACTATGTCAGGTTCCGATTGACGGGTGACTACGCGATCGATGCTTCCGATGGAGCCGGAACCCTACTCTTTGACTTGCAGTCAAGGACCTGGTCGAGCGAGATCGTCAATGCGCTGGGCCTGGATCACGAGATGCTGCCGCGCACGGCCGAAGGGCCGGAGCTTGTCGGGGTAGTGACCGAGTCAGCGGCGGCTGCGACCGGGCTGCGTGCTGGAACAGCGGTGGTTGGTGGAGCTGGCGACCAGGCGGCCAATGCCGTCGGCGTTGGAGCCGTGTCCCACGGTGTTGCTGCATTATCGGTCGGCACGTCGGGCGTGGTCTTCGCGCCCACCGACCATCCGGTCTTCGAATCGAATGGGCGCCTCCAAGCCTTCTGTCATGCCGTGCCCGACATGTGGCACCTCATGGGCGTGACATTGTCCGCCGCTGGGTCGCTCAAGTGGCTGCGTGAGGAGCTGGCACCGAATGCCTCATGGGCTGAACTCACAGCTCGGGCCGCAGGTATCCCGCCGGGCGCCGAGGGCCTTGCATACCTGCCGTATCTCACCGGTGATCAGACGGCACATCCCGATCCGCTCGCGCGCGCTGCATTCGTGGGTCTGACCCATCGCCATGGTTTGGACCACATGGTGCGTGCCGTCCTCGAAGGCGTGGCCTTCAGCTTGCGTGAGGTCTACGAACTCGTCCGCGACCACTCGCCTCAGCAGATGCGTGCGGTGCGCGCCTCTGGCGGGGGCACCAAGTCTGCGATGTGGACCCAGATCATGGCCGATGTCCTAGACGTGCCGCTGACCCTCACACGCAACCATGAGGCAGCAGCCACAGGTGCCGCCATCCTTGCCGCAGTGGCGGCGGGGTGGTATCAGACCGTGCAAGCTGCTTGTGAGGTCATGGTCGAGATTTCGACCACCACCGACCCCGGCCCCGATGCCCATGTCTACGATGGCGCCTACGCCGTCTATCGAGACTTGTACCCGGCCCTTCGAGGCTCATTCGCCCGTCTCGCCGAGGTGTAGGCGGGCTTCCCGGGGCCAATGGACCATCGGATGGTTGTGACAGCGTGGCCCGCGCGCACAGAGAAGAAGGAATGGCTGGCGAGGAAGGATTCGAACCTTCAATCCCCTGAGCCAGAGGCGTCACGCTCGACTGGGCTCCGCTGACTACTTATCCTCGGATGCTTCGGCTAGCGTCTCTCCGGCGGGATAGGGGGAGACGATCGACGCCCTGCAGAGTAGTGATGTTGTAGGGGTGCCCACCCGACCGAGTTTCCAAGGGTTCCATCAGGCCCCACCATCTCAAGGCCGCGTGCCTACCCGGTAACGTGCTCCACGAGAGCCCGGATGAACCGCAGGAGCCCCGCCCGACCCTCGAAGTTCAGGCCCCAGTGCGGCAGCAGGTCCGAGGTGAAGATAGCGGCCCGACGATTGCGGTCCGCCACGATCGCGGGATTGCCGTTCTCGAAGTGGGCGAGGACGATCACGTCAGCGCCGCCTCGACCTTGTTGTATCCGTAGACCATCGGTATACCCGAGAGCGCCTCCGTCATCGTGGCCGGGCAGCCGGGGTCGGCTGCGATGCTGAGTCCGTCCGGCGCCTCGATTGCGTACGCGGCTCCTGCCCGTGATGCCTGGTGCCGGTAGAGACCATTCACGAAGCTGATCGAGACCACCCGCAAGGCTGGTTTGCTGATGGGCAAGCCGCATGGCCCCGTTCCGCGCTTGCCGCTACTCCGCGGGTAGCGCGTAGGCGCGCAACTTATCGGTAACCATGTAGACACGATCCCCCGCGGGGTCGATGGCGAAGTTCCAGCCCCCATCGGGCCAGAGGTGGATGACCGTGCCGTCCGGGCCGAGTTCGGCGAGGTTTTCCGGTCCAGACACGGAGCCACCGCTCAGCTCGCTGGCGACGAAGGTACGGCCCTGCGGCGTGTGTTCGATGCCGGTGATGAAGCTCATCAGGCCAGCCACGCTACCGACCGCCTCCTTGCTGCCGTCCGGCCGGTAGGCCATCAGCGCCATGTTCCCTTCGTCAGCGGCGTAGACGGTGCCATCGGGATCGACGTCGAAGAACGGACCGACCTCCCCGGAACCGAAGGTCCGCAGGTAGTCGAGGTCCGAGTCGAAGACCTGGATATCCTCACGTTGAGGATCCATGACATAGACGTTTCCAGCATCGTCGACGTCGATGTTGTCCGGGCCGTGGAACTGTCCATCACCCGCGCCGAACGACCCGGCGGCACGCACGAAGTCGCCGTCCGCGTCGAACTCCTGGATGCGCTGATTGCCGGTGTCGGAGACGTAGAACCCGCCGTCTGGCCGAAAGGCGACGCCACCCCAGTTGCCGTACTCATTCACCAGGTCCAGCTGTCCGTCCTCCCGGCCTGGTGTCCCGAATGTCCGAAGGTAGTTGCCCTCGCGGTCGAAGACTTCGAAGACACTGTCGCTCGTGGACACCCAGATCTCGCCGGTCGGGTCGATCGCCACGCCCCAGCCGTCGTTCGCCAGCGCTGTCTCCCAGAGCATCTGCAGGCTCGGCTCGAGCTCGGGAGCGTTTGCGCTCGGCTGTGTGGCGGTGCCCACCGGTGAGAGCCCGAACGCCTCGATGTGGTCCCAGTCGTAGTGGTCGATGAGCAACAGGCTGCCATCCGGTGTCACGCCAGGACAGTCGCCGGTCATGGCGAGGCGGCGCACCAGCGTGCCGGTTGCATCCACCACGACCACCGAATCAGGCGTCCCCTCGTTGACGCGCCCGACATCACCGCCGACGTACACGTTGCCCGTGGCATCGACATCGAGACAGATGGGCTGGTCGAAGGGCGCGTCCATCGAGCTGATGAGCTGGCCATCCGAACTGTAGCGAAGGACCGTGGAGTCGACCGCCACCAGAACGTCCTCAGAGACAGGGTCGACGGCGACGAACCAGCTCGCGTCCGTCGATCCTTCACCGCTGCCGAAGGATCTGATGAACTCGCCGTCGGAGGTGAACGCCTGCACGTCGGCTCGGCCATCGTCGCCTACGTAGATGTGCCCACGGCCATCAGTGGCGACGTTGTTGGGACTCGAGAACTGTCCGTCATCCTGTCCGAACGAACCCCAGGCACTCACGAACCGGCGACCGGGGTCGAACTTCTCGATACGGTGGTTCCCGACGTCTGCGACGTAGAACGTCCCGTCCGTGTCGAAGGCGACGTCCCCGAACTCCGAGCCATCTGAGCGGGTGAAGTCGAACTGCCCGTCGCCAGTCCCCGGCGTCCCCCAGGACTCGAGATACGTGCCGTCAGGCGCGAAGATCCAGAACACGCTGTCGTTGGACGAGGGCACCCAGATGTTCCCATCGGGGGCGACGACGGGTGGGTTGCCGGTGGCCGACCCCGCCAGCTTGGGACCGCTCGCTTCCCAGAGTGGTGGCCCGGGATCGTCGGCTGGCATCTCCGGCAGCACGTTCGTGGAGACCTCCGCGACCGTATCGGTGGCTCTGGCCGAGGCGTCGGCCACGGGGCTCGCTGCCGCCGCGGGGCCGCCCTCCCCGACGGCCCACACGGTCCCTGCTTGGGTCCCGAAGTACGCTATGCCGTCCACGACGGAGGGGCCTTTGTCTGCGCCGCCGTCAACCTCGAGTTGCCACAGCTCCTCGCCGCTTGCGGCGTTGAGCGCATAGAGGTGGCGGTCGTTGCTCAGCATGTAGATGACGCCGTCGGCCAGGGTCGCCGACGAGTCCACGACATCGCCAGTCTGGAACTGCCACACCACCTCACCGGTGGTGGCGTCGAGGGCGTACAGCCGGCCGTCGCTGCTGGGTGTGTACACCATGCCGCCATCCACGATCGGGACCCAGACCGACTCGCCGGACTCCGTGCTGAAGCGCCAGCGCTCGGCTCCCGTCGCCGCGTCCAGCGCGTAGAGAGCGTTCGCGGCATCCTCGAACGCACATTCGTAGACGACGCCGTCCGCGACGACGGGCGTGGAGATGGTCCCTGCGTCGGCCTGGAAAGCCCAACGTTCCGCGCCGGTCGCGGCATCGACCGCGTGGACGACGGAGTCCCCGCTGCCGATGTAGACGGACCCTTCGGCGACGGCCGGGGAGCGCGAGGCCTCGGCCCCGAGCGGCGTGCTCCACAGGGTCGCGCCGGTCCCGGCATCGACAGCGTACAGGTTGCCGTTGGCTGATCCCGAGTAGACGACGCCGTCGGCGACCGCGGGCGAGGCGTCCTCACGCGCACCGGTCGATCGCCATCGCTCGGATTCCGTCGTCGCATCGACGGCGTAGAGGTTGCCGTCCGCGGAGCCGACATAGACCACCCCGTCAGCGACCGCGGGCGATGAGGACACCGCATCGCCGGTGGTGAAGTGCCAGTGCTCGTTGCCCGTGGCGGCGTCCAGCGCGTAGAGCGATCCATCGTTGCTGCCGATGTAGACGACCCCGCCCACGACTGCGGGCTCCGAGTTGATGATGTTCTGTGTCTGCACCCGCCAAAGCTCGAGCGGGCTCCCAGCAGGCCCGGCGCTATCGGCGACGCCGATGCGCGCGGCGCCACCGCGGTAGGTCGTCCACGCGCCGTCCGCGGCGACGACCCGAGGCGCAGGGCCCACCTCTGATGAGACCATGACGAACGTGGCCAGGATGCTGGCGGCGACAAGGATGGACGGGGTCCGGGATCGCATGGCGTTGTACCTCGTGGGGGGGGAGGCGACCATGCTGCGGTCGTGGGCGACGGCACGCACCGTGAGGATTACCTGTTTTGCCAGGACGTGGCCGACCCCTTGCCCGTCATCCTGCTGTGTCGCCTCAGACGAGACCGCTCCGAACCGCTCGCACCGCTGCCTCGGTTCGCGAGGCAGCGTCGAGCTTGCTCATGATGCTGGCGACATGACCTGAGGCCGTCCTGGGACTGACGAACAACGATGCCGCGATCTGACGGTCCGAGCGGCCATCGACCAGGAGGCGGAGGACCTCCAGCTCACGCGTTGTCAGCGAGGGTGCGGGAACCGCGACCTCGACCCCTCCGGCTTGGCCGCTGGCGGGGAGCGCGATGGCCCGGGCCGCCTCGATGGCCTGGGCGAGTTCCATGGCACCTCCCGCCGACCAAGCCGCCTCGACCTGCGCTTCCCCGATGGCGTCACGAGCGGCCGCCATCGTGCGTTCGAACTGGGCATGCCCTGGAAGCATGCGGCGACCGATGGCCTCGCGGAGACTGTCCGCCGCCCCAAGGAGGCGCGCTCCCTGCTTGGCATGACCGCGGCCGACGGCCACACCTGCGAGCCCAGCCAGGCCGTCGGCAACGCCACGCAGATCCCCGATGTCGAGCGCGAGCTGAAGCTCCTCCCAGTGTGCCAGAGCCGCGAGGTCCCAGGCTCCCCGCGCCAGCTGCAGGTTGCCCCAAGCCTGGAGGTTGCTCCAGATGACCCACTTGTCGCCAATCTCGCGGGCAAGGCGCAGGCCTTCCGAGCAAAGGGCGTCGGCCCGCTCGAGATCGCCGGCGCGAGTAGCCGTGTCTCCAAGGGCGTGGAGCACGAGGGCCGTCCAGAGCGGATCACCCAGCTCGCCGCAGATGGCGAGGGCACGTTGATAGTCCGCACTGGCACTCACATCGTCGCCCTCGTATTCGGCGGTGAGTGCGAGCCAGAACAGCGTACGTGCTGCCGACTCGCTATCGTCGAGTCGTTGCGCGGTCTCCAATGAGGCGCGGAGTCGCGAGACGGCCACGGCAAAGTCGCCGCGTGCGAAGGCCAGCATGCCTGCGGCCCGCTGGGCACCGGCGAGTGCAGCCGAGGGCCGGCCGCCTGAACCGTCGAGGGCCTGATTGACGATCTCCTCGCCCTCGCGCAAGTGGTTTCGCAGGTACCACAGCAGAGCCAGCGCAGATGCCAGACGCAACTGCCGTTCGCTGTCGTGGCGGGAATGGAGCCAGGCGAACGCCATCCGCAGGTCGGGGAGCTCGCTCTCCAGTCGGTCAAGCCAGCGGCGCTGCTCCGGACCGAGCAGGAGTGGTGCCGCCTGCTCGGCGAGACCAAGGAGATACTCGGCATGAGCCTCCTGTACCAAGGCCCCATCGCCGTTCGGCAGCTGTTCGCGGCCGAACTCACGTACGGCTTCGAGCATCGTGAAACGGGGCTCCTGCCCGGGTGCTTCGACCTCCCAGAGCAGACTCTTATCCACCAGCGCCGCGATGACATCCAGTGC
This sequence comes from uncultured Chloroflexia bacterium, assembly GCA_963838115.1. GTDB lineage: Bacteria > Chloroflexota > Limnocylindria > Limnocylindrales > CSP1-4 > JAFMJV01. The sequence continues at coordinate 137,997 of CAWIPU010000008.1, forward strand.
CTCGTGGTCGGCGTGACCCTCGAACGCGACCGCTTCGGCACCCTCAAGGGTGAACGTGCCGGCGAAGATCGAGGTTCGCTGGACGACCATCCGCTCGTCTTCGTCGAGCAGGTCGTAGCTCCAGGAGATGGCATCGCGCATGGTCTGCTGACGCGCCGGCGCGTCCAGCGGTCCTCCCGTCAGCAGGGATAGCGTTGGCGTCAATCGAGCCAGGATCGCGCTTGGCGGCAGGTGTGCACTACGTGCGGCCGCGAGCTCCAGTGCCAGTGGCAGGCCGTCCAGTCGGCGGCAGATGGCCGCGATGATGGGGGTGTTCTCAGCGGACAAGGAGAAGCCGGTGCGGACGGCTGTCGCACGCTGGACGAACAGTCGGACGGCATCCATGCGCGCCAGCTCGGCCAGCGGTGGCGACTGATCGAGATCCGGCACCGCCAGGGGCGGCACCACGTAGACATGTTCCACCGAAACGTGGAGCGTGGACCGACTGGTCACCAGCATGGACAGGCCGCCACACGCCATGAGCAGGTCGCTGAGCAAAGACGCGGCCCGCGCGACTTGCTCGAAGTTGTCGAGGACGAGCAGGAGCTGCCGGGAGCGCAGGTGTTGGGACAGCTGATCAGCCATCGTCCGGTCCGGAGACTCCCATACCCCCAGACTGCGTGCGATCGTGGAAAGCACGAGATCGGGATCGAGGACCGCTCCGAGCGCTACGAAGCAGACACCGTCGCGAACATCGTCCGCCATCCGTTCTGCCACCCGGATGGCGAGTCTGGTCTTGCCCACACCAGCCGGGCCGGTCAACGTCACCAGTCGGACGCTCTTGCGTCGCAGAAGCGCGAGGACGGCCGCGGTTTCCCGATCGCGGCCGACCAAAGACGTCAGCGGGGCCGGAAGCGGCGCGAATGTGCGCACTTGGTCAGGCAGCGGCAGGGGGAGCGGCGGCTTCCGGGTCGGGCGCCCTTGGGGAGGCCCAAACAACACCTGCATCCTCGCTACGTGTGTCGCTCGCGCCATCTTCCGGCCGACACGGCAGGGAGTCAATGGACGGGAACGTTCGGCTTGATCGTCCGGTTACAGGATGCCCGAGGAGGTTCTGGGTACGACCATCAGCCGGCCATCAGGCCGATCCGCCGTCGTTGGCCTCAGGTCTGTCAACGTGTCGGTCGGAGGCCGACTCGGCAGCGTGATCTGAATCCCCACCCACCGCTGATATTGAGCGTGGGAAACGCCATTTGGGCAAAGAGATGGCTGGCGAGGAAGGATTCGAACCTTCGATTCCCTGATCCAGAGGCGTCACGCTCGACTGGGCTCCGCTGACTACTGATCCTCGGATGCTTCGGCTGGTGTCTCCGCTGGGCGTCAGGGGAGACCGTTGACGGTGCGGACGGTACCCCGCCTGGTGGCGGTATCGCAGCGTCGCGTTCGCGATACTCCCAACGATGCGCCTGCCCGCGCTGCTCGAGCCTGGACATCATTCTGGCCCCCAGCCCGTGCTCGAGTGGGCAGCCACACGTCTTCGAGACTATCGAGATGGGCGACCAAGTATCACTACCTGATCGGCTCGGGTGGCCACCGAACGACGATGGCTGATGATCAGCGTCGTGCGCCCCGCCATGAACTCCTCGAGGCCTCGCAACACGCGGCCCTCCGTCGCTTCATCGAGGTTCGCGGTGGCCTCGTCGAGGATGAGGATAGGGGCATCCTTGATGACGACGCGCGCGATGGCCAGGCGTTGGCGCTCGCCCCCACTCAGCCGGATGCCTTGTTCGCCGATGCGCGTGTCGTAGCCGTTCGGCATGGCCTCGATGACCGTGTGGAGATCCGCCATCCTGCAGGCATCGACGATGCGCCCATCGGTGACTTCGGCGTCGGCCAACGCGAGGTTGTCGCGGATGGTCGCGTCGAACAGGTCCACCCGTTGCGACACCACGCCGATAGTGGCTCTGACATCGTCCGCGGCGAGCGCCCGCAGGTCGGTCCCCCCCAACAGGATCCGACCTTCGTGGTACTCCCGGAAGCGCAGCAGCAAGCTCACGATGGTCGATTTGCCCACCCCGCTGGGACCCACCAAGCCGAGGCTCGATCCGGCCGGGACCTCGAGGTCCAGGCCGTCGAAGACCATCGGCTCTTCGGGGCCGTAGCGGAATCGCAGGCCCTCGATGGAGATGGCCCGGGACGCCGGCAGTGGCGCCGGGTCTGGAGGATCAAGCACCTCCGGCTCGGCATCGATCAGGGCGAAGAGCCGACTGGCAGCGGCGCGGGACGTGTCGAGCTGCTGGAGTGCCGGCGAAAGGGCCTGGACGGCTTCGAAGCTGGCGATGGCCGCGAGCGGGATGAGCGCCAGGAAGACGCCGTCGAGCTGCCCGTCGGTGACCAGCGGGATAGCGACCCCGAGGAGGGCCACGCCCGCCAGCGTTGCCGCCAGCGCCCCGAGTCCGGCACTCACACCGCGTAGCAGCGCGATGCGCTCCTGGGCCTGGTCCAGGGTCTGGCCCAGCGCGAGCTGAGCCGAACGCTGCCGGCCCTGCTGGTCGAACACGACGAGATCGGCCATGCCGGTGATGCCGTCCACGAGAGCTGCGTCCAGCTGTGCCCGGGCTGCGACCACGGCGAGCGACGGCTGCCGCGTGATCCAGCGCGAGACCACCGGGAGCACGGCACCGGTGAGCAGCAGGAAGGCCATCACCACCAGCCCGAGGACCGGGCTGAAGAACCCCAGCGCGAGGCTCGTGAACGTGGTCACCGCGATCGCCACCATCGGCGGCAGCAGCACCCGAACGTAGAAGTCCTCGAGCGTGTCGACGTCCCGCACGATGCGCGTCATCAGGTCGCCAGCCCGGTGGGACTCGAGCCTGGCCGGAGCCAACGGCTCGATGGCCTCGTAGAACCAGGCACGCAGGTCGGCCAGGATGCGCAGTGTGGCCCGATGGCTGACGTACCGCTCCAGGTAGCGGAAGGCTGCCCGAGCGATGGCCAGCACGCGCACCGCGGTAACGGCGAGGGCCACGTCGGCGACGTTGCTGATGAGCGCCGATCGGCTGATCAGGTAGGCCGAGACTGCCATGAGCCCGACACTGGAGCCGATGGCCAAGGTGCCCAGGACGGCGCCTCCCAGGATCCAGGTGCGGAAGGGCCACATCAGGCGGAGCAGCCGACGCTCGACGGCGACCGGCGAGCCGCTCGACTTGCGCGAAACCGTGCTCATGCGCCCTCCGGAAGCGCTGGCAGGGCCGAACGGAGCCCAGGCTCCGCGAGGATCGACGGTGGGCCTGAACGGACAGCCCGGCCATCCTGGATGACCACGACCCGGTCCGCCAGCCCGGCCAGCTTGAGCCGGTGCGAGATGAGCAGGATGGTCCGACCGACCGCGAGACGGCGCAAGCTTTCGGCGATGGCCGCCTCGCTCTCCGCGTCGAGGTGGGAGGTGGGCTCGTCGAGGACGACGAGCCGGGCGTCGCGCAGGAACGCGCGGGCGATGGCCAACCGCTGCTGCTGACCACCGCTCAGCCGCTGGCCACCCTCGCCGATGGGCGTGTCGTATCCGGCCGGCAGCGCGCGGATGAAGTCGTGGGCATGGCCCGCCCGCGCAGCGGCGATGACCTCGGCGGTGGTCGCCTCGGGCGACGCTACACGAATGGCGTCGGCCACGGTCCCCCAGGTCAGATGCGGGCGCTGCGGGACCCACGCGACATGCGCCAGCCAGGCTGACCGATCGACCTGTGCGACGGGTGAACCGCCGGCTCTGATGAAGCCGCTGCCAGGCTCCATGAAGCGCAGGAGCAGGTCGGCCGTGGTGGTCTTGCCGGCGCCCGACGCGCCCACCAGCGCGACCGTCGACCCCGCGCCGATCTCCATGCTCAGACCTCGAAGCACGGGCGACCGGCCGGGGTAGCTGAACCACACGTCGTCGTAGGTGATGGTGGCCGCACACAGGCGGCGCGCCTCGGCCGTGCCGAGAACAGGCCTACCCGAGCTCGCCGGCGCTGGGCCACTCGCCGCGTGGTCGGTCGGCGCCCCCGCCACGCGAGCGAGCGGCGCGTCCAGGATGGCTTCCAGACGCTCCGACGCCGTGCGACCGACCGCGCCCGAGTGGTAGCGGATGGCCAGCTGCCGCAGCGGCAGGAAGAACTCCGGCGTGACGATCAGGACCGCCAGCGCGGTCTCGAAGGCCATCTCGCCCGCGATGAGCCGCAGGCTCACTTCGACCGCCACCACGGCGGTGGCCACCGCGGCGGCCCATTCAAGCACCAGCGCAGTCTGGAACGCGGTGCGCAGGACCTCCATGGTGGTGTCGCCATAGTGCCGCCCGATGGTGCCGATGTTGGCGGCCTGCTCCCGGCTTCGGCCGAACGCCTTGAGGGTGGCGATGCCCTGCAGCATCTCCAGGAAGAACGCGCTCATCCAGCGCATCTCCTCGAAGCGCTGTTGCGTGATACCGCGGGCCCGACTGCCGATGACCGCGAGCAGCAGCACCAGGACCGGTCCGGTGAGCACCAGCACCAGGGCGGTGGGCGGATCGAGCGCGAGCATCAGCAGGAGCACCAGCCCCGGTACGAGGGCCGCCAGGTAGCGAGCCGGCAGGAAGGACGTGATCCACACGTCCAGGCTCTCGAGCCCGCCGGTGACGGCGCTGACGACCTCCCCGGTCCGTTCCCCGGTGAGCCATGTCGGTCCCAACTCGAATAGCTGATCGAGCAGGGCTCGCCGCAGCGACTGCCGCAGCCGGCTCGAGGCCCGCTGTGCCAGCATCTCCTGGCCAGCCATCAGCAGGGTGCGTATGATGGCCACCACCGCGGCGCCGATGAGGAGCGGCAGCACCTCGGACAGCCCCTCGCCGCCGATGAAGACATCGGAGATGGCGCGGGCCATGAGGAGTGCCGCGATGAGCGTACCGGCCGCCGCGAGCAGGCCGCTGCTGACCGCTGCCAGCAGCAGACCCCGGGCGGCACGGTACCGCGACAGGATCCGGTCAGGACCGCTGGGAGGGGGGCGGCGACGCAGTCGCCGGATCACCTTGGCGTCAGAGGATGGATCTAGTAGCCCTCGGGCTCGATCCGGACCGGCCCGCGGAAGATGTAGTACACGCCAGCGGTGTAGAGCAGCACGAAGGGCATGCCGATGAGCGCGACGATGAGCGCGACCTGCAGGGTGTTGTCGGCCGAGGCAGCGTTGGTCACCGTGAGGTTGTAGGCCGGGTCGATGGTCGAGAGCAGCAGGTTGGGAAACATGCCGATGGCCGCCGAGATCAGAAGCAGCCCGATCATGACGCTCGAGGCCATGAAGGCAAGGAAGTGCCGGCGCTGACGCACCAGGCGCCAGGCCAGGATCATGGCGCCCAGCGCCGCGGCCGGGAAGATGACTGGCCAGATGTCCGCGGTGTATCGGTCGGTGACCTGATTGCCACCCACGATGAGGACCACGACGATGGCGGTCATGAGCACCACGAAGGCGCCACCCAGCCAGGGGATCCAGCGCTCCAGGCGCGCCATCATCTCACCCTCCACCTTCATGGTCAGGAAGAGTGCGCCGTGGAAGGTGAGCATGGCCACGGTGGTGACCCCGAACAGCAACGCCAAGGGTGACAGCAGGTCGATGAGGCTCACGCTGATGTTGCCCGAGCTGTCGAGCGGCACGCCGGCGAGGACGTTGCCGAACGCGACGCCGAGCAGCAGGGCCATGCCTGCGGACGTGGCCCAGAAGACGAAGTCCCAGCCTGACCGCCATCGTGGGCTCTGCTCCTTGCTGCGGAACTCGATGGCCACCGCCCGCAGGATGAGCGTGACGAGCACCAGCATCATGGCCAGGTAGAAGCCGGAGAAGAGCGAGGCGTAGACGAGCGGGAACACGGCGAACAGCACACCGCCGCCCAGCACCAGCCAGACCTCGTTGCCATCCCACACCGGTCCGATGCTGTTGAGCATGGTGCGGCGCTCCAGGTCCGTGCGCGCCAGGGGCAGGTGCAGGATACCCACGCCCATGTCGAACCCGTCGAGGATCAGATAGCCGGCGATGATGATGACGAACAGGCCGAACCAGATATCGGCGAGGCTCATGACGCTCCTCCCGCATCGGGACCGTTGGTTCTGTCAGGCGGCAGCTCCGATCCATCAGCGGCTGGTGATGTCGGCGGCTCCTCCGGGGGCAGCGGGCCGGCCTCGACCGGTCGCTTGCGGAAGACGTCCCGGAAGGTATCCGGGAGGTCGCTGATGCTGACCGTCTCGACGGCTTCCAGAGGCTCCGGTCCGGCCTGGATCTTGCGGTGCATGAGGTACAGGAACAGCACGAACAGGATCGAGTACATGAAGATGAACAGGCCCAACGAGAGCACCACATCCAGGCCCGAGAGCACCGGCGATACACCGTCGGCGGTCTTGAGCACGTCGTAGACGACCCACGGCTGGCGACCGATCTCCGCGGTCCACCATCCGGCGGTGATGGCGATCTCGGCGAAGAAGACGCTAAGTACGAGCAGCCACAGCACGAACCGAGAGCGGAAGATGCGCCGCTTCCACACATACCAAACACCCGCCAGCACGCCGATGGCAGCCAGGATGGGGCCCAGGTTGATCATCACGTGATAGACCTGGAACAGCAGGTTGATGGGCGGCGTGGGGTCCGGCGCGAAAGAATCGATGCCCGCCACCGTGGCATCGATGTTCTGGTAGGCCAGGAAGCTCAGCAGGCACGGGATGCTGAAGCCCGTGGTGGTCTGGGCAGTCTCGTTCACCCATCCCAGCAGGAACATGGGCGCGCATGAGGTCGATTGCCAGAGGCCCTCCATGGAGGCCAGCTTGAGCGGCTGGTTGTTGGTCACCTCGATGGCCATATTGGGTCCGAAGATGAAGAGGTTGGTGACTCCGAAGATGATGAAGAACGGCAGCGCCAGCTTGATGTTGGAGATCGCCAGGTCCACGTTGCGCCGTCGGAGCAGGTACCAGGCCGTGACGCTGAGCATGAGCGCCGATCCGGTCGTCCATGCGGCTACCCACACATGCAACAGCCGTGGGATGAAGGACGGCGTGAAGACGACCTCCCAGAAGTCGGTCATGACCGCACGCGCCGGCAGCGGTGTCTGGGCGATGGTGTAGCCCTGCGGCGTCTGCATCCAGGAGTTGGCCATCAGGATCCAGAGCGCGCTGAAATGGGCGCCGAAGGTGACCATGAAGATGGAGAAGAGCCACATCCTGGGGCCCAGCCGGTTGCCGCCGAAGAGCATCAGGCCCAGGAAGCCGCCTTCGAGGAAGAAGGCGAATACTCCCTCCGCTGCGAGGAGGCTGCCGAAGACGTTGCCCACGAAGCGCGAGTAGTCGGCCCAGTTCATGCCGAACTCGAACTCTTGGACCACACCGGTGGCCACACCCATGGCGAAGACGATGCCGTAGATCTTGACCCAGAAGAAGGACAGCCGGCGCCACTTGGGGTCTTTGGTCCGCAGATAGACCACACCCATCGCCACCAGCATCAGGCCCAGGCCCATGGAGATGGGCGGGAAGATGAAGTGGTAGCTCGCGGTAAGGGCGAACTGGATCCGTGACAGGAGCTCAGGATCCAACTGCTTCCTCCGCGCTACCCCTCATCCGGCCTGGCTGGGCGCCCGATGCAGCCGACTTCCGGCCGCCATGATCTTGTATCGAGCGTCAGGAGGCGTCCCGCCGCGCGTCAGTCTACACTCGTGCGGTCTGGTGCGGGCCGTCGAAAGACCCGATGTTCGAAAGGAGAACGATGAGCGAGTTGCGGCACGTGGTCGTGGTCGGCGGTGGCTTCGCGGGCGTGGGAGCGGCCAAGGCCCTGGCCAAGGACGCTCGTGTGCGGGTCACACTGGTCGACCAGCACGACTACCACCAATTCCAGCCGTTGCTCTACCAGGTGGCGACCGCCCAGCTGGCGGAGACCGACGTGGCCTACCCGATCCGGAACATCGCCCGTCGTCGCCCCAACTTCGACGTCAAACTCGGCACCGTCGTCGCGGTGGATCCCGTTGCCAGGTCGGTGACGACTGCCGAGGGTCAGACCTACGCGGGAGACTACCTCGTGGTCGCCGCCGGCTCGCAGCCCTACTTCTTCCACACGTCCGGCGCGGATGAGCACGCCTTTCCTCTGTACGCCGTGGACCACGCGGTGCGATTGCGCGCTCGCATCCTCGAGTTGTTCGAGGAGGCAGATCGAGACCCCAGCCTGATCGACGATGGTGCCGTGGAGTTCGTGGTGGTCGGCGGAGGTCCCACCGGCGTGGAGATATCGGGTGCGCTCGCCGAGATGATCCACGGCACGCTCGCTTCCGAGTACCGCGATGTCGCTGTGGGGCGGGCGCAGGTTCACCTCGTGGACCACGGTAACGCGCTGCTCAAGATGTTCTCCGGGAAGTCCGGGGACTATACGGCCAAGGTCCTGCAGAAGGACGGCGTGCGCCTGCATCTCGGGACCGGAGTCACCGAGGTCGGGCCGGGCCACGTAAGTCTGTCCGACGGCACCATCATCAAGACCCGCTGCGTCATCTGGGGCGGAGGCTTGCAGGCCGCGCCGCTCGCCGCCAATGCGGGTCTGCCCACCAGCCGCGGTGGTCGCATCGACGTCGAGCCGGATCTGACGGTCGCAGGCTTCCCGGGCGTCTACGTCGCCGGTGACGTGGCCAACATCCCGAGTCCGGATGGAAGGACACACCCGCAGCTCGGTTCCGTGGCCATGCAGAGCGGCGCCTGGGCGGGCAAGAACATCATCGCCGAGATCGATGGGGCTGCACCCAGGCCATTCCACTATCTCGACAAGGGCAGCATGGCCATGATCGGCCGCAACGCGGCCATCGCCGAGATCCCGCTCGGCCACCACGAGTTGCACGGCGCCATCGCCTTCGCTGCCTGGCTCGGCGTCCACGCGGCCCTGATGTCTGGCTTCCGCAACCGCATCGATGCCTTCGTCGAATGGGGCTGGGATTACTTCGGCAAGTCGCGCGGCCCGCAGGTCCTCGATCGCAGTGACACGGCTCGCATCGACTGGGGCGACGATGACGATGCTGCTACCGCGGTTGAGGGCGCCTAGCCGAGCGCGCCTGGCGTGATGCCCCAGGCGCCCGTGAAGGCTCCGCCAGGCTCCAGGATGATGAGGCCATCGCCGCTGTTGAAGGCATCCGGTGCGCAGGTCATAGGCTCCACGGCGACGCCATGGCGGGCTCGAGCCGAGAGCGTGTCTCCTGTGAACAGCATCAGGTAGTCATAAGCGCTGTCGACCCAGAGGCTCGCGCTGCGCTGTCCGTCCGCGTCACGGAGGTGCACCCAGGCGCGGCCGTCGGGATCACGCTCGAGGTTCGTGAAACAGTCATCGAGCTTGGCGCTCCCGATCGCCTTTGGCCGACGCAGGTCCAGCGTCGTGCCGTCGACTGGTTCCCGAGCCACCGGGATGCCCCGCTCGTCGGCACGCAGGTGGATACGGCCCGGAGCCTCCAGGACGAGGTCGTCGATGGGCACCACGCCTGCCGTCAGGTACGGGTGCATGCCCGCGCCGAATGGGCAAGCGACGGATGCCGGGTTCTGCGCTGTCGCGTGGACTCGCAATCCGTCGTTGGTCAAGGCATACTCGATGCTGAGCTTCAAGCTGAACGGGTAGCCTGGCTGAGGATGCAGGTCATGCTCCATGACGACCCGGTCCGAGTCATGCGCCCGTACCGTCCACCTCGCCCATCGCACCAAGCCGTGGATGGCGTTGTGGTTGGCGACCTCGCTCAGGGGCAGCTGCATCCTCGCGCCGGCGAAGGCATAGCTGCCATCCCTGATCCGGTTCGGCCAGGGCATCAGCACCTGACCCCGGCCGCCCGAGCACATCTCACCTGTCTCGTAGCCCTCGAGAACGTCCTCTTCTCCCACCCTGTAGCTCCGCAACCCGCCGCCGATCTCGACGATGGTGGCACGCTGAGAACCGCACCGTATCTCGAGCTGCTCGCCCGACGGCTGCATCGACATCCGGCTAGCGAGCGACCGTTGGAGCCGCGGCGCCAACGCCGACGATGTCAATCATCAAGCAAGCCCCCGCGCACGAGCAGGTGGGCCACGAGGCCGGTCCAGCCGGTCTGGTGTGAGGCGCCCAGGCCCGCGCCCGTGTCGCCGTGGAAGTACTCGTGGAAAGGCAGCAGGTCGCGCCATTCCGGGTCGTCACCGAGCTTCCCGTAGTGGCCGTAGACAGGACGCCGACCGTCGGGGCCGGGTAGCCAGATGCCGACCATTCGCTGCGCCAGGTCGCGTGCCACATCCACGAGGCGCAGCTTCCTACCCGATCCCGTCGGGTGCTCGATCCGGAGCTCATCCCCGAACCAGTCATCCCAGTGGACCAGTGACTCGACGACCAGGTAGTTGAGCGGGAACCACACCGGGCCGCGCCAGTTGGAGTTGCCGCCGAACAGTCCCGAGCGTGACTCGCCGGGCTCGTAGTCGACGCTCTGCTCGGTCCCGTCGATGGTGACGCTGAAGGGACGGTCGCGATGGCGGAGCGACAGCGCCCGCAAGCCGTGAGGCGAAAGGAACTCGTCCTCCGAGAGCAGCTCGTTGAGGATGCGCTGCAGTCTTGCGGTCGAAACGAGGCTGAGCAGATACGCCGGGGCGCCGGGCCGTGAATGGATGCTCCCGGAGCGCTCGAACGAGTCGCGGCTGAGCCCTTGCCCGGCCAGGAAGCGAGCGAAATGTTTGCCCAACGCCAGACTGCGTCGCACAGCGTCCTCGGGCACGAACGCAGCCGGTAGCAGCGGGATGATCCCGACCATCGAGTGGACCTTCATCGGAATGGTATGGCCGTCGGTGTCTCGCAGCGCGTCGAAGTAGAAGCCTTCGTCCTCGTCCCAGAGCCCACGCTCGTCCATGGCCCGGGCGATGCGCACGGTGTGTTCGAGGAATGTCACCAGCAGGTCGTCGTAGGTCGGGTCATGTTCGGCCAGCACGTACGCGATGCGTAGCATCGAGATGGAGTAGAACGCCATCCAGGCCGTGGCATCGGACTGCTCGAGCTCGGTGCCGGCAGGCACGTGCGAGCGATCGAAGGCACCGATGTTGTCGAGCCCCAGGAAGCCGCCGCCGAAGATGTCGTCTCCCGCAGCGTCCTCCTGGTTCAGCCACCACGTGAAGTTGATCAGCAACTTGTGGAAGATCCGCTCCAGGAAGTCGGTGTCGCGGCCGCCATCGATCTCGAAGACATTCAGTGCCGCCCAGGCATGCACCGGCGGGTTGACGTCGTCGAACGACCATTCATACGCGGGCAGGGCGCCGCTGGGATGCTGGAACCATTCCCGGCACAACAACAGCAGCTGGTACTTGGCGAAGGCAGGATCGACGTTCGCCAGCGTGACCGTGTGGAAGGCCAGGTCCCAGGCGGCGAACCATGGATACTCCCAACCGTCGGGCATGGACATGATGTCCGCCGCGTCCATGTTGCGCCAGCGCGTGTTACGACCGCCTCGGCGCTCTGCTGGAGGCGGCGGCATGCCGGGATCACCATCGATCCATCGAGGCACATCGTAGGCGTAGTACTGCTTGCACCAGAGCATGCCCGCGAAGGCCTGTCGCAGGATGCGCGACTCCTCGGTGCTCGCGGCGGGCCGGTCGAGCTCCGCGTAGAATTCGTCCGCCTCCTTTTCCCGAGCGGACATCGCGGTCTCGAACTGGCGCCCCAGCGGGTCGCCCCGCCTCACTCGGTCGCCGATGGGTCGCAGCCGGAGCCGCAGCTCGATGGTCTGGCCCGGCTGCACGGTGGCGCGGTACCACGCCGCGGCCTTGGTACCCGTGCGGGCTGGGTTGACGGACGCAAGGCCTTTGGTGACGTGGTCGTTGATGCCGTCCTTGGGGTACGGGGTCTCCGGCCTCGCACCGTAGAGCCGATGCACGTTGGTCTCGTTCTCGCAGAAGAGGAGGGTCGCCTCGCCGGCCGGGCCGGCGCCCACGAGGAGCTCGTAGTCGCCCAGGTCCGGGTCGCTCGCGAGGATCCGACCAAGGACTGCCCCGTCAGCTCGTATCGTTGGCTTGGTCGCGTCCGGCTGGAACGACCAGCGGTTGCGGAACCACAGCGTCGGCAGCACATGGATCTCGTCAGGCTCAGGCCCGGCGTTCCTGACGGTGATGCGCATGAGCACGTCGTCGGCATCCGCCTTGGCGTAGCTGACCTCCGTGATCCAGTAGCGATCCTCGTCGAAGATGCCGGTATCGATGAGCTCGTACTCGGGCTCCTCCTTCGAACGCCGCGCGTTCTCCCGGATGAGCTCCTCGTACGGGAAGGCCGATTGTGGATAGTGATATCGCCAGCGCAGCCAGGCACTACTGGGCACGGCGTCCAGGTACCACCAGTATTCCTTGGCGTCCTCTCCGTGGTTGCCCTCGGCATTGGTCAGCCCGAAGATGCGCTCCTTGAGGATGGGGTCTCGGCCATTCCAGAACGACACCGCCAAGTTGAGACGATTGTGGAGGTCGGAGATGCCCGCCAGCCCGTCCTCGTTCCAGCGATAGGCGCGCGAGCGCGCATGGTCATGCGGGAATGACGCCCATGCATCCCCGTCCGCGCTGTAGTCCTCTCGCACCGAACCCCACGCCCGTTCGGAGAGGTACGGGCCCCACCGATACCAGGGGCCACCCTCGATGAGGCCCTCCTCTGATTGTCCCACCGAGCGCATGCGTTCGCGTTCTGCAGCCATGGTTCCGTCATCCTTCATGAAGCTGTTCCTGTTGCGGCTGGGTGACCAGGCACACGACCGACCGTGGTCCCGAGGGATAGCGAGGCACGTCGACCACAGGCGCGCCGTCGAACGCGCTCAGGTCGTCCGGTGCATCAAGGCTGGTGTCGAGTACGCGGCGCCACGCACTCCAGCCGTCCGGCACCCGTGGCAGCGCGAAGTGAAGTCGATGCCACCAGGCATTGCCGATGATATGGAGCCATCCGAGCTCGGTCTCGAGGGTCAGAGCGATGGAGCGGGACTCGGCGCGAAGGTCTGGCTGGTCGAGATCCACCCCGCTCCAGCGGACATGTGCCGCGGCCAACACCTCGGCAAGAGGCTTGTCGCTTGCGAGCAGGCCATCCGCGCGCCGTCTCATGGCGATGAGCCCACGCGTGAACTCGAGCAGATCTGGGTGACGATCCGGAAGCGACCAGTCGAACCACGTCGTCTCGTCGTCGTGGCAGTAGCCGTTGTTGTTGCCGCCCTGCGATCGGCGGACCTCGTCGCCCATCTGCAGCATGGGTGCGCCCAGCGACAGGAACGTGAGAGCCAGGAGGTTTCGGACCTGGCGGGCCCGCAGGCGCTCCACGACGGGATCGTCCGTCGGTCCATCGGCGCCGCAATCCCAGCTGCGGTCGTCGTCCGTGCCGTCGCGCCCGCCTTCGAGGTTGGCCTCGTTGCGTTTGTGCGCAAAGCTGACGAGGTCGTTGAGCGTCATGCCGTCGTGGCAGGCCACGAAGTTGATGCTTCGCACCGGTGCGTCTGACCGTGCGGCATAGACGTCCGGGCTTCCCAGCAACCGCAGTGCCACCCGCTCGGCGTATCCCGGGTCGCTCTTCACGAACGACCGCACATCGTCTCGGAAGCGCCCATTCCATTCACTCCAGCGCTCGCCTGCGAAGTCGCCGACCTGGTACAGGCCGCCGGCGTCCCACGCCTCCGCGATGAGCTTGCTCCCGGCCAGGATCGGGTCGGTGCCGATGTCGCGGACGAGCGGCGCGTCGATGCTGGGGCGCCCGCCCAGGCCCCGGGTCAGCGCCGCGGCAAGATCGAACCGGAAGCCATCGACGTGCATCTCCGATACCCAGTAACGAAGGCTGTCAAGGACCATGCGGCGCACGATCGGATGGCCGGCATCGAGCGTGTTGCCACAGCCGCTGTCGTCTACGTACTCGCCATTCGGTTCATGGGAGTAGTAGGCCGCATCGGCGATCCCGCGCCAGCAGAACGTGGGACCGTCGGCGCCAGCCTCGGCAGTGTGATTGAAGACGACATCGAGGATGACCTCGATACCGGCGCCATGGAAGGCCTTGACCATGTCGCGGAACTCGTCGACCGCCGCCTGTGCGCTCTGGTCGCTGGCATAGGCGGCATGCGGTGCGAAGAACGACACGGTCTGATAGCCCCAGTAGTTGACGAGGTCTGCAGGCGCCGCCAGGGCATCGAACTGCATCACCGGTAGCAGCTCGATGGCGGTGATCCCCAAGTCCAACAGATACGGTATGCGGGTCGTCAGGCCGCGGTAGGTGCCCCGTTGCGGAGTCGCTAGCCCGGAGTTGGGATGGGCGGTCATGCCCCGCACGTGTGCCTCGTAGATGACGCTCTCCCGCAGCGGACGATGCAGCGGCCGGTCGCCTTCCCAGTCGTAGGCCCGCGTGTCCACGACGACGCTCTTGAGCGAGCGGCCCACCCGACCGGGCTGGGGCGGGCCAACCTCGCGCCTGTAGCCGCTCGGAGTGGCCACGCCACGACCGTAAGGATCAAGCAGGACAGCCGACTCGCCGGACGCGAGAGCGCCATCGCTGGCTGGCGTGACCCGGTAGGCATAGACCTGGCCGGGACCGATGTCCGCCACGAACAGATGCCACCACGGACCGGTCCGGTCCGTGCGGTGGTCGTGGCCGACGACGCTCGCGGGCTGGTCGTCGTCGGGCCGGTCGAAGAGCAGCAGGTCCACGGCTGCCGCATCCGGGGCGTAGAGGCTGAATCCCGCGCCGGTATCGAGCAGGGTAGGCCCCACCGGCGAGGCCGTCCATGCCCGTGTCGCGGTCATTGGTCGATCGACGCCACCGGCCAGGTCAGAGACCCACGCTCGCTTGCATCATGCCGCCATCGACCACGTACGTGGTGGCCGTGCCGTAGGACGCGCCGTCCGATGCCAGGAACGCGACCAGTTTGGCGATCTCCTGTGGTTCCGCGACCCGACCTATCGGGATGGCCGATTCGAGCTTCGCTCGTTGTACCGGATCGGCCAGTGTCTCTTCGTCGATCGGCGTATGCACCGCGCCCGGTGCGACGCCCACCACGGTGATCCCGTGTGGCGCCAGCTCGACCCCAGCCGTGCGGGTGAGCATCCGCACTCCGCCCTTGGCGGCGCAGTAGGGGGCATTGCCGGGCATGGGCCAGTCCTCGTGGATCGAGGAGATATTGATGATCCGGCCGCCGCCGCCCTGGGCCAGCATCTGCTTCGCAGCCAGCTGGACACCGAAGAAGGCACTCTTGAGGTCGATGGCGATGACCAAGTCGAATTGTCGCTCTGTGGTGTCGAGCACCGAGGTGCGGGTCTCCATGCCGGCGTTGTTGACCATGATGTCCAGGCGACCGAACTCTGCCACGGTCTGTTCGACCAGCGCGGCCACGTCGACGACGCTCGATACATCGGCCTGCTGGACGCGACCACGGCCGCCGGCGTCCACGATGGCCCTGAGCGTTGCGTCCGCGGCGGCGGCGTTCTTGTGATAGTTGATGGTCACCGCCGCTCCTTGTTCGCCGAGCTCCAGCGCGATAGCGTGGCCGATGCCACTGTCGCTACCGGTGACGATGGCGACCTTGTCCTTGAGTTGCATCAAATCTCCTTCGTATGGTGGCAAGGCCGATGATGTCTGGCAGATACGTCATGTCACGGCTGCGCGCCGACCCTTGACCAACCGTGCTGACAATACCGCCAGAACGAGCGCCAGCGCTGCCGCGACCGCGTAGAGCACACCCAGACCGATGCCGGCGTCCTCCAGCGGACCCACACCGAACGCGGCGATGCCGTATCCCACCTGGTAGCTGGCGAAGAGGATCCCGGCGGTGGCAGCTCCCAGCGCGAGCAACTCCTGCTCACCGAAGCTGATCGTCAACGGCAGCAGCGCGGAGCAGCCGAGGCCAGCCAGGCCGAAGCCCAGGATGGCCATCGCGAGGTCTCCTTGCGGCACCAGTGCCACCAGCAGCAAGGCCGAGGCTGCGACGAATGGCAGGAGACGGTACGTGCCGGTCGAGGGAAGCCGTCGCTCGATGGCAGCGAAGAGAAGCCGGCCCACGGTGACCATGCCCCAGAAGGCCGCGAGTGCCAATGTGGCCGCACTCGCCGACGCTCCGACATCCGATTCCACGTAGACCGTGGCCCAGTTGCCGTTGATGGTCTCTACGATGCCGTAGAGCAGCGCGAACCCGACGTACAGCCAGGTGCGCGAAGGCATCCCTCGATGTACAGGCGTCGGCTCATCGCTGGTCTCTGTGCGCCCGGCAGACGTCGCCAACGGCAAGCGCAGAGCGAATAGCAGGATCGCCAGCAGGGCCAGTGCGACCACCGCCGACAGGCCCCACCACAGCCCGATCCCAAGAAAGATCGCCGCGATGACGGGTGCCAGCGCGGTGCCCAGTCCGAGCAAGGCGTTGAGGTACAACGTGGCCCGGTCCACCCGGGCCGGATAGAAGACCGCGGCATAGGTGTTCAGGGACGGCACCGTCAGCCCGAAGCCCACACCCAGGCTCGCCGTGGCCAGCAGCAACAGGCCGTAGCCGAGCGGCGAGCCCATGCCGACCTGGCTGGCCAGGAGCAGCGCCATCGCGATCACGTTCGCGGCCAGGCCCAGGAGCAGCACCCGCTTCAGCCCGACCTGTGCGGCCAGCCGTCCACCGGCGAGCGAAGCTGCCACCGCCGTCACGGCTTGAGGCAGGAACATCGCGCCGTACTGGGCGCTGGAGAGTCCGTAGTCAGCGGCGTTGGTGAGGATGGTCGCGGCGGCCGGGAACGTCACCAGCGCGAGCCCCTGCAGCAGGCCAGCCGCGTACACCGCGCCGATCTCGTTGCGGCGCGTCGACGCGCTCGTGATGCCGGCCATCTACGTGTCGGATCGTCGTTGTGTGCGGCGGTCGATCGACCGGTTCAGCCGAGACGCTCGAGGATGCGGTCACCGACGCGGAGCGCGTTGGCCATGGCCGTCAGGGCCGGGTTGACCGCCCCGATGCTGGGGAAGATGCTCGTGTCCGCGACATACAGATTGTCGAGCTCATGGGCCTTGCAGTCGATGTCGAGGACCGACGTGGCAGGGTCGGTGCCGAAGCGGATGGTTCCCGCCTGGTGCGCCACGCCTGCGACACCGACTTCGTTCTTGAGGTACGTCGTGCGCGGGATGAGATGGTCCGGATGCATCCCAAGATGGCCCAGCATCGACTTGAGCTGGGCGTAGAGACGCTTCTTGGGCTCCTGGTTGTTGGGCGTGTAGGACAGCTTGATGTCCCCGTCTCCGGTCAGGGTGACGCGGTTGTCGGACGACGGCAGGTCTTCGGTCGAGAGCCAGAAGTCGACGCTGTGCCTGGCCACTTCCTCCAGGCTGAACATCGGGGCCAGCTTGGTCTGGAGCGGTTTCTCGCCCTTGAACATCTGGGCGTCCGACTTGCCCACCATCTGGATGTTGCCCATGGGGTAGTCGAAGCCGGGCATCCCGAAGTAGAAGTCGTTGACCCCCAGAGTCTTCTGGAACATCGTGTCGTTGGGTTCCTTGGAAATGGCAAGGACAGCCACGCTGTTGTGGAACATGTAGTTCCGCCCTACCTGGTCAGAGCCGTTCGCCAACCCATCGGGGTGCTTGTCGTTGGCCGATGCCAGCAACAGGCGGGCGGAATTCGCCGCACCCGCGGCCACGACCACGATGTCCGCCTCGAAGGTGACCGCTTCGCCATCCACGTCGGCGACCACACCGGTCACCATCGTCCCGGCGGGGTTGGTGAGGAGCTTGCTCACGAGCGCCTTGGTCCGCAGGGTCACATTGGGATGCTCGAGAGCCGGGCGCACCCCCAGGACCTCCGCATCGGACTTGGCTTGCACCAGGCAAGGGAAGCCGTCACAGGTCTGGCAGCGGATGCAGTGGCTGTTCACCCGGTCGTCCGCGAGGAGACGAACGCCGCACGGGGCATGGAAGGGTCGGTAGCCGGCGCGCTCCAGGTCGTCGGAGAGCTGCTGGATGCGAGGCTCGTGGGCCAGGGCCGGATACGGGTAGGGAGCACTGGCCGCGCCTTCGGTGGGGTCTTCACCGTGCGCACCATGCACCTCGTAGAGCGCTTCTGCCTGCGCGTAGTACGGCTCCATCTCGTCGTAGCCGAGCGGCCAGGCTGGCGAGAGGCCATCGTGGTGTCGGAGTTCTCCGAAGTCCTCGGGGCGTAGGCGGTACAGGGCAGCTCCATAGACCTTCGTGGCGCCGCCGACCCAGTAGTGGACGCCCGGGCCGAAGGGCTTGTCACGGTGGTCGTACCAGGTCTCAGCCGGAACGTAGCGGTTCTCGACGAAGACGGCGTGCGAGTCCCAGTTCTGGGCTTCGCGGGGCAGCCAATCGCCGCGCTCGAGGATCAGGATCCGCTTACCCGATGGGGCCAGGTGGCGAGCCATCGTCCCGCCACCAGCGCCGCTTCCGATGATGATGACGTCGAACTTCTCGTCGCTGGGCATCGGGCTCTCCTCGAAACAGCATGGGGTTCGGGACCAGCGACGTCTAACGGAGTGCGCCGCTCGAACTGGGACCGTACGGTCGGTATCATACTCAGAGCGCGGGCAGGCGCGGGGTCCACCCGGGCGACAGAACCGTGGCATTTCGGGTTCGAACGACCGCGGACGCGCGACCCCGACGACGGTCGTCCACTGAAGGAGAGCCGAGACATGGCGTTGCGCATCGAGGACTACGGACTCATCGGGGACCTGCATACCGCGGCACTGGTGGGGCTGGACGGTTCGATCGACTGGCTCTGCCTGCCCCGCTTCGATTCCGCGGCATGCTTCGCGGCCCTGCTCGGAACGGAGGCCAACGGGCGCTGGATCATCCGGCCGGCAGGTGCCGCGCAGCGGTCCTCACGGCGCTATCGTGACGGGACCCTCGTCCTTGAGACGCTCTTCGAGAGCGATGCCGGCAGTGTGCGTCTGACCGACTGCATGCCCGTACGTGAGAACCAGCCGCGTGTGGTCCGCGTCGTCGAGGGCGTCAGCGGGTCCGTCACCGTTGAGATGCGCATGTCGCCGCGGTTCGGCTACGGCGCGATCCTGCCGTGGATGGCCGAGGAGGCGGGAGTGGTGACTGCCGGAGCTGGCCCCGAGGCCCTCGAACTCCGCGCCGACGTGCCGCTCAGGCGGGACGGGACGGACGCGGTCGCCGAATTCGTCGTGGCACCAGGTGAACGGGTCGGCTTCGTCCTCAGTTCCTACGCATCGTGGGAAGATCCACCGGCACCGATCGAGGCGGACGCGGTCCTGGCCGCTACCGAAGAGTGGTGGCGGACGTGGTCGGGCCGCTCGACCTACACCGGGGGTTGGGCCGCAGAGGTCGAACGGTCACTGATCACCCTCAAGGCCCTCACCTACGCGCCGACGGGGGGCATCGTGGCCGCGCCCACCACGTCCCTGCCGGAGTTCCTGGGGGGTGTGCGCAACTGGGACTACCGCTACTGCTGGCTGCGAGATGCGGCGCTCAGCCTCGATGCCCTGATGTCGGCTGGCTACGTCGAGGAAGCCATCGCCTGGCGCGATTGGACGATGCGCGCGGTGGCGGGCGATGTCGATGACATCCAGATCATGTACGGACTCGGCGGAGAACGGCGGCTGGACGAGTACGAGCTTCCGCACCTCGCCGGCTACGAGGATCACGACCGGTGCGTGTCGGAAACGCCGCGTCGGGCCAGCTCCAGCTCGATGTCTACGGAGAGCTGGTCGACGCCCTCTACCGAGCGCGTCAGCTGGGCATGCCGGGTGCACGCGGAACGCAGGAGGTCGGTCTCCAGGTCCTCGAGTGGCTCGAGGAACACTGGCAGGATCCCGACGACGGGATCTGGGAGGTGCGCGGCGGGCGCAAGCACTTCGTCCATTCCAAGGTCATGGCCTGGGTGGCCGTCGACCGCCTGGTCAAGATGGCTGAAGACATCGGGCTTGGCGACGTCAAGCCCCGCTTCATGCCGCTGCGAGACAGGATGCACGAGGAGATCTGCCAACGAGGCTTCGACGAGCGACGCAACACGTTCACCCAGTACTACGGCTCCGAGCAGCTCGATGCATCGTTGCTGCTCATCCCGCAGGTCGGTTTCCTCCCTCCGAGCGACCCGCGCGTCGTCGGCACCGTAGAAGCCGTCGAACGCGAACTCGTCAAGGATGGCTTCGTGATGCGCTACATCCCGGACGCGGGGGCCGCCGATGGCCTGCCGCCGGGTGAGGGCGCATTCCTGGCCTGCAGCTTCTGGCTCGTGATCGACTTGGCGCTGATCGGTCGCCATGAGGATGCGCGAGAGCTCTTCGAACGGCTGTTGGCACTGCGCAACGACCTGGGCCTGTTCGCCGAAGAATATGATCAGGTCAACCGCCGCCAGCTCGGAAATGTGCCGCAAGCCTTCACCCACCTCACCCTCATCGCCGGAGCCCTGGCCCTGGGACCCGATGGCAGCAACGGCGGGCGGGCTCCAGCAAAGGGCTAGTGTTCCAGCCCGGAGGATGCTCGACGGTTGAGGCTGGCTCCGATACGATGCCCCTCATGGCGAACCGTCCAGCTCCTCCCTTGGTGATGAGTGAGTCCGAACGCGAGACCATCCTGGCGCTCACCCGAGCCGGTCGGAACTCGATGCCATCTGCTCGATGGACTCGCGTGTCAATGGCCAAGTGAAAGTCCCCACTGGTGGCCAACAGAAGTCCCCGCCCCTGAGGGGGTCTCAGGCGGTCGGCAGGAGCGCTGACAGGCGGCTGTTCGCCCACCACTCGTGGTGAGGAAGAGGAACCTGGGTCCTTGCGCGTGCCGAAGGCGGTCGCAGGGGCAAGCCCCCGACCTTCGCGGCGCCGCCCGCTGCGACGAAGTCAGACCTCGACGAGCTCCTCGAGCTCCACGAGCCGGATGTCCTGCTCGCGCTCCGCCCGTGCACGGAGGCCATCCGTGAACCCGAGCCGGCTCACGAGCACGATCTGGGGTCGAGCCACGACGCCCGTTGCCTGGCGCAGCGCGGGCAGCTTGTACCGGCCGATCTCGCCAAGGATCCCGACGTCCATCGGCTTGCTGCGCCAGCGGACCTCGCCGATGACTGTCACCTTGCCGCGGGCTGTCCCCACGACATCGACCTCCTCGGTCTGGCGCTCATTCGTAGCCCGGAACTCGTCGAGGGAGGGGCCCCACCAGGACCCCACCCGCGTAGCGCCGCCGATGCCGAGGCTCTCGAGCGTCTTGAGATACTTGCCCAGGCGGTCGCCGTCCACCCTTGACCGCTTCGAGATGTCGCCCCGAAGATGGCTTAGCCGATGAGCGAACCCAGGGCGGCGTACAGGCCGTACTGGGCCGGCACCCCGGCGATCGACGCGTAGGCGATGCCCTGTGGGACCAGAAGCGCCCACACCGAGAGGGCGGAGATGATGTCGAACCGGAGCCATCCCGCCTGGTAAACGGGCAGCCAATCGAGGGCCGGGAGAAATGCCCTCAGGCCCTTGGTCGGTGCCTGCGATCCTCGCTCGGCGGATGGCTTCACGTACAGCACTGGACGGCCGTGCGCCCGACATCCGGTCCAGGAGCCAGGCCGACGGACGCGAGGGATGGTGACACTCACTCCGGTCTACGGGGCGGTCCAGGCGCACCACGATGCGCCGATGTGGACGAGCCGATGACCTGCCGGCCGCACGGCCTGTCCGTTAGATGGTGAAGCTGATCCGGACGGTAACCGTGGCGAGGAAGCCCAGTGGGTTAGTCTGAGGTTCTGCTCGATCAGGATCAGCTCATCGCGCACAGCGCCTCGGCCGCCGGTCGAGTCGCGCAACGGAGACGTCCTCCGTTGCACCAACCACAAGTCGAAGGAGCAACAACATGGCTGAGAACCAGGTGGTATTGGGAGTCTTTGCGGACGAGGCTGCAGCTGACGCGGCGGTCGAGTCGCTAAAGGCATGGGACAAGGCAAGCGACGAGGTGAAGCTCACCTCGATCGGTGTGCTCGTCCTTGACGACAAGGGTGCGCTCAAGACCAACAAGATGGGCTCGCGCAGCAAGGCGAAGGGCGCCGGCATCGGCCTCCTCCTCGCGGTCGTGGCACCCCCGACATTGCTGGCAGGCGTGGTCGGCGGCGGCATCCTTGGCGCCTTCCATCACAAGGGCCTGGGCATGAGCGATGCCGACAAGGCCCGGATCGGCGCGGAGTTGACCGGCGGCAAGGCAGCTGTCGGGGTCCTGGCGACCGCCGCAGAGGCTGGCGCGATCACCGGCAAGCTCGCTGAGCTCGGCGGCGAGGTGGAAGCCATCGACGTGACCGACGAGGCTCTGGATGCTGTCGCCGAGGCGGCTCCAGAGGAGACCGAGGCCCCCGCCGAGGCCTGATCGATCCACACCCCGCGCCGGCCTTCCGCCAGCGCATCTCGATGAACGAAGAAGCCGGCCTTGCGGCCGGCTTCTTCGTTCAAGTCGCTGGAGCCGATACTCGGATCTGGACCGAAGACCTGCCGTTCGCTGGCTTCAAGGATGATTTGGCCGCTGGCCACCGTCCTGAGGTCTACGGCCTCCGTGGACGTGGTGGGCGCGACCTGTGGCAACCGACTGAAGGGGGTGCTGCTGCCCTGGCGCCATCTGGCCTTCAGACAGGTGTCGTGCCGGACGCCCCAGGATCATCCACTCCGTCCCGCCCGCGAGTCTTCATGCTGAGTGTTCGGCGGACAGCGCCTGGGCCAGCTCCACCTCACCAGGCGTCGGATCGTTCCCGATGCCACCAGGAGGTCACCGCATGAGGGAGAGTCCGTCGCTGCGGGTCCGGCAGCTGTTCCTCTCGTGGACCAGGTGGACGGTGGGTACAGACTCCTCACTGAAACAGAAGCTATCCTGACGATCCCGGCTGAGTTCCTGCTGGGCAGCAGCCCCTGCCGACCATGGCCATGAGCGTGAGCCCGTCGACGGCGGCCAGAAGGGCCGGCGCGGCCAGCTGTGGCTGACGCAGCGCGGCACGGATCTTCTTCGCCTGCTCGCTCGGTGCTGAGGCTGTAGTGTCGCACCGCGGGGCCCGCAGGCCCTTGACCCGCCTACCGCGATGCGGAGGACGGTCATGACTCCCCGAGTCCGTCGTGGCGTGCCACCATGTCAGCGGCCTGACGTTGACGGAGACCGTGCCAATGCTACCGATCGCGGACCAGTGGTACCGAAGGCTGCTCGCTATGGCCCTGGTGTTGGGCGTGGCCGGTGGGCTGTTCGCACTGTTCTACTCCGGATTGACGACGACGGGCATCACCTACTTCTTTGGTGAACCGACCTCCGACCTGTTCTCGGGACAGTGGTGGTGGATCCCGCTGGCGGCGACCGGCGCCCTGATCGTCGCGGCCCTGCGTCAGCGCACCGGGCTGAGCGGAAAGGTCCCCGGAGGTATCGCGCTCGTACGGGTCGGCTGGGTCGATCCATCCACCGCCCTGCCGGTGATCGCGGTCTCGGTCGTCTCGCTCATCTTCGGTGCCAGCCTCGGCCCCTCGCTCGGCATCATCGTCTTCGGCGGTGGTCTGGGGGCCTGGCTGGTGTCGCGGCGCCCAGAAGCCGACGAGGCCGAGCGACAGGAGAACTCGCTGGCGGGCATGGCTGGGGGCCTCGGTGCGGTCTTCTCCGGCCCGCTCTTCGCCAGTGTGATGGACACCGAGCTGTCCCCGCGTCCGAAGCGCGACTACGTCTCCTCGTTCGTGCCGCGGTTCCTCTCCTCCGTGGTCGGGTACATCATCTTCTTCGGGGTCACGAGCCAGGTGATGCTCGGTTCGTACGCCATCCCCGAGTACACCTTCGAGTGGGTCCACATCCTCTATGCGCCGCTCCTCGGCCTGATCGCTGCTGTCACGCTGGTGGCCTTCGCCGTCATCGACAAGGTCGTCGGCCTTGCCGCCGACCACATCGCTAACCCGTATCTGAAGGCGCTCGGGTTCGGGGCGCTCATCGGGTTCATCGCCTTCGCGGTACCTCTGGCAGCCTCCGGGGGCAGCTCCCAGCTCGTCTACGTGACCGAGAACCTGGGGGTGCTCGGGGTCGGCCTGCTCGTCGTCGTGCTGCTCGCGAAGATGGCTGCCGTCAGCCTCAGCAACAAGGCCGGCTTCCTGGGCGGGCAGGTGTTCCCGATGCTCTTCATCGGCGGCACGGTCGGAGCCCTCGTCAGCGCCGTCGTGCCCGAGGTCCCGGCCTCGCTGGCGGTAGGGGTCATGATCGCGGCGGTGCCCGGAGCGATCATCGGTGCACCCGTGACCTTCATCATCCTCGGCGTCGGGACGGTCGGGTTGGGCATCGCGTCGGTGGCACCGATGGGGATCGCCATCATCACCGCTCAGCTTGCCGTGTCAGCGCTCCGTCTCCGAAGGGCGCACGAGAGCATGTAGCTCATGCCGGCCATCTGCGCAGCCGAGTCCAACGCCCATCTCACCGCCGCCGGAAGCGGTTGGCGAAGCCCGGGCGCCCGCAGCGGTCGCAGCGCCGCTCGTTCGTCGTCGGCCAGCCGCAGAGGCCGGGATGGTGCTCGCAGCCCCGACAAGCGCAGACGCGGGAGCGAGCCATCCACTGATGTCAGGCCTTGACGACCGTCGCCGCGGTCCCGTCCGGCAGCCGCACGGGCTGACCTTCAGGCAGCGCTGGGTCCACCATCGGCGTCACCTGCCGACGGGCCACCCAGGCGGTGACGGCCTCGACGAAGGCGACCATCAACGCCACCTGCTCGCCGCTCCAGTCCAGGCCGAAGCTGACGAGCATAGTGACCGCCGCGCGGAAGAGCCCGACCGTCAGGACCGGCTCCTCGCGAAAGCGCAGCGAGACCGCCTCCCGGAGATGCTGCAGCCCGCCCTGGAGCCAGGCGAGGAAGTCGGCGACCAGGCTCACGGCGGCACCCTCCTGGCCTCGACGAGGTCTCGCGTCGACCCACTCAGCGGATCTCGAGCCCGTCCTTGCGCTGCCTGGCTCGGAGGAGCGCGATGGCGTGGCCGACGTCACCGACCCGCTTCAGCGGTGAGGGTCCCTCGATGTGGGAGGGGTTGCCGGCGAGGACCGCGAGGCGCTGGTCCCCGAGCAATGCCACGAGCGCCTTGAAGTCGAGGTCGTCGGTCCGGAGCGTCGGATACGCGGGCCGCATGAGTCCCATCATCCGACCCGCCGCCGAGGCGGGTAGGGCACCGCGCTGTTGGTCACGGATGGCCGTGTTCGGATCGTCGAGCTTCTTGCGCATCTTCCCAGCGGTCCGGACGAGCGCGGCCGTCGAGGGCTCGTGGCCTGCCGGCGTGCGGGTGGCCTCGCCGAGGCTGGCGCCATTGACGAGCGCGAGCGTGCTTAGCGGTACTCGGAGGGGTCGCACGGAGTTCGGGATGTCGTACGGGTGTGGCAGGGGCGTCAGTCTGCCGCCACGCTCGTGTTCAGCCGAAGCCCAGGGAACGGTTCGAGCAGGCCGATCTCGATGGCCCGGTCGATGGCGTCGCTGCGGCTGGACACCGCGAGTTTTCCGTAGATCGCGATCGCCTGGCTCTTCACGGTGTAGCGGGAGACGCCCAGCCGGTCACCGATCTCCTCGAACGTGAGGTGCGTCGAGAGCATCGGGAGTACCCGCAGCTCGGCCGGCGTGAGCGTCGAGGGCCCACCCAGCGTGCGAGCGGAATCGTCGAGTCGCCCGCGTAGCTCCGCGACATGCCGGGGAAGGACGCCGAGGTCAGGCCGCCGCCGCACGACCCCCTCGGCTTCGGAGACTGCACTCCTGGCGCCGGCCGGATCCCCGATCGCAAGGTAGGTCCGTCCGAGCTCGAGCAGGGCGCTGATCGCGACCGAGGGCAGGGCATGGGACACCTGCGGGCGGACCAACAGCGCGTGGACGAGCTCCTCGCGACCGCGGACCAAGTCACCACGATGGACGGCGACGCGGGCACTCACCGCATGCACGAGGAGCGTCGTGACGATGTCGCCGAGGCGCGCCTGATCGAGGGCGTCGTGGCCTTCTCGGGCAAACTGCTCGGCATCGCTCCACTCCCCTCGTTCGATGGCGAGGACAGCGAGGTTCGCTAGCGACACGTACGGGGATACGCCGGCCGCACGCGCGCCATCGACGGCCTCGGCGAACGACACCTTGGCCAGGGCCGGGTCGCCACGCAGCGAGTGGGCGGACCCGAGCAGCGCGTATGCGGCGGGACGCCAGGGGCTGCCCGGACCCTCAGCGTCCGAGGCGAGGGTGGCGTCCGCGAGCATCTCGTCCGGTCCATGGCGGGCCATCGCCGCCCGTAGCATCGCTATCGATGACTCGAACGAGGCCGATCCATCCAGTGCCTCTCGGCTGCCGGTCGAGCCCTCGGCGATGTCCGCCATGCGATCGGCGGCTTCGGGACTCCCGTTGAGGGCATGGATCCATGCGGCGACCACGGCGAGCGATGGGTGGCGCACGAAGACCGGGACGTCGAAGTCCTGCAACCAGCGCACGATCAGGTCCCCGTGACCACCGTAGTGCGTCCGCACGGTGGCGGCCGCGACGAGCCGGGCAGTCGTGTCGACCTCGCCGCCGGCGATGGAATGCTCGATCGCCTGCTCGGAGCGCCCAGCGGCCGCGTACCACTGTGCCGCGCGACGGTGAAGCAGAGGCGCGGCCCCCGGTTCACGCTGCTCGAGCTCGCCCTGCAGATAGTCGCGCAGTAGCTGGTGATAGCGGAATGCGGTCTCCGCACCCGCGACCTCCCCGATGAGCTGGTTCTCGCGCGCCAGCGACCGCAGCCGCTCCGGAGCCCCGGGCAGCCCCGAGACGGAGGCTGCCAGGCCCGGCTCGACGACCTCGAGGATCGAGGTCCGCGCGAGGAGCATCACGTCGTCTTCGTCCAGGCGCGGCCGGAGCTCAGAGCGCAGGTACTCGGCGATGTAGCCGTTCCGACCGGAGACGTCGTCGGTGCCGATCGCATCTGGGCCATCGCGCTCCCGGGCGAGCGTGGCGAGGTAGATCGCGGCGGCCCAACCCTCTGTTCGCGCGGTGAGCGTCTCCGCTTGCTCCCGACTCGATGGCTGACCGGCGGCGAGGGTCAGTGCCTGCGTCTCAGCCACATCCATCGCCAGCTGGCTGTGGTCGATCTCGAGGAGTGATCGAGCCGCGCGATACCGCGCGAAGGGCAGATCCGGTCTCGTCCGCGCCGCGAGTGCGACCTGGAAGCCGGGGGGCAGGTGTGAGAGCAACGACTCCAGGGCGTCCAGGCAGGTCCGGTCCACCAGTCGGTGGACGTCATCGAGGATGAGCAGACCGGGGCGGTGCCATCGATCAAGCTCGGCCACGAGGCGGGGTACCGCGGCGCCGAGCATCCGCGACTGGCGGGCTGCCAGGGCGGAAGCGATGGCACCATCGATGGGCAGGACCCGATCGAGCGCCGCCGCGACGTAGGTGAGGAAAACACCCGGCTCGTTGTCGAAGTCATCGAGCGTCAGCCACGCGACGTCCTGCCGCTCAGCTACTGCCCACTCGGCGAGGAGGAGGGTCTTGCCGAAGCCGGCCGGCGCGACGATGGAGACGATCGACCGCCGCGGATCGATGGCCAATAGTGCGATGAGTCGCGAGCGCGGGACGGTACCGGGACCGGGCGTCGGCCGCTGGAGCTTGGCGTCCACGAGCGGAAACGACGGGTGGAAGCGCACGCGGACAGGATCGTCGAGCTGTCTGTCCGACGCGCGTGGCGTCCGTCGTTGCGCGCTGGTCCGCGACACACACTCTCCTCTCCGGGTCCGTACGCGTAGAACCTACCATCGCCGTCGCGGCGGGAAGCGGTCCCACGTCCGTGAGGCCTTGAGTCGTGAGCCGGATGGTGGCCGGAGCCGAGCTATCGGCTGGGACGCTCGGTCCCCTCCAGGACAGCGTCGATGTCATATCCCGCGGCGAGTGCGATCCGCGGGGCGGCCGACACGACACGTGCCGAGCCGACCGTTCCGGCGACGGCGAGGAGCGTGGCCAACAGGTCGTCGAGCGATGCGCCGGCCAGCTGCGCGGCCTCGACCGCCGCCTGGTACGACGACTGCGGAGCGTCGAGTGCCACGAGGGCCCCGACCCGGATCAGAGCTTCAGTGCGCTCCTCGAGCGAGGACACGGCGCGATCAGCACCGTCGAGGTCAGCGATCGCCGTGAGGAGCGCGGGCTCCCCGATGGTCAAGCGGCGGAACGTCTCTTCAGCGGAGAGCATCGAGTGGACCCCTTCGGCTATCTGGATCGCGCGATCGCCTGTGGTGGACCGGCTCCTGATTCAACACGCTGACCGGGTCCTACGACATCGTCCCATGTGGACGATGCGCAACCGCGTGGTGTCGGGTTCCCTTGATGCCCACGACTCCAGGGCATGAGATGAGGGCGACCACGATGGCTGAACCGAGACGGATGCAGGAGACCGAGTCCTTCGACCGGCAGACCGGTAAGGAGAACCGATCATGAGTACGCCGGCCGCAGCCACGGGGGCTACGTCGGAGGTCTTGTGGCATGCGCTGACGCCCGACGAGGCGGCCAGTGGCCAGAAGGTCGACCCATCGGTCGGCCTGACGTCGGCCGAGGCTGATGCACGTCGCTCGACCTTCGGCAAGAACGCCTTCGCCGAGGCCAGAAAGGCCTCCCGCTGGCAGATGTTCTCCCGCCAGTATGCGGACCCGATGCAGATCGTCCTGCTCATCGCGGGCGTCGTCTGCCTGTTCCTGCCAGGACAGTTCTTCACGGGTGTATTCCTGATCCTGCTGACGCTCTTCAACGCCTGGATGGCCATGAACCAGGAAGGCAAGGCGGAGGCGAGCGCATCTGCGCTCCAGAGCATGATGGTGGTCGACGCGAAGGTCCGCCGGGATGGCGAGCTCGCCGAGATCCCGATGGAGGAGCTCGTGCCGGGCGATGTCGTGAACATCGAGGCCGGTGACCTCGTGCCCGCGGATGCTCGCATCCTGTCGGCGGCGACCCTGGAAATCGACGAGTCCGCGCTCACGGGCGAGAGCGTGCCCACGCCCAAGCAAGTGGACGCCGTCGCCACGGACGCCGCCCTCGGAGACCGTGTGGACATGGCCTTCATGAACTGCCAGGTCACGCGAGGGGCGGGCACGATCCTCGTCGTCACCACGGGCATGGCCACCCAGGTCGGCCACATCAGCGGCATGTTGCAGGTCTCGAAGGTCGAGAAGACGCCGTTGACCCAGCAGCTCGACAAGCTCACCAACCAGATCCTTGTCATCGCTGGGATCGCACTCGTGGTCAGCACGCTGCTCGGCCTCTATCGCGAGGTCCAGCTGCAGGAGCTGTTCCTGAGCGCGGTCGCGTTCGCGGTAGCGGCCATCCCTACCGCTTTGCCGGCCGTCACCACCGCGATCCTGTCGAAGGGCTCCCAGCTGCTCGCGGATTCCGGGGCCATCATGAAGCGTCTGCGCTCGGTGGAGACGCTCGGCTCCACGTCGGCGCTCAACTCGGACAAGACCGGCACCCTGACGCTCAACCAGATGACCGCGGTCCAGATGGCCGTGGTGGGGCAGCGCTACTCGGTCTCGGGTGACGGGTACTCCACGACCGGGCAGATCAGCCACGCCGGCGGCCAACCCGACGTCCCACTCGAGCAGTACCTGTTGCCGATGGCACTCTGCGCGGACGCCGAGGTGCGCGATGACTCGCTGGTCGGCGACCCGACCGAAGGCGCGCTCGTCGTGCTCGCCGCCAAGGGCGGCGTGGACCCGGCGCTCACCCGCGAGCGCTATCCGCGCGTCGCCACCCTGCCCTTCGACGCGGCCTACAAGATGATGGCCACGTTCCACCGGATGCAGGATGCCTCGGGCACGGACGTGATCCGCGGCTACATCAAGGGGGCGCCTGACCAGCTCCTGGCACGCGCCGTGGATGCGCACGGCCCCGATGGCGCGATCGTGCCGATCGACCAGATCCGGGACGGTTATCTCGCGGAGAACGAGCGCCTCGGCACGCAGGGCCTGCGGGTCATGGCGACCGGCCAGAAGGACTTCGACCCGACCTCGTTCGACCCGGACACCGACCTGCTGCCGCTCCTCGATGGGATGACACTGCTCGCGATGGTGGGCATCGTGGATCCCCCCAGACCCGCTGCCAAGGCGGCCATCGCCACCGCTCACGCGGCCGGCATCCAGGTCCGCATGATCACCGGCGACCACGCCGTGACCGCCGAGGCCATCGCGCGCAAGCTGGGCATCGAGGGACGGGCCATGACGGGCGCCGACTTCAGGGCCATGAGCGACGACGAGGCCATGCGCCAGATCGACGGCATCGGCGTCCTCGCCCGAGTCTCGCCCGAGGACAAGGTCCACCTCGTGGACATCCTGCGCCAGAAGGGCCATGTCGTGGCTATGACCGGTGACGGCGTGAATGACGCGCCGGCCCTCAAGCAGGCCGACATCGGCATCGCTATGGGCATCACGGGCACCGAGGTCTCGAAGCAGGCCGCAGTCATGATCCTCACCGATGACAACTTCGGCACGATCGTGAAGGCGGTCGGGCTGGGCCGCAACGTCTACGACAACCTGCTGCGCTTCATCCGCTTCCAGATGGCGGGCCTCTTCGGGTTCATCGCGACGTTCCTGGGCTCGTCGCTGCTCAACATCCTTGGTGGCATCCCCTTCCTGCCGCTCCAGACGATGTGGCTCAACTTCACGGTCAACGTGTTCCAGGCCATCGGTCTCGGCTATGGCAAGCCGCGGGAGGGCCTCATGGAGGTCCCGCCCCGACCCAAGGAGCAACCGATCATCCCTCGACGCCTGATGAGCTGGCTGGTATTCGTCGGCCTGGTGATGGCTGCTGGCACGCTCGGCGTGCTCGCGTGGGGCAGCAACCAGTACGGCGACGTGGTCGCCCGCACGATGGGCATGACCACCTTCGCGCTCTTCCGTCTGTTCTCTTCCCTCGAGACCGCGGACGAGGACGAGTCGCTGTTCAGCGGATCCATCCTCGGCAACCGTCCGCTGCTGCTGGCGACGGGCCTGTCCGCGCTGACGATCCTGCTGGCGGTGGAGTTCGGCTTCCTGCAGCGGCTGCTGGGCACGACCAGCCTCACGATCGACCAGTGGGTCATCTGCATCGCGGTGCCGCTGTCGCTCGTCGTGGTCGAGGAGGTGCGCAAGCTAGTTAGGACGCGTGGCCGCGCTGAGCCTTCGACGGTCCCGGCCCCCGCGGCCGCCTGACGACCTGCCGGCACGGCAGGGCCAAGAACCAGAAAGGGAAATGACCATGGCGAAGAAGACGGCGAGGAAGAAGGACAAGGGCGGCAAGGGCCACCGAGATCGGGAAATCCGGGAAGCACCGTCCACGGAGGCCCCGGGCGAGCTCCGCACGAACCTTGGCCGCAAGGAGTACGAGCGCGAGTTGCGCCACCTCCACGGCGAGCTCGTGGCCATGCAGGAATGGGTCAAAGCGACTGGCGCCAAAGTCTGCATCGTGTTCGAGGGGCGTGACACCGCAGGCAAGGGCGGCACCATCAAGCGCATCACCGAGCGGGTCAGCCCGCGCGTCTTCAAGGTCGTGGCCCTGTCGGCGCCGACGGCGCGCGAGAAGTCGCAGATGTACATCCAGCGTTACGTCGAGCACTTCCCGGCGGCCGGGGAGGTCGTCATCTTCGACCGCAGCTGGTACAACCGCGCCGGCGTCGAGCGGGTCATGGGCTTCTGTGCGCCCGAGCAGACCGAGCGGTTCCTCGAGCAGGCACCGGCCGTCGAGCAGGCCATGGTCGACTCCGGGATCATCCTGGTCAAGTACTGGCTGGAGGTCAGTCCCGACGAGCAGACACGTCGGCTCAAGGGGCGCATCAACGATCCCCGCAAGGTCTGGAAGCTGACCGACATGGACCTCAAGTCGTACGGCCGCTGGGACGACTACACGAAGGCTCGCAACGCGATGTTCGCGGCGACCGACACTCCTTGGGCCCCCTGGTTCGTGGTGGGCACCGACGACAAGGAGCGCGGCCGGCTGAACCTCATCAGCCACCTGCTGACCCAGGTGCCGTACACCCCGCTCAAGACCAAGGAGGTCACGCTGCCCAGGCGCAAGGTCGCAAAGGACGTCGATGGGCCCGGGCTGCCGCTGAAGCACATCCCGACGCCGTTCTGACGATGGACTACACACGCACAGGAGGAGACCAATGAATGACCGATCTCTCGACGAGCTGGGGCCCGTCGACTACCTGATCGTCGAGTTCCCGGAGGGACAGCAGAACTTCACCGGCGAGGCCGCTGACGAACTGCTCAAGCTCCATGACGCCGGCATCATCCGGATCATGGACCTGGTGATCATCGTGAAGGACGAGGATGGCTCGGTCGACGCGATGGAGCTGTCGGACGTGCCTGATCTCGGAGAGTTCGCCCGCATCGAGGCCGAGTTGGCCGAGACCCTCGCAGCTGACGATGTGGTCACGCTCGCGGAGGCCATGGCCCCGGGAAGCGTGGCGGCCGCGCTCATCTACGAGAACCTGTGGGCCGCGCCGTTCGCCTCGGCCCTGCGCCGCGCCGGTGCCCAGCTGGTCGCCGACGGACGCATCCCCATCCAGGCCATCATCGCCGCAGTCGAAGCCGACGCGGCACTCGAGGCAGAAGGAGCCTGATATGCCACTACGACCATCCCGAGTCGCCAAGGCCGCGGTCGTCACCGCCGCCGTCAAGCCCGGCCCATCGCCGGTGGCCAAGGCCGCCGTCGTGGGCGCCGCCGTCAAGCCCGGCCGCCGCCGCTTCTAGGTCATCTGGCCCTACGGTTCAGTGACGACGACAGAGCCCCGAGCCCGAGGCCGGGTTCGGGGCTCGTCTCGCTCAGGAGGTACCGACCATTCTCATGACTGGGGTCCCATGGCCGGGCCACGCCTCGAGCTGGGCTGGCGCGGGCACGTAGGGCGAACCGCGAGCGAGCCGGGCTGGTAATCTCGCGCCGCCTCGAACGGATCATCGTCGGATCGGCGTTCGTACTCGTGCTTCCACGGCATCTCGCCGCCGCATCAAGTCTCAATCTCCGGGAGGGCCGAAGCCAGCGGACACCGTGGTCCCACACCTGACGCGCCGAACATGGAGCGGCACAAGGTCAGTATGAACTCGCGAGGAAGGCGCTCAACGGGCCAATTCGCCGCCGCCTAGTCGCTCGCCTGAACCCAACCAGTACGCCGCCTGCGTCGCATTGAGGCAGCCCGTCCGCCGATACAGCCCCGACAGATGCTGGCGCACCGTCGTTTCGCTGATGCCGAGCTCGTAGGCGGCGGCTGCCACCGAGCCGACCCGGATGTACGCCCGCAGGACCTCGAGCTGGCGCCGCGTCGGCCGCTGTCGCGCCATCAGCCGGCCTTCCGGTACACAGCCGGCCAGATCCTCGCCGCCTGGGCCACGTTCTCGAGCACGAATTGAGGCCGGGACCGCAGGTGGGCCAAGCTGGCACTAGCCCTCTCGCCCCGACCAAACCCACCTGTGTGACCACCGGGTCTCGAGCTGCGTCGGTAGGGCTGCGCCGAGACCGAGGGTAACGGCATCCGGTGTGAGCTGGTATCGCATCTTCG
>CAWIPU010000009.1:0-75048 GCA_963838115.1 uncultured Chloroflexia bacterium
ATATCGGTCGTGTCCCCACACTTGGTGTCACAGCGCGGTGGTCGACACATGGAACGGCCACCGCGTCATCCTCGCGTCGTTGGAAGTAAGGAACCGACGACGAAGAGGAGAACACGATGGCCGAGGACAGGATGGCGCTGCTCGAGACGGTACGCAAGGCGATCGGTGATGGGGACGTGGATTTCCTGCGGGAGGGCCTGCGGGTGCTGGCCGAGGCGGTCATGGAAGCCGAGGTCACCGAGGTCACCGGCGTGGCCCATGGTGAGCGCGACCCCGAACACCGCCTGACCCGCCGCAACGGCTATCGCGAGCGACGCTGGGACACGAGGGTGGGCACGGTCGACCTGGCCATCCCCCGGGTCCGTGACGGCAGCTACTTCCCCAGCCTGCTCGAGCCCCGACGACGGGCCGAGCGGGCCCTGCTCGCGGTGGTCCAGGAGGCGTACGTGGCCGGCGTGTCCACCCGTCGGGTGGAGGATCTCGTCGAGACCCTCGGCATCACCTCGATGAGCAAGAGCCAGGTCAGCCGGATGTGTGCCGCGCTCGACGCCGAGGTGGAGGCCTTCCGTTCCCGCTCGCTCACCGACGAGCGCTATCCGTATCTTTGGCTGGATGCCACCTATCTGAAGGTCCGCGAGGGTGGTCGGGTCGTCTCGATGGCGGCGCTCGTGGCCACCGGCGTGGGCATGAACGGGGAACGACGCATCCTCGGCCTGGAGCTCGCACCGGGGAACGACGAAGGGTCGGCGTGGCCGGCCTTCATCCGCTCCCTCGTCGAGCGCGGACTCCGTGGTGTCCGGCTCGTCATCAGCGACGACCATCGCGGCCTCGTCAAGGCCGTCCACGAGCAGCTCCTCGGCGCGTCGTGGCAACGGTCATCGGTCCACACTCGGGCGCGGGACCACACGGTCCCGACTCGCCCCGGCGGGGAGTGCCTTGGCAGCGATGACCGTTCGAGGTCCTCCTGCAGACCCGCGCCCCTGCCGGGTGGCGAGGCCCACACCGGCCCGAGGGAGATGTGCCGAGAGCACCGAACGATGAGCGTCCCGGGCGGGCTGCGCCGGAGCGAGACAAGAGCACATCGGGAGGACACCGGATATGGACGTCTTCATCGGCATCGATTGGGGCGAGCAGCATCACCAGGTCCATGCGCTCGACACGGAGGGTCGCCCTCGCCTGGAGCTGCGGGTCAGCCATGACCGGGCCGGCCTCGAGATCCTGCACGAGGCGCTCTCGACGCTCGGCGCGCCGGCATCGGTCCCGATCGCCATCGAGCGGCGGGAGGGCCTGCTCGTCGAACACCTCCTCGCCTGGGGTCATCCGGTCTACCCGGTGAACCCCAAGGTGGCGGCCCGCGCCCGCGAGGGCTACCGTGCCGCGCCGATCAAGAGCGATGCGCTCGACGCCTTCGGTCTCGCCGACCTGCTGCGGCGACAGGTCGCAGCCTGGCGGCCGCTGCGGCAGCCATCCGAGACCCTTGCCGAGCTGCAGGCGCTCGTGCGGGATCGTGACGGCTTCGTCGTCGAGCACCGACGCACCCAGCACAAGCTGCGGGCGACCCTGCTGACCTACTACCCGGCGCTGCCGCACCTCTTCAGCAGCCTCGACCGGGCCATCACGCTCGCGTTCCTGCGTCGCTTCCCCACACCTGACGCCGCGAGCCGGCTCACCGTGGCGCGTCTGGCTCGCTTCCTCAAGCGCCAGGGCTACACCGGGCGGATCGCCCCAGAGGTCCTGCTGTCGCGGCTGCACGGACATCCGGGTACACCGAGCCTGGGCACCGACCGGGCCCGGGCGCACACGGCGCTCGCGCTCGCCGATCTGCTCGAGCAGCTGAGCGCGACGATCGATCGCTACGACACGATGATCGCCGATCTCGTGGCCCGTCACCCCGATGCGCCCATCTTCGCCAGTCTGCCCGGGACCGGCCCGGTGACGGTGGCCACGCTCATCGCCGAGATCGGCGAGGACCGGTCCCGCTTCCCAGCGCCAGGGAGTCTCCTCGCCGAAGCCGGGCTGGCACCGGTGACCCGACAGTCCGGCTCATCGCGACGAGTGACCTTCCGCTATGCGGCGAACCACCACCTGCGAGCCATCTGGCAGCAGTGGATGCTGACCGCCATCCGCATCTCAGCCTGGACCCGGGATGCCTACCACGACGCTCGCGCTCGTGGTCAGAGCCACAGTCGGGCCGTCCGCTCCGTCGGTGCCCGCTGGTGCCGCATCCTCTGGCGCTGCTGGCAGGACGGGGTGGCCTATGACGCTGCTCTCGACCGTCGGGTCCAGCTCGCCGAGGCGGCCTGACCAGCCGGAGGTTGACAGAGGGAGTCTGCAGGGTCCACTTCACGCGCAACGCCCAGGACCTCGTGCCACGGTCGATGCGGGGCATGGTCGCGACCATCGTCCGTTCCATCTTCGAGCAGCCCGACGAGGCGGCAGCGCGCGAGCAGCTTCGACGGACGGTGGATGGCCTGCAGGCCCGCTTCCCGAAGGTGGCCGAGCTGCTCGTCGAAGCCGAGACCGACCTGCTCGCGCACTTCACCTTCCCCGAGTCGCACCGGCGCCAGATCCGCAGCACGAACCCGCTGGAGCGCCTGAACAAGGAGGTGAAGCGCCGGACCGCGGTGGTGGGCATCTTCCCCACCCGTGGCTCGGTCATCCGCCTGGTGGGCATGATCCTCGCCGAGCAGGATGACGAATGGCAGGACGGACGGCGCTACTTCCGGCCCGAGACGATGGCCCTCATCGATGCCATGAGCGAACAGGAGGAGCCACCGGCACTACTGATGGCGAGCTGAGCAGACGAGACGCGAGGACGATGCGCTGTGACACCACGTCGTGGGACTTGACCTGTCAGACGCCAACGAAAGACCCGCGTGCGCGAGATAACGATGCATCCACGCCCAGATATCTAGGTGAGTTGGTGAGCCGGCTGGGAATTCGAACCCAGGACACGAGGATAGAAGTCCGTGGGGGCGGCGTCCATGGCGTCGCTCGGCGTCATTCTGGGTCCACCTGACGCTGGCCTGCCATCCACCGTCTCCACGGAGTGAGCCGGAATGCTAAGGCCGTGGCTGTCAACGTGGCTGTCAGGGCCCGAGCTGGCAGAGAGGGCACCTCGGCAGCGGAGATGACGCGGTCCTTCAGGACCTGATGCAGTGTGGAGTGGGTCCCTCCGTATGACGCCTCTCGTCTAGTCTGACGCGGGCGACTCCAGGGTCGTGCCGCTCGGCGCGACGTCGCTGCCGCCAATCGTGATGACCTGGCCCAGCGTAGTGCCCACGACGATGCGACCGTCCAGGACACTCGCCGCCGATGGGTCCCCCTTCGTGCCGAAAGTCCACAGGACGTCACCCGTGGCCAGGTCGACGGCCATCAGTCGTTGCCCGCCGACCGAAGCGATAAGTTCGTCGCCCACGACTGCGCCGTTGGGGGACAGTGCGCCACCGACGGACATCTGCCAGAGGAGGATGCCCGTCGCGGGATCGAGTGCGACCAGTTCGCCATCCTCGGTTCCGAGGACCACGGCCCGGTCGGTGACCACGTCGATAAGGAGCATGCCACCGGATGCGATCGAGAACGTGCCCGGCCACGCCGGTTCTCCGGTGGCCGCGTCCAGCACGTGCAGGGCATGTGGTCTGGTGGTGACGACGTCCAGACCGTCCGTGACATACGCCCGACCGCCCGTGACCGTCGGGGTCGAGGTATTGCCGGGCGCCAGCTGCGCGCTCCAGCGGGTCGTCCCATCCGCCGGGTCATAGGCGACCAGCGTGCCCATGTCGGCGTCCGTGGCACCGCCCGACCCCGCATAGAGGAGACCATCCGCATAGGCGACTGACCGGCTGATGGCCCCCTGGGCCATCACCTGCCAGCGCTCGGCGCCGGTGGACGCGTCGAGCGCGAACAGGTCACCGCCCAGGCTCGCGCCATAGATGACGCCGTCGACTACGGCCTGTGAGGAGTGGACGGGGCCCAGTGCCTGGTAGCGCCAACGCTCGTTCCCGGTCGCGACGTCGAGCGCGTGCACCGTCCCCGCATCATCGCCGGCCACGACCAGGTCGCCGGCCAGTGACAGGCCAACATTGATGGGCGCACCCAGCGACGTCTGCCAGCGCACGGAAAGCGTGGGCAGGTCCAGCGCCGTCACGTAGCCCGACTCGTCGCCCACGATGACTGCACCGTCGACGATCACGGGTGACCAGGAGCCGATCGGGCCCTTGACCCCCGCGTGCTGCTCCTCCAGCGGCTCGCCCACGGGCGCGGGTCCCGGCATGACTCCGTTCCGTTCTGTGCCGCCACGATAGGTGCTGACGACCGCGGCCGACCGTGGCTGGGCGCCCATCAGCACGAGTACGGCAGCCAAGACCGCCAACAGGCCCAGCGCCACGGCCACGCGCAACCACCGGCGCACCGCCGGGGATGGAGCCCCGAGAAGACGCCAGGAACGTCGCTGCGGGGTGACCGCGACGGCGGCTGCGATGGTGTCACCCAGATCGCGCGGCGCGCGCACCGCTGCTGGCGGGGTCAGTCCGGAGCGAATCGTGTCGTCGGTGAGATGGGGCATCGGTGCGCTCATCGCCGTTCGGCCTCCAATGCCCGCTCGAGCGCCTTGCGAGCCCTTGACAGGCGCCACTTGACCGTGCCCACCGGCGAGTTCGTGACGCGTGCGACCTCTGCGAGCGGCGCACCATCCACGTAGTGGACCACGAGAAGAGCGCGTGTCGCCCCGTCCAATCGTGTGAACGCTCGCTGGATGGCGTCGCGATCGCTGAACGTCTCGGCCTCTGCCGGCTGTGCGGGATAGCTCACGGGGGCCGGCCGCTCGTCAGTTCCGTCCTGGTCGACCGAGATCTCGCGGACCCGAGTCCGGCTGACTCGCCGGACCTGGGATCGGGAAGCGTTGACGAGGATCCGCGACAGCCAGGCATCGAAACGGTCGTGGTCTCGCAGACGCGGCAGCTCGCGCCAGGCATTTACGCAGGCGTCCTGTGTCGCATCACGGGCATCCGCCTCCGACCGAGTGATGCCGTAGGCCGTCCGGTACATGCGGTCCAATCGCGGCCGGATGAGGGCATCGAACGCCTGGCGGTCCCCACCCGCAGCGAGCTTGATGAGCCCCCGATCGGGTGTCTCGGACGTCTGGCCGACGTGTCCCGCCATGCTCCCTCCGACCATCCCGCGAGCCCGATCACCGGCCATCTCAGCCGTTCTTGTGACCGGGACCCGCGGGACCTCGTTCCCTCGTCAGGAACGACTGTCGGGTAGAGCGTACGCCTTCAACACGGGCCAGTCGGAGGCCAGATAGAGCGTGGACCCATCCGGGCTGACCGCGACGGTCTCGCCCGCGGTCGACCACGTGCCGACCGTGTTCCCCTCGGGGTCCAGCTCGACCAGCGCCACTGGGCCTTCTGGGGCGATCATCGGCGTGGAGACATTGACGTAGATGTCGCCGGCCGCATCGACGGCGATCCCGAGCGGCCAACCCCTCGGGCCGATCGAGAAATGCGACACGGTGGTCCCGTCGGTCGGATCCACGATGGAGATGCCACCGCCCTGGTCGGTCGCCATTGGGTTGCCGTCGACAGGACTGACGTCTGTGACCGCGAGTCGGCCGCCGGGTGCAAGGGCGATCCAGCCGCCCCCCCAGCCCGGACCTACATCCGCGATCGTGCGTTGGTACGTGCCGGCCGCGTCGAAGACCTGGATGTCCTGGCGCCCGGTATCGCTCACGTAGACCATGGTGCCGTCGGTCGCGATCGATAACGGGATCGCGAACTGGCCGTCGTCGGTGCCGAAGCTGCCCCAGCTCGTGAGCAGGTTCCGATCGTGATCGAAATGCTGGATGCGGTAGTTGCCAGTATCCGCGACGTAGAACGAACCGTCGGGGGCGAAGGTCAGTGAACCGAAACCGGCGGACGAGGGCCGGTTGTCGGTCAGCTTGAACTGACCGGGTTCGCTGCCCGAGGTCCCCCATGCTTCGAGGAACGTCCCGTCCGGGGCGATGATCCAGTACTGGTCCTCGTACGGTGCGGCGACCCAGATGTCACTGGTGAGCGGGTCGATGGCCGGTTGCCACACCCACGGCAGATGGCTGACCGTCCCGCCCGCTTCCCACGACTCCGCCAGCGGGGACAAGTCGGGCGTCGTGGTCGCGCTGTAATCCTGACCAAAAGCGACAGCCGCGGAGCCCATCGAGGCCGAGACCGCGAGCAGGAATGCTGAGATCGCGACGAGGGCCGACCGAGCGTGGGCCGTCGTCTTCCGAGTGGACCAGAACGATGGAAGGATGATGCTAGGCATGTGAGGGCTCCTCTGTGTTGCGGCCTGGCGGCTGCGATACAAGATTGACGCTGTCGCGAGTCCTGAGGTTGGCGGAGTCTGAGTGGCAGCTCATGCCGGGTCCCAGATGGCGTACAGCGTCCCCAGATCGGTGCCCACCAGCATCAAGCCACCGGTCACCGTCGCGCCGTAGGGCACGCCTCGGATCGGCACCTCCCAGAGGGTCGCGCCGCTGGCGTCCAATGCGAAGGCGACCCCGTTGATGGTCGCGCCGTACACGACGCCTCCGCTGACCGCCGGCACGACGTCGAGCTTGCCGGGGACACTGACCTGCCACGCGATCGTGCCGGTCGTCATGTCCAGGGCAGTCACGACACCCGATTTACCCATGCTGATGGCCAGGTCGCCGAGCACAGCGGGCGTGTAGCTGGGCACACCGTCCGGGCTGTCGAAGGTCCATTCGACCGAGCCAGTGGCCAGGTCCAGCGCCCTGATATGCGGCTTCCCGACGGGAACGCTGCTGTCCGCCGCGGACAAGGTAGCGACAAGGACGCGGCCGTCGACGATGGCGGGGGTGCCGACTCGCAGGCCATCTCCCGTATCGGTCCGCCAGAGCACGGTCCCATCGTCCGGAGCCAAGGCCACGACCTCCCCTCTCCGTGTGCCCACGACGAACATGTCATCGGTCGCCGCTGGGGACGAATCGACTTCGCCGCCCAGCGCCGTCACCCAGGCCACGGTCCCGGTCGTCGCGTCCAGTGCGGTCACGGTGCCGTCATCGGCAGCCACCGCGACCCGATCTCCCAACGGCACCGGGCTGCCGCGGACCTGATCCGTCACGCCGGTGCGCCAGACCTCATGGCCATCGTCCAGTTGCATCGCATGGACCCCGTCCGAGGCTCCGATGAGCAATCGGTCACCGAGCACCAACGGGGAGGCCAGAGCCGGGGCGCCGATCGAGACCGACCATCGCTCCCGTCCGGAAGCCACGTCGATGTCGTGGACCGTACCCTCACTCGAGAGGAGCAGCACGTCACCGGCTGCGACGGCGACCTGGCTGATGATGGGTCCGCTTGCCTGGTAGGTCCACCGCACGGTCGTCTCCGGGCCTGTGGGGCCGGGACCTGGCATCACCCCGTCGCGAGCGGGATCGCCGCGATAGTCCAGGACATCAACGGGCGCCTGCGGCGGCGCGGTGGTGAGCGGGGAGCTTTCTGGCGCTGCGACCGCAGCGAGGGTCAACGGTCCTGTGAGCATCAACATCGCGAGCGTGGCTCCGCACAGAAGGAGCGGAGGCGTACGTGGTGACATGGTGGAGTTCTCCTGGCGGGGTCCGACAGGGAGATAGACGCCCGTCCCATGGCCAAGGTTGGCGTCTGTTCGAGGTTGACGGCCTCAATCCACCGGTTTCCCTTCGGATCCGCCTGCGTTGGAGGGCATCCGCTTGCCTGCTCGGACCGGGTTCTCGAGCGCCAGGGAGCGCACGATAGCTTCGCTCAAGGAGGCGGGAGCGGCCTCGGTTCGGTGCACCACGAGGCACACCGAACCGCCGTGGCGCCCGCGGGCGATGACGATGGTGGTCGCCACGGGTGGGACCGACGGATCGTCAACGAGCTGGGTGAGCCGCTCTCGCCTGATCGCCCTCCGCGCGCCAGGCACCGTCCACCGCTCGCCATCGCGGTCGAGCCGTTCGCCGTGCTCCCCGATGGCATCACCCCGATATGTCGTGACGATGACCTCCAGCTCCGTGCTTTCATCGGCAGCACCGCGATACTGCGCCCCCGCATCCGAGCGTAGATACCTAGATATGTTGGTGAGCCGGCTGGGATTCGAACCCAGGACACAGGGATTAAGGGTCCGTGGGAGAGCCGTTCATAGCGTCCCCTGGCCTGCTACCGCGTCCACCTGACGCACGGGTCCCGTCCACTGACTCCATTGCGTCGTTCAGGGTGCCACCGCCGTGGCTGTCAATGTGGCTGTCAGCGACCCGGCCGGACCCATCAGTCGTGGTCGCCCGCACGAGGGCACCGGTCCAACGTCGGCAAGCCGTCGCCTTGCGGCTCTGAAAGCCCCGGATTCAGCCCCGTTGGCCACCCCACCTCTCAGCGTGGAGCAGCGGTCGCAGCGCCAGCGACCTGCGTCAATGACGCGCTCGGTGATCGCCAAACTCATGCGCACGGCATCCCAAACCCAGAAAGAACACAGTGCGAACAGGAGCGACCTCGTGGCGCGATTGGGTCGCGTGCGAGCCGCGGCCGGCATCTGCGGCGCGTCCATGGTGGCCACAGCGAGTCGCCGAGTCACATCGCGTGCGTTTGACGTGGCTGTCAACGTGGCTGTCAGCCGATGACGAAAGACCGCACCTACGAGAGAAACCCGTGCATCCACGCACGGATACCTAGATAAGTTGGTGAGCCGGCTGGGATTCGAACCCAGGACACGAGGATTAAAAGTCCCCTGCTCTGCCGCTGAGCTACCGGCCCGATAGGCACCATTCTGGCAGGCGATCGGTCCAGCCGCCCCGTTGCGAGCATCAGGGCGTTCGTCCGAGGCCACCTACCCGAACGTCCTACTGACCGACCACCCCACTCCATCGGATGATGCAGCCGACCCAGAGATACCCAAGTCGCACGCATCATCGGCACCGTAGCCTGCCTGTCGGGCGGACGCCTGACAACGGAGACCACCAACGTGACACAGGCCATCGTGGCACCATCCACACCCTCGCCGCTCGGCAAGACCGCCGCCGCGCTCGACCTCGGCAGCGCGCGCATCCTGGTGGCCGACCGCGACGTGATGAGCCATCGCGTCATCGCCTCGATCCTCGAACAGGCCGGCTACGACACGGTCGTCCAGTCAGACGGAGCCGCCGTGCTGGGTGCCCTGGAGGCGCACGCCATCGATGTCGTCCTGCTGGACATGAGCGTGGCCACCGGGGCCGATGGTGACCTCATGCAGCGCATCCACCGCGACCGACGCTACGTGGATCTGCCCATCGTCATCATCAGCAGCCCCAGCTATCAAGACGCCGCCATGGCGTCACTCGACCGCGGCGCCGACGATGTCATCCTGAAGCCGATCGACCCACACGTCCTGGTGGCGCGCGTCAAGGCGGCGTTGCGGGGTCGGCGAGCGCTGCTGGGCATGGAGGCCGCACACCAGGTCATCGCCACGCTGGCCAATGAGATGAACGCGCGCGACACGGACATCCAGCGCCACACCGAGCGGATCGGATCGTACGCGGCGGAGCTGGGACGCCGCGTGGGCTTGTCGGCTGCCGACCTGCATGCGGTCGCCTACAGCATCCTGCTGCACGACCTGGGGCGCATCGGCATCTCTGAATCGATCCTGCTGAAGCGCGGGCCGCTCAACGACGAGGAGCGAGAGGCGGTGCGGCGCCACACCGAGATCGGGGAGCGCATCGCTGCTCCGCTCGAAGGTGCTGAACGATTCGGCCCCATCATCCGCCACCACCACGAGCGCTGGGACGGCTTCGGCTACCCGGACGGCCTGCTCGGCGAAGAGATCCCGACCGGGGCACGCATCATCGCCATCGTCGATGCCTTCGACGCCATGACGCAGTATCGCCCCTACCGCGACACCCTCTCGCTGGCTGAGGCCATCGAAGAACTGCGGCGCGAGCGGGGGCGCCAGTTCGACTCACGCCTGGTCGACGAATTCGTCCACGTGATCGAATGGGATGGCATGGGCTGACGAGGCGATCCGAGCAACGACAGGCGATCCGGACATTCTGTCGTTGATCAGTGACTCTGTCAGTCGACTGTTCTGTGATCCTGTCAGTCCCGCTCTGCCTGCCGGTCCGTTGCGCGCTGCACGCCCCGGCCCGGACGAGCCCAGGGGTGGTCCGCGCCCGGAGGATAGCCCGGCCTCCCCCGGCGCGTGCCCGAGCCGGCCTGCGGCAGCCTGAGACGGCCCGACTCGAGGTCACGCAGACGGCCCGGGTCCAGGGGCCCCTCGGTCACCAGGAGCGCGCGGGTCCCATCGGCCACGACGATGCGACCGTCGAGCTCGAGGCGCACCTCCACCCGCTTGCCCGCGAGGCTGCGACCGCCCCGCTGGCGGGGCACGTCGAGCACGAGCCCGCCGACCCGGACGGTGGCGTCGTTGGCGATGACCCGCTCGTAGCGGAAGGCGCAGATGGCCGCGAGGTCGAGGCCCCCGGGCAGCGGACGCCAGGCCAGCAGCGGGTCGGCCGCCGCCACGCTGAAGGCAGCGTGAAGCGCGGCAGCCAGTCCGCAGCACCGCGTTGGCCGAGACGCGGTCGTCGGCCCCGGCACGCGCAGCAGCAGCGGGAGCCGACCTGGGCCGTGCCCAGCAGCGCTCGATGCGGCCCTTGGCCTGGGGGCTGCCGCGGGGATCGAGCCGATACCCAGCTCCGCGAGCGCCCGGCCCACGTGCGTCGGACGAGCCCATCGGCGATGGTGAGCGCCGGTGGCATCCGACGTGTGGCCGGTGGTTCGAGGCTGCCGTGGCGTCACGGTAGATGGCCTCGGGCAAGCCGTGACCGAGGATGGTGTCGTGGAGCAGCTGCAGGTAGCCGGCGCTGTCCTCCTCGTCACGGAAGGTGGCGGCCACGAGCGTGCCGGTGGCGTCGTCGATGCCGCCCACGAGGGTGAGCCAGGGCCCGCGGCCTCGAGCCAGTCGTGGCGGCTGCCATCGACCTGCACGAGCATGCCCGCGCGGGGCATGCGTGCACGACGGCCGCGGTGCCGTGGAGTGCGACGCTGCCTGGGACTGGCCCGGCCGGCCGCGCGCAGGATGCGTCCGAGGCTGGGGCGTG
Source organism: uncultured Chloroflexia bacterium (assembly GCA_963838115.1). Taxonomy (GTDB): domain Bacteria; phylum Chloroflexota; class Limnocylindria; order Limnocylindrales; family CSP1-4; genus JAFMJV01. The sequence continues at coordinate 11,081 of CAWIPU010000009.1, forward strand.
AGAGCTCGATGCCCTCGTGCTCGGCGAGCAGCTCCGCGAGGAACGTGTCGTTGGCCCCCTCGTAGGCATCGCTGCCGGCGAGCTCCACGACCTTCGCCCTGGTGACCTCGTCGATGCGTCGCGGGCTGGGTCGGCCCCGGTTGCCGTGGACCAGCGCCGCCGGGCCCTCGGCGAGGAACCCGGCTCGCAGCCGCCAGGCGTGGCGGATCGAGACGTCCAACAGCTCGGCCGCCTCCTCGATGGTCAGGTCACCGCGCGTGAGATGGGCCAGGACGCGGGCCCGTCGTTGTTCCTCGCTGGTCATGCTGATGGTGTCTCCCATGTGAGGAGACTGACAAAGTCACTGAACCGTTAGCACTGACAGGATCTCGGAACAACGACAGGCGATCCGGACATTCGGTCGGGGCGTGCTATCCTCTTCTTGGCGCACCCTGCGCCGATAGCACGCGCGGCAACACTGACTCCCTCTCATCGGCCACGGCGAGACAGGTTCGCTGGGTCGCTCGAGAAGGAGTATTTCTTTGGACACCATGACCGACAAGACGCTGACCTGCGCCGACTGCAACACCGACTTCACGTTCACTGCCAGTGAGCAGGATTTCTTTGCTGAACGACAATTCAGCGAGCCCCGCCGCTGCCCATCATGCCGCGCCGCGCGCAAGCTGTCTCGGGGCGGCTCGGGAGACCCTGACCGCGCCGGCGGCTACTCGGGCGGTGGCTCCCGCGAGATGTTCAGCACCACCTGCTCCAGCTGTGGTCGCGAGGCACGCGTCCCCTTCCAGCCCACCGGTTCCAAGCCGGTCTACTGCAGCGATTGCTTCTCGTCCCAGCGCCAAAGTTACCGTTAAGGAGCGGCGGCCATGTTCTCGCTCACCGCGAACGCCACGACCGAGCTCAAGGCCGCTCGCATCGCGTCGGGCATCCCTGACAGCTGGGGCATCCGCTTCTTCCCGCCCATCGCGGGCAAGGCGGGTGTGACCTTCCAATTCGTCGACTCGCCACAGCCTGATGACGTCGTCGGGGGCTCGGACCAGCTGCACACCTACGTGGCGGTGGAAGTGAACGAGCGGATCGGCGACGCGACGGTCGACTTCAAGACGGTGGACGGCCATCCCAACATGACCATCCGCCCGTACCTGGCAGGTCGCGCCCGCAAGTAGGCCGCGCAGCCGTGCTCATCCATGTGGCATCGTGTCCACATGGATGAGCTCTTGACCCTGCCGCTCTGGCTGCCCCCCAACCGCGTCTACCGCTTCTATCGTGGCGGTGCCCTGATGGACCGATTCCGCGGCGCACCGGCGCCGGAAGACACGGTCTTTCCCGAAGACTGGGTAGGTTCGACGACGACGGCCGTCAATCCACTGGAACGCAGCTACACGGGTGAAGGCCTGAGTGCTGTCGAGGTCGGCGGGAAACGCATCGTCATCGCGGACCTGCTGGTCGACCGACCCGAGGATGTGGCCGGACGCGGCATCGTGGAGCGCTACGGACCCACCACCGCCCTTCTGGTCAAGCTCCTCGACGCCGGCTCGCGCCTGCCGGTGCACGTCCATCCCGCGCGCGACTTCGCCCGACAGGTCCTCGATTCGCAGTTCGGCAAGGCAGAAGCCTGGTCGGTCGTGGCCACCCGGCAGATCGACGGCGAACTCTCCCCTCGCGTGTGGCTGGGCTTTCGGGAAGACGTCTCGCGCGAACAGCTGATGAGCTGGATCGAACGACAGGACACCGACGCCATCCGCGGCGCGATGCACGAGATCGAGGTGGGGGCAGGTGACGCGGTCTTCGTGCGTCCGGGCCTGCTCCACGCCACCGGTGCCGGCGTGTTCCTGGTGGAAGCGCAGGAACCGACCGACTTCTCCATCGTGGCCGAATACAAGGGCTACCCCATCACGCCCGATGAGGCACACCTCTCGAGGGGCTGGGACACGATGATCGACATCATCGATCGCGGCGCTGTCGGGAGCGAGGAGCTGGCCACGCTCATCCCCGCTCCCCTGGAGGTCGGAGGGAACACGACGGAGGGCTGGGTCGAGCATGACGTCTGGGGCCCACAGAGTGACCCCTTCTTCAAGGGCTTCAAGCTGACGGTGAGCGGCTCGGTCGCCTGGCCCTACGCAGGCGTCTACGCCGTCGTCATCGTGACCGAGGGCTCCGGCATCGCCGAGACCGCACACGGGCGCATCGACCTGGTCGCCGGTGACACCTTTGCCATGCTGGCGGCCACCGCGCCGACCACCATCAGTGGCAACCTGCAGATGCTGGTGACCACGCCCTCGTTCGTCTGATCGGCAGTTGGTCCTTCCCGGCCGCTAGTACGGCTGGTGGCAGTCAGGTCCGGTGGCTGCATGACCAAAGGGTTAGTACGAGAGTCGCGTTCGGCCCGCTACAGTCACCACGATGCCTGAGCGGACCCTATACGAAGTGCTGATGCTGCATCCGACTGCGACGATCGAGGTGATCAACGCGGCATATCGGGCGCTGGCAAAGCAGCATCACCCCGACCACGCCGGCCCCCAGGGCGCGACGGCGATGGCCCAGATCAACGAGGCCTACGCCATCCTCAGCAATGAGGCCAAGCGAGCGCGCTACGACGAGATCATCGGCAAGTCGAGCGATGGCCAGGTGGTGGGCCACGCACGCCAGTCGATGCCCGGCGCCACCAACCTCAAGTACGAGGCTGGCTCCTGGTCGATCCGCCCGCAATCCGAGCCCACCCCGGCCTCCGCCTCCTACGGCGATGCCGGACCCCCACCGACCTACCCGCAGGCGTCCGGCAGCGTGCTCTCGTTCGGTCGCTACCGGGGTTGGGCCTTGACACAGGTGGCCGCCTACGACCGCAATTACCTGGAGTGGCTCAGCCGCACCATGGCTGGCCGCACCTACAGCAATGAGCTGAAGCTGGTCCTGAGCCAGGCGGTGTATCAGCCCTCCGCCGGTATGGCGAAGGCGGCAGCGGCCAGCCGCTAGTCCGACTGGCCATCGGTCGGACTGGCGGCTACTCGCTGAGCCCGGGCGCTACGGGGCTCGGTCCGACACGTCGGTAGAGGACGCTCTCGCCGTCGCGGTGGAGCAGCTCCCAGCCGGGGTGTTCGTCGATGAACGGCACCAGCTGCTCGTCAGCGGCACTGACCGCCACCAGGGTGACACCTCGACGATCTAGGATGTCGGCCCAGTCGGCCCGACCCCCCACGACGTGCAGGTAGTCGCCCCAGGTCTCTCGATCGAAGAGCTCGATGCGGGTGTCGACCATGACCGGCACGTCCGGCACCGCCATCTCGAACCAGGACCCCCACTTCTGCTCGGCGAACAGCCGGTCATGCTGGGTCGCCTCGGCAAGCAGCACCTCGGTCACGCCACGCGGGGCGTAGCGCACCACGTCCGCCGGCCCATAGAGCGGGTCGCTCGGCTTCCACAGTGGCAACGCGACCAGCCCCAGCAGCAGCGCGATCATGGCGATGGCGGTGTAGCCGATGCCGCGCGGCCGGTCGAGGGCCGCATCCCCCAGGCGGCGACCACGCACCTCCAGACCGCTGCTGAGGATGGCCACGATGGGCGCCGCACCGATGGCCCACCAGATCACGTTGCGAACGGCCATCAGGCCCAGCAGGGCGAGGGCGGCCAGCCATGCGACCTGCAGCCATGAGATGACACGGCCCCGCACGAGCATGAGACCCACGACCAGCGCGACCGAGGCGAAGAAGAAGATGCCGGTCGGTGTCAGCAGGGTCGGAGCCTGCCATTCGGTGATGAGCATGGCGATGAGCGGGTTCGTGGACAGCTCGATGACGTAGGCCCACATCTCCAGGCCCCAGGGGTGGATGAGCGTCGCGAGGACACCGAGGACGCCCACGCTGATGGTGACCGGGGCGAGACGAGACCGCGACAGCAGATCTTCCAGGGCTGCCAGGCCGATGGCTGCCCAGCCGATGAAGAAGGAGCCGTGGGTGTTGCCCCAGGCGACCATGATCAGCGGGATCAGCCACAACAACAGCGGGTGCTTGCGCCGCCAGGCGAGGATGGCGATGACCGCGGCAAAGAAGACGACCGCGAAGGTCTGGGAGCGTAAGGCCAGGTTGGTAGCCGCCACCAGGAAGGCCCCCAACGTAACGAGGGCAGCCACGACCTGGCTGGCGTCGGTCGCGCGGCAGGCGATGTAGACGAGGCCGAAGGCCAACCCGATGAGGACTGCCCGGAACAACAGCAGCCCCGTCCAGCCGGTGGCATCGAAGACCGCGGCGAAGACGATGCTCGCACCCCATTGCTGATTGACCCAGGGTTCCCCGAACACCGTGAACGTGAAGGGGTCGCGGTCGATGACCGCTCCGGCCTCGAACATCAGCCGGCCCGTTTGCACCTGGTAGGCGATGTCACCGGTGATGATGGGTGCCAGCATGGAGGCGACCGCGGGCAGGAAGACCGCCAGCAGCAGCAGTAGCTGGCCGCGCGTGATGGCCCATCGCGAGGGACGCTGTGGCGGACCCAGCTTGCCTGCATCGACGGATGCGGCGGGGTCGGCGGGGTCCGGGCCGGAGTCGGGCATGGGGACGCGCGGGGGCGCTCCCGGCTTCTGATGCTGGGCCATCGTCAGCACGCTACGCCGCGAACGACTCCACCGGACCGTACCCGAAGGTACCAAGACGACTGTGACCACGCTCCATGCCCGTTGCACGACGGCGCGGTAGATTGACGGCATGGAGGTCAACAAGGCACTCGAGCAAGTACCGGTCGATGACATCGAACAAGCCATCAATGCGAATCTGTTGCTGGTCCTGATCCTCGCCGTCGTCCTGGTCGTCGTATACGTCGTCGCGGAGCGGGCGACCCATCTCCTGGTGCGCCGCGCGTTGCAGGCGTCCAGCGGTGACTTCGACCAGGGCGGCGTCACCGCCGTGGAGCTGGAGAAGCGCGCCCGCACCCTGGAGGGCCTCACGACATCGCTGGTTCGCGCCGCGGTCGTGGGTGGTCTCGTCTTCTTGCTCATCGGTTACTTCGGCCTCTGGAGCGTGCTGACCGGGCTGGCCTTGGCACTGGCCGCCCTCACCATCGCCGGGCAATCGATCGTGCTCGACTACCTGATGGGTATCCTCATCGTCTTGGAGGGCACCTACTTCGAGGGTGACAGCATCTCCGCAGGAGATCCCGCCTGGGCCATCGCGGGTACGGTCGAGGTCGTGGGCCTGCGTCGAACGACGCTGCGCGCACCCGATGGCACGGTGTTCTCTGTCTCGAATGCCGAGATGCGCACCGTCGCCAACCGCACCCGCATCTACGCGGCCGGGGAGGTCATGGTCGGCGGCATCCGCGATGAGGATCTCGACGCCGTCATCGCCATCATGGACCGAGTCGGTGCAGGGATCGCTACCGATCGCGCGCTCGCGGGATACGTGCTGGAGCCACACAAGGTGGCGTTCGTGGGGGACCCTGACGACCTCGGCTGGAGCGTCTTCTTGCGCGGGCGGGTCATCGCCGGCCAGCGCTGGCTGGTGGGAACGGAGATCCGCAAGCGACTCAACCGCGCTTTCCTGGAGGCTGGCATCGAACTCAACAAGCGCGGCGTAGCACCCCGCATCGCGCGAAGCGGCGGGAACGCGGCTCCGACATTTGTGCCCGAGGGTGACGACGAGTAGGTCGCGCGGCGCCTTGCTCAGCTTGCCGCTCGGAAGATGAGGCGGAGAACGAAGAGGCAGAACCACGCGACGAGGCCCCAGAAGAGCATGGCCAGGAGCACGATGGGCTCGAACTCCTCAGGCCCGCTGATGGTGCCATCCCCGACCTCGGCGAGGTCCTGGGCCAGACCGGTGATCTCGAAGCGATCGACGATGGTCTCGACCGGCAACAGCCAGAGGTTGCTGACGTCCATCAGCGTGGGCACGTACTCGGCGAGGCTCGGCGGCACGTCCACGAACGGCAGAGCCAGCCGGAGCACCAAGGTGATCTGGACCAGGGCGAAGAACAGGCCGGCGAGTCGGATGACGATCACGCCGCCAGTCTACGTGGCGGGCTCCCGCCGCAGCCAGCGACGCACCAGGGGTTCGATGGTCATGCCCTGGACCAGCAGCGTGAAGAGTACGATGCCGAATGTGATCTCAAGCAGCAGCTGGCGCTCGGGCACGCTCCGCGGCAAGGAGAGTGCCATGGCCACCGCCACCGCACCGCGCAGACCGGACCAGAAGACCACGTGCAACCAACCGCGGTGCGTCTTGTCCTTGACGAATCGCCGCCGGGTGATCCACCACGTGCCGCCCAACAGCCCGTAGACGACGATCGCACGTCCGATGAGCGTGCCGACGATGCCCCAGAAGATCCAGGGCAGCGCGTCCTGCAGTCCCGGGAGTGATATCGAGAGCCCCACCAGCATGAAGACGATGGCGGTCATGAGGAAGGCCACGAACTCCCAGACCGTGTCGATCGCCTCAGTCGCCCGTGGGCTGATCCCGATCCGTCGACCGTAGTTGCCGATGACGATGCCGGCGATCACGGTGGCGATGACGCCCGACTCATGGAACGCATCGGCGAGCAGGTAGGTCCCGTAGGCCGCCGACACGGAGATGGTGAGCTCCAGCAGGTGGTCCTCGACCAGGGCCAGGACGCGTGACGCCAGGAAGCCCGCGGCTAGACCGATGATGACGCTGACGACGACGGTGACCACGAGTGTCTCAAGCACGTCAACGGCGGTCACGGTGGTGAAGACGGCTTTCAGAGTGAGGGCGTATAGGACCAGGCCGGTGCCATCGTTGAAGAGGCTCTCGCCCTCGGTCATCGCGGAAAGGCGGCGTGGGACCCCCATCCGCTTGAATGACGCGATGACGGCTGCTGGGTCGGTGGCGGCCACCATGGCGCCGACGATGATCCCCAGCTCGAAGGGCAGACCCGTACCCAAGTGCAGCGTGAGCGCCACGATCAGCGCCACGACGATCACACCCGGACCTGCCAGCAGCGCCACGCTGCCGATCGATCGACGGAGCGCGGGCAGGTCGATGTTGAGCGCCGCCTCGAACACCAGGCCCGGCAGCAGGATCATCAGCACCAGCTCAGGTGTGACCTCGAGCTCCAGCTGCGGCAGCAGCAGCGCGACGGCCAAGCCGACAGCCACGAGCGCGACGCTGTAGGGGATGGCGATGCGGCGGATGAGCAGGCCCACCAGCGCAGCCAGGGTCACGAAGATGACGAAGAGGCGGACCCCTGTCAGCAGGACGTCGTCATTCACTCCTCGATGGTAAGTGGCCGAGACGGCTCGACCACGCCGAACCCGCATCCATCGGCGAGGTTCATGGGGCGATGCGAGTGGCGATGCCGATGACGACCACCGCACAGCCGGCGAGACCGAGCAGACGGCGCCACGGGTTCAGCCCGCGGACCAGCTCGTCGACCGACCACCAGCCGAGAGCTAGCCAGCCGGTCCAGTCGAGGATGTCGCGGGCGAGCGTACCCGCCTCGACGAACTGGCGGAGGACGATCGTGCCCATCCAGATCAGAAGCGGAGCGTTGGGGACTTGGGCCACCACGATCCGTCCCGTTCGGCGATCACGGAAGAACCAGTCGAAAAGGCCTCGGGGCCTGTGCGGCTCAGCCGGCAGTTCGGTCGGTGGCCTGTGCATGTCGGCCAGTTTGAGGGAGTTGCGGACATCGGGATTTCGGCAGGACGCGCGCTGTCATCGTAGAGTCAGAGCATGCCGACTGACGACCTTGGCCCCGCGACCATCGTGCTCATCGGCATGATGGGCAGCGGCAAGACCAGCGTGGGCCACGCGCTCGCCGATCGCACCGGCTGGCGCTACCTCGACAACGATGCGCTGGTCCGTGCCGTCACCGGACGTGCACCGGAAGAGATCGACGCCGATGAGGGTGAGGACGCGCTGCATCGGGCAGAGGCCGCCGCGCTGCGGCACGCCCTGTCGATACCGCCACCGGTCATCGCCGCGGCAGCAGCGTGGGTGGTGGATGACCCCGACTCGGTCATCCTGCTACGGGCGACGCCGGTCGTGGTGTATCTGCGGGCTCGACCGGAGACCCTGCGCGCGCGCATCGGTGGCGGACAGGGTCGACGAGCGGACGCGACGGACATCGACTGGCTGGAGGCGCGCGATGCCGAGCGCGATGTGGCCTACCGCGACGTGGCCACACTCACCATCGACACCGACGAACTCGGCGTCATGGCCACCGTCACCCGCATCCTGGAAGCGCTGGCGTCACCCGGCTGACCGGCCCCCGGTCAGCTCGTGACCGGGTCCGGCAAAGGCTCTCCTCGTAGGCCGGCCAGGAGGTTGGCAGCGGCCTTCTGTGCCATGCGGTCGCGCGTCCGCTCCGAGGCGGAGGCGATATGCGGCACGATGAGGCAGTTGGAGAGGCCGACCAGTGGATGGTCAGCGCGTAGGGGCTCGGGATCGGTGACATCGAGGCCGGCTGCGAAGAGCTGACCGGAGCGCAGCGCATCGGCCAGCGCCTCCTGGTCCACCACCGGTCCGCGGCTGGTGTTGATGAGGATGGCGCCGCGCTTCATGCGCGCGAGGGCGGCGGCGTCGATGAGATGGCGGGTCTCGTCGGACAGGACCGTATGCAGGCTCAGGAAATCGGCCTCCGCCAGCACCGTCTCGAGCGGTGCGTAGGTAGCGCTCAGCTGGGCCTCGGTGGCAGCGTCGGCGCGGACCTGGTCGTAGTAGAGCGTGCGCATGCCGAAACCGGTCGCCCGCTTGGCCATCTCGCGACCGATGCGCCCGAAGCCGACGAGTCCCAGCGTGGCGCCGTGGATGTCCTTGCCCAGCAGCAGCATCGGCCCCCAGGTCAGCCAGCGGTCCTCACGCACGTAGTCACGCGCCTCGGGCAGTCGACGCGCTGTCGCCATCAGCAGCGCGAAGGCCAGATCGGCGGTGGTCTCGGTGAGGACACCGGGCGTGTTGCCCACGGCGACGCCGCGGCGGGTGCAGGCGGCCACGTCGATGTTGTCGTAGCCGACGGCGAAGTTGCTGACAACCTTCAGTTGCGGTCCGGCCGCGTCGAGCAGCTCGTCGTCGACGCGATCGGTCAGGAGTGAGAGCACGCCGTCCACTCCCCTCACCTTCTCGAGCAGGATCTCACGCGCTGGCGGCACCTTCCCCGGCCAGATCTCGGCATCGGTGGCCTCGCGGACCAGATCGAGGCCAGCGTCGGGGATGACGCGGGTGACGAAGACCAGCGGCCGCTCGCTCATGCGGTCACCGCCATAGTTCGCGTCCCGACCCTGTCTGCATCGTCATGGCTGCCTCCTGGGTGAAGGTCTTCTCGACCTTGCCCAACGTCGAGAAGCTCGCTTGGTAGGTCGCACCCGGCTCGATGGGCGTGATCGCCGTGAGCGTGCCGGTCATCACGAACATGCCGGCCTTGAGCGAGCGCCCCCGATCGGCCAGCTTGTTGGCAAGCCACGCGACCGCGTTGGCCGGGCCGCCAAGGGCCATCTCGCCACGCCCCTCCGCGAAGGGCTCGCCGTCCTTGGACAGCAGGACCGTCTCGTTGAGGAGGTCGACGTCGGCGATGGGCACCCAGCCACCCTCGCCCAGCACGATGCGTGCGGAGAATCCGTTGTCGGCGAGGAAGTCAGGATACGGGCACTTCCAGTCGAGGATGCGCGCATCGCAGATCTCGAACGAGCCGCGCACCGCATCGCTGGCCGCGAGCACGTCCTCCGCAGTCACGCCCGGGCCCGCCAGGTCCGCGGACAGCCGCACGCAGATCTCCGACTCGATCTTGGGGGCGATCATCTCGTCCATGGCGAGCTCGCCACCGGACTCCAGAACCATGCCATCCATCAGGTAGCCGTACGTCGAGTCGGGTAGGCCCATCTTGTCGCGGACGGCGATGTTGGTGAACCCGACCTTGAAGCCGGCGACATGCTCTCCGGCCGCCTCTCGGCGTGCGATGTTGGATTCGCAGATATCGTGCGCGAGCGGCAGGGTCAGCCCGCCCTCGACGAGGTCGGACGCGGGGCCGATGGCAGCCCGGCCGGCCTCAGCCTCACGGAGGACCTCGGAGATTCGTTCGATGTCTGTCAAGTGGATGCCCCTCTGACACGATGCTTCGGCGCTCGACGAGTCAAGCGACCGTATCGTATGTCATCGGCAGCGACGAACATTGGCCACCATTCTTTGGCGTGGTTCGACCCGAAGCCGGCGATTCTGTGGGCGCCCGTACCGCGATGGCCGTGGCTGCCGAGCGCATCAACGAGCAGATCCGACTAGCCCTGATCGCCGAGGACTGAGCCCGCTTCGTTGCCTGCCAGGAAGTCGGCCATACGCGTGAGCGCGGCTCGCAGGTTGGCCTCCGAGTTGGCATATGACACGCGGACACGACCGGTGGCGAAGCGCCCAAAGGCAGTGCCCGGTAACAAGCTGACGCCAGCTTCCTGGAGGAGCCGTTCGGCGAAGACCGCGCCAGACATGCCGGTTTCGCTCACGCCGGGGAAGGCATAGAAGGCCGCATTCGGCATCGGTGCCGTGACACCGGGAAGCGCATTCAGACCATCGACGATGATGGCGCGGCGAGATCGGAGCTCGGCGACCATGGCATCGACGGCATCCTGTGGCCCGTTCAGCGCCTCGACACCGGCCAGCTGGGCGTACGTGGCGGTGCAGGAGACGGTGTTGATGAGCAGACGCTCGAAACCCGCCACCAACGATGGCGGCAGGATGCCCCAACCGAGACGCCAGCCGGTCATGGCGTACGTCTTCGACAAACCGTCGAGGACGATGGTGCGTTCGGCCATACCCTCGATAGCCAGGATGGAGTGGTGCTCACCCTGATGGAGGAGGCGTCCGTAGATCTCGTCGGCCAGCACCACCAGGTCATTGGCCATGGCGACCGCGGCGATGCCCTCAAGGTCCTGCTCCGTGAGTACCGCGCCAGTAGGGTTGTGGGGGCTGTTGAGCACGAGCAAGCGAGTGCGCGGGGAGACCAGCGCCCGCAGCTCATCGAGGTCGATGCAGAAGTCGTTGGCGGCGCGCAATGGGATGGGGACGGGCACGGCGCCCACGAAGCGGGCCATCGACTCATAGATGGGGAAGCCCGGATCAGGCACGATCACCTCGGCACCGGGTTCGGCCAGCGCCAGCATCGCGAATGCCATGACGGGCTTGGCACCGGGCGTGACGACGACACGGTCGGGACTCACCTCGACACCGCGGCGGCGGCTGAAGTCGGCCGCGATGGCCTCGCGAAACGCAGGGATACCGAGAGGTGGGGCGTAGTGCGTGTGGCCATCGGCAAGCGCGCGGGCGGCAGCCTCGGCGATGTTCTGCGGTGTCATGAAGTCGGGCTCACCTATGTGGAGGCTGATGATGTCCCGCCCAGCCGCCACCAAAGCCGCGACACGGGCACCGGTCTCGAAGGCCAATTCGGTGCCCAGATGATCCATCCGCTTCGCGATCTTCACGGCCAGACTCTACCCGCCGACGGCTGAGGCGGCGCATCGAAACCACCAGTGGACAAGCACACGGTGCCAGGTGCGGTCCGGCCACGAGACCAATCCTGTGCCGCATGCGAGAATCGGAAGCGTGACCAGCTACTACGACCTCGCTGCTGCTGCCGATCGACTGGGCGAGCTACGCCCCATGCTTTCGGATTTGCGCAACGACCGCGATGCCGTCGCCGCCACCCAGCGTCGCCTTCAGGAGCTTGCCGTCGAGGTCGGTGCCGAGTCCAGCGACGACCATGCCCGCGCCGAGATGGAGCGCGAACAGCAGCGCATCACCGACATCGTGCGACGGATGGAGCGCACGGTGCGGCAGATCGATGCCTGGGGCATCAGCCTGCGGGACATCGGCAGCGGATTGGTCGACTTCCCTGCCCTCGCCTCCGGCCGACCCATCTGGCTGTGCTGGAAGCTGGGCGAAGACGGGATCGGACCTGGCACGAGCTTGACGCCGGCATCGCCGGCCGCAAACCCCTGATCGAGTTGGAGTAGGAATGTCATTCTTTCGCAGTCTGATGGGTGGCGGTGTGCCCGCCGTGAGCGTGCAGCAAGCCGCGGAGATGCAAGGCGATGGCGTTGGTGCGCTCATCGTCGACGTGCGCGAGCCCAACGAGTACGCACAGATCCGCGCCAGCGGCGCCGTGTTACTACCCCTGGGCCGACTCAATGGCCGCGTCAAGGACCTGCCCCGCGATCGTGAGCTCCTGATGATGTGCCGCACCGGCGGACGTAGCCAGAACGCCACGCAGTTCCTGCAGGCGCAAGGCTTCGAGAACGTCACCAACGTCAACGGCGGCATCGTGGCCTGGCATAACGCCGGCCTGCCCACCACATCCGGAGAGCCAGAGCCCGGAGAGGGCGAGTTCTAGCCCGAAACGCCCTCGTCAGCGGGCTTGGTCACGCTGGGCCCGCCGGACTTGCTGCAGCCGCAACATCTCGAAGCACTACGAGCGGTAGCGCTCCTCGGGTGGCATCGGCAGCCGGCCGCGCGAGAGCCGCGACAGCACGCGCTTGCTCGACTCCGGCCTCGAGAGGGCGATGCCGAGGATGATGAGGATGACGAAGTTGGCCATGCCCACGCTGATGGCGGCCAGGTAGCCCAGCTGCTGCCCGACGCCACCCTTGATCGCGAGCGCCGGGATGGTGGCGCCGGCGATACCCAGCTGGAAGAAGGGCGGGCGGGGTGAGATGGCCGCGCGCAGCGAGGCATCGGTGGGGCCGTCGGGCGTCTCCCCGCCGAGGATGAAGGCATACGAGCCAACACCTACGCTGGGTGCCGCAGCGGTCGCGACGGGCAGGTCGGTCTGCTCATATCGCTGCCAGCCACCGAAGGTGCCGGTGCCGGTATCGGGCACGGCCCACAGCATCGAGCCCTGCGGTGCGCCTGCGTCATCGAAGCCACCGATGACGTAGATGGCACCGTTGGAGTTGAAGACCGCAGCGTCGGTACGGGGCTCGGGCAGCTTCTGGTCGTCCGGTGCCAGCGCCCAGCCCATCAGCGCGCCAGCTTCATTGGTCGCCGGCTCACCGTTCACCAGCTCAAGCCGGAAGACAGAGTCGGTCGCGCCATCAGGGCCTTCGCCACCGATGACATAGACGAAATCGGCGATCCCCGATGCCACGACGTCAGCGCGTGCCTCCGGCAGGGCCAAGCTATCAAGGGCCTTCCACGGCTGGATCGCGTTGCCAGCGCCTTCCACCCAGGCGGTGTAGACGCCGTCGGTGGGCTGTCCGTCCGCGTCTCTGCCGCCCAGCAGCACGAAGCCGCCGGTGCCGTTGACCACGCCCGCACCACTGAGTGGCTGTGGCAGCGTCAGCGCCACGGTGCGATCCTCGCCATCGGATCGTTGCCAGCCGGTGAGCTGGCCCTCTTCGACGATGCCCATGTAGACGGTGTCAGTTGGGGCACCTGAAGCGTCCAGGCCGCCGATGAGGTAGGGAACGCCGGAGTACATGCCAAGGGCCGCGTCCGTGCGTGCCTCCGGCAGCGCCGGTCCGCTGGACCAGCCGCTAAGGTTTCCGTCCTGGGTCACATTGGTGGTGAGCACCTCGTCGCTGGCCACCCCGTCGATGGCGCCGCCGATGAGATACAGGTTCGTTCCCGACTGATAGACGGACGAGCCTTCGCGCGCCGCAGGCATCGCCAGCTCCGCGGGTGATGCCTGCCATGGCAGCATGGCGCCGGCGGGGGCCGGGCAGGGCAGATCCTCATTGTCAGCCGGACAGAGGTTGACGATCGACGCGAAGTTGTAGCCGACCGAGATGGTGGTGCCGGTGGTGAAGTAGTAGGCCCAGTTGGGAACCACGCCCAGCATGAAGATGATGAACAGGAACCAGAAGGTCGCCTTCAGCCCCGCCCACGTCCAACCGTCGGCATCGAACAGCCCGAAGGCAGCTCGGCGGCGGATGGCGCCCGGCGGGAGTGCTTGCTGTGCCACGGTCTTCTCCTGCCCTATCCCTGGATCACGATGTCGCCCTGCATCGTGTAGTAGTGGCCCGGGATGGTGCAGGCGAACTGCAGGCCAGCAGCATCGTCAGGAACCGTCCAGGTGACTGTCTGTTCGCCACTTTGCCAAGGCGGGATGCCCACGTCGGTCTCCGCGTTGGGAATGCTCAACTCGTCGGGTGTTCCGATATAGAAGTCGTGGTCAAAGCCGGCCACGTTGTCGACCACGAACTGGATGGTCTCACCGGGTGCGGCCTCGATCTGGGAGACGACGGTGCCGTTCTCGTCGGTGAACTGCAGTGACGCGGTGGCCTGCAGGTGGACGACGCGAGGGGCATCGGGGGTGCCGCCGGTGCTGGCAGCTCCTCCGGTGCTCGGTACGGCGCTCGCACCAGCGGGCACCGCAGCCGGCGTGCCTGCCGGGGCTGCCGCACCGCCTCCGATGACACCGCTGGGATTTTTCCAGCAAGCCGGAGGTGGCGTGTCGTCGGGGCCGGGCTTCCAGTTGGGGTCGCGCCAGCCGGTCACGATCTGTGGCGGGGACGCTTCCGCGCCGCTGACGCCGTGCGTCGCCGGTTCGTACTCGAAGATGATGTCGTTGCTCGCGGTGATCCAGGCGATGAGCTCCTCTACCTGGCGGTAGTTGAGGGGTCCGTTGGGCTCTTTCCACGATGCCATCAGGCTGTTGGGGTCACCACACACGTACCGGCCGCCCACCGTCAGGACATGATCGATGTAGTCGGGGTTGAGGTGGCCGCTGCCAGGATCGCCACCCGCAGTCAGGACGTTGTAGAGCTTGGCCTGGTCGTTGAGGGGCGGGCCGATGCCGCCCTTGCCCTCCGCGCCGTGGCATGTCGCACAGTTGGCGATGAACAGCGCATAACCGCGGGAAACGTCGGTGACGTACTGCGTTTCGATCTCTGCCGCCATACGACCCTCGGACCCGAGAGCGGGGATGCCGTTCTCGTAGAACCAGTACACCGGTATGAAGAGCGCCACCACCAGAAGCGCGAGGAAGACCACGCTGCGCGCATTGCCGCTCTGGCGCACGATCTGCGCGGAGCGCTCCTCGGTCAACGTGACACTGTGCACCTGGGGCCCCGACGAGAAACGCTCCACATCGCGGCGTTCGCCATCGACCGGTGTGAGCGAAGCGTCGGCCGCCCCGACTTCGTCAGGCGGTCTGGGCGCGAGCTCGCGACCGCCCTTGTCCTCGCTCATATACAACCCGTCGGCGACTTGGCCGGGATCAGACCCGGCTGACCGAGCGCGATCGGCAGCGGCCCCAGCACGATCTTGCTGGTATCGACGATGAGCTGTCCATCCTGTACCTGGTGGGGGAAACGATCGAGTCCGCGCGGTGCCGGACCCAGCTCCTTGACCTTGATGCCCAGTCGGTCGTAGCGAGAGCCATGGCAGGGGCATTCGAACCAGAAGTTCAATTCGCAGAAGTTGGGCTTGCAGCCAAGGTGCGGGCACTTCTGGAACATGGTGTGGACGTTGGTGTCCGTGCCCTCGCCGTCGGGCGAGTCACCGTTCTGAAAGCCCAGGTTGGGGTCGTTGAGCACGACGAAGGTACGCGCATTGGGGAAGTACGAGGGGGCGCCATCCTTGAGCGTGAGTCCGGCGACCTCCGGACTGTCCAGGACGGTCTCGAAGGTGCCCAGGTTGATCTGGCCGCCGAAGCCCCGTGCCAGGTTGGGCCACAGGAAACCGAGCGTACCGCCTCCCACCTCCAGCAGCCACAGGGCCACCGCGGCGCCGATGGAACGACGGATGAGTTGCCGCCTCGTCATGCCGCCGGTCGCGCCCGACCGCATCTCGCGCAGGACCGGCTCGGTCAGCGCCCCCGGCTCTTGCGAACGTGTCAGCTTCCAGTTACCCATGGGATCCCTACAGTGCGAAGAAGAAGCCTTCCCACGGCATCGTCCAGGCATAGCCAGGACCGCGGAAGAAGGCGCCGAGGAAGGTGACGGTCAGGCCGGCACCCATGATGATGGTGAACAGCATCACGCTGGTCTTGCGGTCCGACGGGCGGGGTGAGCCACCGTCGCCCTTGGGACCACGATCGATGAAGGGGATCAGCGCCGCACCCACGAGGATGACGGTGGGTACCAGCACGCCTGCCACGGTGGGGTGGAAGTAGGCCAGCAACTCCTGCAGGCCCACGAAGTACCAGGGCGCCTTGGCGACTGCCGGCGTGACGTTGCCGTTGGCCAGCTCTTCGAGCGGAGCATTGATGAAGACGCCCATGAGGAGCATGAAGACGCTCATCATGGCCGCGGCGAAGAACTCGATCGACAGCAAGTGCGGCCACGTCAGTACCGTGTCGTCCGGTTCCTTCTGCACCCGCACGACGGCATCCTGCTTGACCAGCGCCAGCAGCCGGTAGGGCTTGGCAGCCATGGGCACGCGCTGCTTGTCGATCTCCGTGGTGCGTCGCTCCGGTGGCGCCGCGGGCAGCGTGCTGCGCCGCTCCGGCTGCGCGGACGTGGGTGCGGACGTCGGTGTGGCGGGGACTTGTGGGTTCTTCGGATCGTCGCTCATGGGCTCAGGTGCGGCCTACAGAGGACCGCTGATACCTCCGTCCTTGCGGATACGCCAGAAGTGCACGGACAGGAACAGTGCCGCCACCAGCGGCATCAGGATCACGTGCAGCACGTAGAAGCGCAGGAGCGTGTTCTGGCCGACCTCGATCCCGCCCAGCAGCAGCAGCTGGCTGGGGGTGTTGAATACCGGCGCATATGTCGCCATGTTGGTGCCGATGGTGATGGCCCAGAAGGCGATCTGGTCCCACGGCAGCAGGTATCCGGTGAAGGACAGGAAGACGGTCAACAGCAACAGCACCACACCGACCACCCAGTTGAACTCACGCGGTGGCTTGTAGGCGCCGTGATAGAAGACACGCATCATGTGCAGGAAGACGAAGAACACCATCAGGTGAGCTGCCCAGCGGTGGATGTTGCGGGTCAAGAGGCCGAACGGCACCTCCGACTGGATGCGCAGGATGTCCGTATAGGCCTGGGTCGCCGAGGGCACGTAGAAGAACATCAGGTAGACGCCCGTCACGGTCAACACCAGGAAGAAGAAGAACGAGAGTCCGCCGAGACAGAAGGTGTAGGCGAACTTGACCGCATGCTGGCGTACCCGCACCGGATGAAGATGCAGGAACACGTTGTTCATCACGGCCATGGCGCGCGAGCGCTCGTCATTGGGGTAGGGCTGCCGGAAGATCGACCGGAAGGCCGCGCTGCGGCGGATGGACTGGTCGACGCGTTCGAGGAAGCTCACCGCCGTGCCACCGTCATCGAGGAGTTCCCCCTGCCTCTGCCTGGTTCCCGACACCCGCCAAACCGAGCTGGGTGTCACGGTACGATTCCTTGTAGAGCCTACCGTCCTCGCTGATCTCCTGCATCTCGAACCGCTCCATGGTGATGGCGTCGTATGGGCAGCGCTTGACGCACAGGGCACAACGGATGCAGCGTTCCTCGTCTAGCACCATGGCCGCACCCTGGGTCCAGCCGTAGCCGTCCACCAGCTCAGGCAAGGCGCCCTCCGACTTCATCTGGTTGACGTCGATCATGTGGATGACGCCCTCCGGGCAGACATCAGCGCAGGCGCCACAGAGGACGCAGCGGAAGCCGTCGAACCAGATGTTGTAGTTGCACATCAGGCAACGCGTCGACTCTGTGACAGCCTGGTCGGTGGTGTAGCCGAGCTCGGTGATGGTGCTGAAGTTCACCTTGGGATCATCAGAGGGGCGGCGCGCCTCAGGCGGCAACATCGGCACGTGCTGCCTCGGCAGCACGTCGTAGAGTTCCGGCATCTCGTGGCGCCAGGAGCTGACGATGCGGACGTTGGCGTCAACCGAGACGCTGGAGCGGCCTGACAGGTAGCGGTCGATGGCATAGGCACACTTCTTGCCGTGGCCGGCGGACTCGATGAGCGTGGTGGGCCCGGTGACGAAGTCACCACAGGCGAAGACCCCGCGCACGTTGGTGGCGTAGGTACCTGGATCGACGCGCATGCGGCCACGGTTGATCTGGAAGCTGGCCTCGATCGGAAGGAAGGTGTTGTCAGCCGCCTGGCTCACGGCTGGGATGACAGTCTGCGCGGGGACGACGTACTCCGAACCCTCGATGGGAACCGGCCGGCGACGGCCGCTGGCGTCTGGCTCGCCCAGCTTGTTGCGCACGAACTTGACGCCACTGATGTTGCCGTCCTCGTCGCCGATGATCTCGACCGGGCTGACGAGGAACTCCATGTTCACGCCTTCACGCTCGGTCTCGCCCAGCTCCTCCTCATCGACCACCAGCTCGGAGCGGGTGCGCCGGTAGGCGATGGTGACGTTCTGCGCGCCATGTCGAAGGGCCGTGCGCGAGCAGTCCATGGCGGTATAGCCGCCGCCGATGACGACCACGTCCGTGCCCACTTGGATCGCCTCGCCGAGGTTGGCGCGCTTCATGAACTCGACGCCGTACTGGATGCCGATGAGGTCGTTGCCGGGTACATCGAGGGGCACCGCGTTCATGGCTCCGGCACAGATGGCGACCGAGTCGAACTGTGACTGCAACTCTTCGAAGGTGATGTCGCGACCGATCCGGGTACCGAAGCGGAAATCGACGCCTAGGCGCTCGACGAGCCGGAAGTCCATCTCGATGGCCTCGCGTGGCAGTCGGAACGCGGGCACGCCGACGAGCAGCGTGCCACCGGCCATAGGCAGCTCATCGAAGACGGTGACACGGTGGCCGGCCACCGCCAGCTCACGCGCCACAGCCAAGCCGGCCGGACCAGCACCGACGACCGCGACGCTGGTGTCGCGCGGGGTGATCAGCGGCATCTCGTCGGGGATGCCCGACTGCGCATGCCACTCCACGAGGAACCGCTTCATGGCGCGGATGGCCAGCGGGCGGTCGATGTCACCACGCCGGCAGGCTCGCTCACACGGCGCGGAGCAGACGTAGGCGCACATCCCCGCTACTGGATTGGGCTCGCGAGCGAGGATGTAGCCCTCCTCGAAGCGACCCTCGGCGGCAAGGTTCAAGTAGCCGCGGCAGTTGGTGCCCACGGGGCACCCTTCCTGGCACTCGATGTTGCACTGCAGCCAGGAAGCGTCCACGGGCTGGACGAGGAACTCTTGGCTACTGTCGATGACCACGCTGGCGCAGACCCCCTCAGGATGTGGGTGTGGAGCATACGGCTCGGCCCCTCGGCACGAGTGCCATCGAATCTACCATCGCAGCGCTGTGCCGTGCGGGATCGCGTAGCGCGAGCGTATACGATCCACCGACGGGCGGACTATAAGGGGCGCCGGCGATCGGACGCTGTCAGGGGCGCCGGCGATCGGACGCTGTCAGGGGTGTCACGCTCGGTGGCGAGGCCGGGACCAGCTGCGCATGTCGAGGGGCAGCGACTCCGGCCGCCAAGCGCACCTGGGTGCCAAGGCATCACCGTCGACCCGCCCCACGGGTGAACCAGCGGAGCCGGGGACCGCAGCAGCCCACCGAGTCGTCGTCTTATGCCCCGGGGTGGGCAGGACGACCGCTAGCTCCGTCCGATGACCCGCCCGGTGGGTGAACCAGCGGAGCCGGGGCCGCAGCAGCCCACCGAGTCGTCGTCTTATGCCCCTGGGTGGGTAGGACGACCGCTAGCTCCGTCCGATGACCCGCCCGGTGGGTGAACCAGCGGAGCCGGGGCCGCAGCAGCCCACCGAGTCGTCGTCTTATGCCCCTGGGTGGGTAGGACGACCGCTAGCTCCGTCCGATGACCCGCCCGGTGGGTCAAGGCTTAGTCGTTCCAGGGTCGGGTCGAGTGTTCCAGGGTCGGTCGGGCGCCCCATGGGTCGGGCCGAGTGTTCCAGGGTCGGGTCGAGGGCTCCAGGGTCGGTCGGGCGCCCCATGGGTCGGGCCGAACGAACCACGGGTTGAAGCGTGCATTCCACGGACTGATCGCTGGGCCCGGCAGTCCGGGCTGATGGCCTCCCACGCTCGGTGGCGATGCCGGGACCATCTGCTCGTTGACCGCGGCGCTGGTGGCTCGTATGTTGCGCCCATGAAGCCGACCACAGGAGCGTCCGCCGAAGGACCCTCCGACCACTGTGCCGAATTGCGCGCCGTCGTCAATGGACGCTGTCGCGAGGCACACGAAGCACGCGCGGCCCACGAGGCTGCTGTCGTACGCTTGCGCGAGCTGAGGCGTGACCTGGTCGCCGCCGAGCACCGCCGGACCGAGGCTGTCGCTGCCGCCGATCCCAGGCTTCGCAGCGCGGAAAAAGCCGCCGCGCGCGATCGCTATCAGTTGGCGCGGCGCAGTAGCAGCGATGATGACGTGCTCAGGGAGGCGACCGCGGCCTGGGCGCGCTCGGTCGACCAGATCAACCGCGCCGGCAGACTGGCGCAACGGGCTGCCCGTGCGGCCCAGGCGAACCTGACAGCGCTCGAGCGCGCTGTGGTGGCGGCCGAGGCCGCAGAGCGACAGGCCCGCATGGGAGCGGAGGGAGCGGAGGCTGGCTGCCTCGACGCCCGTGTGGACCTCGCGGCGTGTGAGGAGGCAGGGACGGTGGAAGTCGCCGCGGATGCCGCAGCAGCCAGCGGCGATCCGGACGCGGCGACCGACGCTCATGCGGTCCGCATCGGCGATGCCGAGCAAGGCCCGCCACTCGTCATGGAGTCGATGGTGAGCGGGGATCGCCGCGCCCTTGAACTGGCCGCGTCCGAGGTGGCCGCCCATACCGGCAGCACTCCGGCGGAAGCACAGCTGCAGCTCCAAGAGCTCGTGGGGGCAATCGTCTCAGCTGCCGCGGAAGCGGGTTTCCTGACCTTCGACCCCGCTCATCCGTTCTGGGCCTACCTCGAATTCGAGGAAGCACATGACGTTATCGCCGCGCTGGCGCGCCTGGGCTTCCAGTTCGAGCCATCCGAGGGCTGGCACGCGGGACGCGCACCGGCACCCAGCGACCTATCGATGGCGCTGGCATATGCGGGACTGGACGCACGCAGCATGCGTGACGTACCTAGTGCGGAGGATCTGCGTCTGCTGCCGCGATCGATCGGCGTCGATGCTCGGGCCTTCCTGGTCGCACAGGCGCCTGGTCTGACCGTGGAACAGCTGGTAGGCGCCCTGGGGCGGCGAGCCGAACCACTGGAGCTGTTGTGGAACGAATGGGGTCAGGTGCGCCCGGTGCTGCTGGCCGACCGTCACGACCTGGGGAGCGTACCCGGCTGATCGTACGGGCGAGCACGGCCGAGCACGGCGGATGCTATCGACCTCAGCGCAGATCGATGACGCAGAACGCCTCCGTGGACCCGATATCGGTCGGTGGGGGCTCGTGAGCCTGACGCTCCCTGGAGTGTGCCTGGTTCTGGTGGATATGCACGGCACGCGACTTCACGTCCAGCCGGGATGAGACGTCGACGGCGGCGTTAGGCCGATCGCTGCTGAAGAGGTAGAGCCGCTCCGTCCGATGTGGCCCCAGTCCTTCCGACGTGACGAGATGGGGAAAGGCCATCGGGTTGCTCGCTGCCGGCGAGACCGCGTCGATGGCGGCGAGACCGGCCTCGCGATGGTCGACATGGTTGACTGGGCCATCCGCGTGCACAAGGCCGTCCGCGTGGACGAGCACCCGTGGGTCTGGCGCAGCGACCACATCAGGCGCGAAGGCGCGGATGAGGCGCACCAGCTGCTCACGCAGCGCCAGATCATTGGCTAGCGCACCCTCAGGCCGGTGCAGGAACGTCACCGCCTCGCAGCCGACGATCTCGGCAGCGTCGCGTTGCTCCACCTCACGGCGAGCGGCCAGCTCCAGCGGGTCGGTCGTGGCAGCTTCCGCGCCGGCGTCCCCGCTGGTGCAGCACACCAGGTGCGCCACAGTGCCATCGGCCACCCAGGCCGCGATGCTGCCGGCCATGGCCGGCTCGGCATCGCCGGGATGGGCCACGATGATCAGCAGCCGCCGGGGCCGCTCAGCACGTGGCAGACCGGGGTGGCTCAACGACCGTCGCTCCAAAGGGAGGCAGCATCGCCTCCGGCACGCCCGGTATGGTCAAGAAAATAAATACCCGGTAGGTACTTGATTCCTGTGGCGATGGCGCTATCCTTCTGAGGTGACGTCGCTCGTCTCCCCCCACGAGCGACGTCTTCTTCTGTCTCAGGCCTGCGCCGAGCGCCCCGGGCCATCAGTCTGCAGCACTCACTGAACGGACCATCTCGAGCGCCGCAGCCGCGTGGCCATCGACCTTCACCGCCGGCCAGACGTGGGCGATGCGACCAGCCGGGTCGATCAGGAAGGTCGTGCGGGCGATGCCGAAATACGTCTTGCCGTAGTTCTTCTTCTCGACCCAGACGCCGTAGCGCTCAGCGACGCTGTGGTCGACATCGGCCAGCAGCGGGAATGTCAACTGGTGCTGTGCCTTGAACTTGGCCTTGGAGTCAGCGTCGAGGACGCTGATCGACCAGATCGTGGCTCGGGCGGCCTCGAACTCGGCCGAGAAGATCGCGGAACTCGCAGACCTCGCTGGTGCAGCCGGGCGTAAAGTCCTTGGGGTAGAAGAACAGCACCACCCATCGGCCGCGCTCGGCAGCGAGGTCGCGGATGGTGCCGCTGTCGTCGGGGAGCGAGAACGCCGGGGCAGACTCGCCCACCGCGGGCAGGGTGTTGGCAGCTTCGTGGGTCATGCCCGGAAGGGTAGCGCCGACTGGCCCGCGATGACATGGGCGCCTCCTGGTAGCACCGCGAGCCTGATGGCTGCACCGACCGCGGGGAGCTCGCCGTCCCTGGCCTCTACGTGCAGGAGCGGTGCACCCGGGACCTCGACGAGCAGCAACACGTGGTCACCGCGGAAGCGTCGCGCCGACACACGGCCGGCGATGGGGCCTGCGGCATCGGCCACCAAGGACCCCGGGCGCAGCACCACGGTGACCGCGGACGCCGCGTCGGTCGGATGGGTCGGATCGGTCGTCCCGGCCGTGCCGGCATCGGCCACCGCGGCGGGCGCGGCGGGAAGGTCGCCCCAGGGTGTCTGCAGCGACCCATGGCTGATCCACCCGGGCGCGATGTTGCGAAAGCCCAGGAAACGCGCCGTCCACTCGTCCGGTGGCGCGGTCCAGAGCTCCTCGGGCGTGCCGTCGGCGACCAGCCGGCCCTCGTCGAGCAAGACCACGCGGTCGGCCACGCCGAGGGCCTCGTCCTGATCGTGTGTGACATAGATGACGGTGAGCCCCAGCTGCCCAAAGATGGTGCGCAGCTCGTCGGGCAGACGCTCCCGCAGGGAGCGGTCCAGGGAGCCCATGGGCTCATCGAGCATCAGTAGGCGCGGGCTCGTCGCGAGCGCACGCGCCAGCGCCACTCGCTGCTGCTCCCCACCCGACAGCTGCGAGACCGACCGCCGCTCGGCACCCGGCAGGCCCACCAGCTCGAGCAGCTCCGCAACACGGAGATGATGTGCGGCAGCCTCCTGACCTTGCATGCGCAGGCCAAAGGCCACGTTCTCGCCGACGTCCCGGTGTGGGAAGAGCGCATAGTCCTGGAACATCAGCCCTACGTCACGCTGGTGAGGCGGCACACCGGCAAGGTCACGGCCATCAAGATGCACTGAGCCGGCGCTGGGCACCTCCAGTCCCGCGATGACCCGCAGCAGCGTGGACTTGCCGCTGCCGCTGGGCCCGAGCACGCACAGCAGCTGGCCGGCGGGCACCACGAGGTCGATGTGGCGCAGCACGTCGGCGCCGTCGTAGGCAGCGCTCAGACCCTCAAGCTGGAGCATGTCCCTCCTCGCTGGCGACTGGTCAGAACGGCTGCGGCCCGCTTCCGCGCAGCCGTTCGATGAGCAGCACCGCACTGGCGGTCAGCACCATCAGCACGACCGAGAGCGCCATCGCCGCTGCGAAGTTGGCCGCGCCCGGCTGGCCCAGCAGCCGGTAGATGGCCACCGGGATGGTGACGCTGTCCGGCCGTGCGATGAAGAGCGTGGCACCGAACTCACCCAGCGACACGGCGAAAGCGAAGCCAGCGCCGACAAGGGCGCCACGTGCCAGGATGGGTCCGTCGACCTCTCGCCAGGTCCGTGCCGGCGACGCCCCGAGCACCGCGGCCGCCTCACGCAGCCGATCGTCGATGGAGCGGATGACCGGCACCACCGCGCGCATCACGAACGGCAGCGCGATGAGCGAGTGGGCGACAGGGATGAGAAGCACCGAGGTGCGCAGGTCCAGCGGCGGCGTATCGAGCGACACGAGGAAGCCGAAGCCGACGACGACCGCGGACGTCCCCAGCGGCAGCATGATCAGGGCGTCCAGTCCACGGGCCAACCAGCCGCGTCGATAGCCCACCACGGCCGCGGCCAGGACGCCGAGCGTTCCCGCGATGAGCGTGGTGGCAACAGCGAAGGTGAGCGAATCGACCACTGCCTGCCACGGCGCGGACGCGAGACGCATGCGTGGGTCCTCGCCCAGCAGCGCCCCGTAGGCGTCGATGCCATAGCCGGCCGGTCCTGCCAGCGAGCGCTCCACCAGGATGAGCAGCGGCGTCACCATGAACGCCAGCGTGGCGGCCAGGACCACCGCGACGATGGCGCGCTCGCGACCCGGCCGCGGGCGACGTACGGTCTCGGACGCGGGCCGCAGCCGTTGTTGGATCGATAGGCGCTCCTGCGCGCGCGCGCTCGCCAGCAGCAGCACCAGCACGCCGCTCATCTGCAGGATGGTCAGTGCCGCAGCCGTGGGCAAGTCCAGCAGGATGGCCGTCTGGCGGTAGATCTCCACCTCCAGCGTGGTGTCCCGCGGACTGCCCAATAGCAGCACGACGCCGAAGGAGGTCACCGTGAAGAGGAAGACGATCGATGCCGCGGAGATGAGCGCCGGGCGCAGCAGCGGCCAGGTCACCTCGCGAAAAGCGCGGACGGGCGAGGCGCCGAGCATCCGCGCTGCCTCCTCGGTCCGCGGATCGATGTGCGCCCACATGCCCCCCACCATGCGGATGATGACGGCGATGTTGTAGAAGACGTGGGCCAGCAGGATCGCCCCCACCGATCCGTCGAGGCGGACCTGCGGGACGTTCGCCCCGAAGAGGAGCTCGCCGACGGCGTTGACGGGACTGCGTGGACCCAGCAGCGCCAGGAACGCGGCGCCGACGACCACGGTAGGTAGCACGAACGGCACCACGGTGAGCGCCCGCAGGACGCGTTTGGCGGGGAAGTCGAAACGCGCGAAGACCCATGCGGCAGGCATCCCCAGCAGCACGGTCAACAGCGTGGACAGGCCAGCCAGCGCCAGCGTGAACAGCACGATGTCGAACACGAACGGCTGCCGCCAGGTGTCGATCACCCTCCCCAGATCCCAGTCTCCGCCAGGCGCAAGCCCGAGTGCCAGGATGCTCGCGACCGGCCACAGGAAGAACAGGCCCAGGAAGGCCAGCGGTGCCAGCGCCAGCAGCAGGGCCCAGCGGCGCGTCAGCGCAGGACGATGTCGGTCCACTCGCGGATCCAGCCTTCACGGCCGGCATCGATGACCGTGGGATCGAGGCTGAGCGGCGCCGACGGGACCAGCGCATGCTGCTCGAAGACCGCCGGCAGGGGCACGTCCGATCGCGCCGGGTAGACGTACATGGCCAGCGGCAGCTGCGCCTGCACCTCCGGCGAGAGCAGGTAGTCGATGAGTGCGCCAGCCAGCTCGGGCTCATCGGTGCCGCGCAGGATGCCGGCGAACTCGATCTGCCGGAAGCAGCCAGCGTCGATAGCCAAGGTGGGCGATTCGTCGACCTCCGGATCCGGTCCGAAGAGCACTTCAGCGGCCGGGCTCGAGGCATAGGAGACGACGATGGGCAGCGCACCCTCACCGGTGCCACCGGAGAACTGGCCGTAGTACGCCTCCTCCCAGCCCGAGGTCACGGTGACGCCGTTCGCCCTCAGGTCGGACCAGAAGGCCGTCCAGCCCGTCTCGGGATCCTCACCGAAGTAGGCGATGGTCGCGAGCAGGAAGGCAAGGCCGGGCGAGGACGTAGCCGGGTTCTCAACCACCAGTTGACCGGCCAGCGCAGGCTCGGCCAGGTCCTCGAGGCGAGCCGGCACGGGCAGGCCGCCGGCGCCGAAGGCCGAGCGGTCGAGGTTGAGGCAGACATCGGCCACGTCGATGGGGGTGACACGCCCTTCGGGGTCCGATCGCAGATCCACAGGCACCGCAGCCAGCTCGGGCGAGCTGTAGGGCTCGAAGATGTCCGCTGCCAACGCACGCGAGAGGAAGGTGTTGTCCACACCGTAGAGGACATCGGCCAGCGGCCGGTCGACGGTGAGGATGGCCTGATTGACCATGGTGCCGGCGTCACCGGCCGGCAAGAGCTGCAGGTGAACGTCGTGAGCAGCTTCGAAGGTCTTGATGACCTCGTCGGGCAGGTAGAACGAATCATGGGTCATCAGCGTCAGCGTGCGCCCCTGCGCCACCGCGCCGACGGACCCTCCCAGGAGCAAGCAGCTGGCGAGCGCGATGACGATGGTGTGAGGTCGGGACATGCGGGTACCTCCAGTCATTCCTGGTCACGGTCGGTGTGCACCACCAGCAGCCGCCCGCGTCGAGTGGTCACACGGGCCCGCGGCCCGACGAGCTCGTTGGAAAGGCCGCGCGACGGCCCCAGGCGCAGGGTCTCGGCTGCCAGCGGGAAGCGCAGGCCGTCGGTACTGACACCGCTCACCTCGGGATCGATGGCGAACAGCGAGACGTAGTCAGCGGGCTGACCTTCGATGTGCGCCTCGCCGGGGCCAGCGGCGGTGCCGATGCGCCAGATCCGCGAGCCACGGCCGGCGATGGCGACCTCGATCCCGTCCAGCCGTGGGTCGGCCAGTAGCAGCAGGTTGGCGAGGCTGTGCTCCGGTCGCGTGACACCCAGCGCGCCGAGGATGGTGATGCGGGTCGCACGCATCTCCAGCGCGCTGAGCAGGCTCAGCTCCATGTCGCTCTCGTCCTTGTCACGTTCCGCCACCCGCAACTCCACGCCCGAGGCCTTGAGGCGCAGTCGCTCGGCCTCCGCGAGCGAGTCGAAATCGCCGACCACGATGTCAGGCGACAAGCCAGCCTGGAGAACATGCGCTGCACCGCCGTCTGCCGCGATCAGCAGGGGCGCTGGTGCGGCGGCAGCCATCGACCGAAGGAGCGCCAGATCGACATCGCCGTCGGCGATGACAAGGGCGTGGCCGAGAGTGGCCATGAACGTCAAAACCTCCGTCTGGGATGGGACGGAGGTCACGTCTTCGACTCCCTTCGCCGGTACGAACCGGATCAGGTTCCGAGGGTCTGCGGTGGTACCGCACTCTCAGCGCCGCCTGGGCGCTCCCCTGTCCCATATGTGGTCATGTCCCTGAATCCTACACCCGCGCCAAGGATCGGTGATGTCCTAGACTCCCAGCCATGCCAACGTCCGCCCGTCCAGCCCACGAGCATGTCCGCGAAGCCGCCCGACGGCACGGTGTCGAGATCAAGGTCGTGACCTTCGACGCATCGACCCATACCGCACAGGAGGCCGCCGATGCCATCGGGGTGCGACTCGGCCAGATCGTCAAGAGCCTCGTCTTCATGGCACCGGTCGATCCCGCCCGCGACGATGGCGAACTCGAGCCGGTCATCGCATTGGTGCGCGGCACCGACCGCGTCGACATCGCCAAGCTGGCGAGCGTCAGCGGCCGTCCGCGGCTACGGCGTGCCAGTGCCAAGGAGGCAGGCGCCGCGACCGGCTTCTCCATCGGCGGCATCCCGCCATTCGGCCACCCAAGGCACATCCCGGTGATCATGGACCCGGCCCTCGATGGCTACGAAGAGGTGTGGGCCGCAGCCGGCACCGCTAACGCGGTGTTCGCCATGGCACCGGCCACGCTGGCGATGCTCTCCGATGCCTTGGTGGCATCCTGCGCCGAGGACCTGGACCCGGCAGCGGCGTCGACCATGGCTGCGGCGCCAACCACGGCTGAGGCGCCGTGAGCGAGGTCCAGCGCCTGAGCGTGGGCTATCCCGGTGGTCTCGCGGCGCGCTATCGCTGGGGTGGTTCCGGCTCTGGCGAGGCGGTCTTCGCGCTCAGCGAGAGCGGTGGTGACCTGACCGACCACACCGCGCTCGTCGGCGGCGACCCGGCTCGCATGTGCCGGGCCGAGCTGCGCGTGGAGGGTCCGCTCGGCACCTGGACCGCGCGCTTCGCGTCGCCGCTGTTCGATGAGCCGACCGGCCTCTTCTGGGATGCCGAAGCCCAGCTCGTCGTCAAGTACGGTTTCTTCGTCTACGGCCTTGCTGGTCGCAGTGGCGAGCTGCTCTGGACATACCGCTCGGGAACGCCCGTCGTGACGGTGCTGGGCTCCTCGCGCTTGTCGCACGTGATCGTGCAGAGCGAGGTGGAGACGCTGGCACTCGATCGGGAAGGTGCGGTGCGTTGGCGGGTGGCCCACAGCGACGTCATCGCCGGAGCCGAGCTGGTAGCTGGCACCCTCACACTGCTCAGCTATGGCGGTGACCTGGTCGCCTTCGATCCGGGCACCGGACGAGCGTTGGCGTGAGCGCCGTGGTAGGCGCCACCGCTGTGGACGAACGGTGGATAGCTCGGTGCGTACGGACACCACATACCCCATCCGTACCGTTGACCAGGGACCATCGCGACGCCTACCGTCGGCCTCGACCCGAAGGGGCCCTGGAACCGACTAACGGCCACGATGACATCACAGCCCACGTCGCGTGGAAGGTTCCTTCGGGTCGCTGCATGCCCGCGACCCATCGCGTCTCGGCCGCTGCCGAACGACGCGCATGATCGGCCCTGCGCTCATCGTCTTCGGCCTGGCCGCGGGCGCCTTGGGCTGGATCCTGTTGCGGCGCGGGGGCTCCGGATGGCGGGTCGGCCGCTTGCTGGCGGCGGCACCGCAGCGCAGCCTCACCGAAGCGGCCGCCATCGCCGCCAGCGGTGAAGCCGCGTACATCCGGCTCCACGGCCGCATCGACAGCGCCGAAGAGTTTCCCGGCCATGATGGCAGGCCCCTCGTGTTTCGCCGACGGCGGCTGCAGCAACGCAGCGGCCGCTCAGGATGGCAGACGTTCGACGACGAACGCCTGGCGGTGCCGTTCGCCCTGGCCGAGCGTGGCGAGCGCGTGGCCATCGATGTCGGATCGCTCGGCGATGGCCTCGTGGTCGTCCCCCGCGAATTGGTGGGCGTGGCGGCCGACCTCACCGATGAGGCCCTCGTCGGGCCGCTGCCGCAACTCCCCCCGGGCAGGCCGGTGCGCCTTCGCATCGAGCAGATCTCGGCGACCGAGCACGCCACGGCCGCGGGTGTCCCCGTCATCGGCCCTGCTGGCTCGGTGGTGCTCGGCCCGGGCCTCTCACGTCCGTTGCTGCTGACGACGCTGGAGCTCGACGAGGCCATGCGCGTGCTGGGGTCGGAGCGGCGCACCGAGTTACTGGTGGCCTCGGGCCTGCTGGGGGCGACGCCCGTCCTCATCGGGATCGGCCTCATCGCTGTGGTGCTGGGCGCATGAACCGCGACTCGGTCGTGGTAGCGCTCGTGGTAGCGCTCGTCGGCGCCCTCATCGTCATCGGCCTCTTCACCGCCGTGGCCTTCGGCGCGGATCCATCGACCCTCCCGACAGCATCGTCCTCGCCCACCGCCCTTCTCGCGAGTGGCGACCTTCGCTCGGATGGCGCGGGCCCGGGGCTGGTGGGCAACCCCCTGCTGATCCTCGTCGCGGTGGTGGCGCTGGCCATCGGCACGGCGCTCGTCACGCTGCTCATCGTGCGACTGGCGACTCGTGGCGGGAGCCGCACGGGCTGAGGGATCCGTGCGGCCGCTGGCGCCGACTGGCACCGGGGCACGGCCCACCCGGTACGGAACTCCCATATGAGGAGTTGTGAGGTTCGGACACCATCGGGCCAGCGGGCGTGCCTACGTCCCGCCCATGCACGAGCACCATGACGGACCGAACAGCCCCACCCTCCTCGCTGCCCATCACCAAGGCCGCTCGCCTGCTCGGTGTGCATCCCAACACGTTGCGCACGTGGGCCGACCAGGGGCGGGTGCGTTGCCTGCGAGTGAATGGCCGTGGCGACCGCCGCTTCCTCGTCGACGACTTGCGCACATTCGTGTCCACGGCCGAGAACACGCCGTCGCCGGAGGTGGTCCGCGAGGCACAGATCGAGTCCATCGCCAAGCTGGGCACCAGGCTCAATCACCTCAGCACGGTCACCGAGATCGGTGCCGCCATCTGTCTCGAGCTGCGGCAGCTCATCGACTATCACAACGTGCGCGTCTATCGCGTCGAGGATGAGGACGTGGTGCCGGTCGCTTGGCGCGGCGAGGTCGGCACCTACACCGGTGAGCTGGTCGAGCAACTCCGGCTGCGCGTCGGCCAGGGCATCACCGGCTGGGTGGCTGCGCACGGCGTCGCGCAGTATCTGCCCGATGCTGCGCGTGATCCGCGCGGCGCCCAGATCCCAGGCACCGAGGAGGACCTGCCCGAGTCCCTCCTGCTGGCACCGATGATCTACGAGGGCGAGACCATCGGGGTCATCGTGCTGGCGAAGCTGGGACTCGATCGCTTCACACCCGACGACCTGCGCTACCTCGGCATCTACGCTGCCATCGCGGCACAAGCGATGGCCAATGCGGACATCAGCGAGCGACTGCAGGCACAGGCACGCACCCTCGACCGGCAGCTGCGAAGCCAGGCCGAGCTATTGCGCGTGACCGAGCGCATCCTGACCAACCTCGATCCAGCCGCAGTGGTGGCTGAGATCGCCGAAAGCCTGGTCGGCCTGATCCCGGTGGACACGCTGGGCATCTATGTCCACGAACCGACTCGTCGCAGCCTCAGCCCGCTGCTGGCGCGGGGCGTCGGCGCGTCCGCCTTCCTGTCGCGCCGCCTGCCCGATTCGGGCGTGGTGGTCTCGGAGGTGTTGGCCACCGGCGAGGCGCGCAGCGTCAGTCGTGGTGGTCGTGGCAGCCGCAGTGGCGTTCCGCCGGCCGCGCTGATCCTGGCGCCGCTGCAGGGTCGTGAGCGCGTGCTGGGCATCCTCCACCTCAAGCGCATGGGCGAAGGCGCGGTGTTCGAGCCGCGCGAGCTCGACCTGGTACGGCTTTTTGCGGCGCATGTGTCGATCGCCCTGCAGAACGCGCTGGCACACCGCGTCGTGGAGCTGCGAGCGCAGACCGATGCGCTCACCGGGCTGCGAAATCACGGCACCTTCCGCGAGGACCTGTTGATGGCGGTCGCCGGAGGGTACCCCTTCGCATTGTTGATGCTCGACCTTGACGACTTCAAGTCCTACAACGACCGATACGGCCACGAAGCCGGCAACGCCCTGCTGGTGGGCATCGCCAAGGCGGTCG
The DNA here is from genome assembly GCA_963838115.1 of uncultured Chloroflexia bacterium. GTDB lineage: Bacteria > Chloroflexota > Limnocylindria > Limnocylindrales > CSP1-4 > JAFMJV01. Next base: position 42,309 of record CAWIPU010000009.1, read on the forward strand.
GCCACGCCTGCCGCGAGGGCGACCGCGTCTACCGCTACGGCGGTGACGAGTTCTGTCTCATCCTGCCGCGTGCGTCGGTGACCGAGGCCGGCGATGTGGCCGAACGAGTCCGTGGCGCCGTCCGAGCCGTCCACGGCAACGATGGCCTGGCGGCGGCCATGCGCTGTTCGGTGGGTGTCGCCGCCTACCCGGCTGACGCCACCGACCGCGACGGGCTGCTGCTCGCGGCCGACCGCGCGCTCTACGCTGCCAAGCGAGCCGGTCGAGACCGGATCGCGACCGCCGACGACGGTCTGGCGCTGGCGGCCGAGTTCGTGCCGCCGCGGACGCCGGTGGACGAGACCAGCCTGTCCACGATGCGGGCCGGCGCACTCCTCAGGGACGTGACCGATGCGGCCCAGGGGGCGCAGGTGGCTGGAGGGAGCGCGAGGATGGCGCTCGCATAGCTGGGGGTCGATCGCCTGGGGGTGGAACAGGCGACGGTCGAACAGGCGGCGAGGCCGGTCGCACCGGACGCGCCACCGCGATGACCGAATCGAGCGTCACGCCATAACGGTCCACAGCCGAGCCCTGGTGCACCGAGAGCGCCACTCGGCCGTATGAATCGGCCGTCAGCAGCGGGGCCCCCTCGGGCACGTCGCCGAAGGTGCGCGCCCACGTGGCCGGCACCTCGCGCGCCTCCGGGCCATCGCCGACGCGCAGCAGCAGCGGTTCACCCAACGCCAGACCCGGCAGCGCCGCCAGGAGATCATCGGCGAGAGCTGAGAGCTTGACGTTGCCGAAGGTATCCAGGTAGATCGCCTGCGCTCGCAATCGGCCGGGGCGGATGTCAGGCCGCGGCCAGTCCAGATCCAGCAGTCGCCGTGGGTCGACGGACCGCCCCAGTTCTTCGATGGGCACGCCGTCAGCCAGATGGGCGGCGGCCGGTGCGAACACGTCACGTCCATGGAATGAGCTGGAGATGTCGGGCAGCGCATAGCGCGGGTTCTCGAGCAAGTGGACCCGCGTGATGCCGCCCAGGCGCGCGGCGGCCGGCATGAGCAATCCGTTGTCGGGGCCGACCAGGTAGTCACCTCGCAGGGTCGCGATGGCGATGCCCTGGCGCGCCGTGCCGACCCCTGGGTCCACCACCGCCACGTGCGCGCCGATGGGCAAGTACGGGACCGCGCTCCACAGCAGGAGCGCGCCATCCCGGATCGCGAACTTGCGCACGTCATGGGCGAGGTCGACGACGTTGGCCCGCGGGCAGATGCGAGTCACCACCGCGCGCATGATCCCGGCCGATGGGTCACGCAACCCGAAGTCGCTCAGCAAGCTCACGAAGGGTGGCGCTCCGGCCCGACCGGCATCGGTCGCGGCGGGAGTGGTGACGGTGCGGGTGTAGGTGTGGGCCATCGCGCCACGATGGTACGCGCGCGGGCGAGATGGCAGGCGCGCGGGCGGAGTCGTGGCGGCAGGCGCGCGGGCGGAGTCGTGGCGGCAGTATGCTGCCGTCGGGATGACCGAGCACGCTGCCGACCGCCGCCTCTTGCGCTCCCTGGCAGCCACGCTGGTGGTCTTGTGGGCGGCCATCGCCATCGCCATCGCCACCGCCTACCGGCCCGGCGGACCACTCGATGTCGTGGTCGCCCTCGCCTGCTTCATCCCGGTGTTCGTCGCCGACGCCGGCTTCGTCTGGCCCGTGACGGGCCTCAGCCAGCGTCACCGCGTAGTGATGGTGTGGGTGTGGATCGCAGCGCTGCTCCTCGCCATCCCCGTCCTTTACGGCGTTGCGAGCACCCTCGTGGCGGACGGCCCTCAAAGCCTGGTGCCGTCATTCGGAGAGGGCTACGCGGCGGCCCTGGCACTGATCGCGATGGCGTTCTTCAGCGTCGTCGGCCTCGTCCATCGCCGGCGCGCTGTCGCTCCGCTGGAGCGAGATGCGACCTGGGCCGCGGCGGGTCTGGCCGTCGTGCTGACGTTGGTCGTGGGCCTCGCCTTCGTGTTCGTGGCGGTCGTCAACGACCAGTCGCTGCGACGCGCCGACGTGAGCGCCTCACGCTTCGGCCCGACCGACCCGGACATCGAGCCACCCTTCTGCGACGAACCCATCTCCCTGGGCCCGGGCGCCACCATCTCCGTGGAAGCCACCTCCAGCCTGGACAACGAGGTGCGCGGTCGTGCCCGCATGGATGGCCAGCGAAGGGGTCTCGATGAGAGCTGGGGCGGATCCTGGGATGGCCCTGACGGCAGCGGCCGGCTGGCCTACCGGCGCTTGGGCGTGCGAGCCTGGCTGAACCCGTCGAGCGACGATCCGCGGTCGCCCGGAACCACCTGGCAACAGACCGAACCCGACCCCTTCGCCCTGTTGGGTCGGCGGGCGCTGACGATGGACGGCCCGCCACACGCGGTCGCGGACGTCCCCCGTGGCAGCATCGTCGCCGAAGACCTGGGTTTGGTCATCATCGAGGGCGCGCGTGCCCGACACTGTCGCACCTTCATCGACGGCAACACCGCACTGGACACCTTCCTGCCGCTACGCTGGCTGCTGTATGACGGCTACCAGGCTACCGACAACGCCATCGGTCGCTGGCGCGGAGAGATGGACTGGTGGGTCTTTGCCGACGGCGAGCTGGGCATGGCCGCGGTCGAGGTCTCGGGCTCGCGTGCCGAGACTGACTGGGATGCCGAAGGCGTGCGCGTGGTGCTGCAGGCACGCTTGGAGGCGACCGACCGGGAGGGGGGCATGGCCGTCGGCGTGCCGATGACGCTGGATGCGACGCCGACTCCACGGCCCTCTTCCCGGCCCTCGCCATCACCGGGTGCAAGTGACACGCACGCGCCGGGTGTCACCACAGCGCCGAGTGACACGCACTCGCCGGGTGTCACAGAAGGGGCCGCGCTACAGTCGGAGGCACCATGACGACCTACGACGATCGCGGCGGTTCCAAGTGGGACCGTGCCGCGCGCTATCTCAAGATCGCCCAGGTGCTGCGCGCCCATGGTGAGGCCGGCATCTCCGCGGTCGCGGTGGCCGACCAGGTCGGCGTCTCGCGGCGAACCATCTACCGCGACCTGGAGGCCATGGACCTCGATGCCGGCCTGCCCATCTGGAACGACCACGGCAAGTTCGGCCTTGATGCCGATGCCTTCCTGCCACCGCTGGCACTGACGCCATACGAGGCGATGGCCTTCTTCCTGGCCGCGCGCCTGCTGACCAAGGCCACCGACGAGCTGGATACCGAGATCATCGGTGCCTTCGTGAAGCTGGCCCAGGTGCTGCCGCCGGTGCTTGCCGAGCAACTGCACGAAACGGCCGACGCCTTCGCCGACACACCGCGCGTCGATGCCTTCACGCGTGTGCTGCGGGGCCTGACCGATGCGCTCGCCGAGCGACGCATCGTGGAGATGGACTACGAGTCCGGCGTGTACGACGCCAGCCGACCTATCCGACGCGTGCGCCTTCACCCCTACGCCATCGAGCCGTCGGCTCATACGCGCGCGCTCTACGTCATCGGCTTCGACGAAGAGCGACAAGACCGCCGCACCTTCAAGGTGGAGCGCATCGCGTCGGTATCGCTGACGCCGGACACCTTCCCGCCACCGGGTGCCTCGGTCGCGCGCGAGATGCGCGATGCCTGGGACGTCATCGGCGACGACACGCCGGCTGACATCGTCATCCGTTTCGACCCCTCCGTCACGCAGCGCGTGCACGAGACCCGCTGGCACCACAGCCAGGTGGAAGAGTTGGAGGACGACGGATCGCTGCTGTGGCGCGCGCGCGTCTCCGGCGTTCTGGAGATCCGCGCCTGGATCCTGGGCTGGGGGCCGGCTGCAGAAGTGCTGGAGCCGGCGGAGCTGCGTGCCTGGATGGCCGAGCAGCACTCGGCCGCGGCAGCACGCTACCGCGACTGAACCAGGCGCGTCGCCTCCAGGGGCGTGTCGCCGCCAGGTGTCGCCGCCGGGTGTCGCCTCCGGGTCTCGCCTCCAGGTGTCGCCTCCGGGGCGTGTCGCCGGCCGCTTGCGACCGCATCGGCGAATGGACCTTGTTCCCGAGGCCGACGCGGCACAGCACGGGGCGCCGGAGACGAAGGTCGCGGAGGGTCGGGCTTTCGGAACACCAGCCGTCCGGCGGCTCCCGTCGCACCCACGCCAATCGGCACTCCGTCCCGCCGGGAACCAGCACTTCGTCCCGCCGGGAACGCCAATCGACCGAAGGTGACGGGAACGCCAGCACTTTGTCCCGTCGGGAACGCCAATCGACCGACGATGACGGAAAAGACGGTCGCTTCTGGCCGGCCCCTCGCCGTCTGTCCCACCAAGGCGGCCGATCGGCCGCCGAAACGTCAACTGGTCGGCGGAACCGGTCATGCACCGGTCCATTGGCGTTCCCGGTGGGACAGGGAGCCGAGGATCAACGTCGCCTGGCAGCGCTTGGCCGCCATGGACGCCCCGCGTTTAGGGCGTCGCGCCCGGAACGTGTCGCCCACCGGGATGTGGCGCCCGGGGTGTGTCGCGCCCGGAACTTGTCGCCTACTGGGGCATGTGGCGCCCGGGGTGTGTGGCGCCCGGAACGTGACCGCCTACTGGGGCAGCATGTCGCGACACGGGGCGTGTCGCCGACCCGGGTGTGTGTCTCCCGGGTGTGTCCCCCGGACCCCGGCCCCCGGGCGTGTCGCCTACAGTGCCTTGACCGCCGCCAGCAGTTGCTCAAGGCCGGCCTTCGCATCAGCGAAGAGCATGCCCGTCTTGGGGTCGCTGTACAGCGTGTTGTCGATACCCGCATAGCCGCGCCCCATGGAGCGCTTGATGACGATGATCGACTTGGCCTCATCAACATCGAGGATCGGCATACCGTAGATGGGCGAGGATGGGTCGGTCCGGGCCACCGGGTTGGTGACGTCGTTGGCACCGATGACCAGCGCCACGTCACAGCGGGGGAACTCGGGGTTGATCTCCTCCATCTCCTTGAGCTGCGGATAGGGCACGTTGGCCTCCGCCAGCAGCACGTTCATGTGACCCGGCATGCGGCCGGCCACCGGGTGGATGGCGTAGTTGACGTTGACGCCACGATCCTCGAGCAGGTCTCCCAGCTCACGACAGGCGTGCTGCGCCTGGGCCACCGCCAGCCCATAGCCGGGCACGATGATGACGTTCTGGGCATAGGCCAGCTGGATGGCGGCATCGTCGACGCCGACCTCGCGTACCGTGCCGCCTTCCGCAGTCGGATCGGCCTGCGTGCCCTCAGCGCCACCGAATCCGCCGATCATGATGTTGAGCAGCGAGCGGTTCATGGCGTCCGCCATGAGCTTGGTGAGGATGCCGCCAGCCGCACCGACCAAGGCACCGGCGATGATGAGCAGCGGCGAGTCAAGCACGAAGCCGGACATGGCCGCAGCGGTACCGGTGAACGAGTTGAGCAAGCTGATGACGACCGGCATATCCGCGCCACCGATGGGCAGCACCATGGTCACACCAAAGGTCAGCGCCGAAGCCAGCAGCACCAGCAGCATGACCGTCTTGATCTCACTGCCCAGGTCCAGGACCGGCGCGTCACCGGCACTGAGCACCAGCAGGAGGGTGGTCAGCAGCGCCACCACGCCGAGCGCCGCGGTGGTGTAGGTCCCGCCCGGGACCGCGATGGGCTTGCCCGGTAGCAGCCCCTGCAACTTGCCCGAGGCGATGAGCGAACCGCTGAAGGTGACCGAGCCGATCACCACGCCAAGGATGACGAAGACGACCGTGGAGACCTCTTCCCTGGGGCCGCCCACGATGTTGAGGTAGTCGAAGATCGCGACCAGGGCGGCTGCGCCACCACCGACCGCGTTGAAGAGCGAGACCAGCTGTGGCATCGCGGTCATGGCCACGCGCAGCGCCAGCATCAGGCCCACCGCGCCACCGACGATGAAGCCGCCCACGATGATGACCAGGGCGGGCATGGAGAGGCCGCCGACGACGCACTCAGCGCCCTCCTGGCATTCGCGCAGCAGCAGGTAGACGAACGTGGCGATCACCGCCACGGTCATGCCACCGGCAGAGATGAGGTTGCCGTTGCGACCCGTGGCGGGACTGTTCATGAAGTGCAGACCGATGACGAAACTGCCGGCCGCGAGCGCCCCGATGAGGATGAAGATGGTACTGAGTGTCGCCTGATCCACCCTTAGGCCTCCTTGCCGTCAGCCTTGGGGGCGGTGGGCTTCCTTCTGAACATCTGTAGCATGCGGTCGGTAACGACGTAGCCGCCGACCACGTTCACAGCACCGAAGAAGACGGCGATCGCGGCCAGGATGTAGCCCAGCGGATCGTTCGCTTCGGCCGCGATGATCATGCCGCCCACGAGTACGATGCCGTGGATCGAGTTGGCACCCGACATAAGCGGCGTGTGCAGCGTCGCGGGGACCTTGCTGATGACCTCGAAGCCGACAAGGACCGCGAGGATGAAGATGACCAGCGAGCCAAGAAGGCTGATCTCACCACTCATGCGGCACCACCTTCCGACAGCAGCTTGGCCGTGGCTTCGTGCACGACCTTGCCGTCGTGGCTGATGACGGTACCCGCGGTGATCTCATCGTCGAAGTCGAACGTCATCTCACCTTCCTTGATGAAGTGCGTCAGCAATGCGGTGATGTTGCGAGCGTAGAAGCTGCTGGCACCAGCGGGCATGGTCGCCGGCAGGTTGGTGGGCGCGATGATGGTCACGCCGTTGTCGGTCACGACCGTGTCGTCTGGCTGCGAGAGCTCCACGTTGCCGCCGAGGGCGCTGGCTGCCATATCCACGATGACCGAGCCGGCCTTCATGTTGCGTACGGCGTCGGCGGTGACGAGCAGAGGCGGACGTCGCCCCGGCACCTGCGCCGTGGTGATGACCACATCCATCGAGCTGATGTGGTCGTTGAGTTCGGCCTGCTGGGCCTTCTTCTCTTCATCGGTCAGCTCGCGGGCATAGCCGCCGGAGCCGGTGGCATCGGCGACCGACTCGAGCTTGAGGAACCGGGCACCCAGCGACTCGGCCTGCTCCTTGGTCTCCGAGCGCACGTCGTAGGCCTTGACCACGGCGCCCAGCCGTTTGGCCGTGGCGATGGCCTGCAGGCCGGCCACACCGACGCCGAGGATGAGCACGTTGGCCGGCTTGGCGGTGCCGGCAGCGGTGGTCAGCAAGGGAAAGTAGCGTCCGTAGGCCTCGGCCGCGACGATGACGGCCTTGTAGCCACCCACGTTGGCCTGGCTTGACAGCGCGTCCATCGTCTGTGCTCGAGATAGCGTGCGGGGCAGCGTGTCCAGGCTCACCGACGTGACGCCGGCCTTGGCTAGCGACTGCGCGTTCTGCGGATCGATCAGCGGTTGCAGGAGTCCGATGACGACCTGACCGGTGTGGAGCTTGCCGATCTCCTCGGGCGTCGGCTTCTGCACACGCAGAACCACGTCCGCCTCGCCATAGAGTGCGTCTCTCGCGACCACCTTGGCCCCGGCGGCGGCGAAGTCCGCGTCGGGGATGGAGGCACCATCTCCAGCGCCGGCCTCTACCAGGATCTCATGCCCGGCAGCAGTCAACTTGCCGATGGCATCAGGTACCAGGGCGACGCGGCGCTCATAGGGCGCAGTCTCCTTGACGGTGGCAATCCTCATCCAGGAACCCCGATTGTCAAAACGTGATTGGCGTGGCGCGCGACGGAAGGAAGACCGGGCACCAGTCCTCCAAGTGTAATCGGATTTCCCGACCGACATGAGCGGGGGTGTTGTCGCTCAGTGACTCTGTCAGCAACGAGTGTTCAATGACTTGGTCAGTCTCCCCGCATGGGAGACAACATCACCTTGGCCAGCGATAGCCCAGGCCGCGACCGATGAGCGCTGCGAGCTGCGCGCGATGCTCGGCGGTGCGGTAGTCGGTCAGCGGGCTCCCATCGAGCACAGCGTCGGCATCGACCCGGCCACGGCGGCGGACGTAGACGGCCGGGCGGATGTTCCCGTGGTCGTCCGTCTCGATGGTGATGGCCACACCGTCGGGCCCCGCCGTATCGACGTACTCCGCGAGCGACACGATGCCGTCATCGCGGAGGACCCCATCCGCATCGCGGGCGACGGCATGGGCGAGGTAGGACTTCTGATGCCACAGCTCGGGCGCACTCGAGGCCGACGTCAGCAGCAGATCGAGGACGACGTCGGGGTCGATGACCGGACGCCTCCGCTCGATGCCGAAGTAGCGAGCGGCGATCTCATCCACCACGAGGCGTCCGTTGTATCGGTGCCCGTGGACCGAGCCGGAGTTGGCCGGCAGGCCGTACTTCTTCAGCCCGGAGACGCCCTGGGTGATGGTGCCGGCGAAGTAGACGCCCGGGGCCGTGGCCGACTCGTAGTGGTTGGTCATGGTCGGCAGACCGCTTGGCCCGAAGGTCCGCACACCGAGTTCGGGCAGATCAAGGAGCGGGGCGCTGAAGCCGGTGGCAGCGATGACCTCGTCCACCTCGATCACCAACGACTCCGACGAGTCGGTCCGCCTCAGATGGACGTCGATGCCAGCGGCGTGCTTCTCGAAACGCTCGGTCGCGGCATCGAGCATGAAGACGCCGCCGCCGAGCTCCGCGTCCTCCCACGGCTGGAGGTAGCGGGCCCGCACGCCAGCGAGCGAATGGAGGTTCAGCGACACCTGCGCCGGCCTCGGCGACGCCAGGATGATGGGGCTGGCCCACTGCAGCAGCCCGGTGGCCAGCTCGAACCCCGAGTTCGCCTTGCCCAGGATGAAGAGGCGCTTGCCGGCATAGTCGCGTGCGTCGCGCGTGTCCGCATAGTGGGCAACATGCTCGATGCCCGGCAGATCACTGGGCAGGCGCGGCTCGGCGATCCCGACCGTGAAGATGGGCACACGGGTGCGGTAGTCGCCATCGGAGGTATGCAACACGTAGCGGTCGCCTTCGCGGGAGGTCCCGAGCCATGCGGTCCCATGGCGCACGCGCAGGCCGGTGCGGTCGCTGAACTCGATGAGGTTGGCCTCCATCTCGGCCCGGGATGGGAACTCCGACGTTCCGTCCATGAGGGACGGCATGACGGCTCGGCCTTCCGGCTCGAACGCCACCAGGCTGTTGAGGTCGTAGCGCTCGAACTCCCGGCTGTCGCGCGGATGGCGTGCGTATGGCTTGGTCCACGAGAGCAGGCGCTGGAAGAACGGGAAGGTCCGGAACATACCGCCAGGCGACGGGTCGGCCGACAGGACCGCGTGGCCGATTCCCAGCCTCGAGAGGTAGTACGACACCTGCAGGCCGCCCGGCCCACTGCCAACGACCACGACGCCGTAATCCCCTGGCGGGAATGGCCGCGTATCGGTGGCTGAGCGTCCGGCCATGATCCTACCCGCGACGGTTGGCGCCATCCAGGCGCCGACTGACAGCCTGGAGCATGCGGTACATCACCACCGGGTAGGCGAGCAGGAACGCCCGCAGATCCGGACCGGACAACTGCAGCGCGCTCACCGGCCCCACGGCCACGACGTCCGCATTCGGCGGCTCGCCGAGCAATAGCGAGGTCTCACCGAAGAAGTCGCCCTTACCCAGGCGCGCGACATCCTCACCGTCGACGCGGACGACGAGCTCACCCTCCAGCGCGATGTAGAAGCCTGATCCCGCGTACCCCTGGCGCAGGATGCGTTGCCCGTCGGCGAAGGCTTCATCGGACAGGGTGTGGGCCACGGCTTCCAGTTGTGGGCGATCGAGGTCGGCGAAGAGCGCCAGCCCCGCCAGCGTGTCGATGATCTCTTGCTGGTTCATCGTCGGTCCTCCGGCTCTCGACCCGTTGATGGTGACATCCGTGTCATCAGTGTCATCAGTGTCGGAGTTGCGCGTCCGTTCGTCGCAATCGTGACGCCAGCTCTTTCAGTAGGTTCAGGGCCAGTCGTGGCTGCTGCTCGAGCACCGACACCAGGTCCCACGAGGCGAGCGCGAGACAGGTCGTCTCGCCGATGGCGTAGGCGCTCGCGTTGCGAGGCTGCTGGTCGATGACGGAGAGTTCGCCGAAGAAGTCGCCGGGGCCGAGTCGGGCCAGCTCCTCGTGTCCTCCCACGACACGGGCGCCACCTGCGACGATGATGTAGAGACCGTTGCCCACCTGGCCCTGCTGGACGATCGCCTGGCCATCCTGGAACGTGATCTCAGCGGTGACCTCGGCAAGCAGCGCGATGCCCGCATCGCTGCATCCCCGGAAGAGCGGGATCTGCGCCAGCCAAGCAGGCTTCTCCTCGATCGTCAGCGGCATCGCCACTCCTCTCGCTGGAAGGAAGGGCCTACGGTAGCACCGTGCCGCGAGACGGAGAAGGACTCGCGCTGGGCGCGAGCGGGTGGTATCCACTCGCGTATCCTCCACCGATGGTCGACCAACCCGAAGGCGTCATCGACTACGGCGTGGTTGACACAGCCACCATGGCACCGTAAATTCGCGCCGTTCGGCACGAGTATCGCGGCGCAAGACACCGGGTGAGCGCGACCCAGCAGAGAAGGTCGCCATGACGGACATCACGCGCCGATCGGCTATGTTCACTGGTAGGAGGAGATCGGTGTACACAAGGCTTCTAGCCGTCCCGGCCGTCAGCGCATCCCTGGTGCTGATGGCCATCTCCGGCGTCGTCCTGGCGTCGAACTCGGACGGACCTGCCCGCCCTGCGGAGAACGGACCCGTCTACGTGGACGCGACCGAGATCCGCTATCTCGAAAGTGACCCGGTCCAGGTGGAGCTGTTCGTCAGTGGCCAACTCCCCACGCCGTGTCATGAGCCGGTTTTCGAGGTCATCGAGGGAGCGGATGCGCTCGACGTCTGGCTCTGGTCCACGGTGGCCCCGGATGCGGTGTGCTCCTCCGTGCTCGAGCCCGTGGAGATCAGCATCCCCCTCGGCTCGTACCAGAGCGCGAGCCTGGACGTGAGGCTCGAAGGCGAGCTCGTAGGGCACATCGACATCGACTCCGAGCCGGGCGGCCAGAAGACCGACCTTGCGGGCGCCGGCTGGTCCTTCGGGATGTGCCTCAGCTACTGCGCAGCTGACCTCGTCATCGACGGCACGGCCCTGACCCAGTCCGGCCATGACCGCGAAGCGGGCGAACCGCTCTACGTCAACAACGGCGAACTCACCAAGGAGGGACGCGCACGCGTCGATGCCGTGATCGCTGCCCTTGATGGCGTGACCCTCGATCCAACGTACGGTTGTCCCGACTGCGCCGATGGCGGCGCGGCCTACCTCCAGCTCCAGGAGTCGGCCGGCCTGACCCGTATCGATATGGAATACGGCTCGCCGCCCGAGGTTCTCGCCGACCTCTACGGCTTGACGACATCGATGATGACCGCCCTGGAGACTTGCCGGTCCGACGACTTGGTCGAGGTCGCCGTGGGTTGTACCGCCTACGAGGGAGACTGATGATGTCGAAGACCATCGATGGTGGCCGTCCAGTCGCGAGACTCGATCGCTTGCGGCGCTCCTCGGACCTCGAGGTGTCGACTCCGGAGGATTCCGACTACGACGCCGGGCGCATGACGTGGAACACCGTCTTCGAACATCGTCCAGCCGTCGTCGCTCGGCCGCGTTCGGTGGCGGGCGTCGTCGCGGCGGTCGGCTTCGCCCGAGAGAACAGCATGCCGGTGGCCATCCAGTCCACCGGCCATGGGCCCAGCGGCGAGGTGACCGACGGCGTCCTCATCGACATGTCACACATGACCGGGGTGAGCGTCGATCCGGACGCGCGTCTGGCCGTGGTCGGCGGCGGTGCCAAGTGGGGAGCCGTGGTCGATGTCGTCGCTCCACACGGGCTCGCCCCGCTGCTTGGCTCCGCGCCGGACGTCGGCGCGGTCGGCTACACCCTCGGCGGCGGGCTGGGTTGGCTGGCCCGCAAGTACGGCACGGCGGCCGACAGCGTGCGTGCCTTCGAGGTGGTGACGGCCGACGGTCGAGTCGTCCGGGCCAGCGCCGAACAGGAGCCCGACCTCTTTTGGGCGCTCCGCGGCGCCGGCGCTGGCTGCCTGGGCGTCGTGACCTCGATGGAGATCGGACTCTATCCGGTGTCCACCCTGTACGCCGGCAACCTCTACTACCCGGCCGACGCGGCCATCGACGTGGCCCGTCGCTGGCGTGACTGGCTGCCGACCGTGCCCGAGGCCTTGACGTCTGCCTTGACACTCATGAACTACCCCCCGTTCGAGATGGTGCCGGAGGAGATCCGGGGACGGTCGTTCGCCATCGTACGCGGCGCTTTCGACGGACCCATCGAGGTGGGCCAACGCCTACTCTCGTACTGGCGTGATTGGCGAGCACCCCAGATGGACCTGTTCGGTCCGCTCCCCTTCGAGCATATCGCCCAGATCAGCCAGGATCCGGTGGACCCGATCGCGGGCACGGGCACGGGCCTCTGGATGGCGGGCTTGAGCGACTCGTCCATCGACGAGCTGGTCAGAGCGACCTTCGGCCAGGGCGCCCCGCCGATGCTCCTGTTCTCGGAACTCCGGCACGTCGGTGGGGCCGTGGCTCGCGGCATCTCGGTGCCCGCCGCGTTCGGCAACCGCGAGGCGCTGATGATCCTGCAGACGATGGCGGCCACACCCACGCCGGACAGCGTGGCCGTGGCGCATGCCGAGATCGAGCGCATCCGGAGCGCGCTCGCAGCAGACCTTACCGGTGGCCACTACCTGAACTACATCGACGGTGACGAACGGCGATCCGGTGTCAGGGGCGGCGTCGGTGCCAGCTCGACCGAGAGGCTGGCAGAGATCAAGGCCCGGTTCGACCCTGGCGACCTGTTCGCCTACGGGCTCGACCTGTGAGGAGGATGCGCGTCATTGTGGAGACCGTGAGTTCCCGAGTCGATCGGTCGCTCTCGTCCGCGTGTCTGGCGACTGCAGTGGCCCTGATGGCCATCGCGCCGAGCGGGGCTGTGACCGCATCGCCGGCGCCGGAAGGCCCAGCGCGGACCCCGCAGCGGCGACGCCTCCGCATGGCGTGCCTCCAACTGGCGCTCCTCAGACAGCGTGACGTGAGAGAAGCTTCGCGGGTCGCCCAGGCTGTTCGGCCTGGCCAGCACCCCTGACGGGACGGTCGTAGGACTCGGTGCCAAGGACATCTGGCGGTCGTCCGACCTGGTCGGGTGGGACCTGAGTGGTCCGCGCCCGAGGAATGGGCCCTTGCCGGTGAGGACCCCTTCGATCGGGTCCGTTGGGCCTGCGACCGGTTCATGATCACCGCACGAGACTTTGGTTCCTGCGCTTCGCAGACGGATGAGTGCCTGCGCTTCCCGCTGCTCGAATCAGCCGACGGACGGACCTGGTCCCAAGTGAACGGGCCGGACAGCTCCAACGGGATCGACAGCGACACGTGGCTCCAGGCTGTCGCCTCTGACGGCGCCTCCGCGGTACTGCTGGGCGTCGCCGGCGGGGAACCACCGACGGCCTGACTCCTGGAGGAGGACGCTGCCGTGTCGGCCGATCCGGCGTAGCGACCGGTCGCTGACCCCGGCACAAGGCTGCACGATGACCAGTTACGGGCTTGGAGGCACCGGCGACTCGGCAGCGGCCGGGGCGGCCTCGATCATGGCGCCGGGTCTGCCGCCCTGCAGACGTTGGAGCCCATCGTAGGCGGCGTACTTGTAGACATCGGAACGCGTCGGCAGCGCGAACGTGGTGTGGATGAACTGGTCGATCGAGCCACCCGCGTGGATGACCGCCTGGCCCGCGTGGATGAGCTCGCCAGCCTCCTCGCCCAGGATGTGCACACCCAGCAGCCGTCGATCTGCTATCGCGAAGACCAGCTTGATCAGCCCGCTCGTGGTACCGGCGATGACGCTACGCGGGTTATCGACGAACAAGGCCCGGCCGACCTCCGCCTTGATGCCGGCCGCCGCGGCATCAGCCTCGGTCATGCCGACCATGCCCACCTCCGGCAGGGTATAGATGCCGAACGGAGCCAATGGATCCACCGTCTCCTTGAAGGGGATGGCGAAAGCGTGGCACATGGCCACGCGTCCCTGTTCGGCTGAGACAGACGCCAGCGCAGGCGGGCCGATGACATCGCCGGCGGCGTACACGCCAGGCCGCGTCGTCTGGTACTCGTCATCGACGACGATGCGCCCTCGCGCGTCCGTGTCCACCCCGAGTCCTTCGAGGCCGAGTCCCTCCGTGTTGCCACTGCGGCCGGCCGCAAACAGGACCATTTCGGGGTGCAGCGTCTCCCCTTCCGAGAGCTCGACGCGAAGGCCGGTGTCTTCAGCCGATACATCGGCCCGCGATGAGCCCAGCACCAGCCGCATGCCCATGTCCGCGAAGCACATCGCCAGCTGCTCGGAGATCTCCGCGTCGAGGAACGGCATCAGGTGTGCGCCACGATCGACGAGCGTCACCCCTACCCCGAGGGACGTGAAGATGGAGGCGTACTCTGAGCCGACCGGCCCGCCCCCGATGACGACCAGGCTGGCCGGCAGCCGGTCGAGCCCAAGGATGCTGTCGGAGTCGTGCACATCCGGATGATCGAATGGCACCGTCGCCGGCCGAAATGGCCGCGAGCCAGTGGCGATGAGGACGACGTCCGCCTGCAACGTCGTGGCTCTGCCGTCGGAACCCTCGATGCTGACCCGTCCATCCGGCTCCAGTCGGGCGCTGCCCTCGATGAGTTCGATGCCGTGGCGCTCGATGTTGCGGCGGACCGCTGTTCCGGCCACCTCCGAGACGCGCGCAGCGCGCGCGCGCAGTCGCTCGAGCATGAGCTCGGGGGCGATATCGAGGCCGATGCCGTAGAGTTCGCGGCGGTGGAACCCGGTCAGGTACAGCGCCGTCTCGCGCAGCGTCTTGGTGGGCAACCCCCCGCTGTTGACCGGTGCCCCACCGAGCCGCGCAGCTCGCTCCACGAGTGCCACCCGCTTGCCGAAATAGGCCACCTGGGCGGCGCCCTTTTCGCCGGCGGGACCAGAGCCGATGACGATGAGATCGTAGTGGTCCATGTCCGCTCCTCGATGCGTCCGTGTCTCCGCCCCACCGATCCATGTGCCGTCCGGGCCGCCCGATGACGGGCTTGCTGAACCGTACCGTCGACGCGCAATGTACCGCACGCGGGCCCGTGGGATCGGTCTCCATCCGATGATGCGACTGTCCCGAGCCATGCCGGAGCAGGCCGACTCCCAACGACCATTCCAGAGGCTTGTCAGCGCTGTCCGGCTACGGCATCCTCCGCCAATGGCACAGCAGCCCGTCGAGTTGATCCTCGTCCGCCACCTGGCCAGCCGGCTGGCGGTGCCGGTGTTCGTCATCGACCCGGCTGGCGACCTGATCTACTTCAACGAGCCCGCGGAGGCCCTGCTGGGGCGGCGCTACGAGGAGATGTGGGTCATGCCATTCGCCGAATGGACCACGGCGTTCGTCCCGACGGCAGATGGGCGCGCCCTCGCTGCGGAGGAGCTGCCGCTGGTGGTAGCCCTGCGTCGATCCATCCCGGCCCACGGGCGCCTTGAGATCGTCAGCGCTGACGGGTACCGCCGCACCATCGAGGTCACGGCCTTCCCAATCATCGCGCCCGATTCACGGTCCCGTGGCGCGGTGGCCATGTTCTGGGAGTCGGCGGACCGGTGAGGATCACCTTTCACGGCACCCGTGGGTCGATCGCGACGCCGGGTCCAGAGACGGCGCGATACGGCGGCGACACGTCGTGCGTCTCGATCAGCGGCGACGATCCGACGCATCTCCTTGTCCTCGATGCCGGGACCGGGATCCGTCGCCTGGGCCTCACGATCGACCAGCAGGTCAGACGGATCGATCTGTTCCTCTCGCACCTGCACCTCGATCACATCATCGGGCTCGGCTTCTTCGCGCCACTGTTCCGGCAGGGCCTCGTCGTCACCATCACCGCGCCACCCGCGGCGACGCCGCTGCTCGACCGGCTGGGCCGCTATCTGTCGCCGCCACTGTTTCCCGTGCGTCTGCGCGAGGTCGCCTGTGACCTGCGCCTCGAGCACGCGCAGGAAGACCGCGTCGCATACGGCGAGTTCACTATCAGCGCGGCGACCGTCATCCATCCAGATAACGCGGTCGGGTACCGCATCGAGTCGCGCGGGCAGGCGATGGCCTACCTGCCCGACCACGAACCAGCCCTCTCCCCAGGCTTCCCGGCCCTGCCGTCATGGACCTCCGGCGCCGTCATCGCCGAACGTGTCGACCTGCTCATCCACGACGCCCAGTATGCCCCGGAGGAATATCCCGAACATCTCGGCTGGGGGCATTCCAGCGTGCTCCAGGCCGCCGCGTTCGCGGACCTCGCGGGTGCGCAGGCTCTGGCCTTGTTCCACCACGATCCGGCCCACGACGACGGCACGGTCGACCGCCTGACGACCCAGGCACGGTCCGCCTCCGACCGACTGCGGATCTTCGCCGCAAGGCAGGGTGCCACGGTCACGCTCGGCACGCGATAGCACGCCCTTTCGGTCTTGAGGGCCGACCCTTCCAGTGGTCCCGTCAGCCTGGACTGGGCGCTGTCAGCCTAGGCTGGGCGATCTCGTTCCGCGGTCGAGGGCCTACGGGCTGTGAGCCTGGCTGTCGCTCTGGGCGACTCACCGGCCCTGGGAGCACCACGGATACGGTAGACAAGGACGGGGTCGGCCACACCCCTGAGGGTCGCCTGTTCGGGCCGTGAAGGGCGTGCCGCGATGAGATCGAACACGCCCGGACTCTGGTAGACGGCATCGGTGAGCACGAGCTCGCCGGCACCCGCGATACCGCCGACGCGGGCAGCGATGTTCACGGCTTGCCCGAAGTAGTCGACCCGACCCCTCGACGACACGCTGATGGCAGGTCCATGATGCACCCCGACCTTGAGGATGAGCTCCGTTCGGGATCGCTGGTTGAGCCGTTCAAGGCGCTCGAACATCTCGAGTCCCGTGCGCACGGCCTGCTGGGGCTCGGCGAACCGAGCCATGATCGCATCGCCGATGGTCTTCACGATGGCGCCTCGATGGTGGCTGGTGGCCTCCCCCAGCACGTGGAAGTGAAGACGGACAAGGTCGAAGGCCTCGACATCACCGACCCGCTCATACATGCCAGTGGAGTCCTGCAGGTCTGTGAACAGGAAGGTGAGGTCACCGACCTCGTGCCCGTGCGAGTCGGTGATCGCGTTGAAGCGGACCATGCTCAGCGGCAGCAGTACGGCGCCGATGGCACCGATGAGCAGAAGCCAATCCGCTGACCTTCCCGTCGAGTCACCGACGTAGCGGGCAGCGAACAGGAGCGCGACAGCGCTGGCCATGGCCGTGCATCCGAACATGACCCAGGCCAACGGCCGCCGCTGGCGCGGATCACCAGACCGGTATCGCCAGAGCAGGGAGATGGCGGCCGCCGCAAGTGCCGCGATGAGCGCGATGAGGCCGACGAGAGAGATGACCGCGAGCAGCGGTTTCAGGTCGGTCGTGACGGCTGCCGGATTTGGCAACGTGGTGTACCAGAGCAGCCCCCCTGACCGCAGGCCGGCGGCCACCGACAGCAGGACGGCACCCAGGAGCGCCAACCCAGCGACCTCTCGCGTATGAGGCCATTCCGGCCGCCCCGTCGGAAAGAGCAGGACGGCCACGATGATCGCCGCCCCGGAGAACGGCAGCTGGACGCTGGTCAGCAGCCACGCCAGCCAGAGCTGCGGCGCCGGGACAGGCCGGAAGGCGTGGACCGTGGACTCGAGCAGGAGATTGATCGGCAGGAGGGCTGCCATCCCGAGGGCGATGGCCAGGAAGAGCCAGCCGATGGGGTTCATGGGGGCCCGTCGAACGACGGAAGCGCCGACCGATGCGAAGACGATGCCCGTGAGCACGATGGCCAGAAGGCTGGGCGGGCCGAGCCGCAGTTCGATGGTCTGCCATGAGATCCCGCGTGACGACCACACGAGCACGGACGCCAGCAGGACGGACGAGCTGACGAACCAGAGACCTACGCCCAGCCAGCGCAGGCGCCCGGCGCCGATCAAGACCCATCCGGCCGCTGACGGGCATGCTCAGGGTCCGTACGCCACCGCGCGGACCGCATCGAGCCCGGCGAGGATGTCATCGAGCTTGGTCGGGTCAGCGGTGTAGTCGAGAACAGCCTGCCAGAAGGCCTCGTTCATCTGGTCGGGCATCGAATCGGAGGCATCGAAGCGAAAGATCCGGGCATCGGCCAGCAGCTGAGCCTGGCGCTGCTGCGACTCGTCCGGATAGTCATGCACGCGCAGGTTCCCCGAGATGGCCCCGCCCCGATCGATCAGCAGGCGCTGCGCCTCGACCCCCACCAGGTAGCGCATCAGCTCGCGTGCGGCAGGCGAGTCGTGAGTCAGCGCGAACAGATCACCTGCACCGATCAGGGCACCCTGGAAGCGGGGGTCGATATCGGGGAACGGCAGCCAGTCATAGCGGCCCCCTTGCTGCGCGACCGCCGCGTCGAGGAACGTGGACATGAAGCTGCCCTGATGGACGAACAGGCAGGCCGGCGGATCGGTGAAGAGTCCGTCTCCCGCGTCGCTGAAATGGGTACGCAGTGCGCCTGCGACTCCGCCTGACACATCGGTCTCGTTGACCACCGTGGAATAGGCGCCGAACGCCAAACGGATGCCTGGAGAGTCCCAGGGGATGTCGCCAGCCACCCAGGCGTCGTAGAACTCAGGGCCGCTCTGGCGCAGCACGAAATCCTCGATCCAGTCCGTCCCCGGCCAGCCCGACGAAGCGTCGGAGGCCAGACCGACGCACCAGGGCCGGATCCCGCTGGTTGCGCTCGCGGTCATGGCCTGGTGTTGAAGCTCCGCCCAGGGCGCGCCTGGTTCGGGCTGGTAGACGTCGGGGTCGTACCAGAGGAGCCCCTTGACCGTGCCCTTGATGAAGACACCCACCAGTTGCCCGTCCACGGTCCCGAGCTCGACGAAGCCTGGGGCCGTCTCGTTCTTGTACCTGCCGACATCGATGACATCGGCAAGGTCCACCAGGTCGTGGTTGCGTGCCAGCTCGAGCATGTACCCGGGACCTGGCAGCCCGGCGAGGTCCGGTGGATCGTCTGCGGAGATAGCACGCTCCAAGGCGCCCTTCAGGTCACGCGTGGTGCTGACCACGATGGTGTAGCCAGTGCGTTCCTCGAAGGGAGCGACGGCCGCGCGGAAGGCGTCGATCTCCGGGCCTTCCCATGACGCCAGCACGCGGATCTCCGTGGCCTCCGAGGTCGGGGCGGCGGGAGCTTCACAGCCGACGAGCGTGGCGACGGCAAGGAGTACCAGGAGGTGGGACCAGAGCGCCGCAGGCACACGAGACCTGGCGGACGCGATCGACCGGACGCTAGATGTCCGGTTAGGGAGGGACTGACCAAGCATCTGTGTGAACAGCCCAGTAGCTCGACTCTGATTCGACGATCCGGCCGCGTGCCGGTCCGAGGCGCTGTCGCGTCTGGCCGTTGGGCGTCTCGGCCTTCAGGGCGCGAGATCTCGACGGCCGCCTGACACGGATCGCACAGTATATCCGCGCATGAGATCGCCCGAGGGCGGAAATTGGCGCTGACTCGCGACCCCCTTCGCACGTGGCGACCACGCACACAACGGTCACCCCTGGCAAGTTGCCAGGGGCCACGGGATCAGGCCGCGCCGCTGCTCGCTCCGCGTCCTGCCAATGCCTGCAGGAACAGCGACACCGGCCGGTAGATGGCGTGGGCGAACTTGGTGAAGGGCACCAGCAGCACCAGCTCCATGGCGATGGCGACATGCACCAGGAACAACGCATAGCCCCAGGCGGGCGCGCTCGGCAGATACAGCGCCAGCTCGATGACGAAGCCGGTCAGGCCAGCGATCCACAGCAGCCACAGGAACATCCAGTCGGAGGTGAAGGAGTGCTGCACGGTGCGACCTTCCTTACGCCAGCGGCGGATGATCAGGCCGGTGGCGCCGTACATCATGGCCAGACCGGCCACGGTGCCCAGGAGGCGCACCGGGTACCACAGCGGCACCGGGGTGCCGGTCTCGCGGACACCGATGACCTCCAGCCCGAAGTCGAGCGTGGTAGCGGCCAGCAGGCCCAGGAAACCAAGCATCGTGGCAGCGTGCATGACCCAGGGGCGGCGATACCAGACCAGCTGCGCCTCGTCGTTCTCGCAGTCTTCGCGATAGCGCTTCTGGCCCAGCGAGTCGATCGCCAGCGACGACCACAGAGCACCGCCGATGGCCCCCAGACCCTGACGGTTCATGAGGCCCTTCCAGTCGATGCCGCTGGCCGGCGCCACCTTGCCGATCATCGTCAGCACGCCCGCGAGACCGGCCATGAAGACCAGGATCATGAGCACGATGCCCATGTCGTGGACGAGGCCGGCCGGGATGAAGTCGAAGAAAGCCATCTCGCCCGCCGGCGCGGGGCCGGCGCGATTGACGTACATGAAGAGGCCCAGGAAGATCGCCAGCACGACAGCCACGATGGTGCCCAGCAACGGCTGCAGGAACAGGAACTTGGCCAAACGTGTGCGGTCATAGGCGGCGATGGCGTAGCGCCGTGAGGCAGCCATGAACTCGGACGGCTCCGCTTGTCGCGGACAGGTCTCCGAGCACTGGCCACAGGCGTAGCAGGTCCACAGCTCCTTGCTGCTGAGCAGCTCATCGCGCATGCCCACCTGGGCATAGCGGATGATGCGCCGCGGGAACGTGGTATCGCCTTCCGAGAGGGGACACACGGCGGTGCAGTTGCCGCAGTTGAAGCAGGCGTCCACGTCGAACCCACCGTACTGCTTGATCTCTGGCAGCAGCGCCGGATCGACCCGGACCGTCATCGCTTCACTTCCTTCTCTGGTAGCGCATAGGTGGGGTAGTCGCCATCGACCCCGTCCTCGACCGCGAGGCCGTACTTGCGCATGGCCGTCAACGACCACAGCACGTCGGCGGGGTCAAACTCGGTCGCTGCCGCAAGCTGCGGGACGGTCAGGGGGCCGTCCTTCAGCGCCTTCTTGATAGCGTTGCGGCGCTTGTTGAGGTCCTTGACGCGACCGAGCAAGTCGTCGGAAGCACCACCCTGGCGCTCCTTGAAGATCTCCAGCGGCGTTTGGCCCCCCTCGCCGGGGCGGGCGGCAGAGGTCGCGCTCATGCGTGCACCCCCGCCGCGACCGGCTCGGGTGGGGCGCTGGTGAGCGCGTCGATCATGGCCCGGTACTGATCCATCTCCCAGCCCTGCACGTCGATGGCCTCACTGGCACAAGCGGCCACACAGGCACCGCAACCGACGCAGGCGACGGGGTTCACATAGGCCCTCGACGCGAAGACCCCCTCCTCCACCTCGACCTCGGTCATGCTGATGGCGCCGTCGTACTGGCAGACCTCCACGCAGGTTCCGGCGCCGGTGCAGCGCGATAGGTCGACGCGAGCCACGAACGGCTCCATCTCCACGTAGTCCTTGGCCAGCACGGTCGCCGCCTTGACCGACGCCGCCGACGCTGACGACGTCGACTCGGTGATGTCCTTGGGGCCCTGGCTGGCACCGGCGAGGTAGATGCCCGGGATGGCCGTCTCCACCGGACGCAGCTTGGGATGCACCTCCAGCAGGAAGCCATCGTTGCCGACCGGGTTCTTGGTCATGTCCACGATGTCGCTGACGTCGCGCGGCTCCATGCCCACGCCCAGCACGACCAGGTCGGCCGGCACCTCCAGCTCGGCTCCGAAGGTGAGCGTATCGGTGACCCTGACGAGGAGCGGATAGTCGTCGGCGGAGTCGGCAGCAAGCACCTGCGGTCGGCTCATCTCGTCGAAGCGCAGGAAGCGCACGCCCAGCTTGGAGGCCTGCACGTAATAGCGCTCCTGCTCCTTCTGGTAGGTACGGATGTCGCGATACAGGTCGTAGACGGCCGTGTCCGGCAGGCGGCGTCGTACTTCGTTGGTGGCCTGCAGGGTAGCCGTGCAGCACACGCGCGAGCAGTACTCGTTGAGCTGGCAGCCGGGCTTGGGCTCGTCGACACCGGCGATCTGGCGACTGCCGACGCAGTGGATGAAAGCCACGCTGCGTGGCGTCGTCCCGTCGATCAGCAGCTTGCCATCCGTGGGGCCCTCGGGGTCCAGCAGCCGCTCCAGCTGTGGCAGCGTGATGACGCGCTCGGAGGTCTTGTAGCCATACTCACCCTCGGCCGGCTCGTAGTGATCGTAGCCGCTGGCCACGATGACCGCACCGACCTCGATGACCTCATCTTCGGGCACGCCGTCGATCTCGATCCCGGCGCCCGCGGCCAGCACACAATCGCCGCAGCGCGTGCAGTTGGCCCAATCGATGGCCGGCAACTCCGGCACGGCCTCAGGGTGTGGCTTGTAGAACGCCTTGCGCGTGGTCAGCCCCTCCTGGAACTCATCGGGCACGATGGTCGGGCAGGCTTCCATGGCCGCGGCCGCGTCGGTCAGCGCGGCATCGACGCCACGCGGCTCGGTCGTGAGCGTGACGCTGAAGTCGCCCAGGAAACCGGTAAGCCCGGTCAGACGCGTGTAGGTGCGCACTTCGATGCGCTCGTCGGCCATGACCTCGTCGATGAGGCGGCGTACCAGCGGCACAGCCGGCTCGTCGGTGGGATAGACCGTGCCCAGCATCATCGAGCGTCCACCCAGGAAGGGCGACTTCTCGATAAGGGTCACAGCCTGGCCCATGGCCGCGGTGTCCAGCGCCGCACGCAACCCGGCCACACCTCCGCCCACCACGAGGATGCGATGGACGGCGTCGACCCGCACCGCCTGCAGCGGCTCCAGCAGACGCGACTTGCCGACCGCGGCGCGGACGATCGAGACCGCCTTGTCCGTGGCCGCCTTGGTGTCATGCGGGTGCGCCCAGCTCACTTGCTCGCGGATGTTGGCGGGCAGGAAGAGATAGGGGTTCATGCCGGCGCGGATGACCGCCTTGCGGAAGGTCGTCTCGTGCAATGACGGAGTGCAGGCCGCGACGATGACGCGGTCGAGGTCCAGCTCCTTGATGTCCTCGGTGATCTTCTGCTGCCCCTCGTCGGAGCACATGAAGGGCACGTGGCGCGCGATGGTCACGCCCTCTTCGCGGCTGAGCACGTCGGCGACCGCGTCGACGTCGACGACGTCGCTGATATTGCCGCCGCAGTGGCAGACATAGACGCCCAGGCGCTCACCGGGCCCGGCTTTCACGTCGGAGGCATCGAACGCGATCTGATCGGACCCAGTGATAGGACCCTGGTCGCCGGCCGGCTCGGGGCAGTCGGGCTGCTCGGACGGGGGCCACTCCTGGCTAACCATGGTGCACCTCCTCCAGGACGCCGGCGGCAGCCAGCTGGTCACGGCTCATCTCTCGTACCGAGACGAGCGGCTTCGCCTTCTGGGTGCGGGCCCCGGTGGTCGAGGCCAGGTAGCCCTCCACCTTGGCGGCAGCAGCGCTGGCCTCCACGACGCTATCGACGATGTCCTTGGGACCGATGGCCGTGCCCGTGGCGAACAAGCCGGGCATGCGGGTACGGGTGGTGTCGAGCTTGGGGTCGGCGGGGGCGATGAAGCCATCGGCGTCCAGATCCACGCCCACGAACGAGCGTGGGTCGGTACCTGGCAGCATGCCCACCGAGAGCACCACCAGGTCGTGGAGCGGCTCGTCCACGGAGCCGTCGCCTTCCATGCGTTCGATGCGCAGCTTCAGGTCGCCATCGGCCTCCTCGTCGATGCGCGCCACCTTGGCCTTGACGAACTCGATGCCCATGGCGCGCGCGGTCTGGAAGAACTGTTCGTAGCCCTTGCCGAAGGCGCGGATGTCCATGTAGTAGATGGTGATATCCGCCAGCGGCAGCGCACCTGACAGCAGCATGGCCTGTTTGATGGCGTACATGCAGCAGACGCGCGAGCAGTAGGGCACGCCCAGCGTCTCATCACGCGAGCCGGCACATTGCACGTAGGCGACGCGATCGGGGATCTTGCCGTCCGACGGTCGCAGCACGCGGCCATAGGGACCGTTGGGCGACAGCAGGCGCTCCATGTCCAGGCCGCCGATGACGTTGGAGGCCTCACCGTGGTACTCGGCCTTGGCATCGATGGGAGTGGTCTGGTAGCCGGTGGCCAGCACCGCGGCGTCGAAATGGAGCTGCGCAGTGCGCGGCAGCTGCGCGAAGTCGATAGCTGTAGGCGTGGTGGGGCAGACCTTCTCGCACTTGCCACAGAAGATGCAGTCGTCGGCGTTGATGATGGCGTTCTGCGGGATGGCGGTGCCGAAGGGGATGTAGGCCGCGCGCCGGACACCCATGTTGCCCTCGAACTCGTGGGGCACATCGACCGGGCAGGCGTACTCGCACAGACGACAGCCGATGCAGACGTCCTCATCGACGTAGGTGGCCTTGCGCGTGATGGTGGCGTCGAAGCCACCCCCGTCGTTCGGCTTGAGCTGGTCGATCTCCGAGTAGACCCAGATATCGACGTTGTCATGATGGGCGGCGCTGGACATGCGCGGCGTGGTGATGCAGGAGGCGCAGTCCATGGTGGGGAAGACCTTCGACAGCGCGATCATCTTGCCGCCGATGCTGGGCTCCTTCTCCACGATGAGGACCTTGCGTCCACGGTCACCCAGATCAAGCGCCGTCTGCAGGCCGGCGATGCCACCACCGATGACGAGGACGTCGTAATCGTTGGCTTGCGGAGCTGCGGTGCTCATGCCGCCACCTCGGCCGCGGGGCCGATGGGGCCGATGGGCCCGAGATCGATCGAGCACCTTTTCCATGTCCGCGATCTCCTTGATGAAGGCCTTGGTGCAAACGCTGCAGATGGCCGTCAGCTTGAGCCGGCGGATGTCGATGTCTCGCGCTCGCATCAGCGCGTAGGTACGGTCGATCTGCTTGGCCAGTTGCTCGAAGGAACCCTTGTAAGGGCTGTCGGTGCCGCAGGAGGCGATGACGATGGCGTCCACGCCACGCTCGAAGCAATACAGGTAGAACGACTCGGGGAACATCACCGGGTCAGGCGTGGGGATGACGTAGGTGTTGGGCGGATACTCCATGTGTGCCTGGCCGGTGGCATCGATGCCCGGATACGAGCACAGCAAAGTGGCGATGACGAGCATGCGGGTGGGCCGGGTAGCCGACTCCAGCACCACACTCGCCGCGACGTCCGTCATGATCCCACTCGTCCTCCTGCGATCAGCCCGGCTGGCGGTCAGCTCACCGGGCAGTCAGCTGGTCGGCGTGCCTACTTGGCCCGCTTGACGTAGACGCGCTCGTAGCCGTCCGCGCCGGCGACACCGAGGTAGCCGTGGCCCACCTTGTTGCACCAGGCGCCGATGTCCGACTTGGTCTGTGGGTCGGTGGTCAGGATCTCCAGCACGCCGCCGACGGGGACGCCGCCGATGGATTTCTTGGCTTCCAGCAGCGGGCCGGGGCAGGAGCTGCCGCGGGCGTCGGCGACTTTGGTGGTTTCGAGGGCCGCAAGGCCGGCCTGATCGAGCTGAGCGTCCATGTCGTTGGTTCCTTCCGTTCGTGGTCGACTAGTAGTTGAGCGTGGCCGTGGCCGAGGTGATCTCGGTCACCAGTCGAGCCGCGCCGATGACCTCGACACCGTCGAGCATCTGATCCTCGGTGATGCCACGGCTCTCCAGGCACGGTGAGCAGGGCATCAGCAGGCCACCGATCTCAGCGACGGTGCCGATGAGCTCGGCCAGTGGCGGGAAGCTGTCAGCGTGGACGCCATCAACGCCACCCTTGGTGATGAGGCGCACACCCTCGGCCTGGAAGGCGATGACGACCTCGACGTCGGAGACCAGCGCGCCGGCGGCCATCACGAACGGGAGCGTCGCCAGCTCGGGCTCGTCGGGTCCGTGAGTGACGATGATGACCAGCTTCTCAGGTGCGTCCATGCGCGCGTGCAGCCTCCGGGTGGTTGGGGTTGGCGAGTGTTTGGGCCCTCCCTACTATCTAGATGGCTCGTCCATCTATATGCGTGGGCCATATTGTACCGACGTGGCAGGCCGGATGGACCGTCTGATGCCCGCAAGCGCATGTGGGCATGTGGGTTGGCGATGGCCGGCCGACACCGCCCCTGCAGCAACCCCGATCGCCACAGCGGTCACACGACGGCTTCTCCATACTGGCGAGCGAAGCCGGAGCAGGAGGAGCAGCCGCATGAGCTCGGTATCGATGGCCGGACATGAGCATCACGAGCGCATCCACGCGATGCTGGACGGGCTCCCCGAACTGGCCGACATGCTCGACCAGCGACCCCGGCCGGCGGCCTTCGAGGCACGTTATGCCGAGTCGTATGCGTTCGTGACCGAGATGCTCGTGCCACACATGGAGGTCGTGGAGAGCCACCTCTACCCCGAGCTGGACCGACTCATGCAGAACCGCCACTCGATGGTGCAGATGCGCCGCGAGCATGAGGATCTGCGCGGGCTCGTGGCGCGACTCCGCGCCTTCGGCGAAGCCATCGAGGAGGACGCACTGGGTCCTGCCGGCTCCATCGGGCTGCGACGCGTGCTGTACCGCCTCTATGCCGTGCTCAAGGTGCACCTTGCGGAAGAGGAGGAATACCTGCGGGTCCTGGACCATAACCTCTCGGCCGAAGAACAGATGGAGCTGGCCAGGGCGCTTGAGCACGCCGCCGCCGAGCCGGTCTGAGCGCGCCGGGCGAGCGGACTGGGCGGGGCCGCCGAGCGAGATGAACGCGGCCCTGACCAGACCCGCTGCTAACCCCGGCTGCGTCGGGGCTTGCTCACGCCCTCAAGGTAGTCGGCATTGAACTCGCCGATGAGCCTGGCGCGCTCGCGCATCACGACGGCCCAGTCGTCGAGCGCACCCAGGCCGGCACCGGTCAGCTCATAGGCACGGCGTCGGGGTCCTGCCGATTCCTCCGCCCAGGACGAGCTCACCAGCCCGTCGCGCTCAAGGTCTCGAAGCGTGCGGTAGACGAGTCCCACGTCGAGCGTGCCATTGCTGATGTGCATCTCCTCGAGTCGTCCGAGGATGGCGTAGCCGTAGGTGTCACCCCGCGCGAGCATCGCCAACACGAACGGCTCGATCCAGCGGCGCCGACCAGCGAGCGGCATCCAGCCGCGGTGGATGGCGTCAGGGGCACGGCCGCCAAGGTCCGTGATCTCAGTACTTGTCTTAGACATATGCTTCGCGTCGGATGGCACAGGCCCAGTCTACCTTCGGCGCCTGGCGCATGCCGGTCGAGTCCTCAGCCCGGTCGGGTCCTCAGTAGAGACTGGGGAAGCGGCTGTGATAGCGCCGCAGGACGCCTTTGCCCATCTCCGCCCGGAACGCCTCCAGGAGTCGAGTGTTGCTGCCCAGGCCAAAGCGATGATCCCGCGTATAGGCACGCACCGCAGCCTTGTACTTGCCCCCACCGAAGTCCTTCCGCAGCTTGTCGAGGAAGCGCGACCCCTGGATGTAGATGACCTCGAAGTAGCAGGTGTCGGAGTACGAGCGGATCTCGCGATCGAGCCGATCCATGCGACATCTCGAGGCACGGATCGAGAGGTGCGCCTTGCGTGAGAAGTAGTCGGCCAGGGCCTCGTCGGCGAAAGCATCGGTGGACTGGTCATTGCCCACCGTCGAGTACCACCACTGGTGGGCGGTCTCGTGCGAGACGAGATAGGGGTGGTCGTACGCGGGACGTGCCGCCGGGATCCAGATCAGCGCCGGCGATTCCATGGCCGGTCCGCCGCCGGTCTCGGCGATGCCATAGGTGGCGTATGGGTACCGCACACCGGTGATGCGCCGATAACGTGCCAGCTCTTCCTTGGCGAGCGCCACCAGTCGGCGAGCGTCGTGCTTGCGCGTGTACGCGACGATGGTGGTGCGGCCGTCATGTGACGTGGTGCGAGCCGTCTTCCAGCCCGGACTCGCGGCCACGTTGAAGTCGCGTACATCGGTAGCCACGAAACGGGAGGTCTTGCCGTCGACCTTTGCCACCCGGTGTCCGCTGGTGGCCCACACCAACTTGCGGTCGGCGCTGAGCGTGACCACCACACGCGGGCTGGTGGGTGTCACGAAGGGTTCGCCGTGGTTGCCCGAGCCGAAGGGGATGCGGCGACTGAGCCAGGGGATGAAGCGGTAGATCTGGGCCACCCCGTTGAGCTTGGCGAAGAGGTACCCCCGGCCTGCCGGGCTGGTCAGCAGGCGGGCCCGGTATGAGACCCACACTTGGGCCCAACCGCCGGGCGGGAGTGACTTCCCCAGGGGCACCTTGATGGTCTGACCGGTCGTCCTGGCAGCGATGCGCGTGCCATCCACCTTGACGCGCAGATCCCGCAGGCCGCCCAGCTTGGCGGCGACGGTGTTGAGCTCCAGCCGGTCGATGGCAGCGCCACTGGTGTTGCGCAGGTCGATCTCGGTCTTGACGCTGATCTGACGCGTGTCCCAGTCGAGGTGCAGATCGACGTCGTAGCGCGCCTCAAGGTCGTAGCCGGTCGCGCCCTGGACGGTGGCTGACGGCAGCAGCAGGGCCAGCATCAGCAGCGTGAGCAACATGAGCAGCAAGGCAGTCGACCCTGTGTGAGCGTGGGTGCTGGAGGACGGCGCCATGGCAGCACCACGGTAACGCCAGCGGCCACGATACGCGCGCGACCGAAGGGGCCGGACCGCGCCGCCTGAGGCGGACCCGGCCCAGCAGCCCGGGGTGGGCTCTCACAACCTGGGGCCGGCCCTGTACGTCAGCGCTTTGCCTGGGAGTGCGGCTGCCGACCCGACGTGACCGTGGTTTGCACACGAAGCAAATGAGTGACGATGAACGGAGGTCGGGAGTCAGCTACGTGACTCGATGTACGGGTCGGACCTCACAACTCCTCAGCGATCGGTGCGCAGGGTCAACGATCCGAATCTCATCGCATCCGTGGACATCCGGTCGCGCTACGTGGTGCTACTGACGCATGAGTCCGTACCGAGTTCCGTATCAACACGGATGACCTCGCTAGCTGATGCAGGCATCATCCTGAAACAACAACGAACACCCGCACTTGCTCCCTTGGCCCTTCACGGCGGGGTCGGAATGAGCGAGAAGAGAGTCGGACTGCGCTGGGGCGCGTCCGGCTCTCGCATTTTCTGGCGGTTCTATCATCGCTTTCATGCAGAGCCCTCGCGGCACCAGGCATCGACGTCGCACCATCCAGCTCGATGTGTTGCTCTTGGCGACGGCTGGCATCCTGCTCGTCGCCACACTGCTGCCGCAGTTGGACCCCGATCTGAACATCGTGATGAAGGACCGCACGCTCGACGTGGCGTTGTCGGCCCTGACGTTCGTGGCGGTGGCCGGCTTGGCCGTGCTGACCTACCTGCGCTATCGGGAGACCGGTCGGCTGGCGTCATTCCTGCAGTCGTCGGCATTCGCGCTGTGGGCGATGTTCACGCTGGCCACGCTGCTGCTGATCGTCTTCCGACTCGATGTCCGTGTGGGCATGACACTGGGTGCCCCCGAGCAGTTGCCGGCATGGGTGTCGGGCTTCGTGCGCATCAGCGTCTCAGGCATGTTCATGCTCAGTGGCATCGCCGCAATCACCGGCATCTATGGAGGTGCCAAGCGGCGCTTCCGCATGGTCTTCCTGCCTGTCGCGGTCATCTTCGTGGTGACGGTGGTCACGTACCCCTTGCGCGACCTGCTACCGGAGCTCATCAAGGAAGAGGGGCTGCAGGCGCTGCTGGCCGCCCCCGGCGACCTGGGCGTGCTGCCGGGCTTCACCGGCGTCGCGCTGGTCATGGTCGTGGCCTCGGTGACCGGCCTGGTCGCCGCCATCGTGCTGTATCGACTCACCTGGGCACGCGGCGGACCGACCAGTGACGCCTTCACGGCGCTGGGCCTCGTCGTCCTGGCGGTGGCGGAAGTGCAGTACGCGCTGTGGCCCAGCGTCTACACCAACCTGGTGACCATCTCGGACGTGATGCGGCTGGTGGCCTACACGGTCCTGCTCGCGGGAGCCTTCGCCGACCAGCGCAGCGACCTGCGGGCGTTGCGTTCTGCCTACACGGCGCTCGACCGGATGCGCGTCAATGAAGCTGAACGTGCCACGCTCGAAGAGCGCGCCCGACTGGCGCGTGAGATCCACGACGGCCTGGCCCAGCACCTTTGGTTCGCCAAGCTCAAGTTCGAGCGCCTCAGCTCCACGCTGTCGGAGGACGACCGTCCCCTGGCCGATGAGGTGACCCAGGCCCTTGACGCTGCCATCATCGAAGCCCGCGAAGCGCTGGTCACGATGCGCTCCAGCCTGGAGGGTGATGTGCCTTTCGCCGACATGCTGGTTCGAACCGTCGATGACTTCGAGGATGCGTCCGGGCTGCGGGCCGATTTTACTGCCTCGACCGGCATCCCCTCAGCGTTGGCGCCACGAATGCAGGTCGAACTGCTGCGCATCATCAGCGAGGCGCTCAACAACGTGCGCAAACACGCCGACGCCACCACCGTGCGCGTGGTCGCTGAGGTGGCCGATGGCGAGCTGCTCATCACGGTCACCGACAATGGACGTGGGTTCTCGCAGGAAGAGGCCTTCGAGCGGGGCATGGGCCTCCAGGG
Source organism: uncultured Chloroflexia bacterium (assembly GCA_963838115.1). Lineage (GTDB taxonomy): Bacteria > Chloroflexota > Limnocylindria > Limnocylindrales > CSP1-4 > JAFMJV01. Next base: position 72,736 of record CAWIPU010000009.1, read on the forward strand.
CATGCGCGAGCGTGCACGCCTCGTTGGCGGCAGCCTCACGGTGCGGTCGGAGATCTCCGGCGGCACCACCATCGAGGTGCGGGCCCCGCTGGCGATACCTGGCATCGGCAACGTCTCCGATACCAGTGAACGAACCGCCATGGCGCCCCGGGAGGCACCCGAACCGTCGCCCCCGACCCAGCTGGAGCTGCCCGGCGTCCTCGCCGCTGACGATGCTGAGATCGGTCAGCCCTCACCCATGCCAGGCACGACGAATGCACCCGACGTCAAGCCCAGTGGTGTGCGAGGCTAGTCGGGATGACCCTAGGAGAAGCGCAGATCGCCGCGGCCACGTCCGGTGCCACGGGTGCGCGCACCCTTCGCGTGATGCTGGTGGACGACCACGCGTTGGTGCGCTCGGCGGTACGTCAGGCCATCGACGCGCCGGATGTGGAGATGGTGGGCGAGGCGGCCACCGCTGAGGATGCCTTCGCGTTGGCGCTGGCCGTTCGACCGGACGTGATGCTGCTGGACATCGACCTGCCGGGCATGAACGGTCTGCAGATGCTTGAGGAGCTGGCGCCGCGCCTGCCGGACACCAAGATCGTGATGCTGACGGTCTCGGATTCGGAGCGGGACATGATCGAAGCGCTCGCTCGCGGCGCGGCCGGCTATCTCACCAAGGATCTCAACCCAGAGGCCCTGCTGCGGGCGCTTCGGGGGACGCAGAATGGTGAGCTGGCGATGTCGCGCCGCTACGCCGCGCGCGTCATGCGCCACTTCGTCGATGCCGCACGGAAGGGCCGCAGCGGTCGAGGCGGTGCACTCGAGGGACTCAGCCCGCGTGAGACCGACGTTCTGCGGATGCTGGCCGAAGGCCTGACCGACCGCGAGATCGCGTCCGCGCTGATCATCTCACCGCGCACGGTCGAGACCCACGTCAGCAACATCCTGCACAAGCTGAACGTTCGCAAGCGCGCAGAGGCGGCGCAGCGGTACCGGGAGACACGGTAGGACTTCCGCCCGCGACCCAAGGAGAGGCCATGAAGATCGGTATCGTCGTCCCCCAAGGGTGGGTCCTGGAATACCGAGGCTGGGATGCCGTGGCGGCGTGGGATCGCACCGTGGCTGTGGCCCGACAGGCCGAGCACCTGGGCTTCGAATCCATCTGGATGTACGACCACTTCCATACTTGGCCGCGGCCGACCGACGAGATCGTCTTCGAGCCATTCGTGGCACTCACGGCGTTGGCAGCAGACACCGCGCGCGTCCGCATCGGCCACATCGTCATCTGCACCGGCTTCCGCAACCCGGCGTTGACGGCCAAGATCATCTCCACGCTCGATGTCGTCAGCGGCGGGCGGGCAGAGCTCGGTATCGGTGCTGGCTGGAAGCGGGAGGAGTGGGACGCATTCGGCTACGACTTCCCTTCGACACGCGAGCGACTGGCGGCACTGCGGGACCACCTGGAGGTCATCACGCGCATGTTGGAGCCCGGCGCGGGTCGGGCGGTGTTCCAGGTCCGACGCGCGCGTCGATGGGGCAATCAACCAGCCCAGGCCACTGCAGCGGCCGCGGGTGCCGGTGATGGTGGGTGGCAACGGACCCGACGTGACGTGGCGTCTGGCGGCGCGCTACGCCGACGAGCTGAACCTGGACGGCATGAGCCCCACTGAGGTAGCGGAGGCACTGCCCATCATCAGGGCGCGCTGCGAGGAGATCGATCGCGATCCTGACTCGCTGGCGGTGTCGGTCCACACCTGGTACGAATCTGCCGGCGTCAGCACGGCCGGCCAGGAGCGCGTCGACCTGTACGGGGCCTATGGTGAGCTGGGCATCTCGCGGGTCCAGTCGTTCATCGAGGGCATGGTCGACGGACCTGAGGCCCTTGAGGCCTTCGCTGCCGACGTGCGCGCCGCCCGAGCTACCTTGAGCCCGAGGCCACCGGACATCAGCCTCCCTAGCGACCAGCTCGCCATGATCGCACCGCTGAGCGCGGCATCCGATGGCGATCCACGGCGGGTACCCAGCCATGTGGCCATGCGAAGGCGAGAGCAAGAGCAAGAGCCGGGGCCCGAGCCAGAGCCGGGGCCGAGCCCGAGCCGGGGCCGGACTCTACTCGCCGGTGTCGCGGGCGGCGTGGTCCGAAGACGAGCGCACCGAGCGCAGCACCGGGCCACGCGAACCAGTGGCGGACGGGCGGCGCCGGAACCATCGGGGTCGTATGCCTCGGGCAGCATGCCGTCACCGAATGACGATCGCGTGAGTCGCTCCAGGGCAGCCTCCGAGGCGGCTCGCATCTCCATCAGGCCGAAGGACAGCCAGCCTGCGATG
>CAWIPU010000010.1:0-75355 GCA_963838115.1 uncultured Chloroflexia bacterium
CCGCTACGGCAGGCCCAGCTCGCGCAACGGGACGGGGTCGCTGATGGCGCCGACGAAGGCGTCGCGCGCGCTGCCGTCGATGAAGCCCAGCAGCTGCCACTCCCCGTCCCTGTCGCGGACGAGACGCGCGGAGTACAGGTCCGGCAACGGGATGCGCTGCGCGCCCGCGATGTCCCAGGGCCCAAGCAGAGAGTCGCCTCTGGCGAGGAGCGAGCCCGAGTCCTCGGAACGAAGACGCGTGCGGCGAGTCGCACTCAGGCGATCGGCTGCTACTGAGAACAGCAGCACCGGGACACCATCCACGATCTCGGCCTGCGGCACTTCGAGGTGCCCGAACTCCCCCGGCTCGGTGAGCGGCGGGCGGACCTCCCAATGCACCAGGTCAGCCGACCAGGCGTGGCCGATGACGCCTCGAGCGTCGGTCGGGCCCTGCGTCGCACGAGCGGTGATCAAGGCATGGAAGCCGTGGCCCTCGGGATCGGCCAGCAGCCAGGGGTCGCGCCAGGCATCGGACTCGACCAGCTCGTACCAGCGCGGATCGAGCTCCAACAGCGGGTTACCCGGGTGTTTGGTCCAGCTCGACAGGTCGGTCGATGTCGCCAGACCGATACGCTGGGTCACGCCATCGTGGGCCCGAGCAGTACCGGTGTACAGCATCCACCACATCCGATCGTGCTCGATGATCGAGCCGGTCCAGGTGGCCAGGTCGTCCCAGGCGCCGGGCACGCCGGGTGTCAAGGCATCGTCGAGGACGCGCCAGGCATACAGGTCGGCCGAAACCGCGTGCCCGACGGTGGCGTTGACGTGGCGCGCCGATTGGTCGCCCAGCGAGCGCGGCGCCTGCAGGTAGAACAGGTGGAACTCGGAGCCGGTATCGGCGATCCAGAAGTCCCACACCCACTTGTCGGGCAGTCGCAGCACCGCTCAGCCCTTCAGGCCGCTGGTAGCGACACCGCGCACGAACTGGCGCTGGAAGATGATGAAGACGATGAGCAACGGGATGACCATCATCGCTGCGTAGGCCATGATGTCGCCCCAGTCCCGCGGCGGTAGTCCCTGGAACTCGGCGATACCCATGGGCAACGGTCGAGCCTCGACACTCCGGGTGACCATGACCGGCCACAGGTACTGGCCCCACGAGGCCAGGAACATGAGGATGCCGGCGGCCGCGTAGGCGGGCTTGGCCAGCGGTGCCGCGATGCGGAAGAACGTGGTGGCAGCTCCGGCGCCGTCGATCTTCGCCGCCTCCTCGAGCTCCCTGGGGATGCCCAGGAAGAATGAGTAGAACAGGAAGATGTAGAGCGGTTGCGCGAGGAACGGGATGATCTGCGCGTGGAGGGTATCGGTCCACCCGAGCTCGGCCATGATCAGCAGCAGCGGCACCGCCAACGTCTCGAAGGGCACGATGATCAGCACCAGGACGAGCAGCAGCAGCAGTCGCTTGCCGCGGAACGGCACGCGCGCCAGGGCGTAGCCGAAGATGCTGTTGATCAGCAGTCCACCGAAGACGATGCCGGCGGAGATGATCGCCGAGTTGCGGAACGAGAGCCAGAAGTTGCCGCGCTCAGCCGCCTGCTGGTAGTTCTCCAGGCCCACGAATGGCTGGGGGACGAACGCCTTGAGGCTGCCACTGTCGGCGATGACCGACGTATCAGCCTTGAATGAACCGGCGATCATGAAGGCGATGGGAAAGATGAAGAACAGGGCCAGCAGGATGAGCACCCCGTAGGCCAGGACGTAGTGCCGAAGGTGCTGACGACGGATGGAGGCATTGGCCTCCTGCAGCGTAGCGCCCCCGCCCGCGGAGGCCTTCTTCGTGGCGGCGCTCACTTGATCTCTCCTTCCTGCTTGACCAGGCGCCGTTGGACGATGGTCACAGCGAGCACGATGACCAGGAAGATGACCGAGAGCGCAGAGCCGCGGCCGATGGCCTGTTGACGGAGACCGGTCTCGACGATATCGACCATCAGCGTGCGAGTGGCATCAAGCGGCCCGCCCGGCCTGTCGGGCATGATCCAGACTTGGTCGAAGAGGCGGAAGGCGAGGATGGTGGTGATGGTCAGCACGAAGAGCAGCGGGTTGCGGATGCCGGGCAGCGTCACGTTGCGGAACTGCTGCCAATTGTTGGCGCCGTCGAGGCGCGCCGCCTCGTAGAGCGACTCGGGCACGTCCTGCAGAGCCGCGAGGAGGATGACCATCTGGAATCCGACGCTGGCCCAGATGGACACCATGATGATGCCCGCCATCGCGTAGGCGGGGTCACCGAGCCAGTCGGGCGAGAAGTTGCCGAAGGTGATGATCTCGAAGAACGTGTTCACGAGCCCCTGGGGGTTCAGCAACACGATCCAGATGACGGCGGTCGCCGCCATGACGACCGTGATCGGGACGAAGAAGATCGTGCGGAACACGACCACGCCCCGGAGCTTCTGGTTCACCATGATGGCCAGGAACAGGGCGAAGAAGGTCTGCAGGGGGACCACGACGAGGCTGAAGGTGACGTTGTTCCTCAGGGCCGTCCAGAAGCGCGGGTCGTTGAAGACGCGTGCGTAGTTGTCCAGCCAGATCCACTGGGTCTCTCGGCCCGGCGGGGACAGCAGCCGCTCGTTGGTGAACGAGAAGTAGAAGGCAAGCAGGAAGGGCAGGACGATGAAGCAGGCGATGAGGATGATGGCCGGCGCGGAGAACAGCCAACCCGTGACTGTGTCCGCGTTGAACCTCGATGGCCGCTGGCTCGGCGCGCGCATCGGCGTGGCCGCCGCAACCTCCGCTGCGGCCTCCGCTCCCCCTCCCGGTATCGCACTCATCGGTCTCTCGCCTCCCTCTCGATCCGATCATTGCTGGGTGCGGGGCGCTGGAGCGCTCCGCACCCAATGTCCGGGATCGGCTAGTAGCCGACGTCCTCGATCTCTCGGTCGATCTCCATCACGATGTTGTCCAGCGTCGACTGGACATCAGCGCCTGCCACGATGTCCGCAAAGGCTTCCGAGAAGCGGTCGCGGATGTACAGGTAGGCGGCCGTCGCAGGACGAGCGACCGAGCCGTTCTTGATGGCCTGCGGGTCAGACATCGCGTTGGCCAGGTAGTCGATGTACATCGAGCGCATCTGGCCCGGCTCGAAGCCAGGGAAATCGGTCAGGTCGGGAGTCGGCGGAACGGCCCCATAGCCGTTCACGAAGCGCAGCACCGACTCAGGGCTGGTGGCGTAATCGATGAACGCCCACGCTGCGTCGAGATCGACTTCGTCACCGCTGTTGGGGATGCCGTCGGCTCCGCTCGAAACGGCCCAGTTCCAGGAGCCCATCGCGCCCTTGCTGCCAGTGCCGAAGTCCGGCAGCGGCAGGAGGACGAGGTCGTCTCCGAGGTTCTCGTCATAGAGCGTGAACATCCAGTGGCCCACCCATGACAACGGCGTCTCGTCGCCGGTGTTGGGCTCGCCGTCGGGACCCACGGTGAAGTTGTTGTCGTCCTCGGCGATGAGGTCGATCAGGCCATCATTGACCCAGGTCTGGAACTGCGTCAGGGCACCCACAGCCTCGGGACCGTTGAGCACGCCGTCCGAGCTCTTCATGGTGGAGCGGTCGATGAGATCACCGCCGGCTGACTGGATCATGGGCGCGAACCCATAGGCACGCCACTCTCCGGCGCCATAGGCCCACTTGATGTCGAGCGGACCATTGGCGCCGTAGCCGGCGGCCTGAAGGTCGCGCAGGACCTGGTCGAACTCCTCGACCGTCCAGGCATCATCGATACCCGTGGGGATACGAGCCCCGATGTCCTCGAGCATGCTCTTGTGCGCCCAGATGCCCATGCCAGACTCGAAACTGCCCAGCGAGTAGAGCTCGTCGTTGTAGGTCCCCTGCGCGATGATGGAGTTGAGGAAGTAGCCCAGCTTCTCCTCATCAGCGCAGCTCGTGATGGGGCGTAGCAAGCCGTTGAAGGCGAAGGGATACAGCGTGGGGCCATCCATGTCCACGAGGTCCGGCATCTCGCCGGCCGCCGCAGCACTCGTGATGGCCGTCTCGTAGGCGGTTTCGCCGATGGGGATGACGTTGATGGTGACGCCCAGCTCGGCGCCGGGGCCAGCGTTGAAGGCCTCGACGGTCGCCATCTCCGCACCTGGGTTCGAGCCTGTGTGCATGGTCATGTCGAGGGTCAAGGGACCGTCGATGACGCCGTCACAGACGTTGGGATCGCCTTGTGCCGCCACGGGGGCAGCGGCGAAGGCTGCTCCGACCAGCGCTGCGGTAGCCAACATGGCTACCTTGCGGCTGGTGTTGGAATGGGTCATGTCCTTCCTCCTTGCCCCGTGCTAACCATCCGTGATCGCCGCGGGGCGCATGCGATCACGACGTCCCCCGCCTAGGGCGGGACGGCAGACCCGCCCCGTCGCGGGGCGGTGTGACCGATTCGCGGACCACCAGCGGACACTCGATCCGCTGTTGCCGTGGCCCATCGATCTCACCGCTGAGGACTCGCAAGAGGTGCTCGACCGCCCAGCGACCCATGGCCTCATGGGGCAGTTGCATGGTGGTGAGCGGGGGGTCGAGCCAGGGCGCGATCTGGTCCTGGTTGTCGAACCCGATGACTGAGATGTCGTGTGGGATGCGCAGTCGCGCGTGTCGCACTGCGCGATAGGCGCCCATGGCCATGCGATCGGTGTAACACTGGATGGCGGTGGGGGGTTCATCCAGCGCGAGCAATCTGGCAGTGGCGGCGTGGCCCCCGAAGGGATCGTTCTTGTCGACGGCCACCAGTTCGGGATCGAACTCGATGCCACTCTCCGCCAGTGCGCGCTGATAACCAGCGAACCGCTCAGCGTCGGCAGGGTACGGGTTGGCCTCCCGAAGGTAGCCGATGCGGTGGTGTGCGTTCTCGATGAGATGCCGCGTGGCGGTGTAGCCACCACGCTCCTCGTCGGGCACCACCCAGGAGTCGTCGGGGTTGGTCGTGCGCGAGTCGAGGACCACCGAGTGGACCTCACTCAACTCCGCCGGTGGCTCCACGATCTGGTGCCACATGGTGGCGTAGATGATGGCGTCCACCTGTCGGGCCAGCAGCGTGTCGATGGCCCGGGCCTCGACATCCGGGTCACGCTCGGTGTTGATGATCATGAGCGTCATGCCGGCCTCGGCAGCGACTTGGTCGGCGCCGTGGATCATGGCGCTGGCGAAGGGCGTAGAAGCGATGGTGTCGGAGATGAGGCCGATGGTGTCACTGGTCTGCTGACGAAGGCTGCGCGCGACCGTGTTGGCGCGATAGCCCAGCACGCGACTGGCCTCGAAGACCCGCTCCTGGGTGAGGTCCGGGATGGAACTGCCGGCTTTGCCGCTGAGTACCAGGGAGACGGTGGTGGTGGAGACCCCAGCGGCAGCCGCGACATCGGACATGCGAGCGCGGCGCCTGCGTGCCGTGGCTCGGTACGGGGTGGATCCAGCCGCCTTGTCGCTCCCCTGCGTGACCGTGCGATCCTGGGTCAACGCGCTCTCCTCCCTACCGATCGAGCCCTCCGTTGGTCCTTCCTGACCGGCGCGGGAGGTCACTCAATCGATTCAGTAAATCGATACTGCGCCCATCGGATGGTGCTTGTCAAGCGATCCCGGGCGGGGATTGGTGCTGTCGGGTGCGCGCCCGGTCATCAACGGCACCGACTGGGTCACCGACCCGTGGCAGACCGAGCAGGGCTGGGCCGTCCCAACGTCCGCGCACTCTGCCAGATCAGGGGGCTGGAGAACGGTGTCCACGTCGTCATGGCCGACCGAACCGGCGAGGAGGCCGGCTTCACCAGCCTGGGCTATTCGACACTCTCGGGTCCGACCGGTGTGGTGCTGGCGGGTGTCGACGATGGTGAAGGTATCGGCTGCGCCGTCGCGGAGGACCCGACCGAGGACCTGGAGCGGTGGCGTGGATACGCCTCCTATCTCCGGGATCGTCAGCCGGTTCTGTACGAGCAGATGGGCGTCGGCCCGCGGGACTGACCCACCGCCAGGACGCACCGGCGGCTGTGGCCCGGCGCTCAGGTGAGCGTGACGCGGTCGCGGCCCATCTGCTTGGAGGCGTACAGCGCGTTGTCCGCCGCCGCGACCAAGTCGGTCGCCGAAGCCGCATCGCGCGACGGATAGGTCACCGCGCCGATGCTGGCGGTAACCGTCACGCGGCGGTCGCCGTCCATGACCTCGGTGGCTGCGATGGCCCGACGGATCCGCTCCGCGATGTCCCGCAGGTCGGTGTCGGCAGCACCCGGCACGACCACCATGAACTCCTCTCCACCGTAGCGCATGAGGATGTCGCCCTCACGGCAGATGCGACGGATGGAGGCGGCCGCGGCACGCAGGATACGATCACCTACCAAGTGCCCGTAAGTGTCGTTGACGCCCTTGAAGTGGTCGAGGTCGATCATCAGGATGCCGAGCGGGCTCGACACTCGCAGGGCTCGGCCGAACTCCTCCTGCAGCCGGACCAGTCCGAAGCGCCGGTTGTAAGCGTCGGTCAGCGGATCGAGTGCCGCCAGACGCTCCAGGCGATGGTGCGAAAGCGCGTTGCTGAGGGCCAGCCCAAGGTCAGCCTGGAAGTGCCCGATGAGCAACTCCGTGGAGAGTGAGAACTGATCGACAGAGGCGAGGACGAGGGCACCCAACGGGACGTCCTTGAAGCTCAACGGCACGATGACCACCTCTCGCGCGGTCTGCTCCATGAGCACACTGTCGATGACCACCTGCTCAACGGCGACATCGAGTCGACGCAGCTGCCGGGACCGCAGCGCTGCCGTCACCTGGGCGTTGGCAGCGACCCGCTCCGGATCGCTGATCCCGACCGTGGCCAGCGGCCGCAAGCCCTGCTCCTCTTCGACCAGCAGAAGGCCAGCCGTGGCGCCGGTGTCCTCGAGGATGGTCGCCAGGGATTCACGGGCCAGCGAGTCCAGGTCAAGGTGGCTGGCGACCACTTGGGTGAACCCGCGGGTGGCACTCTCGATGGCATGCGAATGGGCGAGGGTCCCGATGAGCGCATTGAAGGCGGCGGCACTCTTGCCGATCTCGTCCTCGGAGTCGACCGGAAGTGCGCAGTCGAGTGGGTTGCATCCGCTCCAGTCGCCGGACTTGGTGGCAGCCACCAATTGCCGCTGCACCCGCGCCATCTGCTCAGTCAGCCGCTTGAGCCGCATCCCGACGACGCCGTGCGCAAGCGCGAAGTTCGCGGCACCCACCAGCAGGCCCGCTAACAGCGTAGCTGCGAAGAATGGTGGGCTGATGACTTCCCCCTTGGGCAGGCCGAGCACCACGCAGAACGGGGGGAAGAGCAGGCCGACGAACAAGCCGAACCCGACCATCCACAGGGCTAGGTCGGTGAAGACCTTATTCGTGAGGCGGGGCATACTCCAAACTCCAAGGCAGGCCGACCGACGACCGACGCAGCCGGTCGGTCACGAACGACACTGCACCTCACTCAGTCCGGGCAGACATCACCTGAAGGTCGCCGTACCCGCACCCCGATGGGCTACCGCCAATTCCGAGGCGTCACCTGGGAGCGGACCCCCTACTCCAACCCCATCTCGGCGCGGGTGGGTGACTCGGCGCCGGCGCGGGTGCAGGTTATGGCAGCGGCACGGGCGGCGAAGTGCACGGCATCCTCCAACAGGTGCACGTCGGCCAGCTCGCGGCGTCCGAAACCGTGCTCCAGCCACATCGCGAGGAAGGCGCCGCCAAAGGTGTCGCCCGCGCCCACCGTGTCGACGACCTTCACCCTGGGCACCGGCACGCTGAACTCGCCACCGGCGCAGAAGCCGCGCGCCGCCGCCGCGCCCTGCGTCACCAGCACGGCACTCACGCCCTCTGCAAGCAGCATCCGGGCCGTGGCCTCGGGCGACTCGGCGAGAGCCAGATAGGCGAAGTCCTCATCACTGCCCTTCACGATGTCCGCCCGCGCCAGGACACGTCGCATCCGCGCCACGTAGCGCTCGAAGTCCGGTGTGGCCGTGGGCCGGCAGTTGGGGTCGACCATCACCAACGTCTCCGGGGGCACCTCAGCCACGATCGCAGCGAGCGAATCGGCGATGGGCTCCAGGGCCAGTCCCAGCGTGCCTACGTGGAGTGCATCGGGTGGCGGAACCAGGCTGCGCCGAGCATCGGCCAGCTCCAGGCCAGGAACCGTGGTGCGCTCGACATACCAGTGGTAGATGGCCACGCCAGCCGTATCGATCTCCGCCAGCACCAGGGTGGTCGGATCGGTGGTCTGGACCACCAGCTCCGTGCCCACCCCATCCGCCTCCAGCTTGGCGCGCAGCAGCTTGCCGAACCAGTCGTCGCTGAGCCGCCCCAGGAACTGCACATCGCCGCCCAGCCGAGCCACCGTGCGGGCGGCGTTGTACTGACCCCCGCCGGCGGCCGGTGTGACCCTGCCATCCTGATCGACCAGGAGGTCGATGAGCGCCTCACCGCCGATCACGATGCTGGGCCGCACCGCCGTCATCTACCAGCCCTCCCCTTTGAGGTACGCAGCCATCGCCCGCGCCGCCTGCCCTCGATGCGAGAGCGCATGCTTCTCAGCGGCGGACATCTGGCCGACTGTACGCCCTCCGGGCGCCTCTGACTCGGGTTCGAAGATGGGGTCGTAGCCGAAGCCGCCCGTCCCACGCGCAGCGGTCGCGATACGGCCCTCGAAGGCACCTGCCCGGAACACCAGCTGGCCGCCCGCACTCGGGTCGACGAACGCCAGCACGCACTGATAGCGGGCGAGCCGCTGCTCCGACGGGAGCCCCTCGAGCTCGCCCAGCAGCTTCTGGTTGTTCTGCTGGTCGGTCGGATCATCGCCGGCATAGCGGCGCGTGAACACACCCGGTCGCCCGTCGAGCGCATCAACCTCCAAGCCTAAATCGTCGGCCAGCGTGGGGAGCCCCGAGCGCTCGGCGTAGTAGCGGACCTTGATCGCAGCGTTGCCCTCGAAAGTCGATGCGTCCTCCACCGGCTCACCTTCGACCCCGACCTCATCGGGCGTCACCAGCTCGACATCGGCCAGGTCCAGCAGGTCTCGCAGCTCGGCCACCTTGTGGCGGGCACGGGTGGCCAGCAAGAGGCGACGGCTCATCCGGCCGACTTGGTCGACTGGTCCGACTGGGTCGACTCAACGGACTGGGCCGACTTTGCCGCCTCGCCCTTGAGCACGGCCTCCTGGATGCCGAAGAGCGTCTTCAGACCGCCGTCGGCGAGGCTCAGCAGCGCATCCATCTGGGCGCGGTCGAAGGGCTTGCCCTCCGCAGTGCCCTGCAGCTCCACGTAGGTGCCGGCATCGGTGCCGATGACATTGAAGTCCACCTCCGCAGTGGAATCCTCTCGATACTCGAGGTCTAGCAGCGGCGCATCCTCCACGATGCCCACGCTGATGGCCGCGATCTTGCCGCTGATGGCGCGCTCCAGGTTCACCTTGCGCAAGGCCAGCACCAATGCGATATAGCCGCCGGTGATAGACGCGCAACGAGTGCCACCGTCGGCCTGGAGCACGTCGCAGTCGACCACCACGGTCTTCTCGCCCATGGCCGCGGTGTTGACCACGCCCCGCAGCGAGCGACCCACCAGCCGCTGGATCTCGTAGGTGCGGCCACCCAGCTTGCCGCGCACCAATTCGCGCTGCATCCGCTCGGACGTGGCGGCGGGGAGCATGGCGTATTCGGCCGTCACCCAGCCGGTGCCTTTGCCGCGCAGGTGCGGCGGCACACGGTCCTCGACCGTCGCGGAGCAGAGCACGTGCGTGTCACCCTGCTTGTAGATGAGCGACGCGGCGGCCCACTTCTGCACGTTCATCTCGATGGACACGGGGCGCATCTGTCCCGGTGTCCGTCCATCGACGCGGTAGCGCCGGCCTCCAGCGATGCTCACAGACCCTCCTTCTCGATCGTCTCTTCTCGTTTGGCCAGCTGCCACAGGTCATCGAGCGCATCGAGCCCGAGTGCCTTCAGCTGCAATCCCGCCTCGCCCGCCAGCCGTTCCACGCGCGCGAACCGCGAGGCGAACTTCTGACTGGCAGACCGTAGCGCGGCTTCGGGATCGATGCCCAGCTTGCGGCCCATGTTCACGAGCACGAACAACAGGTCGCCGTACTCCTCGTGGCGCTCGTCGTCGGTCGTCGCGGCCAGCAGCTCCGATGCCTCCTCAGCGACCTTGTCGATGACGCCCTCGAGATCGGGCCAGTCGTAGCCGAGGCTCGCGGCGCGGCCCTGCATCTCGTCGGCATAGGCCAATGCGGGCAGCGATCTGGAAAGCCCCTTGAAGGCTTCCGGCATCTCGCGATCGCGCACCTTGGCGCCGCCGTTGGCACCGCGCTCGGCAGCTCGCTCGTCGGCCTTGAGCTGCTCCCAGTTGCGCATGACCTCGTCAGGCGTGTTGGCCTGGACATCACCGAAGACGTGGGGGTGGCGGCTGATGATCTTGGCCGTGATGCCGCGCTGCACATCGGAGAGGTCGAAGACGCCCGCTTCGGCCGCGTACTGCGAATGCAGCACGATCTGCAGCAGCAGGTCGCCCAGCTCCTCGGCGAGGTCCGGCGTCGCCCCATCGTCGAGCGTGTCGTAGACCTCGTAGGTCTCTTCGAGCAGGAACGGCTTGAGCGTGCGGTGGTCCTGCTCACGGTCCCAGGGGCAGCCGTCGGGCTGGCGTAATCGGTGCGCCAGCCAAGCCAGGCCGAAGGCACCGGCGGGGTTGGCGGCGGGATCGAGCGGCCCCAGCAGGTGCGGGCCGGTCGCCAGGCCGTCAGCATCCATCTCCCCCACCGTGCTGTCGTGGTCGGGGCCCAGCACCGGGTGGTCGGCCGGATAGAAGCGGCGCAGCAGTGCGGCCGGATCGGCACCGTGGCCGTGACGTCCCGGCAGCAGCAGGAAGGGATCATCGGGGTCAGGGCCAGCACCGATCGGTGGCAGGACCAGCAGTGCCATGCCGGCATCGAACGGTCGAGCCACGAGGCGGTCCAGAGCGACGACCTGCAGTCCCTCGGCCGGATCGATGGCACCGCGTTCGAGCAGCGCCGCGACGGCGGGATCGCTCAGGACCGAGGGGGCAGGCGGCACGGCTGACATGGCCTGATCTGGACGTCGCCTAGGCTGGCGACAGGATCCCCCGCGTCTCAAGGTACTCGAGCACCAGCTGGGCGTTGGCGTCCGCTGTCGTGTCAGTGGTCTGCAGGGTGAGCTCCGGCTCGAGTGGCGGCTCGTAGGGGTCGGAGACGCCGGTGAACTCCCTCACTTCGCCGCTGCGAGCCTTGGCGTACCAACCCTTGACGTCACGCTGCTCGACCACGTCGAGCGGGGTGTCCACGAAGACCTCGATGAAGTCGTCGCCGACCATGGCGCGAACCTCGGCACGCGTGTCCCGATACGGGCTGACCAGCGCCGCGACCACCAGGCCAGCATGCCGGACCACCTCGCCCGCCACGTAGCCGACGCGCCGAACGTTGGTGTCCCGGTCCGCTCGCGAGAAACCTAGACCCTGGGTCAGATGTGTGCGCACGACATCGCCGTCGAGCAGGGTCACGGTGCGGCCACGTGCCTCCAACAGTGGCACCAGGGCATCCGCCGTGGTCGACTTGCCTGATCCGGACAGCCCGGTGAACCAGACACATGCACCGCGCGGCGTGCGCAGGGGCTCGCTACTCATACACCGAAGCGTCGATGCTGATATCGCCCTGATCCTCGGCATCGGTCTTGAGCGGGCCATACCATTCGGCAAAGGCCGTGGCTCCCAGGGCCGCGGCAGCGGCCGCATCCAGGGGCCGCGTGGCCTTCTCCTGCAGCTGATAGATGTGGTAGCCGTCGCTCTGATCGATGGGCTCGCTGATGTCGCCCGGGTCGAGGACCGCCAATGACAACTTGGTCACATCGTCGAGCTGGTCCATGCGCTGCCAGCCAAGCTGACCGCCATCGGCGGCCTCAGGTCCATCGGAATACTCGGCCGCGACCGCCGCGAAATCGGCGCCATCCGCCGCCAGCGCCGCCTGCACGGCTGCGAGGCGATCGGCCAGCGGTGCGCGGAACTCATCGAACATGATGACGTGCCAACCGAAGTCGGAGCGGACCGGACCCAGGATGTCACCACGCTGGGGGTCCTCCGCGTCGAAGATGGCCGCGGAGAACTCGGGCACCATGGCGTCGCGAGTGAAGTAGCCCAGATCGCCGCCGCGGGCGCCGCTGCCAGTGTCATCGCTGTCAAGTCGAGCCCGTGCGGCGAAGGCCTCCATGCGGGCATCCACGTCGTCGATCTCGCGCGCCACTCGGGCGACCGCCTCAGCCTGCTGCCGAGCGACATCCCAGGCGGGGTCGTCGGCGGGCAGGTCGGCCACAGCGGTGGGATTGCCGTCCGCGTCGAGCGGCGTCTCAGGCTGGTACAGGATGTGGCTGGCTCGGACGTCGCCCTGGTCGTTCTCGGGGTCGACGTAGGGATCGGACTCGATGAAGATCTGGGCCAGATCCACCTGCTCGTAATCGGCCGCCACAGCCTCGCTGGTGACGGTGTCCTCCAGCTTGGCCGCGGTGGCCTCCAGCTTCACGTTGTGGCGGTGGACCGACTCGCCGACGTCCTGGTTGACCGCTTCGACGAAGCCTCCGTCGGGGACGGCCGGCGCGATGGCCGTGACCTTGCCGATGAGCTGCTCGCCGGTGGCGGCCTCGAAGACATCGGTCACGCCGCCTTCGTCGAGGGCGAAGATGGCGTTCTCCCAAGCGACATCGCTGATGTCACCACGGGTGATGTAGCCGCTGTCGTGATTGGCCGGACCGTAGGTCTCGGCAAGCGCCTCCGGATCCCCACCAGCCTGCAGGTCCGCCAATGCCGCTGCGGCCCGCTCGCGGGCATCGGCGATCCCGGCAGCGGTGGCGGCCTGACCGAGTGACTGCTCCGGCGTGATGACGATGACGGCCTCGACCTGTCGCGCCTCCGGCAGGCCACCGTCAGCGGTGACGGCCGCGTCCAGCTCGTCAGCGCTGAGCTCGATGCCCCGCTCCTGTGCCAGCTGTCCCTTGAACGTGAGATCGACCAGCTCATCCATCACGGCACCGGCCGTCTGGGGCCGCTCGTTGTTGATGGCGGTCAGACGGCGGTTGGCGAGGTCGGCGTCGATACTGCCGTCGGCCAGGGCAGCCCTGACCTGGGTGTCGGCACGGTCGGCGCGGAACTCCTCCAGCTTCTGGCGGTCCTGCCACTCGCCACGACCGATCTGGGTGCCGTTGACACTGGCGAGCGGCTTGAGGTTCGACTCCCAGAAGCCGTAGGCCAAGCCGGCCACGGCGATGACGACCACGACCACGATGAGCCCATAGAACGCCCACGTGACATTGCGGGTGTGGCGCGCTTCCTCGTCGATGACGCGACCCCTCTTATCAGTCGAGAGTCGGGTCGAGATGCGATCCCTGAGGGACTCAGTGGGTGGTCGTGTCGGCGAGGTCATGCGAGGACGGTTCTCCGGGTGTTGCGGGTGTCGCGGGTGGGCGTCAGAGAAGCGGCGCGGATGGGGGCATCCCGTCGCTGCTGGACGCCGCCGCAGTCTAGCGCGTCAAGCGTCACTGGACTGCTCCAGGCGCCAGGCATACTGCTGGCGGTAGTAGTCGTGCCAGTCACCGCTCTTGATGGGCTCCCACCAGTCGCGATGTGAGGTGTACCACTCGACGGTCCGGGCGATGCCCGCTTGGAAGCTGGTTCGCGGCTCCCAGCCGAGCGCACGCAGGCGCGTTCCGTCGAGCGCATAGCGGCGGTCGTGGCCGGGACGGTCGGGCACCGCCCGCACCAGCGACCAGGGCTTGTCCAGCAACGCCAGGACCGCCTCGGTGACGGCACGATTGGGCCGCTCCACGCCATCGCCGGGGATGTTGTAGGCGGTGCCTGCTGCGCCGCGGTCGAGTGCCGCACCGATGCCATCGGCATGGTCGGCCACGAACAGCCAATCGCGTCGCTGCATGCCATCGCCATACATCGGCAGCGGCTGGTCGTCGAGCGCGTTGGTGACGAAGAGCGGGATGAGCTTCTCGGGATACTGGTTGGGCCCGTAGGTGTTGGCGCCGCGCGTGATGACCGTATCGAGGCCGTGCGTCTCGTGGTAGGCGGCCACGAGATGCTCGCCGGCGGCTTTGGCAGCACTGTACGGGCTCGTTGGTCGGATGGGATCGGATTCCACCGACAGGCCGGCCGGCACTGGCCCGTAGACCTCGTCGGTGGACACCTGTAGCAGGCGGAATGCGCCGCGGCGCTTCTCCGACTCGGCACGCGCCGCTTCCAGCAGCGAGAACACGCCCAGCACGCCGGTGTGCAGGAACGCCGCCGGCTCCAGGATGGAGCGGTCCACGTGCGACTCGGCCGCGAAGTTGACGATGGCGTCGCACTCGGCGGCCAGCTCGCGCATCACCGGCTCATCAGCGATGTCCGCCTGCACGAAGCGATAGCGATCTCGTGTAGCGGGGTCGTCCGCAAGTCCCGCCAGGTTGGCCGGGTTGCCGGCGTAGGTCAGCTTGTCCACGACGACCAGCTGGTCAGCACTCGCTGCCAAGCGCCGACGAACGAAGCAGGAGCCGATGAAGCCGGCGCCGCCGGTGACCAGGACCTTCATGCGCGTCCTCCGCCGCGATAGGCCGGGAAGGCGGGGCTGTCGGCCGAGCCCGCCGCCTCGTTGAGCGCATCGTAGGCAAGGCCATCGATGATGCGGCCGCAGCGATACGACGGCAGGGTGAGATCAGTCCAACCGGCCATGAACCGGGCAGCGTCTTGTCCCGCCTCGATGACCGAGCCGGCAGCGCTCCCCAGGTCCAGCCGAGACAGGCCACGGCCGACCATGTCCTGGGCCATGGCCGCATACAACGCATACGACGCACCGACCTCCTCGGCCCGCGGGCTGCTCGCCACTGCGTGGAGATGTGCGTCGTCGCCGGCGAGGTAGACGATGGCGATGGCCACCGGGCCATCGTCGGTGGAGGCCGTGATGCCCACGCAGCCGGGCACCGCCAGCTGACGCTGCTGTGCCGCACGCGAAAGCTCGATGGGTTCCGCAGTCGAGGCCACCCCGCCCGGCGCCGGGGATAGCTGCTGCCATGTGTCGAGCAGGCGGGCGGGCGACTCCACGATCTCCGACTCCACCAGTTCTGCGGCCCGGCGCACCGCGCGTCGGTGCTCGCGTGACGGCCAGAAGGCAGGCAGGTCGACCACGAAGTGCCGCGCATGGACGCGCACCATGTCGGGAAAGGCCGCTCGCAACATGGGCTCATCGACGGGCGCGAGTGGATCGCTGGTGGCGCTCAAGGAGACGATGTCCGCCAGCGCAGCGGTCTCGGCGAGGTCGTCGGCCAACACGCGCGGGTCGCGACAGATCAGCAACGGATGACCGACCGAGGCATCGGCGCGATCGCTCCCGGGAATGGCTCGCGTGAGCAGCCAGGCGCCACTGCGCCGGAGGTGCCGAACCGCGCCCGTCTCGGCATAGGCCTCCGCGAAGCTCGGGTGGAGATACCCGTAGCGACCGGCCGCCTCGAAGAGATCGGCCACCGAAAGGATGTCGTCCACTACGTTTCCCCGACAGGGGCGACCAGTGCGGGGAGATCCGCCGACGCGACATCGCGGGCCAGGAGGCGCAGCAGCGATGCCAGCAGGCGCTCGACCGGATCGGCGCTGCGCCGCTCACGCAGGGTGGCCGCGCGGACCCACAGCACAGGCCGTCCCCCGAGGCGGCGGATCAGCAGGAGCGCGCCCAGCAGGCCCGTGTGCACGACTCGGCGCAGCGCCGGCTGGCCTCGCGACGGATCGAGCTGGCCCTTGACACCGAGGAAGACCAGCTGACGCTGTCGATGCTGCTCCTGTGGCGCCGCGGGCACCGGGCGCGACACGACCATGCCGTGTCGCGCCAGATCCAGCAGCAGTCCCTCATTGCTGGGTCCCACGGCGTCACCGGCCGGCAGGATGGCGACCTCGCCCACGGCATCTCGCGCGCCTTCATAGCCGTGCTCGCGCAGATAGCTCGCCAGATGCAATGCCGCGAACCGACTGGCGTCGGCGGACATCTCGCGCTGCCAGCGACCGACGCTGTCGCTGTTGAGCGGACCGGCGACAGCGGCCTTCCACCATTCGTGCGCGGCCGCAACGGTCCCAGCCGTCTGGCGTGCGTCCAACATGGCCGGCTCAAAGGCTTCGCCGATGAAGCCGCAGACCCGGCGCAGCTCACCCTCGGCGCCGTTGACCAGATCCTCGTAACGCAGTGTCATGACCCGCGGGTCCGTGGCGATGCGATCTCGCGATGCACGGTCATCCTGGTCGATGCGCACCAGGTTGCCCACCACCGAGTCCTTGGCGAAGGGCACCCGCGACAGCGACAGCGCCACGTCGCGCGGGTCACGCACGATGCGCACGATGAAGGCATCGGGCCAGTGGCGACGGAGCGTGTCGGTCATCAGCAGGTGGCGCGGCGTCTTCTCGATCCAGCGGGCCTTGCCGGCGGCACGCGCGTGCAGCACGGTGAGCGACTCGAGCATGGCCGCCAGCGATGGTGAGCGCATTGCCAGGTACGCCTCGATCGCCGGAAGTGTCAGGCCGAATAGCCCGCTGACGGGGTGTCCCTGGTTGCTCAACGAGGCGATGAAGTCGAGGGCCGGGCGCGGCCATGTGGCGGGCTCCAGGATGCGTCGGCGGGTGCCGGCATCAAGATGGCGGTAGCGGGCGAAGAAGCGCGATTCTGGGCCGCAGTCGAGGCGCGGATGTGCCGATAGCAGGGCCGACAGGAGCGTGGTGCCCGAGCGGGCCACGCCCACGACGAAGACCGGTGCCTCGGTCACCAGGACCGGTGCTTCCCTCGGAAAGTCCGGCGCCGCCGTCATCGCGAGGCCACCGCTGCTGCGACGGCTTCGGGCTCGACGCTACGCGCGAACAGTCGCAGCTGTGCCGCGATGGCGATCTCGCAGGCGTCTGTGGGCCGAGGCTCGCGAAGAGACGGGCGGCGCACCCACAGGACCGGGCGTCCCTGCAGGCGTCGGAGCAGCAGCAGTGCTGCCAGGCGCGTGGTGTTGCGGACACGTTCGACGCGGCCACCGTTGCGCAAAGGGTCGAGCTGGCCGCGCACGCCGAAGAAGACGATGTGCTTGTGACGACGCAGGTGGGCAGCGTGCCGTGGCGTGGGTCGGATCAGCGCCACGTCTCGCGCCGCCAGGTCCAGCAGGAACCGTTCATCGTGCGGAGCGACCACGTCATCGAACGGCAGCAGGGCCAGGCGCGACCCGGCTCGACGTGCACCGTCGTAGCCGTGCTCGTTCAGGTAGCGCGCCAGGTGCAGTGACGCGAAACGTTGGACATCGTCGTCCATCCTGGTCCGCCAGCGGCCACTGCGCGAGCGGTCGAGGCCATCGTGGATGGAGGCCTTCCACCACTCGTGCGGGGGCGCGACCTCGACCGCCGATCGGGTGTGGTCGAGCATGGCCGTTTCGAAGCTCTCACCGATGTGGTCGCAGACCCGCCGTAGCTCGCGCTCAGGGACAGCGACGAGGTCCTCGTAGCGTAGTGTCAGCGCCCGAGCGTCGGAGCGGAAGAACTGCCGCGAGCGACGGTCGTCATAGTGGATCCGGAGCAGGTTCCCGACCTGGGTCTCCTCGCCGAACGGCAGGCCCGCCAGCGATACCGCCACGTCTCGAGGATCGCGCACGATGCGCACGACATAGGCGTCCGGCCAGAGTCTGCGGATGAGGTCCAGCTCGCGTAGGTGTCGCGGGGTCTTTTCGACCCATCGCTCCTTGCCGGCTCGCTGCGCGTGCTGCACCGTCAGCACCTCCAGCAATGCCGCCAGCGAGGGCGGACGCGCAGCCAGCCAGTCGTACAGCTCCGACCGCGACAGGCCGAAGAGCGACACGATGCTGTGCTCATGGGTCTGCAGGGCCATCAGGAACTCCACCGCCGGCCGGGGCCAGCTGGCCGCATCGAGCAGGCGTCGACGCTGGGCTGCGTCCTCGCCATGGAGTCGCTTCAGTACGTACGACTCGGGTCCGCAGTCGAGGCGGGAGTGGGCTGCCAGCATGGCCACCAGAAGCGTCGTCCCGGACCGCCCCATGCCCACCACGAAGATGGGTGGGTCGTTCTCGACCGATGGGCCGGGGTCAGTCATCGGCGCCGACGACCCGCGGCAGGTCCTCCGCCTCCATCGAGATCGCCAGCAACTGGAGCAAGCGCGCGATGACGCGCTCGCCGCCGTCTCGGGGGTGACGCCGGATGAGCGAGAGACGACGCACCCAGATGACCGGCCGGCCCTGCAGGCGACGAGTGAGCAGCAACAGGCCCAGTCGAGCGATAGCGATGACGCGGTGGCTCGCGGCACGGTCGCGGTCCGGATCGAGCTGGCCCACGACGCCGAAGAAGACCAGCGGCTCTTGCAGGTGCAGCTGCTCGATGCTGGTGGGGATGGGACGGCGGATGGCGACGTCGGCGGCGGCCAGTCGCAGCAACACCTCGTCATACCGAGCATTGAGCGCGTCTCCAGCCGGCACGATGGCCAGCTGGCGTGCTGGCGGCGCCGCTTCGCCATAGCCGTGCTCGGCGAGCATCGGGCCCAGGTTGAGCGCCGCGTAGTGCTGCACGGTCAGCGGCATCTCCTGGCTCCAGCGACCCGAGCGGGAGCGATCGAGCGGCCCTGTGGCATCACCTTTCCACCACTCGTGTGACGCCGCGACGCCCGTGGCGCCACTGCGGTCCGCCACCATGCCCGGCTCGTACTCGACCGCGACGAAATCGCAGATGCGTCGCAGTTCCCGCTCCGGTATCGCGACCAGGTCCTCGTAGCGCACCGTCAGCGCCTGCGGTGATGCGCGGTAGAAGTCGGCCGCCACCTCGTTCATCCGCGCCAGCACGGACAGGTTGGTCAGTAGCGAGGGCGTCCCGAAGGGCACCTTGGTCAGCGATACCGCAGCATCGCGAGGATCACGCACGATGCGCACGATGCGGGCGCGGGGCCAGGTGTCCGTGATGAGCTCGGGCACTTCCAGGTGGCGCGGCGTCTTCTCCACCCAGCGGACCTTGCCGGCGCGATAGGCCCGCTGCGCGGTGAGCGATTCGAGCATCGTCGCCAACGACGGCGGGCGTGCTGCCAGCCAGTCCTGGACGTCCTGCGCGGTCAGCCCGTACACCGGATAGACCGGCTCTTTGCCCAGTGACAGGCCAGTGACGTAGGCACCGGCGCGGAGGGGCCAGTCGGCCGGGTCAAGGATACGCGCGCGCTCACGGCGTGAGAGGCGTGTCCAGCGCGACAGGAAGTGGGTCTCAGGACCGCAATCGAAGGCCGCATGGGAAGCCAACATGGCTGAGAGCAACGTCGTTCCCGAGCGTGGGCCACCGACCACGAATACCGGCGCTGTTGTCAGGCTGCTCACGCCGCCGACTCTATCAGGCGAAACCCAGAGTGAGCGCGGCATGGGGCCGCAGAGGAAGATCCCGTGGTTCTGCTACCGTCTAGCGCGTCCATGGGAGTCGTCAACGAGGCACCTGCTGCATTCCGCAGCAGCAACGATCGGCCAGGTCCGCTCGCCCTCATCCGTAACGCGATAACTGACGTGTGGTCACGCCGTCGGTTGATCAACTACATGGTGCGCGCTGACGTCAAGAAGCGCGGCGTCAACACCGTCCTGGGCAACGTCTGGTGGGTGCTCGATCCCCTCATCACCATGCTCATCTATGTGCTCGTGATGACGGTCATCTTCCAGCGCTCCACGCCTGACTTCCCGCTCTTCCTGTTGAGCGCGATGGTGCCCTTCAAGTGGTTCACCGCGACCGTCGGTGCCTCCAACACCGCGGTGGTGGGCAAGGAAGGGCTCATCAAGCAGGTGCTTTTCCCCAGGATCATCCTGCCGGTCACGCTCTCGCTGTCACAGATCGTGGGCTTCCTGTTCGGTATGGCGGTGCTGCTGTTCGTCTGGTTCTTCGCCTACCACGACCACGTGACGTGGCAGGTGGTGTGGGTGCCGCTGATCGCGCTGGTGCAGTTCGTGTACACGCTGGGCTTCACCTTCATGATCTCTGCCATCACGGTCTTCTATCGCGACGTCGGCATCGTCATCGGCCATTTCATGCGATTGCTGTTCTGGATCTCACCCATCCTGTGGTCCTTCATGGACGTCGCCGGTCGTGGGCAGCGCCTGCAGATCGGCCTGGGGGGTGTGGATCGCTTCCTCGGCTTGCCCAAGGACACGCTCTTCACGGTGATCTCGTACAACCCCACGTCGATGCTGATGGAGGCATATCGCAAGGTCCTCTACGGTCGGCTCTACACCGACAAGCTCACCGACCAGCTGGCGTGGAAGGACGCGACCCTGCCCAACTTCCAGATGCTGGCTGTGATCTTCGTGACCGGCATCATCATCACCATCCTCGGCACGCTCATCTTCAAGCGGCTCGAGCCCGCCTTCGCCAAGGTCCTGTGATGAGCCAGCAACGAGCCGGGCTTGAGTCGAGCCCACCGCCTGCGCGCGGCACCTCGCGCTTCGAAGATCAACTCGACCCGGAAACCATCGCCGAGCTCGAGGCGGCTGAGAACGAGGCGCCGGACGCCGGGGAGTTCGGCCTTCACGTGGCGGCACCGCTGGGCGACCTGGCCATCCGAGCCGCCGACCTGGGTG
The DNA here is from genome assembly GCA_963838115.1 of uncultured Chloroflexia bacterium. GTDB lineage: Bacteria > Chloroflexota > Limnocylindria > Limnocylindrales > CSP1-4 > JAFMJV01. The sequence continues at coordinate 20,600 of CAWIPU010000010.1, forward strand.
TGCGTTACAACCTCAACTTCACCAAGAAGACCAAGTTGCACACGACGTTCGCCAACCTGCTCGATCCGCGAAAGCGGAATCGCGGCCACTTCTGGGCACTGCGTCATGTGGACCTGGAGGTCAAGCGCGGCGAGGCCGTCGGCATCATCGGCCCCAACGGCTCGGGCAAATCGACCATCCTCCTGGCGCTGGCCGGCATCCTGCAGCCATCGGAGGGCGTGGTGGAGGTGAACGGCCACGTTTCCACGCTGCTCAGCTTGCAGGCTGGCTTCGACGCCGAGCTGACGGGCCGCGAGAACATCGCCCTGGCGGGGGCGCTGATGGGCATCGACCACCGCATGATGGCGGAGATCACGCCCGGCATCATCAAGTTCGCCAGCATCGGCGCCTTCATCAATGCGCCCATGAAGACCTACTCCTCCGGCATGCGCGCGCGAGTCGGATTCGCCATCGCCACCGCCGTCGATCCTGACATCCTGCTGCTTGACGAGGTCCTTGGCACCGGCGACAACGCCTTCAAGCAGAAGTCGAAGAAGCGCATCGCGGAGGTGCTGCACTCGGCCAAGGCCGTGGTCATGGTCACCCATGACCTGAGCTGGATCCGAGCCTTCTGCACGCGCGCGATCTTGCTCGACAAGGGTCAGATCGTGGCCGACGGCTCGCCCCGCGAGATCACCCAGCTGCACGAGCAAGGCGAGAACAAGCGCAAGAAGAACAAGCGCAAGGCGAAGCAGCTGGTGAAGCACGGCAAGCTGGAGATCGGGGAGCTCAAGGCGGCCATCAAGGACGGCAAGCTCGACCAGGTCGTCGAGGCGAACCAGGAGGAGCTTGTCGAGCTGGAGGCAGCCAGGGTTGCACGCAGGGCCAAGCGCCGCGCGGCTCAAGCGTCGGCCGACGGCGCAGCGACCGACGGCGCGGCGACCGACGGCGCGGCGACCGCGCCTGCCCCGACCGGTGAGGCGGTAGCTGTCGAAACAGCGGCGAGGCCAGCTGAACGACCGGAGAGCTGAGGAACCTTGTCGTGCCGCGGCGCCGCCGGCGCTACGGAGTGGTGAGCCACTCCGCGATGTCACCCGGGCTGGGGATGCGGCCCGCGCTCTTGACCTGGCCGTCGATGACGAGGCCGGGTGTGGTCATGACGCCACGCGAGGCGATCTCCGCGTAGTCGGTGACCTTGCTGACCTCGGCCTCCACGCCGGCGATGGCCACGGCCTCACGCGCGTTCTTCTCAAGCTTCTGGCAGTTGGCACAGCCAGAGCCGAGGACTTCGATCTTCAGCATGGGTGTTCTCCTTCCGATGCCGGTGGCATCACAAACCGAGGGCGTTGAACAGGAAGCCGACCATGAGGATGCCCACCACGACGACCGCGAGGAAGATGAGCAGCAGCGGGATACGCGCGACCCGTCGCAGGATGACGAACTCGGGCAGGCTGATGGCGACGGTCGCCATCATGAACGCGAGCACGGTGCCGAGTGGCAAGCCCTTGTCGAGGAGCGTCTCCACGATGGGGATGACGCCGGCAGCGCCCGCATAGAGCGGCGCCGCGAGGACGACCACGATGGGCACCGCGAAGGGGTTGTCGGCGCCTCCGATGGACACGATGGTGTCGGTCGGGACGAAGCCGTGGATGAAGGCCCCGACGCCGATGCCGATGACGACCCAGGGCCACACCCGGCGCACCAGATCGCGGGTCGAGCCCCAGGCCTCGCGCAGGCGCTCCTGGGTGGTCGGCTTGGCCACGACGATCGCGGTCGGGCCACCGGCGTCGCGCGCCTGCAGCACCCACGGCTCGATCCAGCGCTCGAGCGGGAAGCGACCCAGGATGAGCCCGCCGATGATGGCCACCGACAGGCCCGCGACCAGATAGAGCACCGCGATCTGCGGGCCGAACAGTCCGAAGAGCAGGACCAGCGCGACTTCGTTGACGAGGGGTGAGCTGATGAGGAAGGCCAGGGTCACCCCGAGCGGGATGCCCGCCTGCAGGAAACCGATGAACAGCGGCACCGCCGAGCAGGAACAGAAGGGCGTGACAACGCCGAAGGCCGCGGCGCTGACAGTGCCGATGACGACACCACGGCCGGCCAGGGCGGCGCGAACCTTCTCCGGTGGCACATACGAGCGCAGGTAGCTGACGATGGTGACGATGCCCAGCAGGAGCAGCAGGACCTTGGGCACGTCATAGCAGAAGAAGGCGACCGCCTCGCCGAGCGAGCTGCCCGGCTCCAGGCCCAGCAGGTCGAAGGCGACCCATTGGCTGAGCGGCCAAGCTGCGAACCAAGCCACCAGCCAGGCGATGACGGCCAGCGCGGCGGTGGGCCAGAAGGGCAGGTCAGAGCGACGGAGGGTAAGCGTGTTCACTACAGGATCCGGTCGAGCGCCTCGGCCGCCCGCGCGATGGCATCCTCGTCGCGCTCGTAATAGATCCAGCGTGCGTCGCCGTGGTGCCGTGTCGTGCGCACCAGGCCCGCGGCTCGCAGCTTGGCAAGGTGGTTGCTGACGTTGTTCTCACGAGCACCGAAGGTGGCCGCGAACTCGCAGACGCAGTGTGGACCGTCCCGAAGCAGGGTCAGGATGCCGGCGCGTGTGGGATCCGCCAGCAGCGCGGCGATAGCTGTCGCCGCAGTGACGTCAGGCGCGGGCAGATCGAATCGTGGACACGGCGCCGTCGGGGCCAACGTCTCGGACGCCATCAAGATGGGGGTCTCAGTGGGCATGGGTGGGCTCCAACGTGGTGGCCGACCTGGCGTCGGGCCGGTCAGGGAAGAGGCGTGGCCGCAGTCTCATCGCGGACCATACGAGTACGAGCATGATGGGCACCTCGATGAGCGGGCCCACCACCGTCGCGAGTGCCACCGTCGGCGAGAAGGCGGTGATGGCGATGGCGATAGCGATCTCGAAGTCTCGCCCGGTGGCGTTGAAAGCGACGGCCACGCCGTCTCCGTAGGCGAAGCGCAGGCGTGAGCCGATGAACAGGGCGACGAAGAACATGACCGCGAAGAAGATGCTCATGGGGATGGCCATCTCCAGGACGATGCCCGGCTGTTGCAGGATGAGGTCGCCCTTTAGCGCGAACATCACGATGAGCGTGAACAGCAGCCCCAGGATCGAGAGGCCGTTGAGGTAGGGCTTGAGGGTATCCATGGCCACCTCGCCCCGTCGCCTCACCACGATCCGTCGGGTGAGCACACCAGCCACCAGCGGCAGGCCCAGGTACAGCAGCACGCTCTGGAAGACGACCAGGACGTCGAACGACACATCACCGATGAGGATCTGTGCGTAGACCGGGATGAGGGCCATCTGGATGACCGAGTTGAGGGCTACGAAGACGAGCGCCATGGCGGTGTTGCCGCGCGCGAGATAGGTGAACACGATCACCATCGCGATGCACGGCGCCAGGCCATAGAGGATGAGACCGGTGCGCAGCTCCGGGTCCGAGACGAAGACGGTCGCCAGCAGGTACATGAAGAACGGGGCCACGAGGTAGTTGAGGACCAGGACCACGCCGAGCTGGCGGGGTGAGCGGAACGCGGCACCGACCTCGGTGAGACGCACATTGGTCATCGCCGGGTACATCATCGCGAACAGGCCCAGCGGCACACCCAGGGAGATGAGCGCCGGTACGCTGGCCTCGAACGAGCCGTCGGCCATGGCCTTCAACGCGTCGATGGGAGGCGTCAGCTCGAAGTCGGAGATGTTCAGCAGGCTACCGATGGCGATCCCGATGGCCATGCTTACGCCGACGAACACCGGCAGCAGCCGGAAGTCCTCAAGCTTCAGTAGAAGTGTCTTCATGCGGTGTTCGTTGCCCCTTGGTATCTCATCGTCAAGTGTGTCACTCACGGCTGATATAGCGCAGTGTCAACCGTCACGGAACCGAGGTCCGTTCGGCCCACGGGCATGCCCTCGAGGTGCCACCCCGAGAGCTGCCGCCATTCACCCCAGTAGATCAAGGGCCATCTTCGCGGCGATGACCCACAGCAGAACACCGATGAAGCGCTTGAGCTGGGCGCTCGTGAGCCGAGTCTGCATCACGCGAGAACCGACGAGTGAGCCGGCGACCGCGAGCACGGCCATGGTCACGACGAACACGGGGTCGAGATCGCCCATGGCGGCATGACCGAGGAATCCGGCGGTCGAGGCGAAGACGACCACGAACGCCGTGGTGCCCGCGGCGACCTTGGCTGGTAGCCCGATCCAGGTCAGGCCCGGCAACACGATGTTGCCTCCGCCGACGCCGAGCAGGCCGCCGAAGAACCCGGCCGCACCGCCCACGGAGGCCCCCACCGCGAACCCAGTGGCGCCGTCCTGGATCGACTTGTCGGCCGGGGGCCGGTAGAAGAGCATCATCGCGCCCGCGAAGACGAGGAAGGCCACGAACAGCGTCAGCAGGACCGATCGTTCGAAGTGGCTGCTGAGCGCAGCCCCGACCGGAGCAAGCAGGACCGCGGTGATGAGCACCGGGACGCCCGCGCGCCGGTCGACGAGGCCGGCTCGGGCATAGGCGATCGCCGCGGCCGCGAGGCTGACGGCGTTGAGCAGTAGCGCTGTCGACGCGGCCTCAGGCAGAGGCACGCCCATGTAGTAGAAGAGCGGCACGAACAGAAAGGCCGCTCCGAGCCCGGCCATGGCCATGACGCCCGAGCCGAGGAAGACGGCCGAGCCCGCGACGACGTAGAGGACCATTTGTCAGTGCGTCAGCGTGGGTAGCCCGAGCAAGCGATGCAGACCGCTACGCCCTCGGTCGTCCGCAGGTAGGGCTCCGCCACGAGCTCCTCACAGCGCGGGCAGGCCGCGAAGCGAACGACCTCATCGGGCTCGCTCCAGGCGCATGCCTCGACCGCTCCGATCGTCATGATCTCGTCGGCCGGAGCGTCCCAGATAAGCGAGACGACCTGCAGTTGCTCCTCGTCCGGGATGTCGGTGGGCGGCACGCCGGCGGCACGCTTCTGCATGAACGGCGTGGCCTTGATGCGTGGCTGCAGCGTCGGCCGATAGGCCACGCGGACCGATCGCCCGGCTGTCTTGTCGACGAGCGTGACGGCGAACTTGCCCTCGCCCGACTTCTCGATGTTGCCCTTGCCGAACGTGCAGCCGGTGGTGACCTGGACCCCATCGCCGAAGCACATGGCCCCGTGGTAGTCGCCGATCTCCACGATCGCGTGGAGCTCCTTGGCCCCGGCCCTGGCAGCGTCGAGGGCAGACATGGCCGCGAGGCTCAGCCGCACGCCGGCGGCGCTCGCCCAGCAGCGATGACCATGGAAGGCCTGGGTCTGGTCGAGGATCTGGACGTCGTCCATGGTCGAAGTCTCCTTTGCAGTGTCGCGAAGCTGGTTCCGAGGGTGCCTGAACGGTCATGCTGCCCCCAGGGCGCGACCGAACCCGTTCCGGTTCGCGAACGCCATGAAGCACCGCGATGTGCCCTCGATGTCAGGTATCTCATCGTCAAGTGTCTCAACATCTGCTGATATGTCGTAGTGTCAACAGTCACGGAAACGGGGGGCCAGCGGCATGTCCATACGAAACCTTCGATCCGAGGGGCGCTGGATCGCCCGGCGTGAGAGCGACAGTGACCAGGACCGAGTCACCACCGTCAAGACCATCGAGACCTGCCAGATGGCCTCGGCGGGGTCGAGCTACTCGCCGCGATAGAGCTTGGCGGTCTCGACCGCGATCGGCCCCCAGTCGATAGTGTCTGCCCAGGCACGGGCTCGCAGCCCCATGCTCCTCAGGTCAGACGCGGCGGCGTCTCGCATCGCATCCCGAAGGCCGTCGGGCGCATCGGGATCGTAGAGCAACGAAGCGTCGGCCGGAAGCGTCTCGGGCAGGCAGCCCATGGCCGGCGCGATCACCGGCCGACCGTGGCTCATGGCCAGGATGGCGCTGCCGGACGTGAGGATGTCGCGGAACGGCAGCACCACGGCGTCCGCGGCGCGGAGGATACCGGACAGCTGCGCCTCAGCGATCCGCTCCAGCCGCAGCACGATGCGCGGATCGGCCGCAGCTCGCTCCTTCAGCTCACGTCCCAGCTTCTTGGGCAGGGGCTTGCCACAGACCAGCAAGCGATCGTCCGGACCCAGCTCCGCGACGCCGACGAACGCATCGAGCAGCTCAGCCACGTTCTTGTAGCCACGGATGGAACCGACGAAGGCAAAGATACGCCCGGCAGGTGGGAGCGCCAGTGCCGCCCGGGCCGCAGACGCATCAGCATCCACATCGTACTGAGTGACGTAGTTGCCATGGGGTAGTACGTGCATGCGTGTGCGAGCGGCCGCGCTGGGCCGGTACAGCTCGGTCAGCGCATGGCGAGCCATCTCGCAATGCAAGATGATGGCGTCGGCCGCCTCGATCATGGACCGCTGGGCCTTGGCGTCGCGAGGGTCGTCACCGGCCTCATGGCCCTTGAGGTTGTGCACGGTCCAGACGATGCGGACGCCACGGGCCTTGAGCAGTCGCAGCTGCCACTCGAACCAGCGTACGTTGCGGGCGCTGGGTGTGCCCGTGCTACCACCAAGGAACTCGTGGGTCCAGTGGACATGCACCACCTGCGGCCGGCCCTGCGCCCACCAGGCGCCCAGGATGGCCGTTCGCTGCGGCCACTCATGGACAGCGACGGCGTCAACGCCTGCATCCCTGAGCGCCGCCGCGAGCAGCCGCTGGTAGGGGTTCCAGGCGTGCGAAGGCAAGAGCATCGCGTGCAGTGGCATCGCGCGCAGTGGCTCCGGGCGCGACGGCGTCTTGCCGGGGCGGCTCACAGCTTCACCAGCACATCGGCGATGCGCTGCCCGGCATGGCCGTCCCAGCCCGGCGGCCCATTCCCGGGGCGCTTCTGCGCACCGGCCAGGGCGCCCTCAAGAGCCATGCCCAGCGTTACGGGCGAGACCAGCCGATTGGTACCAGCGGTGACCGTGATGGGACGCTCCGTATTGGGCCGCAACGTCAGACAGGGCACGTCCAGCACCGTGGTCTCCTCCTGGATGCCGCCCGAGTCGGTGATGACGACCGCCGCGCCACGCACCAGTGAGATGAAGTCGATATAGCCCAGCGGGTCCACGACCGTCAACCCGGCCACGTCATCGAGCCCGGCAGCCACCAGCGTCGCACGTCCGCGTGGATGGAGTGGCAGCACCAGCGGCAGGCGAGCGGTCACGTCACGCAGGGCGCCGACCAGTGCCGCGGCCGCGGCCGGGGTGTCCACGTTGGCGGGCCGGTGCAGCGTGGCGACCCCATATGGACGCGGCACGCCCAATCGTGCCATCACCGGAGCCGGATCGAAGCGCTCGAGGTGCGCCATGAGCGTGTCGATCATGGGGTTGCCCACGAAGACCACCCGCTCACCAGCGATGCCCTCTCGAGCCAGGTTCTGTGCCCCCTCCGGCGCCGTCACGAACAACGGGTCGCTCAAGAGGTCGGTGACCCGCCGGTTGACCTCCTCGGGCATGCTGGTATCGAACGAGCGCAGGCCCGCCTCGACGTGTGCCACCGGGATCTGGAGCTTGGCGCAGACGAGCGCCGCGGCTAACGTGGAGTTGACGTCACCGTAGACCACCACGCGGTCCGGCGTCTCCTCGCTGAAAGCGTCCTCCAAGGCGATCAACAGCGCCGCGGTCTGCGCCGCGTGTGACCCCGAGCCCACGCCCAGGTTGCGATCGGGCTGCGGCAGGCCCAGCTCCTCGAAGAACACCTCGGACATGGCGCGGTCGTAGTGCTGGCCGGTGTGGATGAGCTGTTGCTGCGCCCCGAGGGCACTGAGGGCGGCGATGACGGGCGCGGCCTTGATGAAGTTGGGCCGTGCGCCGACGATATGGATGAGTCCGGGCATGCCCTCAAGCATGCCATCCCCGCGAGACTGGCGCGCCCGATGCTAGAGTCGGCGGGCTGTGAGTGACACCAACATCGACGCGGTCGGCATCATCGGGCTGGGCTATGTGGGCCTGCCCCGCACCTCAGGCCGTGTACCGCCCAACTTCGACGTCCTCTAGCGGGCGCCGTGTCCACCGGACAGTCGTGACCGGGCCGTCGTGAAGGCGCGACCGCGGAAGGTCTGGATCGACCTGACCAACTCCCCGCATGTGCTCTTCTTCCGACCCATCCTGCGACGCCTCGAGGCGGCCGGCGTCGAGACGGTCGTGACCGCGCGCGATTTCGCCCAGACGCTGGGCCTGCTGGAACGCTACGGCATCGCCCACACCGTCGTGGGTCGCCACGGCGGTGCATCGGTCGCCGGCAAGGGATTGGGCCTGCTGCGGCGCTCGGGAGCCCTGCTGCGGTTCGGTCGTGGACGCGGCATCACCCAGGCCGTCAGCCACGGCTCGAACGATCTGGCGGTCGCTGCGCGCCTGCTGCGGATCCACAGCACGGTGATCCACGACTACGAGGGTGCGGCCGGCATGCACCGTATCAACTTCCGACTTGCCAGCAAGGTCATGACGCCCGCTGTCATCCCCTACTCGGCGCTGTCGGGATATGGACTCTCCAGGGCGCGGCACCGGCCCTACCGTGGACTCAAAGAGCAGGTGGCGCTGGCCGATTTCATCCCTGACGAGAGTGTCTACGAAGAGCTGGGACTCGACCGCGAGCGGCCCATCGTAGTGATGCGTCCCCCGGCCACCATGAGCCTGTACCACCGCGGCATCGCCAACACCGTCTTCGATGAGGTGCTGACACGCTTGCTCGACAGTGACGCCCAGGTGGTGCTGCTACCGCGGACCGCGGAGCAGCACCAGTCATTCGCCGACGTCGTGGGCGTGATCATCCCCGAACGACCGGTCGACGGTCCCTCGCTGGTGTGGGCGGCCGACGCGGTGGTGAGCGCCGGAGGCACCATGAATCGCGAGGCAGCGGTGCTTGGCGTGCCAGCCTGGACGACCTTCGCCGGTCAGCTCGGCGCGGTCGATCGGGAGCTGGTCGAGCAAGGGCGCATGGCTGTGCTCGAGCGTGCCGAGGACGTCGTCATCGTACGGCGCCAGCGCACCAACCCGGACTTCGAAGCCATCGCCGATGAGGTCACCGAGGAGATCCTGCGCCCGTAGGCTCGGGGAGCTCTACCGCTTGCGGATCGACTGCTTGACCTGCGGCGTGATGCGTACGGCCAGCCGGCTGCTGTCACCGGTCCGGCACAGGCCCTTGGCGTTGATCTCACATTCGACCACGATGCCAACGACACATTGGGCGCGCCCACAAGGTGACTCGGAGCCGAAGGAGCGCCACACCGGCCCACCGCTCATGCCCTGTGCCACGAATGCGTTCACGTTCAGCAGGCGGGGCTCGTCGGAGACCACCGGCCAGACGGTGCCCCTGGTCCGCCACATGTTGAGTGCGTTCATGCCACTGAAGCGTGGATCAGAGGGATAGCCGCCGACCTGGAGCTTGCGGCCCGTGGCGAGCTGGGCGTCATCTGACTCGGTAGCCCAAAGGCGCATGACGGCGCTCCTGGGATACGAGCAGCCTCGCTTCGTGGTGAGGACGGCGTAGTCGTGTGCACGGCTACCGAAATCGCGATCGGCCGAATCGCGCTTCACGAACTTCGAGTGGACCCACACCCTGGCCACGTCGCAGGCTCCGAAGGTCGCTCCCCCGCTGACCCCGCTGTAGCCGCGATAGATGCGTACATTGTCGGGCAAGCCACCTCGGAGCTTGTACTTGCCGGCCGCCGCGTCGCGGACCAGGCAGTGCGCCGCGGTGACCACCTTGCGCGGCCCCACGATGAAGCCGGTGCACGCGACATGATCGGCGATGGTCACCAGCGCCATGCCGCGATAGGGGCGGTCGGCGAGTCGCGAACGGTCGACGATGTTGCCGTCTACCTCAAGCGCGGCAACGGTACCGAGGGTGGTGCCCAGCAGCAGCAGGGTGATGACGAGCGACATGATCAGGCGGCTGGCGAAACGCATCAGACTGCACCCCTTTCGCGTGGCGGGGCTCCGTCGCGGATGGATGGGCCGGCGGAGTCGGTGGCTGGTTGGCTGGGTGCCACGGTGGCTGGTTGGCTCGACACCTCGGTGGCTGGTTGAACGGCCGACTCGCGTGCCAGCTTGCGATAGAGCGCCAGCAGCCCTACGGCCGTGTGGCTCCAGGTGTACTTGCGGAGCGCCACCTCTCGACAGTGGGTCCGTAATGCGCGCCGCTCCGCGACCGGCGCGGTGAGCAGGTCGGCGCAGGCAGCGGCGATGGCTGCCGGATCATCGATATCGACACAGACGCCGATGCCCTCGTCAGATGTCAGGCGGCACTGTTCATTGCCCTCGGCCACGACCACCGGGACGCCGGCCATGATGGCTTCGAACAGCTTGTTGGGCAGGTTCATCTTGTGGTTCAGCGTGCGCGGCGGTTGGCCCACGAAACAGACGTCGGCACTGGCGGTCCAGGGCATGAGGTCGTCGGGGCGCACGGCCGGCAGGAGGTAGATGCGGCCGGGATGCGCGGAGACGGCATCGGCGATGAACGTCTCCAGTCGCCCGTAGCCCATGAACACGACCGCGGCACCCAACTCCATCAGGCGCGGCTCGGTCGCGGCGGCCACCAGCTCCTCCACGCCTCGGTCGACCGAGAAGCCACCCTGGTACAGCAAGATGGGTCGTTCCGGCTCGATGCCGGTGGTCTGGCGGATGCGGTCGGACTCGACCATGCCCGGCTGGTCTGGCCGCCAGGCTGGCGGGCAGTTCCACAACACCGTCGGTCGCGGCACGCCCCAGCGGCGTACCACCAGGTCGGCTACCGGATCGCTCACGGCAAGGAAGGCTGAGCCATCACGAGCCCAATCCCGCTCCCGCCTGCGCACCAGCTCACGCACGACCCAGGGCATGCGCGCCAGGCGGGCGGCTTCGGTGTGGTAGTCAGCGATGTCATAGACGAAACGGCCGTCCAGCCGACGGGCAGCCTCGCGCACCACGGGCAGCACGATCAGGGACTGGGCATGGAAGACGTCCGTCTCTGGCGCCGCCGCCACGACGGCGTCGGCCCACGGTCCGGCACGGCGCGCGTTGGCAAGGACCTCCAGGACGCGACGGAAGGGGTGCAGCACTCGGTCCAGACCAGCCGGCGCGTCCGTCGGGAGCACCTGCGCATCGGGATCCAGGCGGATGAGCCGGCAGATGCCGCGACGCAGCCGGCGCGGCAGGGGCTGCAGGGCATTGCTGATGCGACGGTCGATCTGCAGCCGGGTGAGCTGCACGCCCGGCGCCAGCTCCTCCTCTGGCGGCAGGCCCGGTGCCGACCAGCCCAGGATCCGTAGTCGGTGGCCATCAGCCGCCAGCGAGGTCGCCGAACGCAGGAAGCGCGAATCGAACTCGAAGGGGTTGGCGGCCACGATGGTGATGTCCAGGCTACCCGGCTGGGGCGCTACGGCACTCAATGGGGGGCTGCTCCATGGATCGGCCCCGTCCACGACGGTATGGGGCTCGCTATGGACCCAGCCTAACGCGGACCACGCATCTGAGCAGACGCGCCATTGTCGACATCGTCATCGCGGAGCATGGAGGCAGTCGGACCGCGACCGCGCAGCTCGTCCCACCGGAGCTGCAGCACTACCAGCAGGGCTTCCACGATGATCGACTTGGACATCTTGCTGGTGCCTACTTCGCGATCCTTGAAGACGATAGGCACCTCGGTCACCCGGGCGCCGGCCCGCGTCGCCAGGTAGGTGGTCTCGATCTGGAACACGTAGCCACCCGAGTGCAGGCGATCCCATTCGACCGCCCGGAGCGCGGCCTTGCGCCAAGCCTTGAAGCCCCCGGTCAAGTCGTTCGTCCCCAGGCGCAGCACGAGCCTGGCGAACAGCGAACCACCCCGCGACACGATACGCCGCATGACGCCCCAGTCACGCACCCCACCGCCGCGGGTATAGCGCGAGCCGATGACGAGGTCCGCCCCGTCCTCGATGGCCGCCATAAGCGTGGGCAGGTAGTCGGGCGAATGCGACCAATCAGCGTCCATCTGGATGACGAACCGCGCGCCGGCGTCGAGCGCGACGCCGAAGCCGTCGACGTAGGCCTTGCCCAGGCCCTCCTTGCCGGCCCGGTGCCTGACCACGATGCGTGGCTCGGCGGCGGCCAGTCCATCGGCCAGGTCGCCGGTCCCATCGGGCGAGGAGTCATCGACCACCAGCAGCGTGGCACCGGGCAAGGCATGCAGGATGGCCTCAGAGATGCCGGCCAGGTTCTCGACTTCGTCATAGGTCGGCAGCACCACCCAAGTGCCAGCGTATCGATCGACATTGGTGTGCTCGGTCATCAGGCCCCAGTATGGGCGCCGGCTCAGCGCAGCTTGAAGATGTAGACGCGTGACTGCGTGCCGTCAGCGATGTCAGTGCCCACGATGCGGACCCGCATATTGCCCGGCTTGCCCTTGGCCTTGGTCTTGAGCACCACCCTGTACTGGTTCTCACCGTTCTTGGTGATCTTCCACTTGGGCACGGTGTACCTGGGGATGCGGCGCTGGTTGGCGGTAACGATAGGCTTGCCCTTGAGCGGCTCGGCCGAGGTCAGGGTGAAGATGACCTTGTCGCCACGCCGGAACGACCACTTCGGGGTCGCCAGCGTGAAGGGCATCATGCGAACCCCGATGTCATGAGCGTAGGCACCCGCCGGCCGGCTCACGCGCATGCGAGCGACATAGCGACCGTCCGGCAGGATGGCCCCGTCATCGTCAGTGCCGTCCCACAGGAAACGTGCGTCGCCCGCTGCGAACGCAGCCTCCTCAGGCCCATGCCGGACGACCGTGCCGCCGGGCTTGCGGATGGTCCAGCTGACGTTGGCATCGCGGGTGAGGCGAGCCTTCAGCGCGGTCGTCTGCGCCAGCTCGTCGCCATCGGCGGAGTAGAACAAGGCAGGATTGGCCCTGGGATTCTTCATCGAGTTGAGGACACGCACCCTGGCCTCGGCGGGCTGGCCCCGGTTGCCGGCGCGATCGGTCGGGGTGAGGACGATCTTGAATGAACCCTCGCCCACCAGCTTGCCGTCATCGCGGCGGCCATCCCAGCTGAGCGAACCGCGACCCTTGAGCGCCCAGGTGGTTCTCTGACGCACGACCTTGCCGTCCCGCTTCACCTGCATCTCGATGAAGGCATTCTCCGACAGCCGATGCGAGATAGCGATGCTGTCGCTGATGCCGTCGCCGTTGGGCGTGAAGATGGGTTCACCCGAGTCCGCCGTGGCCAGCGTGACCGGGGCCTGGCTGGCACGGACGTCACTGATGACCGGCGGCTCCAGGTCCGGCGGCGCGGCGGTCGCGTCACGCCATTCGGTGGTGGTGAACTCAAGGTCTCCGCTGATGCCGCGCAGGTAGCCGTAGACGGGATCGTGGCTGAGATCGGGGTCGATGTGGATGGTGGCACCAGGGATGCGCACCGACGGGTAGTAGCCGGGGTTCTTACCGATCCAGCCGTTGAGCGGATTGACGTTGTCGCGATAGCGCGTCATGAAGACCGCGTCCATGGTGGCATCGTCCTCGTATAGCGCGTTGACGACGTCGGCGCCAGGCTGCCAGCCCAGGGCCCAGACGATGCGAGCGCCGATCGACAGGAAGCCGTTGGCGAAGTTGTCGACGCGCTGCACGGCCACCGCACGGCTGGGGATGGGCATACCCGAAGAGGCATTGCCCGAGGCATACGAGAGGTGCGAGAGGATGACCACCGCGTTGGGTGCCAGCTCGATGTTCGCTCGCAGCCAGTTGGCACCCTTGTACACGACGTTGGAGGTGCTGCGCTTGGCACGGTCGGCGGGGTTGAGACCGACACCGTTCTTGGTGTCCTCCTGGAAGGGGCCGAAGGCGCTGGGCCAGCCGTTGCCGTGGCCGACGTAGACGAAGAGATCGGCGCCATTGGCCGCCGCCTTGACGCGAGCCTTGGTGGCATTGGGGTGGAAGATGCGTGTGACCTCCATGCCCTTTGCCTCAGCGGCATCGGCGATGGCCCTGGCGTAGTCCCGGTAGCGGTAGGTCAGGCTGTGTACTGGGCCCGACACGATGACGGCCCGCTTGTGCGCAGGCACCTCATCCGCGGCACTGACGCGCGACACCAGGTTCAAGGCCGAGCTGGTCAGGATGAGCGCGATGATGGCGGCGAGGATGGCCAGGATGCGGAGGGCGTCGCGGCGGCGGGCCGTGGCGGTCAAGCGGGTCGCGTGGGCAGCGGTGTGGTGATGTGCGGGCATGTGTGGCCAAGCCTCCACGCTCGGATCCGGATGGGCCATGCCGAGATGGTCACCACCCCAACACCCAGATGGTCCCAAGCGCACTCGGGCGACGCGTCCGAGACGCAAAGCTCGTGCGGCGCTTGTGGCGATCATTCGACGGCCGCCGCCTGGGCTGCCGCGGCTTCAGCGTCAGTTACACGCTTAGGTGGCGTGAACTCGCCCTGCTGCAGCACCAGCACGTATTCGAGGTGATCCAGATCGGCATCCGGCTGGATGAGCGCGGTCTTGACCACGTCACCAGGCTCTTCGATGACATCGACCACACGGCCGATGGGGATGCCCTTGGGATAGACCGAGCGGAAGCGTTTCCCCAATCGGGCGCCAAGGGTGACGATGCGGTCATTGATGGAGACCTTGTCGGTCCGCGGGATCTCCTCCATCGCGAGCGGCGCCGAGAGCCGACCAACCACGTTGCCGGTGGCATCGGTGCGATTGTCGCGTCCGGCCACCAGCGAGCCGGTGTCGTTGATGAGCGTGACCTCAGCCCACCCATCTCCTGCATCGGTCACGCGGCCGGCCAACGCTCCCCCTTCGGAGATCACCGGTGCGCCGTCGAGGACGCCCGCTTCTATGCCCCGGTCGATGGTGATGATGCGCTCGAACTGCGACGCATAGCGGCTGCTGACCGCGGCTGCGATGGTGCTGAACTGCAAGTCCGATCTGGTCTTGAGCAGCTTGCTCAGACGCTCGTTCTCGGCGTTCACGGCATCGAGCGTGGCCAGCTGATCCTCGAGCATGTCTACAGCGGTGCGCAGATCCTGGTTCTCGCGTCGCAGCATGTCCACCTCGCCAAAGGCCCCCAGCACAGAGGTCAGCGAGCGGGTGCCGTTCGAGAGCGTGTCCTGGACGGGCGCGATAGCGAACCTGACACCGTTGCGCAGCTCATCCACGGGGGCACTGCGACTGACCACCAGCATCGCCACGCACAACCCCATCAGGACGACGAACTCGACGAGGCGGCGGCGTGCGTGGCGGTCGCGCAACATGGCCGGCCTAGCGCGGCGGCCTCGAATACGTCTCGGCCACCAACGCGCGCTCCATGAGCGGGTCATCGATGGAGTCGAGCACGATGCCGGTGCCGCGCGCCACGCAAGTCAGGGGATCGTCAGCGATGTGCACCGGCATCTGCGTGGCCTCCGCGATGCGCCGGTCCAGTCCCTGTAACAGCGCCCCGCCACCGGCCAGCACGATGCCTTGGTCGACGATGTCCGCGACGAGCTCCGGCGGGGTCTCCTCGATGGTGTCCTTGATGGTGCTGACGATCTGCGCCAGGGACGCGTCGATGGCCTCGCGCACCTGCTCGGCGGTGATCTCGACGAATCGTGGCAGGCCGGTCAGCAGGTCGCGGCCGCGCAAGCTGACGTGCTGCTTGTCGTAGGCACCAGGGTAGGCGCAGCCGATGGCGATCTTGATGTCCTCGGCGGTGCGCTCGCCGACCAGCAGGTTGTACTCACGGCGAGCGTAGGCGATGACGTCCTCGTCAAGCTCATCGCCACCTACGCGGACGCTGCGGCTGACGACGATACCGCCGAGCGAGATGACCGCCACCTCAGTGGTGCCGCCGCCGATATCGACGATGAGGTTGCCGCTGGGTTCGCCGACCGGCAGTCCGGCACCGATGGCCGCCGCCATGGGCTCCTCGATGAGCCGAGCCCAGCGAGCGCCGGCGTTGAGGGCCGCGTCGCGGACGGCGCGCCGCTCCACCTCGGTCACTCCGCTGGGGATGCCCAGGAGCATGCGCGGGCGCGGCACCAGCCCGACACGATCGTGCACCTTCTGCACGAAGTACTTGATCATCTGCTCGGTGACATCGAAGTCGCTGATGACGCCGTCGCGCAGCGGTCGGATGGCCGTGATCGAGGCGGGCGTCCGACCGAGCATGCGCTTGGCCTCCGCGCCGATCTGCAGGACCTTGCGTGTCTTGGTATCGACCGCGACGATGCTGGGCTCGCTGATGACGATGCCGCGGCCGCGCACATGTACGAGCGTGTTGGCAGTACCGAGGTCCATCCCGATGTCGCGGGAAAAGGCACCAAAGAAGGCGTCGATCATTCGAGCCGGGCGGCAACCTCCATGGGTGGCCGGGAGCGACCACGAGCATGCTGGCACCGACGGAACGTCCACACCCGCACGGCAGGGGGTGGCGTACCAGTCCGGAGCGGGCCACGGCGACCCGAGTGGGAGCCCTCCTCGGCTCCGCGCTCCAGTGTCCGAGAGTATACGCGGGGCTTCGCGGATGCCGACAGCCGGATGGCCCTCAGGGACGAGGGCCTCACGGCCGCCGGTCAGTGGCGCCCCGGGTCCGGTCAGCTGCGCTCGAAGGCGACTCCCCGGTCACGCAGGCTGACCCACGAACCATGGCCGATGACCAGGTGGTCAAGCACACTGATATCAAGCAGACGCCCCGCAGCCACGGCCTCAGCGGTCATGTGCAGGTCATCGGGACTGGGCGTGGGATCGCCGGAGGGATGGTTGTGGACCAGGATGAGCCGCGCCGCGTGCAGCCGCACGGCATCACGGAACAACTCGCCGATGCGCACCAGCGCGGCCGAGACGTTGCCCCGGTAGATGGTGGGCATGGCCAGCACGCCGTTGCGCGTGTCCAGCAACACCACGCGCAGCTCCTCCCGTTGCAGATGACCCAGGTCCGCGGTCAGGCGCTCAGCCAGGTCGCGCGGGCCACGGATGGTCCAGCGGCCGGCGGGCCAGTCGATGACGGCGCGGCGCCCGAGCTCGAAGGCTGCGGTCAGCTGTGCTGCTCGTGCCGGACCCACCCCGGGCACCCGCTCCAGCTCTCGCGGCGTGGCCATCGCCAGTCCCGACAGGCCATCGCAACGAACCAGCGCCTCTTCAGCCATGCTGGCGGCCGAGGACTGCCGCGAGCCGGAGGTCCAGAGCAGGCCGATAAGCTCGGCCGATGAGAGACCCTGGGCGCCACTTGCCACCAGTCGCTCTCGGGGGCGCTCGGCGGCCGGCAGCTCCCGCACCGATCGTCGCGCTGGTCCCCGGGACGTGCTGGTCATGCCGCTCCTCCGTTGCCGAGCTTGTGGTCCATGGTGCACGAGTGTCCGGCTCGTGGCCCCATCGATGGGCTACGGGCCGCTCGCCTGACTCGTGGCGAGCCGGTCCTGCGTGGCGCCTCCGGGTCCGAACGACAGAGCCCGCCAATTCCCCCGCCGTTCGGCCCCGAAGGCACTGCGTAGCCTAGAGATGGACCCTTCACGCGGGCTTGGTGGGCGCTTGCCGACCGCTTGCGAGGGCGGTGGACTGGGCCGCGATGGTCACGATGCCGCCAGAGATCTACGCAGACAGGCCGCTGGCGAGGTAGGCGAGGAACAGCAGCAGCGAGTTATAGGTGACGTGAGCGGCGATGGCAGCCACGATGCCGTAACGCAGGAAGAGCCAGCCCAGGACGAAGCCCAGCGGCAGGATCACCGCTGTCTGCAGCAACGCCTGCGACAGACCTTCGGTGAAGCTGTCCGTGCTGATGTTCACGATATGGATGAGCGCGAAGAACAACGCACTGCGAGCCAACGCGGCGCGTTCGCCCAGGTCTCGCGACCAAGCGGTGAGCACGAATCCGCGGAAGAAGAGCTCCTCGCCGACAGGGATGATGAGCGCGGCGCTCAGCGCCACCATGAGCGCCGAGGCCGGTGAGTCGGCCGTCGGCAACACATCCGGCGCACCCACCCCAAGCAACCGGCTTAGGATGCCCCCCAGGAAGAGCAGCCCGAAGGTCACCGGCAGCATCACCGTCACGGCGATACCGATGGCACGCGCGATGCCGCCTTCTGAGGGCGACCAGGTCGGCCAACCCATCTGCCGCCACGCCAGCGAATCGGTGCGCACGACGAGCAGGTACACCACCACCGCATAGGCGATCGCCTGCAATGAACCGATGAGGAGGAAGCCGAGCGCGTCCTCTGCGTCGATGAGACCGCTGACCGAGACGAGGAACCCCACCAGGGCCATGGCAAAGAAGTAGCTGCCGAAGACAAGCAGCGGTGCCGGCCCGCGGTAGGCCGCGGCATCTCGCGCGCGACGCTCCAGGACTTGGTAGCCACAAGCGGTCGCAAGACCCAGCGTCAACAGGATGGTGCCGATCGAGAGCAGCACGATGGCGGCAACTTGAGAACTGGCCATGGCGCCGATGAAGAACAGTCCAAGACCGAGCCCGGAGATGACCCAGGCGGCCAGATACAGGCCGGGGGCACGCCGTCCTGCGAGCGCGAAGATGCCGCTGTCGCCAGCGTCTTCCGCGTCGCCTGCCTCGGGCTCATCGGGCGTCGCGAGCGGAGAGACGAGTCGCGAGCCTGCTGTGGGCGCAGGTCCGGCAGGTTCGGGCGAGGACGCGTCAGGTCCAGGCGCTCGCCCGTCAGGCGCGGGGCCGGTCAAGGGTCGCGGTCGCGCTAGATCCCGGTCGTGGGCTTGGGTTGACCGGGGGACGATGCGGACGCGGAGGATGACGCGCTCGAGCTGCGCGGGGCCGGCGCCGGCGCACCTGCCGACTGGCTGGGCGGCTGCGGATTCGATCGTTGCTGGTTGGCCTTGGAGCCCTCGGCAGGGTTGCCCGTGGCGGCTTGCGGCACCGGGCGCGCCGGCGTCGGCGGCGGGGGCGCGGGCAGACGCATCGGCGGTTGCTGCTGCGGCTGCTGCTGGGGCTGCTGTGGTCGAGGCGCTGGCCGAGCGGAGGGCATGAACGCCGTCGTCCCTGCCGCCTCAGCGCGCTCGAAGTCCTTGCCGCACCAGGCGCACAACGTCCAGTCGAGCTCGATCAGGTGCTCGCAGTTGGGACACACGCGGCGCAGGCGATTGCGACAGCTGGGGCAGATGATCCACTCCTCGTGGACCGGTCGCGAGCAGTTGGCGCACTGCGCGTGGGACGCGACCTCGGCCAGCATGGCCTCCTCGGCGAGGGCTCGCTCATTGACCTCGCCGATGGTTTCCTTGGGTCGCACGATGCGATATACCAACAACCCGAAGAGGAAGAAGAGCGGCGTGAAGATGATGATCGAGAGCGCCGCGATGTAGGGCGTGATGGCACTCGACGAGCGCAAACGCATGTCGCGATACGCCCAATAGGCGCTGGCGAGCCAGATGAGCACGATGTACGCCACGATGACGTAGACGACGGCCTGGAAGACATCGCTCGCGAAGATGTCGGCAAGCTGCTTGTCCAGATCCTGCAGGCCAAGTGTTTCGAGCATGCGTGGAAGGCCTCAGCACTTCGGGAAGACGGACGGCACCCCTCGCCGTCCACGGCGGGCCGAGTGTAGCAGCGAACCAGAGTGTCTAGCCGTGGAGCCCTGGAGCTCCAGCCACGTCGACGGCTCGGCGGAAGGCTCGCATCACCTCAGCCACCAGCTCGTTGTCGCGCATGGTCGACCGGCGCACGGGGTCCCAGCGGACGGCCGTGAGGATCATCATCGGCCGCAGCCAGGGCTCGCTCTCGTCCTCGGCTTCGGCCATGCGCATGCGGATGAGCTGTCGGCCATCCTCCTGGGCCAGCAGCCCCATCAGCGCGTTGGCGAGTGTCGGCCCGATGACCTGCAGCGGTGGCGCTGGAGGCGGGCCGCCCGCCGGTGCCACGGTGCGCGCCTCGATGACCCCCAGCTCGTCCTCGACCCACAGTGTGAACACCCACCACTCATCTTCCATCACGGAGGGCTTGGTCATGCCCAGACGAACGCGTGGTCCGAGCGCTCCGCCAGGTCCGCGCAGACGAAGCGGTTCAGCGCGAGCGAACGAGGGGCCCGGCGATGGCGTGCGTGCCGCGGTCATCGGGTGGCTCGGTCTGCTCGATCGGCAGCCATCATTCCCACTCGATGGTGGCCGGGGGCTTGCTGCTGATGTCGTAGACCACGCGGTTGACACCGGGCACCTCGTTGACGATGCGCGAGCTGATCTTGCCCAGCACGTGGTATGGCAGCTTGGCCCAGTCGGCCGTCATGCCATCTTCGCTGGTGACGGCCCGGATGGCCACCACGTTGGCGTAGGTTCGGCCGTCGCCCATGACGCCCACGCTGCGAACGGGGGTGAGGATGGCGAACGACTGCCACACGTTGCGATACAGGCCGGCCGCCTTGATCTCGTCGATGACGATCCAGTCGGCCTCCCGGAGCGTGTCCAGCCGCTCACGCGTGACCTCACCGATGATGCGTATCGCGAGACCCGGTCCGGGGAAGGGTTGACGCATGACCATCTGCTCGGGCAGCTCGAGAGCCAGGCCGACCTTGCGAACCTCATCCTTGAAGAGGTAGCGCAGCGGCTCGATGAGCTGGAAGCGCAGGTCGGACGGCAGGCCGCCCACGTTGTGGTGCGTTTTGATCTTCTGCGCCGCCTTGGTCTCCGGTGCGGTCGATTCGATGACGTCGGGATAGAGCGTGCCTTGGGTCAGGAAGTCGATGCGCCCCAGCTTGGCCGCCTCTTCCTCGAAGACACGGATGAACTCGTCGCCGATGATGCGGCGCTTCTGTTCCGGGTCCTCCACACCCGCCAGCCGGGCCAGGAAGCGCCCGCGTGCGTCCACCATCACCAGCTTCATGCCCAGGTTGGCCTCGAACGTGTCACGGAGCAGCTCCGATTCACGCTTGCGCATGAGGCCGTGATCGACGTAGATGCACGTGAGGCGATCACCCACCGCCTGGTGGACCAGCGCTGCCGCGACCGAGGAGTCGACGCCGCCCGACAGGGCGCAGATGACCTTGCCATCAGAACCGGTGGCGGCGGCGTGCTTGTCGACACGCTCGCGGATGCGCTCGACGGTGGACTCGATGAAGTTGGCGCTGGTCCAGTTGGATTCGGCCCCGGCGATGCCAAGGACGAAGTTGGCCAGCACATCCCTGCCGCGCGGCGTATGCACGACCTCGGGATGGAACTGGATGCCGTAGAGCTTGCGAACAGGGTCGGCCAGGCCGGCGTAGGGCGTGGAATCGGTCTGGGCGGTGGCCTCGAAGCCGCTTGGCAGTCGGGTGATCGAATCGCCGTGGCTCATCCACACCGGCTGTTCGGCGCCCAGACCGGTGAGCAGCGCGTCGTCTTGGGCGGTGATGGCGATGGACGCTGGGCCGTACTCGCGATGGTCGCTGGGCAGCACGTCGCCTCCCAGCTCCAGCGCCATCAGCTGTGCGCCGTAGCAGATGCCCAGCACGGGGATGCGACCAGACCAGATGGCCGGGTCCGGCCGCGGCGCGCCTTCGTCATACACGGACATGGGGCCGCCGGACAGGATCACGCCCTTGACCTCTCGACGTTCCAGCTCCGCCAGCGGCGTATCGAACGGGAGCAGCTCGGCATAGACATCCAGCTCGCGCACTCGTCGGGCGATGAGCTGGGCGAACTGACTGCCGAAGTCGAGCACCGCGACACTGTCGGGCGGCTCCGGCGGACGGCTGATGGTGGGACGATCATCCTCCGGTGGCCGCTGCGGGGCAGGAGCGTCGAGCGCGACCTCCAGGTAGGCCTCGACCTCGGCGTCGTCAGAGGTCAGGACACGGTGCCCCGAGTTGGCCTCCTCGCCGTGGACGGTCTTGCCACGCTTCTTCTTCAGCGCTGTCTTTGTCTCGTCAGCCGCGTCTGTCATGCACGTTCCTCATCTACTGGCCTGCCTAGCCTGTCCACCTCGGGCAACTCGAGTCTATCGGCCCACGCGGCCCAGCGGCCCCGCGGGTGAGGCGGGACTCGCAGGATGTCCAGCTTGCGCGCGGCACGCCTTGTCGACGGCGTGCGCCACGCGGCCAGCGGCCAAACTTGCGCGAACGCCAGATAGAACGCGAACAGCGGCAGTTCCATCTGTCGGTCGTTCGTGCGTAGACATCGAGAGGGACCTGCCGACCGGCTTCGACGGCGTTGACCGGGGCGGGTGAGACGCGAGCACGGGGTCGACTCACGCGTCGTCATAGCGTGGCGGCGGCGCTCTTCTCGAACCGCCGAGCCGATGCTGGAGGACAAACGGTTCGCGAGTGCTGTCGCTGCAGGTGTTGGCGGCCCGGTCGCGTTATCTGCGACTTGGTCGCTGCTCGGCTCAGCCGCGGTGGCGCTGCCAGACCTCCACCAAGCGGTCGTGCGGAAGCCTATGCGCGATGTGGCCGGCCCGTCCGCTCATCGTCTCGGCCGACACGAGGGCGTTGACGATGGCCTCTTCGGTCGACTCTATGGCCGCCCAGAAGAGCGGACTGATCCAGGTGTCGTCAAGCGCATGCACGTCACGAGTGAAGGGTCGGCCGGCCGCTTCGTCGGCTGCTACCAGCCCACGGTTGCCGGTGGCGAAGGCGATGAACAGGTCGCCGCTGGAATGCTCCGCTGCCCCGCCGGTTCGGGCCACACCCAAACCCGCGCGTTGTGCCAGCCGTTCGCACTGGTGCGGCAGCAGCGGCGCATCGGTGGCAAGCACGACGATGATGGATCCCGAATCGGGGTCTGCCAGGCTGGAGCTGTCCTGGCGGTCGGAGGGCACCTCGTCAAACCCGATCTCACGCCCCACTGGGACGCCGTCGATAGCCAGTCGTTCTCGGCGGCCGTAGTTCGCTTGGACCAGTGCGCCAACGGTGAAGCCCCCCTCGGCGTCAGGGAGGCGACGGGAAGCGGTGCCGATGCCACCCTTGAAGCGGTGGCAGATCATGCCGGTCCCGCCACCGACGTTGCCCTCGGCCACGGGTCCCCCGGCGGCGTCGGCGAGCGCCTCGTCCAAATGCGCCGCGCGGACGTGCTGGCCGTCGATGTCATTAAGCCAGCCATCCCACGTCTCGCCGACCACCGGCAGCGACCAGGCTGAAGCGACATGCGCTGCGCTCCGGGTCGCGGCAGAGACGATAGCGTCTCGCACCACTCCGACCGAATGCGTGTTGGTGATGCCGATCGGCCCCACCAGCAACCCCGCCTCGCGGATCCACTCCAAACCCGTGAGCTCGCCATTGCCATTGAGCCGGTGCGCACCCGCGTAGACGGCCTCGGCGAAGGGATCGCCACCGATCGGTACCACCACGGTGACACCGGTGCGGACAGGGCCCTGCCCGACCACTCGCGGACCAGTCTCACCCGAGATCAACGTGGTGTGCCCGACTCGGACGCCGGACACGTCGGTGATGGCGTTGAGCGGACCGGGTGTCATCAGACCGATGGAGATACCGAGATCACGAGCGCGGCTGGTCATCGAACCCGGCGCACCGCTAGCGCAGGCGGGTGGCGAAGATGTTTCGTGGGGTGCCGTCGAACTGGCCGGATTGGACCGCGATGGTGACGTTCTTGCCGTTGGCCGCCACGTTCGGCGCCATGCGCAGCAGCGCCTCCCGCTTGGCCACGGTCCTGGGGCGATTCCACGAGCGTCCGTCGTCCGGGCTGAAGCGCGAGACGACCATGGTGCTGATCAGGCGCCGGTTCTTGATACGTTCGTCGACGTAGGTCAAGAGCGCCTTCTTGTTCGGCAGCAGCGTGACGTCGGCAGCACTCAGGCTGTGCCCCTTGGCAGGCTTGAGCGTTCGGTCGCGCCAGGCTTTCCCATTCCTGCCAGAACGCGCCACGATGACCCCGCCATCGGGTGACTGCACCGTGGCCACCACCGTCTTGCCGCGTGAGTCGAGCTCCGGCCAGCCGTAGTTGAGGCGGTCGGTGACGTTGCGTCGGGAGCCCCAGGACTCACCCCGATCGAGCGAGCTTCGGGCCTTGATCCCCTGTGCCAGACACTGACGAGTGGGGGCATGCGACCAGGCCACGTGGACGGCACGCTCGTTGATGGCCAACCCGACCAGTCCGTCGGTCAGGCGCTTCTGGCAGTCGATCGACAAGCTCGTCCGGCCCAGCGTTCGTGGCGCCTTGTACGTGCGACCATCATCGCGACTGGTCCGGATCTTGATCTTGCCGTTGGCACGATTGGTCCAGGCGACCGCGACCACATCGTCGCCCACCGCCACGGCCGGCACACCGACGCCGTGGCTCTTGGAGGTCGAGAAGATCTCGCGTTTGCCGGCGAACGAGCTGCCACCGTCGGTGCTGACCCGCGCGAACAGGGCGTTGCCGGCCGGCCCGTTCACGCGCCACGCGACGACGACCACGTTGTCCTTGGCTGCGATGGCCAGGTTCGGGACCACGTTGCGGCGCTGCAGCGATGCCGAGAACAGCGTGCGCTCTTTCGTCCACGAGACGCCACCGTTGGTCGAGCGCTGGTAGACGACTCGGTCGTCGATGGCACTGGGACCGATGCGTGGGTGGACCAGGTGCAGCTTGCCGCGATCGGCAGCAAGCTGATGAAGCGAATCGAGACGTGAGCCACCGGTGGCGCTGACGCGGCCCAATGAGGTCCAGTCGGCGCCGATCACCAAGGCCGGGAGCAGAAGCAGGGCGAGCACGGCAGCGGCGAGTCCGGCGAGTGGCGCACGACGGCGGACCCCGCGGTTAGAGGTCATCACGGCCACATTGTCGCGGGTGCGCCCACGCACCGGGAATAGCCACCGGGTACGTGCGTACGCATATGACTATCGGCGCCGGTGGCAGCTCGGCATGCGCTCTTCATCAAATGCCGCCCGTGGTGACTTTGGCCGGGTTCAGTCGGCTGCACGGCCGATCGATATCGGACCAGATGCGTCCGAACAGCCCCGCTCGAACCGTAGCGCCACCGCCGTTGCCAGCGCCTAGCGACGCTGCTGCCAGGACTTACCCTCGACCGCGACGGACGGAGCGTAGACCATCTCCACCTGCTGCATGGCACGGATGTCAGCCGCACCCAATGCTGCCATCGACTGGCGCAGCGCACCCATCACGTTCTCCGTGCCGTCGGTGACGCGTGAGGGACCGAAGAGGATGCGCTCCATGGGGCCGACCGTACCCACCTGGATCCGCGTGCCCCGGGGCAGCGTCGGCGAGGGCGCGGCCATGCCCCAGTTAGTGCCGTGGCCAGGTGCCTCTTCAGCCCGAGCCAACGGTGATCCCAGCATCAACGCATCGGCACCGGCAGCGATGGCCTTGGCCATCTCACCACCACGGCGCATGCCGCCATCGCCAACGACCGGCACGTAGCGGCCGGTGCGGGCCAGGTATTCGTCGCGTGCAGCAGCCACGTCGGCGATGGCCGACACCTGCGGCACGCCGATGCCCAGCACCTCGCGCGTGGTACACGCCGCACCGGGACCCACGCCCACGAAGATGGCGGCGATGCCCTGGTCCATCAGCGCCGCCGCGGCCTCGTACGAGGTGGTGTTGCCGACGGCCACGGGGATGCCCATGAGCCGCGTGAACTCGGCCAGCTCCAGCGGCTCGTACCCGCTGGCAAGGTGCTGTGGCGACGAGACCTGGGACTGCACCAGGAAGACGTCCGCTCCCAGCTCGGCGCAGACTGGGCCCCAGTGGCGCGCGGCGGCAGGCGTGGCTGAGATGACCGCCGGCGAACCGACCGCATGCAGCTCGCTGATGCGTTGCGCCACGAGGTCCGGCGAGATGGGCGGCGCATAGGCGGCCGAGAGCACCTCCTGGACCTCATGCGCGGGCGCCGTGGCGATGCGTTCCAGCACTGCTGCCGGATCCTGGTAGCGCGCCTGCACGCCCTCGAGGTTCATGACGGCAAGCCCGCCCAACTCGGCCAGCACGCCGGCGGAACGCACGTCCACGACCGCATCCATCGAGGCGGCCAACACTGGGATGCGCAGCGTCAGGCCAGCGAACTCGACAGAGAGGTCGACGTCATCGGGCTCGATCGTGCGCGTGCCCGGCGCCAGCGAGACGTCGTCGAACCCGTAGGCGTGGCGGAGGTTCGCGACCTTGGAGACTCGGCGGCCAGGAACGGGGGCGATGACGGGAGCGGTGTCGTTGACCTGATCCTGTGTGCTGCCGACCCTGATGGTCACGATCGATGGACTCCTCCTGCACGGCACTGGCGGTGTCGTCAGTATATCGAGGTGACGACCCCCCAGAACGAGCCCGACCAGGTGACACTGGCCGATGTCCAGGCTGCGGCCGACACCTTGACCGGCGTCGCCCTGCGCACGCCCCTGCTGGCCTTCGGGCCCATCGACGATGAGATCGGCGCGCCTCGCGTCTGGCTCAAGCCGGAGAACCTGCAGCCCATCGGCGCCTTCAAGATCCGTGGTGCCTACAACGCGCTCGCCTCGCTGTCGCCCGGCGAGCGGTCACGCGGTGTGGTCACCCACTCCAGCGGCAACCACGCCCAGGGGATCGCCCGAGCCGCTCGCATGCTGGGCGTGCATGCCGTCATCGTCATGCCCAGCGATGCCCCTGCCATCAAGGTGGCCGGCGTCCGCGCCGACCGCGCCGAGATCGACTTCGTCGGGCCTGACAACGAGGAACGTGTCCGGCGCGCCGATGAGCTTGCGGCCGAACGTGGCTTGGTGCTCATCCCCTCCTTCGATGACGCCCGCATCGTGGCCGGCCAGGGCACCATCGGCCTGGAGATCGTGGAGCAGCTAGCTGAGATGGGGCGAGCCAACGAACCGCTGACGGTGCTGGTGCCCATCGGTGGTGGGGGCCTCTCATCCGGCGTCTGCGTGGCGGTCAAGGGCCTGCGCGCAGACGCCACCGTCATCGGTGTGGAGCCGGAGCTGGCCGCCGATGCTGCCGAGTCCATCCGCGAGGACCGCATCGTACGCTGGGCGCCGGAACTCACCGGCCGCACCATCGCCGACGGCGTACGCACCAGCGCGCTCGGCCGCATCCCCTTCGCGCAGTTGCGGCGGCTCATCGATGACGTCGTCACCGTCAGCGAGGACGACATCAAGCGCGCCATGGCGGAAGCGGCGACGCGGGCGCGCATCGTGGCCGAGCCGTCGGGCGCCGTGTCCATCGCCGCCTGGCTTCGCTACGGCGACGAGCTGCCCAACGCCGACACCGCTGACACCGTCATGGTCGTCAGCGGCGGCAACGTGGACCCGGACGTCTATCGGGCGCTCCTGGCCGAGGCCGCCGCGCTCGACTGACCGCGCCCGTTCAGTCTCCGAGCGGGACCTCGAACCCACGGGCCCGTGGTGCGCAGGTCGAGTGCCCCGCTCTCGCCGTTGGACAGCGGCTCGTCGATGCGGAGCGTGACCGGCCACGGGCCGCCGCTGGTGTCCCTCCCTGGTATGTCCGCGGCTCGAACGTCGAGCGTCAACCTGGCCCGATCACCCACACCAGGGGCGTGAGGTAGGCGCGACCCACAGCCGACTGGCCATGCCGGTCGTTGCCGATGGCGGTCGCCCACGACTCGGACATCCGTCGTGTCGATCGAAAGCGGTGCGCGAACGCGCCACCGCGGCGGTGCCCGACTTCAACAGCCGGGGCTGACGTGGACGCTGCGACTATCATCGCCAACATGTCCCAGCGACCCGTGCCCTTCAGCCTTCTCGACGCTGCCCGAGTAGTGGCCCGTGGAGGCACCTTCGAAAGCAAGCTGGCCGCCCTGTCAGCACAGGCGCAGACCGTCACCGACGCGGATGCCGTCGGCATCCTGCTTCGCGACCCAGACGCGGAGGTGCTGCTCTCCATGGACGGTGAGCTGGCGCTCCCCATCAGCGCCGCCGGGACACACATCACCGAGGCCGTATCCGACCGCCAAACGGTGCTGGTCGCGGGGGTGCCCAAGGCGCTCGCCGCGATCCTGCCCGGAGCGCGCTCGTGTCTCTTGACCCCGCTGCTGATCGAGGACGAGGACGGCACCTTCGTCGAGGGACTACTAGCGGTGGGATGGGCCACGCCCGAGGCACCCATCGAGGACGCGCCCGAGGCAATCCTGGCCATCGCCGACCTGGCCGCCGTCACCATCCGCCAGGCGAGGCTGCGCAACTCAGCTTGGGAGTCGTCCGACCACGCCGACCGCCTGTCGCACACCGATCGGCTGACCGGCCTTGCCAATCGCGTCACCTTCGAGCGCATGCTGGAGCTGGAGATCGCCCGCGCCACGCGCCAGGGCTCGCCGCTCGCGGTGGCCGTGCTGGACGTGGACGGCCTGACGGATATCGGCGAGCGCAAGGGCGCACGTGTGGCCGATGAGGTGCTGCGCCACGTGGCCAGCGCCATCGCCGACCGGGTCCGCTTGCTTGACACCGTGGCGCGCTTCGGCGAGGACGAGTTCGTGGTCATCGCACCCGGCGATGCCGGCGGCCTCGTGGCCCTGCGGCTGCGCGATGCCATCGCCGAGCTGCCACCCATCGGCGATACGGAGATCTCCGTCAGCGCGGCCGTGGTCCACCATCCGGCAGACGGCGCCACCGGTGCCGAGCTGGTGGCGGCATCGGAGGCGGCCCTGGCCGAGGCCAAGGCCAAGGGCCCCGGGACCATCTTCGGGGTGCGCGAGGCAGGAGCGTAGGTCAGTTCGAGGGGCGAAGGGCTACACGATGCCGGTCCGCTCCAGGAGCTGGTCCACGGCGCGACTGACCCCTGCCGCCACCGACTCGACGTCGGCGCCACCGTCCAGCACGACCCAGTGCTCGGGGTCGGCCGCCGCCATCTCCAGATAACCGTTGCGCACGCGCTGGTGGAAAGCCAGGTCGTGTCGAGCCGCATCCTCGAAACGAGTCAGCTCGGCTGCATGTCCGACGTCCCGTCGCGCCAGCCCGACCTCCACCGGAACATCCAGCACCAGCACCAGATCCGGCTGCAAACCGCGCGTGGATAGCTCGGCGATGGCACCGAGCATGGTGCGGTCCACGCCGCTGCCGTAACCCTGGTAGGCCATGCTGGAGGTGGCGTAGCGGTCGAGCACCACGGTCTCACGACGCGCCAGGGCGGGCAGGATGACGTCCGCCACCAGCTGCGAACGGGCGGCGTTGAACAGTAGCGCGTCGGCCACCGGGCCGCGGGGCACATCGGCCGGGTCCAGCAGGATGTGGCGGATCTGTTCGCCCAGCGGCGTACCGCCCGGTTCACGCGTCTCGGTCACCGTCAGTCCACGCGCTCGCAAGCGCTCGGCCAACAAGCGTGCCTGTACCGACTTGCCAGCGCCGTCGGGGCCTTCGAGCACGATGAACGAGCCCAGCGGGGCGTTCACATCGGCCGCGGACATTTCGGCCATGGCCAACGCCACGCCAGGACAGTCTGCCGCCGCGCGGGCCCGCCTATCGCCACGCCCGCACCTTCTCCGGATAGATCCGGACCCGCCGGAAGGGCTCGCGACCGCGCGAACGCGAGACGACGTTGGCTGCCTCAGCGGCGCGATGTTGGAGCTTGCGCAGGTACGCATTCTGCGGCGACAGCTCGACCGGCCTCGATTCGGTACGCACCAGGCCGATGGCCTCCTCCAGCTCTCGCATGGCCACCTCCTGCGGGTCGCTGTCGAGCACGTACAGGCTGGTCAGGATCGTCTGCATCTGCACGATCGTGTTGGATTTGAGCACGTAGATGGGGATGCCGCGTGCCTCTGCCTCACGGATGAGCGGAGACTTCTGCTTGTAGCTGCTACGCAACGTGATGACCACATCGGCCTCGTCCGGCTCACGCACCACCACCACCGGCAGTTGCAGATCCCGCACGGCTTGTTCCAGGCGCTTGCGGCTGATGCCGTAGCCGAGTACGTTCATCGGCTGCAACTGGACGACATCCCCGTTGCGGTCGGACAGCCGGATGAGCGATCCCTCCTCCTCGTGTGTGGCTGGCGGGGCTTCGTCATCGAGGCCGGTGCGGGAAGGATCGTCGGCGCCTCCGGGGATCTTCTCTGCATCGATCGCATCGGTCTCATCGATCGCATCGATCTCATCAGCCATCAGCTCCGTCATGGCACGGTTGGCCGAAGCCCGCCACTCGGCCTGGCGTTCCAGCTCACGAGCATCGCGAGCGCGCTGGTCTGGCTCCACCGAACCACGCTCCATGGGGCCACGATCGGCGATGGCCCCGGCGCGGAAGACCGGCGTCGAAGCGGCGCCGGTGCGGCCGCGAGTCGCGTCACCCGGCCAGCCCTCCGTGTCACGCCGGCCACGGCCACGGCCACGGCCGCGAGGCGCACCTCCGGAACGCCCCACCAGGTCGACGTCGATGGGGCCGCGACCAGGCAGCCCTGGAGCACCGGCGAAACCACCCAGACCGCTACCGACGAGGCCGCCGAAGCGCTCGCCAGGCATGCGATCGCGCGGCCCAGGACGTGGTCGCGCCTGCGATCGATGCACGCCGCCCTCGTCGCGCCAGCGCATCTCCGGCGCCAGGGCATCTCCACGCAGCATGGCGTCGATGGTCTCAGCCACATCGGCGTGCACGGCCACGCGGTCACGGTCCTGGATCTCCACCACCACATCGAAGGTGGGTGGCGCCTTGCGCTCCAGCACGGACTTCTGGGTGCGGCGCCGGCGCGCCTCGTCGTCGCCCAGCGTGACCGTCTGGATGCCACCGATGAGGTCGGACAGGGTGGGGTTCAGCATCAGGTTGTCGAGGTTGTTGCCATGCGCGGTCCCGATGAGCTGCACGCCGCGTTCGGCGATGGTGCGGGCGGCGAGCGCCTCCAGCTCGGTGCCGATCTCATCGATGACGATGACCTCCGGCATATGGTTCTCGACCGCCTCGATCATGACCGCGTGCTGCAGATCGGGCGTCTTGACCTGCATGCGCCGGGCGCGGCCGATGCCCGGGTGCGGGATGTCCCCGTCGCCCGCGATCTCATTGCTGGTATCGACGATGACGACACGCTTGTCGAGGTCGTCGGCAAGCACGCGCGCCGCTTCACGCAGCATGGTCGTCTTGCCGATCCCCGGGCGCCCCATGATGAGGATCGACTGGCCCGATTCGACCAGGTCATCGATGATCTCTATGGTGCCGAAGACGGCCCGGCCGACGCGGCAGGTCAGACCCACGATCTTGCCGTTGCGGTTGCGGATGGCGCTGATGCGGTGCAGCGTCCGCTCGATCCCGGCGCGATTGTCCTCGCCGAAGGAGCCCACGTGCTCGACCACGTACTGGATGTCCTCCGGCCCGATCTCGCGCTCCAGCAGGACCTCCTCGCCACCACCACCGAAGCGCGCCTCCGGCTTGCGACCCAGGTCCATGACCACCTCGATGACCGAGCTCACCTGCTTGAGCGAACGCATGCGCGCACCGATCTCTGGTGGCAGCGCGTCGAGCAGCGCTTCAAGGTCGTCGGTGGCCTCGGGATGGACAGGTCTGACACGTTCGAGCCGGCCCGCGGATGAGACGCTTGCGGACATGGGTTCCTCCGATGGTGGCGTGGACATCAGACGGCCGGCACCAGCGACGGTTCAGCGACCCGCACCAGGGCCTCCTTGACCAGCAGCGACACGCTGGCGATGGCCGCCATGCCATGGTCCTCCAGTCGGCGGTCGATGGGTGATTCATAGGTCCGCACGCAGGCCATGACCCCGTGCTGGTGGGCAGGATTGGCCGAGCGACGATTGGCCCCACTGCGCTTGCCGATAACGCCTAGGCCGTAGCGGATGAGGGTAGCGGTATCGTGCTCCGGCAGCGCGATCAGGCGCATGTAGTGCGGTTGTTGCTCCTTGGCTACGCCCAGCTGCAGCATCGCGGCAAGGCCCCTGCCGTCCGCCGATTCCTGGACATAGGCCTCCATGTCAGCAAAGCGGAGCAATGGCGTGAGTGAGGTGCGTGGCACCGACGAACGATTCGGCAGGTGCTCCCAGTCGGGCAGACGGTAGTCCTCCAGGCGCGCGACCGGGGCTGGCGTGACGCGTCTGTAGAGTGCCGCAAGGTCGACCGAATCGAGGGGTGTAGCGGGTCGGATGCGCTGATCGCTCAGGTCGAGGCTGCGCAGGCTGGGGAACCGCCGGCGCGGTCCGCGGAAGAGGATGGTCTCCTCGCCGTAGCGCGCGAAACCGGCCTGCATGAAGAGCTCGACGTTGCCGTTGATGTCAGCACAGGCGACATGGAACCGGGTGGCCCCCCGGCGCGAACCGTCACGCAGGAGGTGCTGGACCATGCGATAGCGGATGTCGCCCGCGGCACCCTGACCCACCGCGTCGAGCTCCACGATGGTCCACTCGTCACGATTGGTGTCGCGTTCGACGCGCGCCAAGCCGGCCAGACGGCCATCCTCCTCGTAGACGTACATCTGGTCGTTGGGCCGGAATGCACCCAGGGGCATGCGGAAGAGGCTGAAGACCGATACGTGGCTGGCGGTCACCGGCAGGCCCAGTGAGCGCATCGAACGCCCGAGTTGCTCGGGACGAGGGGAGTCGTCGTCGCGGTCGATATCGCCGCTGGGATGAGCCAGGCGTGACAGCTCACCGACCGCGGCCAAGTCCGTCAGTCGGGCGGCCCGGACGCGGCCCGTACGAGGCAGCGCCGGCATCAGCAGCCCCCCATCGTGCTACGTGGGCAGGTCATCTGAGGGCCTCTTGCGGCCCCCTGCTCACGGCGTATGCCGCAGCCATGGCGGTCAGCAGCCGATGGAAGCGCGTTTCCCCGGCCAGTTCGGGATGGAAGGAGGTGGCGATGATGTTGCCCTGACGCACGGCCACCACGCTACCGTCTTCGAGCCGCGCCAGCACGTCGACACCGTCGCCTACGCGCTCGACGACGGGGGCTCGGATGAAGATGGCATGGACCGGCGCTTCACCCAGGACGGGCACCGTCAACTCGGCCTCGAAGGAGTCGAGCTGCCGTCCGAAGGCATTTCTCTTCACCGAGACGTCGAGCAGCGGGAACACGGCTTGGTCGCCATCGACGATCTCGCGCGCCAGGAGGATCATGCCGGCGCACGTGCCCAGCACCGGCAACCCGTCTCGGACCAGGTGAAGCGTCGGCGCCCACAAGCCCCAGCGGTCGATGAGCTTGCGCATGGTGGTGGACTCGCCGCCGGGTAGGATCAAGCCGGACAGGCCTTCGAGGTGCTCCGGCAGGCGCACCGGAACGGCCTCCACGCCGAGGCCGCGAAGCAGCGCCTCATGCTCGGCGAAGGCTCCCTGGACCCTGAGGACGCCGATCCTCACGGTTGGCCTCCGTGCTTCACCGATGCCATCGGCCTACCAGCCGCGGGCCGCGAGACGCTCCTCCTGCGGGACCGAAGCGACATGGATGCCGCGCATCGGCTCGCCCAGGCCGCGGGAGACCTCGGCGATGATCTTGGGGTCGTCGAAATGGGTGGTGGCCTGGACGATGGCGTTGGCCGTGGTGGCCGGGTCCTCAGACTTGAAGATGCCCGAGCCGACGAAGACACCTTCCGCCCCCAGCTGCATCGCTAGGGCCGCGTCCGAGGGTGTGGCGATGCCGCCCGCCACGAAGTTGACCACGGGCAGACGCCCTGCCGCAGCCACATCCCTGACCAGCTCGAACGGCGCTCCCAGCTCCTTGGCGGCGGCGAAGAGCTCATCGTCGCGCAGGCTGGCAAGCCGACGGATGCCGGCGTTGACGGCACGGATGTGGCGGACGGCCTCGACGATGTCGCCGGTCCCGGCCTCACCCTTGGTGCGCATCATTGCGGCACCCTCGTTGATACGGCGCAGCGCTTCGCCAAGGTCGCGAGCTCCACACACGAATGGCACTTGGAACGCGTGCTTGTCGATATGGTTGTCCTCGTCGGCCGGCGTCAGCACCTCCGATTCGTCGATGTAGTCGACGCCCAACGCCTCCAGCACCTGCGCTTCGACGAAGTGGCCGATACGCGCCTTGGCCATCACCGGGATGGTGACCGCGTCCATGATGCCCGCGACGAGCGCGGGGTCGCTCATGCGGGCGACGCCGCCGGTGGCGCGGATATCGGCGGGGACGCGCTCCAGCGCCATGACTGCCACGGCACCGGCTTCCTCAGCGATGCGCGCCTGGTCAGGGGTGACGACGTCCATGATGACGCCGCCCTTGAGCATCTGGGCCAGGCCCTTCTTGGTCGCCCAGGTGGACGTATCGACGTTCACGACATGCCTCGATCGAAGTTGGGTTCTCGCGGCGCTTGCCAGTGGCTCGGAAGCGGGGTCGTCGCCCGCACGGAGCCGGCTGGTTGCCACGACGGTGGGTCGATTATCGCACGCGCTACCGATGACCCCACTCGGGGCCCCGCTGGCCAGCCGGCGTGGCAGGGGCGTGACGGGCAGCTGGTCCATTGGAGGGGGGTGTGGTACTGATGGTCCCGGTGTCGGGGGGCACCACAGTAGGGAGGGCCAGCACGCATCAGACCTGCTAGCGTGCCTGACATGCCGGAACGCCCTCGGACCAAACGACCCCCCATCGACCTCGCCGTCGAGCTCGAACGAGCCGTCGAGCGCAACGAGTTCGGACTCGAGTACCAGCCCATCATCGATCTGGTCTCAGGGTCCATCGCTGCGGTCGAGGCGCTGCTGCGCTGGCGACATCCGCTCATGGGCACCATCGCGCCGGCCGACTATCTGCCGCTCGCCGAGGAGACCGGGCTCATCGTTCCCATCGGGGAACGTGTGCTGGATGCGGCCACCCGCCAGCTGCGCACCTGGCACCTGGGTTTCGCGCGTATGCAATCGCTGCGGATGAACATCAACATCTCGCCGCGTCAGCTCAGCCATCCTGAGCTGCTGGGCCAGATCCAAACCGTGCTGCAGCGTTCGGACCTGGCCCCGGCGTCGCTGACGCTGGAGTTGGGTGCCGGCTGCAGCGGCTATCCCGACGAGATCACGGCGTTGGCGGACGTCGGGGTGGGGCTGGCGCTCGAGGACTTCGGTCAGGGCTCAGCGCTCGACGACGTGCGCAGCATGCCCTTGACGATCGTGAAGCTGCACCCCAGCTTCGCCAACCTGGTCACCGGCAGCGATGACGACGTGGCCTTCGCCGAGAGCGTCCTGGCGCTGTGCCGTTCGCGTGGCCTGGCCACCGTCGGCAAGGGCGTCGAGACGCGCGAGCAGGCCCGGCGCCTGGCCGTGGTCGGCTGTGACATGGCACAGGGCTACCTGTACTCCAAGCCGCTGGGCTCGGAAGGCATCGGCACCCTCTTGGCGCGTGGCCGCGTCACCTCCCCCAGCACCATCCGCTAGCCAGCGCTCCAGCAGCTGACATGACGAACGGCCGGGAGGTCGATGCCTCTCCGGCCGTCTGGGCCCGGGACGCAGGCCCCGGATGGTGGTCGCTGGCGCCTGACCCCGATGGGGGTCGGCGGCGACCAGTCGTCGACTAGAAGACGCCCATGGCCCCCATGGCGGCGCCGTAGAGCCCGATCGCGGCGACCAAGCCGACCAGCACGAAGGCACGACCTCGGGACACGCTGGTGGCGTCGTTGAACGCCGCCTGATGCAGCGAGACGTCGTACTCGGTGCCGCGATACCGCTCTGTCAACGACAACTCGCGGTCATCGGCCGGTGCCTGGACCGACAGCGCGACGGCGGTCGGGTCCCAGCGGCACGCGGGGCAGATACCACTGTTCTGATCGAGTTCGGTCTCGCACTCTGGGCAGTAGGCGTTCATGATCCGTCCTGTTCCTTAGGTGTCTTGGTGTCCTTGGTGGATGACTGCGCTCGGATCGATGACATGCCAAACCCTATCGCCACCGACGGTCCTGTCTCCATCACCCGGTCGTCCCACGCTTCGGGCGGAGGCGTGTCGTTGGGTGCGGTCATGTGGGACGGCCGGGGTCTACGCCCGATGGAGCATTGGTACTGCCTGCGGGGTGTCTGCGGTAGGGCATGGCCGAGGGTGCGCTAGGATGCGTGTGGAACACGCCGGTCCGAGGTGCACGGTGGATAGCGTCGTCCTTCTTCTGAACGCCGACTACGAGCCGCTCAACGTCTGCGACATCCGCAGGGCGTTCCGGCTCGTCTTCGGCGCGAAGGCGGAGGTGATCGAATACGACCACACCGAGGTGCGGACTCCGACCAAGGTCCTGCGGGCGCCTTCGGTGATCAAGCTGCAATACCGCGTCAGACGTCCACGCCCTCGGGCGCGACTGTCTCGTCGAGAGGTCTTCGCCCGCGACGGCCACGCCTGTGTCTACTGCGGCGAGCGGACCCCCAAACTGACGCTCGACCATGTCGTGCCGCGCCACCGCGGCGGCGGCCACAGCTGGGACAACCTCGTGGCAGCCTGCAATTCCTGCAATCACCGCAAAGGGGGCCGGCTGCCGGAAGAGGCAGGCATGCGCCTGCGCCAACCACCCCGTGAACCCCGCTGCGACATCTACTCGTTGTACTCGTCCTACTTGGCCGACCCCCGCAACGAAGCCTGGCGCGACTACCTCACACTCAACCGCTGAGCGTCGTGCCCGGAGAGCCGGTGGCGGTGCAGGGCATGGAAGATGGGCCGCCGTTCCCCGTCGCGGACGTGGCGATGTCGGTACTGGCCAAGCTGTGGCAGGAGGGGCACGGCGCCTATCTCGTCGGTGGCGGTGTGCGAGATGCCTTGCTGGGTCTTCCCGTCAGCGACTGGGACGTAGCCACTGACGCGCGGCCGGAGCGCATCCTCCGTGTCTTCCCTGGCAGCAGCTATCAGAACCGCTTCGGCACCGTCCTCGCTCGCGAGATCGAGATCACGACCTTCCGTCGTGATCATCGCTACGCCGATCATCGTCGCCCCGACAGCGTCACCTTCAGCGGTGACGTCTTCGAGGATCTGGCCCGCCGCGACCTGACCATCAACGCCATCGCCTGGGGCTGCCGAGGGCCAGGGTCCATGGCCCGGCTGGTCGACCCGGCCGACGGCCAGGGAGATCTGGCCGCCCGGCTGGTCCGCGCCGTGGGCGACCCCGACCGACGCTTCGATGAAGATGCCCTGCGCCTGCTGCGGGCGGTGCGCATCGCGGCACGCCTTGACTTCGCCATCGAACCGGTCACGGAGCGGGCCATACGCCACCACGCCGTCGACATCGAGTGGGTCTCCGAGGAGCGCATCGGCAGCGAGATCCGCCGCATGCTGGCAGCGGCAGCGCCATCGCGGGCCATCCGCCTCATGGCCGAGACGGGCATCCTGGCCACGACGCTCCCCGAGCTCAAGGCCCTGCCGGCGGAAGCGTGGGACCGTACCCTCACCACGCTTGACGCGGCGGCCGAGGCCGACCCGGACAACGAGCGACTGGCGCTGGCTGCCCTTCTCGGCGAGCTTGGTCCCGATGCGGCCCGCAGCATCCTGGCCCGCCTGCGGGTGAGCGGACGCGAGACCGATGAGGTCGCTTGGCTCATCGCCGTCGCAGCGACAGGGTACGACCCGACCTGGACCGATGCGGACGTGCGCCGCTACATGGGCCAGCTGCCCGCTGAGCTGCTCGATGAACTGCTGCTCCTGCGCACGGCTCGGGCGGCCGACGAACGGGCTTCGCAGCGAGAGGCGCATCTCCTTGACCGCATCGCCGGCGAGCGTAGGGGCGGATCCCCGCTGACGCTGGCCGATCTCGCCATCGACGGTCGCGACCTGCGCGAAACCCTGCGCGTGCCCGAAGGGCCACCCATCGGCAAGATCCTCGCGCGTCTCCTCGCCGATGTCGTGGAGGAACCAGCCCTCAATCGGCGCCTGACGCTGTTGACGCGCGCCAGCCTCGTCCTCGATGACCTGATGCAGGCTGACCGCAGCGGCAACGACACGGACGAGGGCGCCACACATCCACCCATCAGGTAGTCTCGACAGCATGATCGAGCAGATCCTCGAGGCTGACCGGAACCTGCAGGTCGACCAGGTCGCCAAGGCCAGGCATATCTACGGGCGGGTGGTGGAGCTGGATCCCGGCAACGCCATCGCTGTCGTGGGCCTGGCGAGGTGCGCATTGGCGGATGGCGATGATGGGCAGGCCTATCGGCTCGCATCGCAGGCGCTGCAGATCGATCCCCAGAATGACATGGCACGGCGCATGGAAGCACGCCTCTCGGAGGTGCTGGCCACTCGCGGCGAACCTGTCGTGCGGCCGGCCGTCGTGGCCTCGCCGAGCCCGCACCAGATGCGACCCGTCGTAACCGCCTCGGAGCCACCGCGGACCGACAGCGTCACCCCAACGAAGGAGACTCCGTTGCGCAGATCCCTCTTCGACCGACTGCTGGGCCGCTGATGCGCGTCCTCGTCACCGGCGGCGCCGGCTACATCGGCTCGGTCACCGTGGAACAGCTCATCCTGGCCGGGCACGCGGTGGTGGTCCTGGACACGCTCGTGACTGGGCATCGTGAATTGGTCGCGCCCGGGGCGGAACTGGCGGTGCACTCGGTGTCGGACAAGTCAGCCCTGGTGAGCTTGCTTAAGCATCACCACATCGATGCCGTGCTGCACTGTGCCGCCCGATCGCTGGTGGGCCAGTCCATGCACGATCCAGGACTCTACTTCAGCGAGAACGTGGTCGGGGGCATCGTCCTGCTGGACGCGCTGCGCGAGGCGGGCGTCGATCGCACCGTGTTCAGCTGCACTGCGGCGGTCTACGGCGAGCCCGAGCGCGTCCCCATCCGCGAGACCGCACCGACCCGTCCGGTGAACCCCTACGGCGCATCCAAGCTGGCCTTCGAGAGTGCCATGGGCTGGTATTCCGCCTACGGGCTGCGCTCGGTCTCGCTGCGCTACTTCAACGTGGCCGGAGCCAGCGAGCACTACGGCGAGCGGCATCATCCCGAGACGCATCTGATCCCCAACATCCTGGCCGCCGCCCGCGGCGGTCGCGAGCTGACCGTCTTCGGAGATGACTATCCCACCGCTGACGGCACGGCCATCCGTGACTACATCCACGTGCTCGACCTGGCCGAGGCGCACATCGCCGCCTTGGAGCTCACCGGCCAGATGGAGCCGGGACAGGAAGATCTGCAATCTCGGCTCCGGTAGCGGCTTCAGCGTCAAGCAGGTGCTCGACAGCGCCAGCGCCATCGTCAATGCTGAGATCCCGCACCGCTACGGGCCGCGCCGTGCCGGTGATCCGCCTGCCCTCATCGCCTCGAACGACCGGGCTGCCGAGCTGCTGGGCTGGCGACCGCAGCGTGGCTCGCTGCGCGAGATGATCGGCTCGGCGTGGCGGCTGCTGGAGAGCGGTCGGTCCGGCTAGCGCGCCATGGCCGACCGCGAGTCCGCACCCGTCCTTGACGATCCGCTCGGTTGGGCGCCCATGCGCGCCTATCGCGGGCGCCGCACCTTCGAGATCAGCGACCCGTTGCTGGAACCGCTGTGGAGCGGCACGCGTGCCCTGGCGCACCTGGCGGTCGAGCCGGAGAAGGCACCGCCGCTGACGGTGGCGCTGATCGAGGCGACGGGTGCCGACGTGGCGCCTGGTCTGCCGCTGCTGACGGCGGCCCTGGGCGATGCTCTCATGGCCCGTGATGCCATCGTGGATGGCGTCATCAGCCGACAGGTGATGCTCGATGGGCTCGGCGCGGCGGCCATCCCTGAGGTCCACGCTCGTGCCACCCAGATGTTCGCGCGCAACGGCATCGATTTCGACGTCAAGGCGCGCAACGTCACCGACCAGTTCGACACGGAGGCGGAGAGGATCGACGGCTTCGTGGCCGTGGACCTGCTGGCGCTGGACGGCATCGACCTGTTGGACGTGCCATTGCTGGAACGGAAACGGCTGCTGGAGAGCATCCTCGCCCCCGGTCCCCTGGTGCGTCTCTCGGGTCACGTGCGGCCGCCTATCGACGGCTGGATCGCCACGTGGAAGGCGCTGGGGCTACGTGGCGGCATCCTCAAGGCCGCCAACAGCCGCTACCACCCCAACGACGACACCATCGAATGGCAAATCGTGGAGCGCCTGGGCCGCCGCCAGTAGGGCGCCGATGGGGCGCCCGAGGAGGCGCCCGAGAGGCGCCGCGGAATGCTCGCGGTGCGACCACAGAACCGGCTCTTCGCCATTGGGCTAGTCTCAGCGCATGCCTGATCGAGCCCTCCCCGAAGCGCTGGCCGCAGAGGTCGAGCGACTTGGCCCCGCCGACATCATGGTCGGCATCCCCAGCTTCAAGAACGCCGCCACCATAGGCCATGTCACGCGCGCCGCGCAGGCCGGGCTGGTGCAGTTCTTCCCCGACAGCAAGCCGGTGCTGGTCAATGCCGACGCCGGCTCACCCGACGGCACCGGCCGTGTCGTGATCGAGACCCAGCCGCCCGACTACGTCGAGCGCATCCTGCTGGTACGACCGCGCAACCGGCTGCAGCGCCTGTCGCTCACCTATCCCGAGGTCGACGGTGTGGGCGGCAAGGGTGCGGCCCTGCGCACCATCTTCCAGATCGCCGAGGCGCTCAAGGTGGAGGCGCTGGTGGTGGTCGACTCCGACCTGCGCTCCATCGTGCCCGAGTGGATCGAGCTGCTGGCCGGGCCCATCCTGAAGGGCGGCTTCGACTATGTGACGCCGCTCTACCAGCGCTACAAGTACGACGGCACCATCACCAACACCGTTACTTATCCCCTGACGCGCGCGCTGTACGGACTGCGCATCCGTCAGCCCATCGGCGGTGACTTCGGCGTCAGCGGCGACCTCGTCAAGCACTATCTCGACCAGGACGCGTGGACGTCGGACATCTCCAAGTTCGGGATCGACATCTGGATGACGACCAAGGCCATAACCGGTGGCTTCGCGGTCAGCCAAACGCGCCTGGGCGCCAAGATCCACGACCCCAAGGACCCCGGCGCGGACCTGGGTCCGATGTTCAGCCAGGTCGTCTCCACCATGCTGCGCCTGACCGTGGAGCATGCCGAGAGCTGGCTCGACGTGCGCGGCTCGCACGCCGTGCCGACCTACGGCTTCGAGCGCTATGCCGACCCGCCTCCACTGGAAGTGGACGTGACGCGCTTGCTGGGAGCCTTCGCCCGGGGACGTGTGACGGTCGGCAAGGCTTGGCAGACGTTGGTGTCGCCGGCGCGCATGGAGGCACTCGACCTGCTCGCCACCGAAGCCGCAGAGGTGCTCGATGAGATCACCCGTGCCGACACGCCCACCTCCGCGGACGATGCCGAGTTCCACTTCAGCGATGATCTGTGGGCGCGCATCATCTACGACCTGGCGCTGGCGGCTCGTGGCGAGAGCATGGACATGGATCACATGATCGCAGCGCTGGTGCCCATCTACTTCGCACGCGTCGCCAGTCTCGTCATCGAGGCCCGCGACATGACTACCCAGCAAGCCGAGTCGCTGGTCGAACGACAGGCAAAGGCCTACGAGCAAGCCAAGCCCGGCTTCGTGGAGCGCTGGCGTGCCGGTGAGGGCCTGGGAGGGCACAAGCCCAGGCGAGTGGGGGCCAAGTCCGCCAGGCCCGCCAACGACAAGTCCCCTAAGCCCGCCGCCAAGGGGAAGAAGGCATGACCCACGACGTGGCGCTCCCCAAGTCGATCGTCATCCCGCTGGCCAACCCGCGCACGGCGTCGGACCTCGTGCGCATCGGTGCCGCGCTGTTGCAGGAGGGTGGGGCCATCACGGCATTATCGGTGGTCGAGGTGCCCGAGGGCGTTCCGCTTTCTGAGGGCGCCACACGTGCGCGCCAGGCGCGCCGGCTGCTGCAGCGGGTGCTGGAGTTCACGCCGGAAGGCGTCGAGCTGCGCACTGTCGTTCGGATCGGCCGTCGCGCCGATGAGGGCGTCGTGGAGGTGGCGGCAGAGGAAGAGGCCGACCTCATCCTCTTCGGCTGGGGCGGGCCAGACCGGCGCCACCACAGCGTCGCCGAGCGGCTTGCCGACCAGGCGGAGTTCCAGCCGGTCTTCAGCCCCACCATCGACGAGGTCATCCGAGAGCGTCCCTGTGACATCGCCGTGGTGAAGCAGCGTGGCGTGAGCGATGTGCGCCGCATCGTGGCCCCCATCCGTGGTGGTCCACACGCAGAGCTGGCGCTGCGCTATGCATCCGCCCTGTGCGAAGCCTTCGGAGCCGAGCTGGACGTGCCCACCGTCATCGCCCCGGGCCTGGATCCGACGCTCCGCGAGCGCTACCAGCGCAACCTGGGGCTTTTCGTCGAACGCCACCATGGCGACGCCTCCGCGGCTCGCGTGGTCGAGGGTGAAGACGTCACAAAAGCCATCCTGGCTGAAGCCAACAGCGCACAGCTCGTGATCATGGGCGCCACTGCGTCCGCTCTTGACAGCCCCGGCGCACCGCTCTTCGGACAACTCGTCGAACACGTGGCCCAGGAAGCCGAGCCCACCGTCATCGTGGTCAAGACCCGTGATGTGCCCACGCGCGCCACCTTCGTCGAGCGCGCCCTGGAGCAGGAGTCGCTCGAAGCTGCTGAGCAGGCCGCGTCGGTGGTGCGCTCACTGCCGGCCAGGGTCGACCGCTGGTTCGGCGAATCGTCACGCGAGTACCGCGAGTTCTCCGACCTCAAGCGGCTCGTGGAGCTCAAGGAAAAGCGCGGCCTGACGATCTCGGCCGTGCTGCCCACACTCAACGAGGCCGAGACCATCGGGCCCATCGTGCGCGCGGTCCGACGCGAGCTGATGAAGGTGGTGCCGTTCGTCGATGAGCTGCTCGTCATCGACTCCGATTCGAGCGACGACACTCGCCGCATCGCCGAGGACGAAGGCGCCCGCGTCGTCGTTCATCAGGAGGTGCTGTCGAGGTACGGCGCCCACGACGGCAAAGGCGAGGCACTCTGGAAGAGCCTGTACGAGACGAGCGGCGACCTGGTGGCCTGGTGCGACACCGACGTGCGGGACTGGGACCCACGCTTCCTGTACGGCACGCTCGGCCCGTTGCTGACCGAGCCGCGCCTGGGCTATGTGAAGGCCTATTACCAGCGGCCCATCGTGCAGGGTGGCGTGCTCACCGAGGGTGGCGGTGGCCGTGTCACCGAGCTCGTCGCCAGACCCCTGATCAACCTCTTCTTTCCCGAGCTGTCCGGCTACATCCAGCCGCTCTCAGGCGAGTACGCGGGCCGCCGCGAGATCCTTGAGGACATCCCCTTCTTCACTGGCTACGCGGTCGAGATCGGGCACCTCATCGACCTCGCCGACAAGATCGGCATCGACGGCCTGGGGCAGGTCGACCTGGAGATCCGCCACCACCGCAACCAGGACCTGGAGGGCCTTTCCAAGATGGCCTTCGTCATCATGCAAGCGGTCATGAAGCGCCTCGAGGAACGCGGCAAGACCCGGCTCATGGGCGAGCTGGGCACCTCGATGAAGCTGCCGCGGTCGGCCGGACACCAGCTCTCGCTGGACGTGCTCGATCTGGCCGACATGGAACGGCCACCGATGAACCAGATCCCCGAATACCGGCGCAAGCGCGGCCTGCCCGACGACCTCGGTGGCTGAACGCTCGTTGCGCGTCCTGGTGGCGCCCGACTCCTTCAAGGGCACGTTCAGCTCGGTCGTCGTGGCCGACGCGCTCGCCTCGGGCTGGTCGACAGTGCGGCCGCATGACGAGGTCTCGCTGACGCCGATGGCAGACGGCGGCGAGGGCACGCTCGATGCGATCGAGGCAAGCGGCGGCTGGGACCGCCACCGGGTGGCCGCCAAGGACCCGCTGATGCGTACGCTCACGGCGGCATTCCTCCGTGATGGTGACCGCGCCGTGGTGGAGATGGCGTCCGCATCGGGACTCTCACGTGTCAGCGACGAGGAACGCGATGCCATGGCTGCGACGACGTTCGGCACGGGTCAGATC
This sequence comes from uncultured Chloroflexia bacterium, assembly GCA_963838115.1. Taxonomy (GTDB): domain Bacteria; phylum Chloroflexota; class Limnocylindria; order Limnocylindrales; family CSP1-4; genus JAFMJV01. Next base: position 64,165 of record CAWIPU010000010.1, read on the forward strand.
CTGGCCACCGCGATCGGCCTGGGCTGTCGTGACATCGTCATCGGCCTGGGCGGGTCGGCCACCACGGATGGCGGCACCGGGCTGCTCGAAGCGCTGGGTGCCCGCTTCCGCGATGCCGGCGGTGGCGACCTCGGACCGGGCGGGGGGGCGCTGGGCAAGTTGGCCAGCGTAGACCTCTCAGAGCTGTCGGAGGTGCTCGCGGAGGTGCGCTTGACGGTGGCCTCCGATGTCACCAATCCGCTGCTGGGCGAGCGCGGTGCCGCGGCCACGTACGGTCCCCAGAAGGGCGCCACGCCTGAGCAGGTCGCTGAGCTGGACCGCAATCTGCGCCGCTATGCCGACCTGCTCGAGGGCAGCGTGGGCCGGCCGTTGCGCTACGAGGCTGGCACCGGTGCCGCCGGTGGCACCACCTTTGGGCTGCTGGCGATCGCCGACCGTTTCGCTTCCTTCGAGGTGCGACCTGGCGTCGACGTCGTCATGGAGCTGACGGGCTTCGAGGAGGCCGTGGGGTCAGCCGACCTGGTGCTGACCGGCGAGGGCATGGTCGATAGACAGACCGCCTATGGCAAGACCGCCATGGGCGTGGCTGAGCGAGCGCGTGATGCTGGTGTGCGGGCGGTCTGCTTCGGCGGCGGTGTCACACCCGAGGGCGCCGAGTTCATGCACGCCATGGATGTCGTCACCGTGCCAGTCACAGAGCGACCGATGAGCCTGGACGAGGTCAAGGCCGCTGGCACGGCAGCCATCGAGCGGGCTGCCCAGCGAGTGGCAGCGCTGATCGATCTTGCGGGGGAGCTGAGATGATGAGCTCGGTCCGTGCGCGCAAACCGGCCAAACGGCGCAGGCCAGGTCGGCGGCGCAAAGCCGATCCCATCAAACCCTGGGCACGGCGGCTGCGGCAGTCCCGCCCTGAACTCGTGGAATACGTGCTCGACGGCGTGCAGTCACTCTACGGTGTGCCGCGATGGGAGCGCAGTCTGGAGCCGATGTCCGAGCTGGTGCTCACGATCCTGTCGCAGAACTCGGCCGACATCAACGCCGAGAAAGCCTTCGATGCGCTGCGGCGCGCGTATCCGGGCGAGGCGACGGTTGCGGCTGTCGATGGTGCCGCGGTGGATGGTGCTGCGGTCGACAATCGGCCGGGCTGGGGTGGTAGCGGCTGGCAGCGGCTGGGCCCACCCGATTGGATGGCTGTCGAAACAGCGCCCCTTGCCGAGCTCATCGATGTCATCCGGCCGGGCGGTCTGGCCAACCAGAAGGCGCCGCGCATCCAGGCGTCGCTGGCGCGAGTACGCGAGGCTCGTGGCGATCACTCGCTGGAGTTCCTTGGTGAGATGGAGCCGGCCGCGGCACGTGACTGGCTCACCGGCATCGACGGCATCGGCGTCAAGACCGCATCGGTGGTGCTGATGATGTCGTTCGGGATGCCGCTCATGCCGGTCGACCGCCACGTCGACCGCGTCTCCAAGCGCATCGGCCTGATGCCGGCGAAGGTGTCAGCGGAGGAGGCGCACGACCGCTACCTGGCCCTGCTGGAGCCCGAGCAGTGCTATCCGCTGCACGTCGGGCTCATCACGCACGGCCGCCGGACCTGCCATGCGCGAGTGCCTGATTGCGATGCCTGCCCCATCGCCCCCCGCTGCCGATTCGTCGACCGTCACGCCCCGTAAGCTCAGGCAGGCGCACGCTGGCGGGCCTGCGTATCGGTCTGGTCCGGCGCGGTGCCTCGTGAGTCATCGGCTGGGGCGCCTGTTTGTCGCCCCGGTCCGGTGCAGATCTTCCTCATTTGTCGGCTGGGGCAGCGTAAAGCGAGGTTCCCGTCCAGCCGACCCCACTGACCGGACCACGATCCACGAATGCGGGGAATCCTGAGCGTGGAAGGGCATAGCTCGGACCATGAGGCCAGCGGTGATCGGCCCTTGGCGGTGTGGTTCCGCCACCAACGGACCCCACCGCGACGATCGACCAAGAACACCCGATGTGGTCCTGCATCTTGCGGCAGCCCTCCACGCCATGCTGCCATAGCTGGATCATCATGTCCTTTGATCCGAGTGACAGCCCGAGACGGGAGACCCGCATGACTGAGATGCCTGCGTGATCGAGATGCCAGCGTGACTGAGACACCAGCGAGACCGCGGACACCCCCGCGCTGGTTCATGCGTGCCTTCTGGATCGGCCACCGTGCGGTGCTGCGTCTGACGCGTGGCCGCATCGGCCTACGGCGAGCCAGACCCGACCGCTGGGGCATGCTGCGACTCCAGACGCTGGGTCGTCAGAGCGGCCAGATCCGTACTGCCATCCTCGGCTACCTCCATGACGGCGAGAACCTCTTGCTGCTTGCGACCAACGGCATGGACGAGCAGTCACCCGCCTGGTGGCTGAACCTGCAGACCACGCCCGATGCCATCGTCGATCTGCCCGATGGCCAGCGTGACGTCCGGGCTCGCGAGGCGTTGGGCCAGGAGCGGGAACGGCTGTGGGCGTTGTGGCTCGACCAGGGTGGCGGGCTCAAGGAGGACGCGGCCGCGCTCGAGCGGGAGATCCCGGTGATCGTCCTGGAGCCGCGCCCGCCGGCGTGATCTCGCCTACCGCAGGATGGAGATGATCGCGCTCGTGACCAGGACCGCGATCACGCCAACGGCCAGCCCGACCGAGCGGCGGTCACCCACGCTGGAGTATTCCCATGCCGTGACGACCAGGCCGAACAGCGGCGTCACCACCACCGCGTAGACACCCAGCGTCGCCCACGCCCACGGCGTGAAAGCCAGTAGCCCATCGATGATCGCGGCGACGTCGGTCATGCTGCCGCTTCCTGGCTCCGAGCCGGTGATCTCCGCTGCCAACGCGACCACGAAACAGGCCGCCGCCAGCAACGCGCCAACGGTCAGAGCAGCACTGGTGTAGTGCCGCGGGGCGTGCCTGACCGAGCTCCCCTGCTGCCTGCTCATGTGCTCAGGAACTCCGCGAACATGCTGACCGCGAACACCGCCGCAACAGCCACGAACGCCAGTCGCAACACGTTCTGCGACAGGTGCATCGACAGACGGGCACCCAGCCGAGCACCGACGATGACCCCCAGTGCCACCGGGGCCGCCAGCAGCGGATCGACCCGACCTGAGACGGTGTAGACCGTGGCGCTGGCGGCCGCCGTGGCTGCCAACATGTAGGTGCTGGTGGTGGTAGCGACGCGGATGGGCACGTGCATCAGGACGTTCAAGGTGGGCACGTTGATGACACCACCGCCAACGCCCAGCAAGCCACTGATGTTGCCGGATACGAAGGACACCACCGTACCAGGCACGATCCGACGCGCCTGGTACTCGATCTCCTCGCCGCTGGTGGGCTCGACGTATGACGAGGCGAAGCCCGAACGGTCGGCATCGTCATCGACCGGAGGATGGACGACCGGGTGGCGGACCTGCCACAGCATGCGCGACGCCACACCCGACAGGAGCATGGCGAACAGCAGTGACAGGGTGCGACCATCCAGCCGCCCCGCGGTCAAGCCGCCAGCCAGACCGCCCAACGCAGCGGCGACCAGCAACAACAAACCCAAGCGACGATCGGCGATGCCGCTGTGGATGTAGCGGGGACTCGCCGACAGTGACGTGGCGATGACGCCGATGAGGCTGGCGGCGATGGCCGTCTTGACGTCGTAACCCAGGCCCACGCTGAGGACGGGCACGATGACCAGGCCACCGCCGATGCCGACCAACGAGCCGAAGCCACCGGCACCGACCGACATCAGGAACGCGACGAGGGCGGCGCTCACGCTCGCTCGCTCGCGGTCGCCTCGATGGTTCGGACTGGTTCCACGCCGTTGAGCATAGCCGGGCTACCATCAGGCCATGACGATGTTCGCTGAACTTGAGCCCCGCGCACCCGACGCCATCCTGGGTCTGATGGAGCGCTTTCGCGCTGATGACCGACCCTACAAGGTGTCGCTCGCATCGGGCGTGTATGTCGACGAAACCGGCACGACTCCGGTGCTCGACACCGTTCGCGAGGCTGAGGCCCGGATCCTCGCGGGCCAGACGACCAAGGTCTACAAGCCCATCGGTGGCGATCCGGCCTACACCGGGCCGGTGCGGGACCTCGTCTTCGGTGCCGACCATGCAGCCGTCGCCGGCGGCCGCGTCGAGACCATCCACACGCCCGGCGGCACCGGCGCCCTGCGGGTCGCGGGCGATCTTGTGGCCGCCATCGCACCGGGAGCTGCGATATGGCTCTCCACGCCGACCTGGCCCAACCACCCACAGGTCTTCGAAGCGGCGGGCCTGCCCATCCGCAGCTACCCCTATCTGGGCGCGGACGGCGAGCTGGACATCGAGACCATGCTCAACGTGCTGCGCTCCGTCCCCGCCGGCGACGTGGTGCTGCTGCATGGCTGCTGCCACAACCCCACCGGCATCGATCCGCAGCCTGCGCAGTGGGAGCGCATCGCCGACACGCTCGCAACTGCCGGCGCCCTGCCGCTGCTGGACTTCGCCTACCAGGGCTTTGCCGATGGCCTCGTCGAGGATGCACGCGGCCTGATGGCGCTGCTGGCACGCGACCGCACGCTGCTGGTGGCGAGCAGCTTCAGCAAGAACTTCGCGCTCTACGATGAGCGCGTGGGTGCGCTCGGCATCGTCGGGGCCGATGCCGAGGAGGCCGCTACGTTGCTCTCGCACGCCAAGGCCGCCGTGCGCGCCAACTACTCCAACCCACCCGCGCACGGTGGCGAGATCGTGGCCACGGTGCTGGCCGATGCCGATCTGCATGCTCGCTGGATCGAAGAGGTCGGCATGATGCGCGATCGCATCAACGGCAACCGTGCCAGGTTCGTGGCGGGGTTACAGGCCGCCGGTGCGCCGGGCAACCATGAGGCACTGCTGCGCCAGCGGGGCATGTTCTCGTTGCTGCCGCTGGGCGAAGAACGTGTGTCCAGGCTACGAGACGAGTTCGGCGTCTATGTGGTGGGCAAGGGCCGGGTCAACGTGGCCGGCATCACCAAGGCCAACCTGGAGCCGGTCTGCCGCGCCATCGCCGCGGTGACTGACTGAGTAGTCATCGGGGCGCCGGCGCGCGTCCTTGCCGTTGGTACTGGTGCCGCGGCGCCTACAGGCCAAAGGTAGGGGGTGGTCTGGTGGGGTTGGTAGAGGTACCCTCCACACCCTGATGGGTCGATAGTACGGTCATGAACGTTGCCATCTCTCCCACCCCCGGTACCTCCGTCAGGTACCCGCCGGAGCTGATCGTCGATCCGGCGTCAACCCCCCAAGCGAGGCCTGCGAAACGGAGCATGAGCGCGACATTCGCTAGTATCGGTAACCGAATGCGACTCAGTTTGTTCTCCCGAGACTCAGGCGGGGAGTTCGCGCCCTCGCGCACGACCCCACCCGCGACGGACGCGTTCAGGCCACCCACGGGCAAGACCTTCCCCGCCGATGAGGTCGTCTGGGGCATCGTCATCCGCAACGGATTCGACGAGCTGGACGATCCCTGGTATCACCGCGGAACCACGCAGCACGCCTACCTCGAGGGCAATGACAACGTCGCCATCTGCGGCTTCCGACCTCCACAGTCGGGTCCGCGAACGCGACGCCGATCGAGACTGGGCCTGCCCAGCGCTGGCGAGCACCCCATGTGCGGCATCTGTGCGCGCATGGTGGTGGCGCCGCGGCCGCGTGTGCCGGTGCCGGTCCAGGGCAGCCGACCGCCGGTCCCCGTCCGCGTGGCTCGACCTGCACCCAGACCACTCCAGCCGGTCCCGGTCGCGCGGCCGGTCCCGGTCGCCGGGCCGAACCCGGTACCGCCGATGGCGCCCATGCCACTCGCACCGAACGTGGCGGCGCCGAACGTGGCCACGCCCACCTCGCCCTGGGTCCGCCAACGTGCCGGTGTCGAACAGCAGCCATCCGGCCCGACGACCGTCGAGTTCGGGACGCGCCACGAGACCGGCCTGATGAAGCGTGGTGTCCACTCCGAGCCCGACCAAGACTGATACGCCGGCAGCGCCGGCCGAGCACGGGAGAGGCCGTCCGACATCGAGGAGGTGTCGGGCGGTTGCTCGTTTCCGTAGCGGGTCTGAACGGCCGGCTGGACGCTATTGGGTGGGCTTGACGATGATCTTCAGGCCGTTGCGCGCGACCAGGTCGTCGAACGCCTTGGCGGCCTCATGCAGCGGATAAGTGGCGGTGATCATGCCCTCGAGCGACACGATGCCGTGGTCCGCCATCTCGATGGCGCGCAGCATGTGCGTCGCCTTCATCCGTCGCGACCACGCCAGCGTGAGGCCCTTGCCACGCACCAGCTTGGCGGGGAATGAATGGCTGTTGGTGGGTGGGATGCCGACCACCACCACGCGACCACCCAACCTGGCGGTGATGAGGGCCGATGCGAGCGCCGCATCCTCGCCGGCCGCCTCGAAACCTACGTCCACCTTGGCCACCGAGTCGATACCCTCCGGCTGACCCTCGGCCGTGGCCAGATAGGCCTCGTCGGCACCGGATGCCAGCGCCGCCTCCACGCGATGCGGCTTGGCGTCGGTCGCGATGATCCGGCTGGCCCCCATAGCCTTGAGGGCACGGATGATGAACAGGCCGATGGGGCCGGCCCCGAAGACGCCGGCGCTCATCCCAGCCTTGAAGTGGCCCAGGTCGATGGCGTGGAGCCCGACACCGAGGGGCTCGAGCAGTGCGACGTCGTCGCCCTTGATGCTGTCAGGTGCGGGCAGCAGCAGGCGCTGCGGCCAAGCCATCAGCGATCGCAGGCCGCCGTGGATGGGCGCGTGGCCGCAGAACTTGACATCGAGGCAAAGGTTGGCGTTGCCAGCGCGGCAGACATCGCAGTGGCCGCAGGGATCGGCCGGCTCCACGATGACGCGCTCGCCCTCGCGGGGACCGCTCATGATGACGCCGCCCATCTCGTGGCCCAGCACGAGCGGCTCGACGACGACCGATTCGCCGATGCCACCGTCCTCGTACCAGTGGAGGTCGGAGCCACAGAGGCCGACGGCGGTGATGCGGACCAGCTCTTGGCCGGGAGCGACGACGGGCTCGGGTTCCTGGTGGATACGAACATCTTTGGCGCCGTGTAGGCGAAGCACTTCCATGCCGCCAACGATAGCGGGCCGGCGGTCGTTCGCCGCGGGCCAGTCGGCACTTCGGCGGCGGCGCATCGGCACCGGGGAGAGTGGCGCGGCAGCCCCATGGCGGGCAGCGATACCACTCCGATCGTGTGTGGTGGGACCCGACCGCGGTGGTGCGCCATCGACCCCCAGCGGTGCGCTATCGACCTGCGGTGGTGCGCTATCGACCCCCGGTGGTGCGTTCGGGCAACCGTCAGTTTGGTGCGCTCGCGTATGCTTCAGCAGTGGCCGATGGTGCGTGCCGTGCGCGCTTTCGGACCACCACTTCGAGGAGCATCTATCGCCTGATGGCTGTTGAGCATGTGCCTCTGTCCTCGCTCGCTTCAGACTGGGTCGCGCCGACGGCGTCGCCGTCCGAGTGGGCCACCGTCGGTGCGCCCGCGAAGGCGCTCTCGCTCGTGAACGAGGGCCTGATCAAGGTCGCCTCCGGGATGGCGCCGGGCAAGGCGCTCGACCTCGGCTGTGGTGAGGGTGAGAACAGCATCTGGCTGGCGCAGCGTGGCTGGATCGTGAACGCCGTGGACATGTCCTCGGGCGCCATCGATGAGGCCCGCGAGATGGCCGCCGCCGCTGGAGTCGACCGAACGGTCGTCTTCAAGGTCGCAGAGATCGGCGAATGGGGGCCGCTGTCACGCTACGACCTCGTCTTCTGCACATTCGCTCTGCCCGCACGAGGCATGGGACGCAGCCGCATGCTGGAGACGGCCGCCGGGGCTGTGGCTCTGGGCGGCACCCTCCTGTTGACCGACCTTGACACCTCGCTGCGCCGTGAGGGCTGGATGGCCGAGAAGTACCTGGTGTCGCTCGAGGAGCTGGAGCGCCACCTGGCTGGCTTCCGCATCGACCGCTCCAGTGTGTCGATGGTTAGGCATCGCCACGGTTACGAGGAGCGTCTCCTGCCGGTCGCCACCGTCATCGCCACCCGCCGCACGGACCTGCGCACGCTCTAGCGTCCCGCTGATGCGGCCGACCGCGCCCGCTGATGCACCCGGCGACTCAACGGGCCAAGCTGCTGCTGCAAGGAGCCACGCACCGGCCCCAGCGTCGCCGCCCGAGTCGCCCCCGACATCAAATGGCCACCCGGAGGGCATCCTGAGTCGTCCCCAGCATCGAACGGCCGATCCGCGATGCTCGCTTGGCTCGGTGAGTCGCCCCCCGCATCAGGGCGGCGCGTCTCGGACGGGCTCCGCGTGTCACCCACGGCACCAGCACCCTATGCTCTGGAAGTGAGCATGTCCGACCATCCCATCCTGGCGCAGCTGCGCGCAGCGCTGCCACGGATGCGCCTGCTCACCCAGCCCATGGAGATCGAGCCGTTCCGGCGCGACGAGGCCGAGTTCGTGCCCGACGGAGCGCCGATCGCGGTGGCCTTCCCCACGAGCACCGACGAGGTGGCCACGATCGTTCGCAGCTGTGCGCAACACCGGGTGCCGGTGGTGGCCCGGGGCGGCGGCAGCGGGCTCACCGGTGGCGCCAACGCCGTCGAGGGTTGCATCGTGCTGGTCACCACGGGGCTCGACCGCATCCTCGAGATCGACCCCGACAACCTGCTCGTGATCACCCAGCCAGGTGTCCTCACGGCCGACTTGGAGAAGGCGGTCGAGGCACAAGGCCTCTTCTATCCACCCGACCCTGCCTCCCACGACATCAGCTGCATCGGCGGCAACATCGCCGAGAACGCCGGCGGTCTTCGCTGCGTCAAGTACGGCGTCACGCGCGACTGGGTGATGGGCCTGGAGGTCGTCCTCGCCGACGGTGCCGTCATCCGCACCGGCGGCCGCAACATCAAGGACGTGATGGGCTACGACCTGACGCGGCTGTTCGTGGGCTCCGAAGGCACGTTGGGCATCATCACCGAGGCCACACTGCGGTTGCGCCCCTTGCCCGCGCCGAAGGTGACGCTGCTGGCCTTCTTCCCCACGGTCCGCCACGCGGGGGACGCCGTCTCCCGCATCACCCGTGCGGGGCTCGTGCCGGCCACGCTCGAGTTGCTCGACCGCCACGTCATCGCCGCCGTGGAGGCCGCGCTCGGGCTGGGCCTCGACACGGACGCCGGAGCCATGCTGATGATCGAATCGGATGCCGGCGGTAGGCTCGCCGAGGCTGAGCTGGACACCGCTTCGTCGGCCTGCCAAGCGGCCGGATCCACGACACAGACCCGCGCCAGCGACGCCGCCGAGGCCGATGCGATGCGCGAGGCTCGCCGACGCGCCCACTGGTCGATGGAACAGGCGGGTCTGGCGCGGTCGGAGGACATCAGCGTGCCGCGAAGCCGCGTTGCCGAGCTGATGGAGGCCATCGCCCGCGTATCGGCACGGCACGAGATGGAGATCGGCGTGCTCGGTCACGCTGGAGACGGCAACTTCCACCCGACCTACGTCACCGGCCATGACGCTCCACGTGTCGAGGAACGCACCGATGCCGTGCGGGCCCACCTCTATGCCGAAGTCCTGGCACTCGGCGGCAGCATCGCCGGCGAGCACGGCACGGGCCTCAGCAAGCGCGACTTCCTGGAGCTGCAGGTCGGACCCCGCGGTCTTGCCGCGATGCGTGCCATCAAGGACGCGCTCGATCCGGACGGCATCCTGAACCCCGGCAAGATCTTCCCTGAGTGACGGTCTGGGCTGACGCCCCGGAGCGCGTCCACCTACGGCGTGACGCTCCAGAGCTCGCGACCGTGTTCGCCGTCGCTGGCGCTGAACAGGAGCACACCGCCAAGCTTCACCAGGTCGCGGGGGTATGAGGAACCCGTCGGGTTGATGTCGGCCGCTTCGACCGTGCCCCCGGTGGTCCCGTCACTCATCCAGAGTTCGTGGTCCAGGAGCATCCAGTTCGTGCCGTCGTCCTCGCCCGGACCGGCGGCGAACCAGAGTCGGCCATCGAAGCCAACGGACCTGAGCGTGTCGTCCGATGTGAACCAGTCGGCCGAGCCGCCCTTCAGCAGCTTGGTGCCCGCGGTGGTCGCGTCACTGGCCCACAGCTCATCTCGCCACGGCAACGACCCGGATGGACGCGTCATCCAAAGCCGTCCGACGTGCTTCTGCATCCCAGGCAGCGGACGGACCTTTGGAGCGATGGCGCCGGTGCCGGCCTTGCGGCCGTCGCTGGCAAAGAGCCGTGGACTGGTGCCTTTGGTCCAGCCGTTGAAGTAGATGGCGTCACCCAGGACAGCGAAGTCCTCGGTGGCAACGATATCGCCGATGGGGCCGGTGCCGGCCCTGCTGCCGTCAGTCCACCACAAGCGCGGCGGCTCGATGCAGCCGGTATCGCCCTCAGCACAACCACCGTTCCCCGTGCCGTAGAGGGTGCCGCTGAAGTACAGGTGCCCACGGAACGGGGTGAGCCCGCTGCCGTAGAGCCTCTTGTCCGAGATGCGCCTCGTGCCGATGCTGCTGCCATCGGTTCGCCACAGTGCGCCATCGGCAAAGAAGTACAGCCGGGATCGCATGACGGCCGACCCGGGCAGGTCGATGCCCTGGAACGCACGGACGAGCCGGGTCGAGGCAGGCGTGCCGTCGGTGCGCCACAGCTCCTCGTACTGTCGGCTGAAGTAGGCCCGCTCTCCGAGAGCCGCGATCTGGAGGTCGCCAGAACCCTTGGCACCGGGCGTCAAGTCGCGCACCAGGCGAGTGCCCTTTCGCGTGCCGTCGCTGACCCACAGCTCGCGGCCGTGGGAGCCATCGTCGGCGCTGAAATACAGCCGTTTCCCGACGCGCGTCAGGGAACGCGGCGCGGAAGCAGCCGTGCCTGGCCGGATATCGTGAACCAGGCGAGTTCCGTCGGGCGTGCCGTCGGTGGCCCACAGCTCGCGGCCGTGGGTGCCGTCGGTGGCGCTGAAGAAGACGGTCTTGCCGACGACCGTGAGCGATTGGGGGCCGGAGCCCGACGAGGTGTGGATGTCGGCGATGAGGGTCGCAGACGGGGCTGCAGCCACACCGACTGGGGGAACGAAGAGGACTGCCGCGATGACGATCGCGACGGCCCACGTGACGACGGCGCGCATGGCCAATGTCTCCCGATGGGTCCCGCGTTGACCCTGTGAGGGCTGCTATCGCGCCG
>CAWIPU010000011.1:0-242500 GCA_963838115.1 uncultured Chloroflexia bacterium
CCCGGCTGCCATCGGCGCCGAGTCCGGCCCGAAGGCGAGGGCCAGCCCCTACGACTCCGGCTCGGCCAGGCCTTTCCAGAGCGAGGCGTCGAGGTCCGGCATGAGCACCTGCAGTCGCGCCACATCGTCCGCAAAGCGGGCCGCTAGCATGCGACGCGTCTCCGCGGACACCTCCACATGGCTCGTGGCCTTCTTGCGGGCCCGGGAGATCTGGGCGGGCGTGACGCGTTGAGGGCGCAGCGCCAGGAACTCGAAGGTCCGGTTCAGCTGGCCCTGCGGATCGGCCACGCACTGCTCATATTGCAACAGCAGGAACTGCTCGCGCGGGAAGTGCGTCAGCCACCAGTCGAGCTGGTCGGCGTAGCGACCGCGGTCGACCGCCTCCACGATGCGATGCTCACGCGTCCCCACCAGGCCACCGCCGACCTCGCCCTTGAGCGAGCCCGAACGCTCCAGCAGGCCCACGCCAGAGACGAAACGCTCGACGGGGTCGCGCATGAGCACGATGAGCTTCACCTCTGGCGCGACCTCCTTGAGCATCGGCGCCACCCAAGGCTGGTAGAGGTAGCCCGGCGTCTTCTCACCGGCCAGCGAACCAGTCGGCCGTGGGAAGTAGCGCCGGTAGCGCTCGAACTGCTTCTGGTTGGGCCAACGATCCCAGAAGTGGTCGAAGAAGTGGAGCTCCCGCTTGCCACGCGGCGGCCGGTGGATCTGCACGTGCGTCTCCATCAGGCCGTGCCACCAGGTGGTGCCCGACTTCTGGGCGCCGATGATGACGAAGTCGGGCGGGCCGGTGCGCCAGTCGGGCGGATGCTCTGGCACCGGCTGGAGTCGGTCGTAGCGCGAATGCAACGGACCGCCAGCCGACTTCTCATCGCGCCGACGGGTCGCGAAACGTACGGCACGGCGACGCGCACGCGTGAACGTGGAGACGGTCGGGGTCTTCTTGCTCATGGTCGCTTCCAGCCTAGCCGACGCGGCTGCGATGGTGTCTCCACGCCCGCCATCTGTGCCGCCGAGCCGGCCGGCGTCTCTGCGGTGGCCATCGAGCGCAGGGCAGCGACATTGCCGACATCATGCCCGGCCCGCTCCGACAGCAGCCAGCGTACCTCCAGCAGGTCGCAGTAGGCCTGGACGTGGTCGATGTCGTCGCCGATGGTGTCGATGAGCTGCGCCACCACCGGCTCGAAGATCTCCAGCGTCCAGCGCGCGCCGTCATGACGCGTCAGGGTGCGTCCGCTTTCGCCCTCCTTCGAGTCCCAGTCGCCGGCCCAGCCCAAGCCAGCCCAGGCGGTAAGATCGTTCAGCAGGATGGCCGACTGCCCCTCCCCCGCCTCGATGCCGGTGAGCTGGCGCAAGCGACGCGAGTGATAGTCGCGTCCGGCCACGGCCACCCGCAGCCTCAGGTCCTCGGTCCCGTCTTCGCCCGGCTCAAGGATGACCTCATCGACCACATAGCCCAGCTCGTGCAGTGCCTTCAAGCGCTTGTCCACGCGGTAGCGCTTGTCGGGGTGGATGGTCACGTCCTGGTGGAGCACGTCCCACAATCGCTCATAGCGGTCCCGCAGCGAGAGCGCCGCCTCGAAGTCGTCATCGATGTCCTCGATGGATTTGCCGTTGAGCACGGCCATGTCGGCCAGGTCTCCGGCCACGTTCTCGATGGCGATCTCCAGATCGGCCTCACGCTGCCCGTCCGACAGCCGCTCGTGGATCTCGCTGGTCTCAGCGTCCACAAGGTAGGCCTGCAGCCGCTGGCCGTCGCGCATCAGCAGCGTGTTGGCGAGTGAGCAGTCGCCCCAGAAGACACCCATGCGGTGCAGCTCGACCAGCAGACCGGTCATCGAATCGAGGAGCTGATCACGGTAGCGCTTGGCACCCTCGGGCAGACGCATGAAGAGCCGGCGGAACTGGAACGAGCGCGCCAGGTAGCGGGTCAGGATGACCGAGCTGGCGTCACCGCTTCGAGTGACCAGGCCGGACGCCTTGACCGACAAGGCGCCGCGAGCCTCGAGCTCGCGCAGGACCTCGTACTCACGCTGACCCACGTCGACTGGTAGCTCCTTCAAGGCGATGATGCTGCCGTCCACGACCAGGAAGCGCACCGTGTGGCGGCTGGCGCCGACCGGAAGATCCACGAACTCAAGGTCGGGACCCGACCAGCTCGCGAGCGGCGTGTCCCAGGGCATGGCCACGAAGTCCTGATCGCCTTCGCGGAAGCGCATCGTGACCCGGCCGGGGTCGTAGGGCGCGTCATCCGGCTCGTCGGGTTCGGCCGACTGTGACGCAGCGGCCCCGCGCATAGGCTCGCCGTCCCAGATCAGCGTCGCGTCGCTAAAGGGCTCGTGAGCGACTCGTTCATCCATCGGGCGCCAGTCTACGGGCAATGGCCGATGGCGCGAGCGGGTGGAGGCGCCGGAGCGGATACGATTGGGACCCACCACGCCCGGCCACGGAGTCTCACCTTGACCAGCCTTGCCCCGCCACCCCAGCTGCCCGGCCCCTTCAAGGGTGTGATCTTCGACATGGACGGGTTGCTGGTGCACACCGAGAAGCAGTGGCTCCGGGCCAAGATCATCCTCTTCGAACGGTACGGGGCCGACTTGACCGACGCCGACAAGGCCGCCGTCTTCGGGGCTGCCGATCTCCAGTCGGTCACCTACTTCGCGGGACGACTGGGCGTTCCGGTCGAGCGCATCCCCAGCCTCCAGGACGAGTACCTTGCCATCATCGGGGACCTCATCGACGACGGCGTGGAGCTGACCGCTGGCGCCACCGAACTCATCGGCCGACTGAGAGGCATCGTGCCGCTGGGCCTGGCCTCCAACACCCGTCGCCCGCTGGTCGACCGGGTGCTGCGTCAGACGCCCTTCGGCAGCTGGTTCGATGCCGTCGCCACCGGTGACGAGGTCGCGCCCAAGCCTGCGCCGGACGTCTACCTGCTGGCCTGCCAACGGCTGGGCGTCGAGCCCGCATCCGCCGTCGCCGTCGAAGATTTACCGACCGGCGTCAGGGCTGCCCGGGCGGCGGGGTTGACCTGCATCGGCGTGCCCAGTGACGCCAACCACCCGCTCCCCGAGGCCGACCATGTGATCGCCTCGCTGGCGGAGCTGCTGTAGGCGGCCGATGATCAGGTCCGGCATCCGCGTCGCCGTCATCGCCGTCGCGTTGCTGTTGACGGCGCTGCTGGTACCGGACATCACCATCGACTGGGCGGACGACGCCGGGAGCATCGGAGTCACGCTGCTGGCGCTCGCGCTCGTCTTCGGGCTGGTCAACGCGTTCATCCGGCCCATCGCCCGACTCGTCAGCATCCCCCTGAACATCGCGACGCTGGGGCTGTTCTCGGTCGTGCTCAACGCGGCCATGCTGCTGGCAGTGGCCTTCCTGGTCGACCTGGTCTGGGGTCCGCTCATCGTCATCGGCGGCTACCCACCCGACCTGGGCCTGCAAGCTCTCATCACCGCATCGGTCGGCTCGTTCATCATCAGCGCCGTCTCGACCGCATTGCTGGTCCTCATCCCGGAGGGCTGACCGAAACCGAGACCTGACCGACCAGGTCAACTGGGCTAAATTCACGTCATGGTGCGCCACATCATGGACTTCGACCTGCCCGATCGCTTCGCCACCGGGACCGTCGGTGAGCCTGGCGATCGCACGTTCTTCCTGCAGGCGGTGCAGGGCCGACGCGTGGTGTCGGTGATGTTGGAGAAGGAGCAGGTATCGATCCTTGCCGACCGCGTCCTCGCCATCGTCGATGAGGTCGAGCGACGCGGCCTGGCCGCGATGGACGCGGGACCTGCCGGCATCCCCGACGAGCGGCCGCTGCATCAGCCACTACTCGAGGAGTTCCGCGTGGGCACGCTGGTCATCGCCTGGGATGACGATATCGACCGGCTCATCGTGGAGGCACGCTCGATGACCTTCGACGCCGGGGCCGGCGAGTCGGCGATGCGAGACGGGGAGGAGCCTGAAGAGGACGACATCCCCGACGACGCACCCATCGGGCCCGACGTCCTGCGCGTGCGGCTGACACCCTTCATGGCGCAACAGTTCGCGCGGCGCGCCAACAGTGTCGTCGCCGGCGGCAAGCCGGTATGCCCCTTCTGCGGCCGGGTCCTGCAGCGCACCGGCCACTTCTGCCACCGCGACTTCGAGGACCTCGTTCACTAACCGCAGACACGACTGTACAGAGGTCGAGGCAGGTCGAGGCGGCCACGCGGTTCCCGCGTGACGGGACAACGTGACGCGTGGAACACCGAGCCCGCCGCATGCTCCCGCTGCTCGGGAAGGAACGTCACGTCTTCCCGAGCGGCGGGAAGTACCGGCGTCACGCCGCCGTTGGTGTGCCTGAACGGTCACGTTGTCCCGAGCAGCGGGAATGCTTGCCTGCGGCCGGCTCGGGATCGAACGAAGCAGACGCCGACAGGGGTGACCGCCGGCTCCGAAAAGCTCGCGCTGTACACTCCCGTCCCTCGGTGGAGCCTGACCCCGATAGCTCTCCGACAGCCCGCACCACTGGTCAAGGAGTGGAAATGCGCCGATCGTTCCGAGCCTTCGCGTCATTCCAGGTCTTTGCGGTCCTGGTCACGGCCATGCTCGCCGGCGGCCTGCTGGCGGCGCCCGTCAGCGCGGCTCGCAGCAAGGTGTCACTCAAACAGGTGCTCGGCGGCTACACGCGCCCGGTACTGGTCACCCACGCTCCCGGGGACGGCCGCGTCATCTTCGTCGTGGAGCAGACCGGCAAGATCAAGCGTGCCACCTACGAGGACGGCAGTTGGAAGAAGCTGGGCACCTTCCTCGATCTCAGCGGCAAGGTCAACGACCCTGCCACCGGTGGCGAGCGCGGGCTGCTAGGCCTCGCCTTCCACCCCGACTACCAGTCCAACGGCTTGCTCTACGTCGACTACACGCGGGCCGGCAGCGGCGCGCGCAACGGGGATACCGTGATCGCCGAGTACCGCCGCCAGAGCGCAGGCTCGGCCGCTCCAGGCTCTGCTCGCACGGTGCTGGTGATCGACCAGCCGCAGGCCAACCACAACGGCGGGCACCTGGCCTTCGGCCCCGACGGCATGCTCTACATCGGGACGGGTGACGGCGGTGGTGCCGGCGACCCCACGGGCAATGGCCAGAAGTTGAACACGCGCCTGGGCAAGTTGCTGCGCATCGACCCGGTCGACCCTGATGGCCCGGGGCCGCGGCGCTACCGCACACCGAGTGCCAACCCGCGTGTGGGCAAGTCTGGCATCGACGACATCTGGGCCTGGGGTCTGCGGAACCCGTGGCGCTTCTCGTTCGATCGCAAGACCGGCAACCTCTGGATCGGCGATGTCGGCCAGGGCCAGCGCGAAGAGGTCGATCGCGCTCGCGCGAATGCGCGTGGTAGGGCGGCCGGCAAGGGCAGGAACTACGGCTGGAGCCGCTGCGAGGGCACGCGCCGCTATCCGGGCACCAGCCGGCGCTGCACCTTCGGCGTGCGACCGACGTACGACTATGCCCATGGCAACGGCCGCTGCTCGGTCAGCGGTGGCTACGTGCATCGCGGTCCTGAGGCGCCGGCCTGGCGCGGGCTCTACGTGGCCGGCGACTTCTGCGGTCGCTTGTTCGTGCTCGATCGGAAAGGCAGGATCAAGGCATCGCGGATCACCGACCGCCGCATCGCCTCCTTCGGCGAAGATGCCAGCGGACGCCTCTTCGCCACCGATCTGGTCGCAGGCAAGGTCTACCGGGTCAAGTTGAGCGGGCCACGACCCTGACGACAGGCCACGACCCTGACGATCCAAGCTGGGTCTATCCTGTCCGCGATGCCGACGTCGAACCGAACCCACGCTCCTGATGTCGCCTGGGACCAGGTCCGTGAGCGCCTCCACGAGCGCGGACTGCGTTGGACCCCGCAACGGCGGCTGCTGGTCGATGTACTGGCCGATACCGATGGCCACATCACCGGTGCCGAGTTGGTCGAACGCTGCCGCGACCAGGACCCGGAGACCACGCCCTCTACGGTGTACCGCACCCTGGACGTGCTCGAGGATATCGGCCTGGTCCGTCACGCCCATGGGCTCGATGGGCGCGAGGAGTTCCACGTGCGTCCGGCGCGCGAGCACGGTCACATGCACTGCTCGGTATGTCAGCGTGCCTGGGAGATCGGGGCTGATGACGTGCCGGGCCTGCTGGCCGACTTCGACCGCAAGCGCGGCTTCCACATCGACCTGGGCCACCTGAGCGTGGTCGGCATCTGTCGCGATTGCCAGGACGACCCTCACCATGGAGACTGATCGCTTCGAGGCCGCCCTCGACGCTGCTATCGAGGCATTACCAGAACCGTACCGGCAAGCGCTCAGCAGCGTCGCCATCGTCATCCAGGACGAACCTGATACCGAGCAGCTCGCGAGCGTGCATGCGCGCGGCCTGTTCGGGCTCTACCAGGGCGTGCCGCGCACCGCCTACGGGGCCGACCGGATGGCGGTCGCCAGCAAGATCACCCTCTTCCGTGGCCCGTTGATGCGCGCCTATCGAAGTGACGAGGCACTCTCCGAAGGCGTGCGCGAGACGCTCGACCACGAGGTCGCCCACCACCTTGGCATCAGCGACGAGCGCCTGCGGGAGCTGCAGGGTCCCGGCCGGCGCTGACGCGAGCGCTGGATCGGCCGTGGGCTGCGGGTCGGCCGTCGGCTACGCCTGAGCCGCCAGGTCGCGGATGGCGTCGACGAGACTGTCGAGGTCAGCCTCAGTGGTGGTGTGATTGAGGATGCCGGCACGCAGCCAGGTTCGGCCGCGGAGGCGCGTGGTCGTGAGGAACGCGCGACCACTGTGCTGGAGCCGCACCTGCAGCACGTCCTGGTGGATATCGATGCCATCGCGACCAGCCGCATCGGTGCCGTCGAGCCCGCCCGGCAGGTGACGGAAGCAGACCACCGACAATGCCGACGCTTCAAGCAGCTCGAAGTCATCCGCCGCTTCGATCCGGGCCGCCAACGCCTCGGCCAGGTCCACCGTCTGCTCCACCAACCGACCCAGGCCGCGGGTGCCCAGGTGTTTCCACGAGAGCCACAGCTTCAGCGCACGCTGCCGGCGTGTGCCTTCCATGCTCAGGCGGTAGAAATCCAGCTCGTCCGATCCGTGCGCATCGGGAGCTCGCCCCGGATCGACCCGAGCCGCGGTAGTACTCGGGTCGATACGAGAACGTCGTCTCGAGCAGCGAGCCGTCGCGCAGCAGCAGGCCACCGATGTCGTAGGCCTGGAAGAACCATTTATGCGGGTCGATGGTGATCGAGTCGGCCCGCGCCAGGCCCACGACCTCGCCCGCCAGTCGCTCTGACAGGCGGGCCGCGCCGCCGTAGGCGGCATCCACGTGGAGCCACAGCCGCCCTGCCTCGGCGAGGTCGGCCAGATCGGGCAGCGCATCGACGGATCCGGTGTTGGTGGTGCCGGCCGTCGCCACGATCGCCAGGGGCGTCAGACCGGCGGCGCGATCCCGCGCCACGGCCGCGGCCACAGGCTCAGCTGTCAGCCGGAAGCGATCGTCGCTGGGCAGCACCACCAGCGTCGCCTCCGGGAAGCCCAGCGTCGAGAGGCTGCGCTTGACCGAGAAGTGGGCCTGGTCCGAGGCATACACGCGGACGCCCTCGAGGTCTGCCCCGCGCGGCGGATGGTCAAGCGCACGAGCGAGGCGCAAGGCGGTATCACGCACTACGGACAGCGCCATGATGTTGGCCATGACGCCGCCGGAGGTGAAGAGGCCAAAGCCGCGCTCGTCGTAGCCGACCAAGTCACAGAGCCAGCGCACGACCTCCTCCTCCACCAGCGTGGCCGAGGGGCCGCAATGCCAGACGTCCACACCCTGGTGGACCACCTGGCCCAGGACCTCGCCCATGATCGACACCCACAGCGGGATGGGCGTGAAGTAGGCGAAGGCCAGGGGATGCCAGGCGTTGGCCTGGTGCGGCGCCAAGCGCGTCCGGAACTCGTCGAGCAGCGCCTCGGACGTGGT
This sequence comes from uncultured Chloroflexia bacterium, assembly GCA_963838115.1. Taxonomy (GTDB): domain Bacteria; phylum Chloroflexota; class Limnocylindria; order Limnocylindrales; family CSP1-4; genus JAFMJV01. The sequence continues at coordinate 7,988 of CAWIPU010000011.1, forward strand.
CGGCAGCTCCGGTGCTGGCGCGGGCTGGCCGTCGGGGCCGAAGAAGACGCGACGCAGCTGAGCGTAGTCGGCCGGTTCGCCGATGGCGCGCGCCATGCCGTGGTCGTAGACGTAGTCGAGCGCTGCCGACCAGATGCCCTCGCCCAGCCGCTCCAGGGCCGGGCGGGAGGCGGCCTCGTCACGGATATCGAGCAGCTCCGGCTCAGGGTGCCAGCCTTCGCCGCTGCGTCGGCGGGGATCGGCCATCGCTACTCGGCCGTCCTTACTCGGCCACGCCTGCCTGGGCCGTCATCCAGTCGACCACGGCATCGACGAAACCGTCGATGAACACCGGCTCCAGCTCGCCATACTCGGCAAGGGCACCGGTGTCCGCCTTCTGGAAGAGGTGGTTGGCACCGGGGATGGTGATGATCTCGACGTCCATGTTGCCGCCGGCCTCCAGCGCTGCCCGCAACGCGGCCGCGTTCGAGTCGGCCAGCACCTGCGCATCCTTGCCTCCGAAGATCGCCAACACCGGCACGCTCACCTGCTGCCAGTCGGAGGCCGGGTCGTAAGCCAGGAAGGAACGGAACCAGTCGGAGGTATAGACGAGCATCTCGGCGTCCACCTGGCGCTGGATGAAGGCATCGCGGTCGCCGGCGATGACCTGGTCCTCCGGGGCCAACTCGTCCCAGGCCCGTCCATGGAAGTCGCGGATGACCGCTTCGAGGGCCTCGAACTCACCGTCGCGCGCCAATGGCGCGGCCTCAGCGGCATAGGCGGCGTACTCCTCGACCGTCGCGTCATCGGCGCCGGAAGAGCGCAGCAGTGCCTGGTTCTGCTCCACGATGAGGGTGACGCCGTCGATGACGGCGGGCGCCATCATGCCGATCCAGGCCACTCGCGGATCGCTGGCGCCGAGCATTGCCGAGTACAGGCCGCCCTCACTGTGGCCGAACAGGCCGATGCGGGCCGGGTCGACATCGTCGCGGGTCTCGAGATAGTCGATGGCGGCACGCGCGTCTTCAGCCAACTCGGCGATGGTGGCTGACTCGTAGTCACCCGTCGAGCCGCCCACGCCACGATCGTCGTAGCGCAGCACGCCGACACCGGCAGACGTGAGGGCATCGGCAAGGATGGCGAACGGCTTCAGCGTCGTGATCGGCCGCATCGACTCGTCGCGGTCCTGGGCGCCGCTGCCGCTCATCGTGACCACCACCGGGTGTGGGCCGGGGCCAGCGGGCAGCGTCAGCGTGCCCGCCAGCTGGACATCCTCGGCGCCCCCGGGGAAGGTCACCTCCTCGATCTGGTAGTCAAAGGTCGATGGGTCGGGTGTGGGCTCCGGTTCGAGGACCGCGAAGGCATCGATGGCCGGCATCAGCACCTGCTCGCGCAGGACATCGAACTCCGCCGGGTCCGACTGCAGCAGGAGCAGCTGGGTACTGCCGTCCTCATGCGCCAGGGCCAGTTCGACCGCGATGACCCTCTCTCCGAGCTGCACGTCGAAACGGTAGAGCGTCCAGTCGAAGCCGTCGCTGCTGTACGCACCGGTGCCCTCGGGCACCTCGGTCAGGGCGAACTGGGGCAGCAGACTGGCCCACAGCTGGTCGACCGTGGCGGAGGCCGACTGGATAGCGATGAGGGCGAGGTCATCGGGCGGCGTGCCGCGCGCGTAGATGCCGCCACCGAGGTCCTGCCAGTCGGCCGGTACGACCGACGAGACACCGAAGAGGGGGTCCTCCACGGGGCGGCGTTCGACCTCCTGCGCCGCGGCGGACGAGACCGTGGCGACCAGGGCCAGGCACAGTGCCAGGATGACGGTGAGCGTGCGGCGCATGATCATGCGGGATCCTCTTTCTCCGGCTTCTCCGGCTTCTCCGACCTCTCGGGCGAGCGGTAGGCGATGACTTCGACGTGTTCGAGCGTGATGAGGCCCTCCCCCACCAGGGCATCGATCTCGGGCAGGATCGAACGCAAGCGGTCCTCACGATCGACGACCTCGATCAGGATGGGCAGGTCTTCCGACAGGCGGAGGATACGGCTGGTGTGCAGACGCGCAGCGCGACCATAGCCTTCGATGCCTCGTAGGACCGTGGCGCCGGCGATGCCTCGTTCTCGTAGCAGCGCCACGATGGCTTCGTAGAGCGGCCGTCCGTCGTGGTGATCCGACTCACCGATGTAGATGCGCGCCAGCAGCGCGGTCCCGTCGAGCTTCATGGCAAGAGCCTCCCCAGGGCCAGACCGGCCACGACCGCCAGCATACCGATGACGACCGAGCCGATGAGGTTGCCGAACATGAACAGGTAGTCGCCGTCTTCCACGAGCCGCCAGGATTCCAACATCAGCGTGGAGAACGTCGTGTACGAACCGATGAAACCGATCATCACCGGCACGCGCACTTCCGGGCTGAGGATGGCTCGGTCCATGGCCAGGGCAAAGACAAGGCCGAGCATGAACGAGCCGCTGATGTTGACCGCGAAGGTGCCCCACGGAAAACGCCCGCCGCTGAGTGCCTGGACCCAACCCTGCAACGCGTAGCGCGATACGGCACCAGCTGCGCCGCCGACGGCGATGAAGACGAGGGTCATGCGGCTATGGTCGCACCGTCGCCGCGGCGGTGTTCATCACCTCGTCACGAGCGCGGGGTACGATGACGGGATGAGTGACTCGAAGACCACCGCGAGACAGACGTCCGAGCAGGAATGGCGGCTGCGCCTCAGCCCCGACCAGTACCGCATCCTGCGCGAGAAGGGTACCGAACGCGCCTTCACCGGCGAGTACGTCGATGAGAAGCGCGCGGGCACGTATCGCTGTGCCGGTTGCGGGGCCGAGCTCTTCACTTCTGATACCAAGTACGACTCCAGATCGGGCTGGCCCAGCTTCTGGCAGCCGGCCGCGGACGGCGCCATCGCCTACGAATTGGACGGCTCGCTGGGCATGGCCCGCACCGAGGTGATGTGCTCCAAGTGTGGTGGACACCTTGGCCACGTCTTCGACGATGGACCCAAGCCCACCGGCAAGCGCTACTGCATCAACTCGGCATCACTGCAGCTGGACCCCGACGAGGCATAGCAACTGCGGGAAAAGATCATCGTGGACGCCTCGCAAGCGTGGTTCTGGCGTGAGGAGTGGCAGGCTTGCGAGCGCGACGTCTCGGCGGATGTCTCCGCGGGCAGGATGGGTCTCATGTGATCTGGCGACGCGTGGGTGGCCGCGTCATCCTTGATCGTCCGTAGTCGTCGTGGCACCCATGCCAGCCTGCCTCAGTCGACCAGCGTCCCCTCCGGAAGGGTCGGCAGGATGAGCATGAAGCGTCCGTCGCGCTTGGGATGGGCCCGGCCCGGACGGTCATACGGCAGGTAGTCAGCGTCGAGGGCTGCGACCGGAACGGTCGTGTTCGGCGGCCGCGAGGTTCCCCAGATGGCGCTGACATCCGGGTACCAGGGGTCCTCGATGAAGAGCTTGGTGACCTTGAAGTCGCTCGTATATGCCGGGTCAGCCGTCGCCACGAAGCCCGACATGACCCAGGCGTGGGCACCCCTCCACACCACAAGCCCCACCGGCCTGCCCGTCGTGCGCATCGCTCTGGCGGCCATGCGGATGGCTTTCTTGCGAGTCGCCGCGCGATCGATCACGTATGGCCCGTGGCCGGTCGCGTTCAGCATCCCGGTCCAGTCGACCAGCCCCAGCCCGTGCAGGCCGCGCTTCATGGGCGAACCATCGGGCAGCTGGCGCCAGTACTCGGCATGACCGCGATCGAGGCTGCGTCCATCGAGGTGGAGGCGCCGCTGCGAACGCTTCGTGCGGTCCGGCTCATCGTCCTCGATGATGTTGACCATCGTCTGCACCGACGCGGCCACGCACCAGAACACCGTCTTCTGGTGGACGAAGTCACCGGCCGCATAGAGGTTCATCGAGAACGGCCCGGGCTTGGGACGCGGTCGAAGCTTGATCGTCGCTGTCGGCGTCAGCAGGGCGTCGGCGGGCGCAGCGGGCTCGGCGATCGCCGGCGTTTGCTCGCCGGCCGCGGAGAGGTCGGCCAGGGTGAGGCCGGTCAGAGAAGGCTGAGGCCAGGTCGGCGACGCCTCTGGTCCAGTGTCGGGTGACGTGGCGGCCACCAGCACTGGCTGGGTCGCGGCCAGACCCAGCAGGAGTGACACGGCCAGGAACACGGCGGCCACGCGGCTGACCACGTCGCGTGCCTGGCACAGCGGCGGCGATATCAGGACATGCGTCCACTGAACGATCACGATGCCGAACCATAGGCGGTCACGACCGGTCTGTCACTGGCTGGAACGGCCTGACCGACTCCGTCCTGCCGCGTCGCGGTTGCCTGCCGATCAGCTGACTCAGGAGGTCGAGTCCGGGCAGCTCGCAGGTTTGCCTGGCAGGCACGCAAGCGGGGCTCGAGCACGGGGTGGAGCGTCCGCTGCCGCGCCGCGGATGGGGCTGCGAGTTGGGCACGGCCGCGGCGGCCTGGACCGTTGGTCGCCCTAATCCTGGTGGTAGATCAGGTCGGCCGTGTAGTTGCTACCCTTCTCATCCACGAACGTGGTGATGGTTTCCTTGAACGCCGCACCCCAGCGTGCTGCCACCTCGGTCGCATCGATCCTATCGATGACGGTCTGGAAGTCGGGGTAGTAACGACCGACATAGACGACGTGGGCACCCCGGCGGAAACCGGTGTAGTCGCGATAGCCGGCATCCGCGATGGCCTGGAGCATCTCCGGCCAGGGCTCGGCGTGGAGCTTGTCATAGTGGACCGCCGCGCGCGGATCGATGACGAGGCTGAAGCAGCCCCATTCCCAAGGCCCGTCAGGCTCCGGGGCATCGGTGTGGAAGACCTCGTCGTACCACATCAGTCCGCCGCCGGGCGCCTCGACCTCCGCGATGACATCGCGGAACTGCTTGCCCCAATGCCGGTTGGCGCTGCCCCTGGCATAGGCACGGAAGACACTGTTGCGGTCGGGCTCACATTCGGCGTACCACCACACGTCCGTGCCGCGTCGAAATCCCGTGACCTCGCGCAACCCGGCGTCGCGCATCTCAGCCACGACCTCGCTCGGGAGTCGGGCGTGCAGACGGTCGTAGCGTGCCTCGGTGCCGGGAAAGAGTCGGACGTAGTAGAGGCTGCGTTCCATGGCGTCTCCATCGTAGTGGGTCGGGGGCGGCCAGGCGGGGAGCCGCCTCGAGTCGGACTTCGCATCCGCGCCGGACACGGACGACTGGCGCCGGTCACAGGCAACGGGCGCCGGTCTCCAGTCGCCCACTCCAGGGGCTGCGTGCGTGTCCCGTCTAGATGAAGAGTGGGCCGAAGATGAGCGATACGATCGCCATCAGCTTCAACAGGATGTTGATGGACGGACCAGAGGTGTCCTTGAAGGGGTCGCCGATGGTGTCGCCTACGACCGTGGCCGCGTGCGCCGGGGAGCCCTTGCCACCGAACTTCCCTGACTCGACCCACTTCTTGGCGTTGTCCCAGGCACCGCCGGTGTTGGCCATGAAGAGCGCCAGCAGGAAGCCTGCCGAGATCGAGCCGGCCAGCATGCCACCGAGCGCCTCAGCTCCCAGCAGGACACCGACGATGATGGGCGAGAGGATGGCGACGGCACCGGGCAGGAGCATCGCGCGCAGGGCCCCCTGGGTGGAGATGTCGACCGCTCGGGCCGCATCCGGCTCCACGCCTTCCAGGCCCTCACGCAGGCCCGGGATCTCACGGAACTGGCGTCGGACCTCTTCGATCATGGCGTAGGCAGCCGTGCCCACCGCGTACATCGTCAGGCCGGCGAAGAGGAACGGCAGCATCGCACCCAGCAGGATGCCGATGAGCACATTGGTGTCGGTGAGCTCAAGGCTGGTGATACCGGTGACCTCGACGTAGGCGACTAGCAGTGCCAGTGCGGTCAGCACCGCAGAGCCGATGGCGAAACCCTTGCCGGTGGCGGCAGTGGTGTTGCCCAGGGAGTCGAGGGCGTCCGTGCGGTCGCGTACCTCCGGCTCGAGATGAGCTTGCTCAGCCAGGCCGCCGGCGTTGTCCGCGACCGGGCCATAGGCGTCGGTCGCGAGTGTGATGCCAAGGGGGGAGAGCATGCCGACCGCCGCGAGCGCGACGCCGTACAGACCGGCGAAGTGCTCGGCCACGAAGATGCCGACGGCGACGGCGATGGTCGGGATGACCACGCTGACAAGGCCCACCGCGATGCCGCCGATGACGACCGATGCCGGACCGGTCGCGGACTGCTGGGCGATCCACTGCGTGGGCTTGTATTCGTACGAGGTGAAGAACTCGGTGGTGGCGCCGATGACCTGGCCCACGATGAGACCGGTCAGCACGACCCAGAAGAGCTCGAATGGGAGATCGCCGATGAGGAGCACCGCGGCAGTCCCCACGAGCACCAACCCAGCGGCTCCGAAGACGCCGTAGCGCAAGGCCCACAGGAGCTGGCTCATATCGGCGTCGTCCGTGGTGCGCACGAGGAACGTGCCCAGGATGGACGCGATGATGCCGACAGCGGCGACGACCAGCGGTAGCACGGCCAGCGCGCTGTCCCAGCCGGTGTCGGAGATGGCGAAGACGCCAGCACCAACGGCCACCAGCGTGAGGGCGGACACCATGCCGCCGACATAGGACTCGAAGAGGTCGGCGCCCATGCCGGCCACGTCACCCACGTTGTCACCGACGTTGTCGGCGATGGTGGCCGGGTTGCGAGGGTCATCTTCGGGGATGCCCGCTTCGACCTTGCCCACGAGGTCGGCACCGACATCCGCGGCCTTGGTGTAGATGCCGCCGCCGACGCGGGCGAACAACGCGATCGACGAGGCGCCAAAGGCGAAGCCGGCCACGACGGTGGCATCCTGGAAGATGACCCATAGGAGGGTGATCCCGAGCAGGCCGATGCCGACCACGGTCAGCCCCATGACGGTGCCCGTGTTGAAGGCGACCCTCAACGCCGGGTTCAGCCCCTGCATGGCGGCCGCCGTGGTGCGGGTGTTGCCGCGCACCGCGATGCTCATGCCGATGAAGCCGGCCGTCGCAGAACCAAGGGCACCAAGGACGTATGTGGTGGCGGTCCAGGGACCGGCGCCAAGGCGGTCATGTACACCGGCGTTGAGGTCGTTGATGGTCGGGTTGTCGGTGATGTTGAAGTCGATCAGGACCACGAGGAGCACGGCAACCACTGCGACGAACACCGCGAGGAGCATGTATTCGCGACGGATGAAGGCCATCGCACCCTCTTGGATCAGCCGGCCGACCTTCTGGATGATCTCCGGTCCTGCGTCCTGGGCCAGCACGCTTCGAGCCAGCAGGAAGGCAGCGACCAGAGCGGCGATGGCGGCGCCAGCCGCGATGATGAATGCAGGTGTCCCGTCCATCAGCGGGCGAGCCTCCTCACGAGCATGGGCGAAAGCCTTCCTGTGGAGTCCACGTAGGGCAGAGGTTCACGCGAATGGTGCGTCGCTAACACGATACTGTCCATGGCCTGCGTTGAGCAGGTGCCCCGTTTCACTCGGTGCGGGCACCGCTCCGCCTCAGATGCTGGAACGGTCTACCCGCGCTGCTGGCGCGCGTTGGCGGCCGGGGCGCGTGCCATCAGCACGGCCCCGAAACCGCTATGCGGCCGGACTCTCCACGGCAGGGACGGGCGGCTCGGTGGCAGCAGTGGGAGTCTGTACCTGGACGGGGACCTGGTCGAGGGGCACGCCGTCGACGATGCCCTCTGTCGCCGTGTCACTCGTGTAAAGGAGGTTCCCGTCAGCGTCGAAGACCGACGCGCGCATCGTGTAGGTGACGCCAGCGTCGATGGCAACGGGGTCATAGCTGATGACGAATGGGATCTCAGCAGCCTCGATGTCAGCGACCTTACCTGACGCTGCGCCGATGGTCTCAGGCACGTCCAGCTTGGAGGCGTCCTGAAGCTCGATCGACCAGGTGTCGCCCTCGGTCAGGACCGCGTCCTCGGGAAGGGTGATCGCGCCGGTCACAGCGGGCCCCTCGACGATGATGATCTCGGCGGTCGGTTCAACGGTGGGCTCGGCGGTCGGTAGGACAGTCGGCGCAGTGGTGGGCGAGACGGTCGGGGCAGCAGTCGGCTCGAGGGTCGGCGCAGTGGTGGGCGCGAGCGTCGGCTCGGCGGTAGGCGCGGTGGTCGGCGCAGCAGTCGGCTCGAGGGTCGGCGCAGTGGTGGGCGCGAGCGTCGGCTCGGCGGTAGGCGCGGTGGTCGGCGCAGCAGTCGGCTCGAGGGTCGGCGCAGTGGTGGGCGCGAGCGTCGGCTCGGCGGTAGGCGCGGTGGTCGGCGCAGCGTCGGCTCGAGGGTCGGCGCAGTGGTGGGCGCGAGCGTCGGCGCGGTGGTGGGCGCGAGCAGTCGGCTCGAGGGTCGGCGCAGTGGTGGGCGCGAGCGTCGGCTCGGCGGTGGGCGCGGTGGTTGGCTCGAGCGTCGGCTCTGCAGTGGGCGCGACGGTCGGGGCAGCAGTCGGCTCGGGCGTGGGCTTCCTGGTCGGCTCGGGCGTGGGCTCAGCAGTGGGCTCGGCAGTCGGTTCAACGATCGGCTCGATGGACGCGAGGACCGGGGCCGTCGAGGCAGCGGCGGACGGGACTTCGGTCGGCGCAGGTGTCGGATCGTCGGGGCGGCAGGCCATCACGACCAATGCGCCGACGGCGATCAAGGCTGACCATCTGGCCATCCGTGAGATACGAGTCCGATTCCTGTCCAAGGTCCGATCCCTCCTGCCCATGCCTGGCGTCGCTGGCGGCTCCCCATGCCGTTCCTGAACGACGGTAACGTAGGGCTACAGTACCCGAGCCTGCACCTACTCGTCGCACGCTGGCGTGTCAGGAAACAGGGTCCGGACATTGGCGGCCGTGACCACCTCCAATGCGGCGTCGAGCCGCGGGGCCACCGCACCACCAGCCATGGCCTCGACAAGAGCGGGCACGAGCGCCGTCCCGAAGCGTTCAGGCAGCTGGGCCACCGACGCGATGTAGTGATCATCGCAGGCGATCTCAGCACGGATCTCCGGGTCGGCCAGCTGCCCGCCGTACCAGACCTGGTTGGCGCGGCCGGCGGCGGTAGCGGCCTGCATCGCACCCAGGATGGCGATGTCGCTCACCCCTGCCACCAGGATGGGCTTGCCCTTGATCTGCTCCAGGGCCGAGGCGACCTGGGTGCGAGCCGTGACCAGGTGCTGCGCATCGGCGAGGGCGCGGGTGTCACTGGGCAATGCACAAAGCTCCTGGTAGCCAGCTCGGAAACCATCCATGCGTGCGCCGCCGATGGGGTCGTCCGAGCCCGATTCGAGCGAGACCCAGGCCTTCACGTCGCAATCCCACCGCTCAGCCGCGAACACGCCCATGGCGGCGCCGGCGAGACGGCCAGACTCGGCCTGGTCGATCGCCAGGAGCGAGACCTGACAGGGACCCTGGTCATAGATGATGCCGATGGTGGGCGCATCGCCGGTCGTTTCACAGACGCTGGCGGCGACGTCGGGGAACGGCTGGAAGCTGATGACGCCGTGCACCCCGGCCGCCGCAAGCTGCTCCGCACAGGCTTGCACGCCTTCTCGGGTCCAGCCCGAGTCACATTCGACGAGGTCGATACCAGCCGCACCAGCCGCCTGGCGGATCCCGGCACTGACGGCCTGGACGAAGACCTGTGATTCGTCGAGCGCGATGTAACCGATGCTGGGCTCTTCCGAGCGGACCGGAGCGGAAGACCCGGGCACGGCCGATGAGCTTGCAGGGGACGACGCTGAGGCCACAGGGGGTGTGGCCGAAGCCATCGGCGTCACCGTGTTCGAGGCTCCGGTGTCACCGCGTGGCGCCGTGACGCAGGCACCGACGATGAGACCAAGCGCCACGAGCGCCAGCCACGTGCGCGGCCGGCCGGCCGGATGGCGAGTCGAACGCCAGCTCAAGGCATGACCGCGCGACCGACGTCGATGACCGCAGCAAGCTCCTCGTCACCGACCAGATCGAGCCCCGGTCCGGGCATATCCAGCCCCCCTGTGCGAAACGTGCTTCCGCGCGACCGTAGCACGCAACCCGCCGAGTCGGCTGGGCGCGCTGCTGGGCGCCAGTCCTGCTCGCGCGGCCCGCGGCTGCACACGTGCTGCGGAGATCCGCCTTGCGCGACGGCTGTCAGCCCTGTGCAGCCAGGGTCTGTGCCCCCTTCCCCAGGGAGACGCGGATGGAGATGCCGAACGGTCGCGACTCGCCAGGCTCCAGCTCCGTGATGCCTCCAGCTTCACGCTCCGCGGCACGTCCGCCCAGGCCGCAGTTGGCCGGCTCAAGTCCGGTTAGGTACATGCCCGGGCCCAGCATCCGCCACTGCCACATGCGCGGCAACTGACGCGGGTCCCAGCTGACCGTCACGCCGATACCGCCGGTTGGCTCGAACCCGGGGTTGACGATGGAAGCGCTGACCTGCGCCGCGTCCGTCGCTGACAACTCGTGGCGGAAGACGTTCTCACTGAAGCCATCGACGGGGGCAGGGAAGGTGTCACGCGCCGCAAGCCCGGCACGAGCGGCATCGTCGCGCGGGGTGATCTCAGCGTCTGGCGTCAGCAATCTGGCTCCGTCAGCCACGACCGGGTAGCCCAGGTTGATGTGATAGAGCAGCATCAGGGCCGTCGGCGCATAGCCCTGGTTGGTCACCTCATCCTCCACGTGCAGGACCGTCTCGCCCATGGGTAGCGTTATGCGCCGGCGCAGCAGCAGGTCGGCCCCGAACACGTCCGTCTCGCGCATCTCCCCGGTCACCTCTGCCACCAGGCGGCCATCCTGCTCGATGACGCGGTGGCTCACATTGCGCGCGGCGATGTTGGAGATGCGTCCGTGCAGACCGTAGGTCTTGCCGTCCTCCTCGGATGGCAAGCCTACGTTCTGCAGGCCACAGGTGGTGAGCATGCCGCCATGGAACGAGCGCAGCCAGTCGGCTTCCTCGAAATAGGCGGGGTGGACAGTGCCGGTGGTGGACTGCCAACCGACCTGGTGCCCGGCGGCCCACACGGAGCCGAGGTCGAGTCCGCGATCGGCCAGGATCAGCGCCGACAGGCCACCGGAGGCACGAGCGTCGATGACGCGGACGCCGTCTTCGTTGCCGTCGGCCAGGCGTGCGGCGCGGGTGGACACGAGCTGCGAGACATCGCCGATGCGACGGCGCAGCCCGGTGAGGTCGTGGGTGCTGTGCTCGCTCATGTCGCGACGGTAGACCAAAGCGCGACTGGCGACCGTGCTTCCGTGCAAGCGGCCCACGGTCGAGGCGATCGGCTGGCTATCATGGCACTAAGGAGGGCGGCACACAGACGATGGTGAGAGCGAGTGCGAAGCGGGCCACCAGCACGGTCATCCGCACCTACGCGGCCGCCGACCGCGCCTCCGCCGAACGCTCCTTCCTGCGCGAGCGACAGCAGGCCGCCGCCCGGGGCTGGGAAGCCAAGTCCCGTCGCTGGCGTTCCGAGGGTCAGGAACATGTCCTGACGGTCGTCTTCGAGTCGGGTGGCACGACCGCCGGCGCCTTCGGTGCGGACCCGGAGGTACGTTCGCGCATCGCTGCCATCACGCGCCGACCGCTGCCCTGGACGCCAGCCCAAGCCCAGGAACGTGATGCCGGGCGCGTGGTCGTGGAGACGCTCGACCTGCACTGTGCCGGCGAGCCGCTGCGCCTCATCCGGGGCGGCTACCCCGCGGTCCCACTGCTGCCCATCGATGAGCGACGTGCCTGGGTCGGGGAGCATGCCGACGCCTTCCGCCGCATGTTGATGTACGAGCCGCGCGGCCATCGCGACATGTACGGTGCGGTCCTGCTGGCTCCGTATCGTGACGACGCCGACGTCGCGGTGCTGTTCATGCACAACGAGGGCTACAGCACGATGTGCGGCCACGGCATCATCGCGCTCAGCCAGGGGCTCATCGAAGAGGGGCTGTATCCAGCGACGACGCCGACCACGGAGATCCGCTGGGAGACGCCGGCCGGGCTGGTGACCGCGTCCGCCGATGTCAGCGTGGGCGTGGGCGCGGCGCCAGTGGTGCGCTCGGTCAGCTTCGTGAACGTGCCGGCCTACCTGCACGCGGAACGACTGCTGATGCGTCCGCGAGGCGTCCGCCTCTTCGGCGCGGCCGCCGAGCGCAAGGGGCTCAGCGTCCAGCTCGCCTTCGGCGGCGCCTACTACGGCATCGTGGACGTAGCCGAGCTGGGCATGCGCGTGGTACCCGAGCAGATCGAACAGCTCACCCGCGCCGGCGCCGCCATCACCGACGCGCTGCGTCAGGAGCACACACCGACCCATCCGACCGATGAGTCGCTGGGCTTCGTGTACGGCACCATCCTGGTCGACAGCGACCCGGCGACCTCACCCGACGGCCTGGCGGCCGATGCCACCATCCGCAACATCACCGTCTTCGCCGCTGCCGAGGTGGATCGTTCACCCTGCGGCTCCGGCACCTCCGCGTTGCTCGCGGCACGCCATGCGTTGGGCGCCTCCGACGTGGGCGACACCATCGTCAATGCCGGCATCACCGGTGAGTCGTTCAGCGCCCGCATCGAGGGCACGACCATGCTGGGCGAACATGAAGCCGTCATCACCAGCATCGAGGGCAACGGCTACGTGACGGGCCACCAGCGCTTCGTGCTTGATGAGCGCGACCGCCTGGGCCAGGGCTTCCTGCTGCGCTAGCCATCTGGGGGAGCTATCGGTCACACTGCAACTGATGACCGCCTTCGCGTGTTCCTGCTTGCGTGTGCACTGACTGCCCTGCCCGTCTCGCCGACGACCTCGATGGTGCCTTCCCGCTGTTCCTGTCCCATCACCAGGACCTCGTGTACCGCATCGCTATGCGCTCGACGAAACGACCGACGGATGCCGAGGATCTGGCCCAGGAGGCCTTCATCCGAGCCTACCGGGCCCTGGGCCGCTATGACGGGGCGCGCATCTGCGAGCTTCACCCGCGCGGCTGGCTTGCCGCCATCGTCGGCAATCTGGCGCGCAATCGTGCCAAACGCAAACCGCCAGGCACGGCCGATCTTGAGACGTTGGCGGATCGGCCCGACACAGGTTCGCCCGGACCGGAGCGAGTGGCCGAGCAGCGGGAGGCGGCGCACCTGTGGCGCGCACGGCTCGATGCGCTCCCCCTCCGCTACCGGCGGGCGGTGGAGTTGCGGCACGTGGATGGGCTGTCCTATCCCGAGCTGTCCGAGGCACTGGAGCGGCCACTGGGCACGGTGAAGTCGGATGTCCACCGAGGCGTTCGTCTGCTGCGCGAGTCGCTCCACGAGGAGGCAAGTTGAACATGCAGGAGGCACGCGACATGGTCAAGGCACTACGCTCGATCGATAGCCCGACACCGGACGGCCTCGCCGACTCGGTCATGGCGGCCGTCGGGCTGCTCGACTCGTGGACCCGCATCGAGGGGCCCATCGGGCCGCTCTACGTGGCCTGGGGTACGGGCGGCATCACGGCAGCCGAACCGGCCCGCGATGCGGCCGGGTTCGAGACCGAGTACGAGCTACGCCACGGACGCTCGCTGCACCGCGTGGCGAAGTTGCCAGAGCAGCTTCTGCGGCAGGTGCGCAAGCGTTTCGAGGGCAGGCATACCGACGGTCCGGCGGTGGACCTGGCGACACTGACCGACTTCGAACAGGCCGTGCTGCGCAAGACCATGGAGATCCCCTACGGCGAGGTGCGCCCGTATTCGTGGGTGGCACGTGAGATCGGACGGCCGCGGGCGGTGCGCGCGGTCGGCTCGGCGCTGGCGGGCAATCCCATCACCTTCATCATCCCCTGCCACCGCGTGGTGCGGGCCGATGGGCACATCGGCGACTACGGTGCCGGTGGCCCGGTGGCCAAGCGCAAGGTGCTGACCATGGAGGGTATCGACACGTCCGCACTGGAGCGGCTCGCCGCCGGCCGCATTCGCTATGCCGGGTCCGATTCGAGCATGATCTACTGCTACCCCTCGTGTCGACACGCACGCCGCATCACGGCAAACCATGAGGTCCGTTTCCACACGGCCCTTGAAGCGCAGACCGCCGGCTATCGTCCCTGCAGGTCCTGCCGCCCAATGGAGAGCGCGCCCGACGCTGCCTGAGCAGGTCGTCGAGCGACAGCAACGACGAGCGGCGCACGCAACTCGAATGCCGAGGCGGGCAGGGCCGCCAAACGCGCGCGCAGTTCGTCGCGCAACCCTTCACGCTCGTCTTCTGCGCGCGAGTCCCAGAGATCTCGCTCGTCGTACTCCGCCTTGAATGCCAGGTACGCATCGCGGGTCCAGCGGTAGCACAGCTCGTCGGCCTGCACATCGAGTCGGGTGAATCCGGTCGCGGCCAGTTCTCGCTCGGCCTCTTCGAGAGAGACGTAGTCGGTGGCGCGGGAGGGCCGGTAGTCGACTCGGTGGCGAGCCCAACCTCGTTCGGCCGACAGACGCTCGAAGGCGGCGTCGGCCGCCACGGTCACGTCGTCGGCCATCCAGGTGACCAGCGCCAGCGTCGCGCCCGGACGCAGCACCCGCCACATCTCGCGCAGCAGTGCTGGTCGATCGTCCACCAGCGACAGGACGAAGGACGCCACGACCGCATCCACAGAGCCATCCGCGAGCGGCATCGCCAAGGCGTCGGCGATCAGCCACTCGAAGCGCGCGGCGTCGGCCGGTCGCTCCTGCGCCACACGCTGCTGGCCCACCGAGAGCATGCCCGCCGAAGCGTCGAGCGCGACGATCCGTGCCTCTGGCCAGCGCTCGGCAGCAGCCAATACCGATCCGCCCGTGCCAGCACCCACATCGAGGAACACCGTGGGAGCGATCTCGATCCGCGCCAGGGCTCGACGTGCCGGACCGGCCAGCACAGGTTCCCAGTAGCGCGCGTAGCGCAGGCTATCGGGGTCGGGCGGCATGACGCGGAACGATGGCGACGACAGGACGCTATCGCGTCCGCGGTCCCGTTGGGACCCGGCCCACGACAGCCCTACGACGCGTCGACGCCGAGGCGATAGACGCTGCCGTCGAGGGACACCACGTACAGCTCGCCGGCATCGTCCTCGCCGAAAGACACGACGCCCTGGGGTGCGTCGAGCAGCTGATATGCCGTCGCCGGCTGTCCGGCCGCGACGGCGTCCGCGTCGAGTCCCCAGATGAAGCCGCTGGCGAAGTCGCTGAACAGGTACACGCCGTCGAGCTTCGGAAACGACTCACCGCGATAGACGTAGCCGCCGGTGATGCCACGATGCGGCGGCACCTTGTCATAGAAGGCGACCGGCGGCTCGAACTGCGACGGATCGCAGTCGGGGACATTGGGGTGACAGGTGGCCTCACCCTCCACGTCCGACCAGCCGAAGTTGAGGTCGGAAGCACCCGCGGGGATGCGGTCCACCTCCTCGATACGCTGTCCGACATCACCGATCCAGAGATCGCCGGTGGCCCGGTCGAAGCTGGAGCGGCGAGGATCACGCAATCCCCGCGCCCACATGGCGGGGGGGAAACCGCCCTTGCGCTTCTTGGCATAGGGGTTGTCGCTGGGGATGGCGTAGCGCTTGCCCTTGTCGACGTTGATGCGCAGCACCTTGGAGTAGAGCGGCTCCGAGAGCTGGCCGTAGCCCAGCGGGTCGCCCGGGTCGGTGCCGCCACCGTCACCCAGCGGGATGTAGAGGTAGCCGTCAGGCCCAAAGCCGATCCAGCCGGCGTTGTTGTTGGAAAATGGCTGGTCGACGGTCAGGATGGAGGCCTTGGTGGCCTTGTTGCTGGCGGACTTGCAAGGCCGGCCCTTGAACTCGGCGATGACCGACTGGCCATCGGGCAGCGAGTCGTAATGGACGAAGAAGCGCCCGTTCTTCTTGAACTGTGGATGGAAAGCCACCGAGTGCAGGCCTTGTTCAGGCCCTACGGCCACGCGATCGCTGATGTCGAGGAAGGGCCGCGAGAGCAGCTCGCCATCAGGCCTGACCAGGCGCACCGTGCCGCCTCGCTCGACGATGTAGAGGCACTGCGCGCCGGTGCCGTCGTCGGCCAGGTAGACCGGCGCATCCAGACCGTCCACGAAGAGGTCGGTCCGCAGCGACACGGTGGCAGGATCGAAGAAGGGGAATGGCGTCGGCTCTGGGTCGGGCTCGGCACTGGCAGACGGCCTCGCTGAGGACTCCTCATCTGGCGCGGGCGAGGCATCAGCACCCAACGCTCCGGTCGATCCACCGGAGGCGAAGACGACGAGGGCCACGACGATAGTGAGGATGACCGCGAAGACCGCGAGGCGGCCGATGGCGCGCTTGGCCGAGCGCTCACTCGGCGGCAGCGCGATCGGTGCCCGCGGGGGCAGCGGGGGCAGTGGGCGGCGATCGAAGTGCTCGGGGTAGGCGACGGCGTCGCGGGAGATACGATCCATCACGGCCGGTGCCACATCCGGGGCCCAGCGCAACTCGGAGACAGCCAGCGACACCGCGACCGTGCCCAGCTGATCGTCCGGCATGCCCAGGAATGGCCCCGGCTGGCGCTGGTTCGGCATCAGGCCCCCGACATCCGCACACGCAGTTGCTGCAGGGCGCCGCTGAGCCGCTCCTCCACCATGGCCGACGAGATCGACAGCGCACTGGCTGCGTCGTCCCGGTTCAGGCCGAAGAGGTAGCGCGCCGCGATGACCATGCGGTCCTCCTCACCGAGGCGGTCGAATGCTTCGGCCACGACGGTCCGGTCGGTCGGCGCCAAACCGGCCGCGTGGGCGACCCCAGGCACTGGGGAGGCAGGGCGGTGTGGGCCCTGCATCCGTTCGACGGGCCGCGACGAACGGGTGGGTCGACTCAATTCACGACGCTGCTGACGGGACTCTCCGGCTGCGATCCGGAAGAGCCAAGGCAGGAGGCCAAGGTCGGGCGTGTACGAGGGCAGCGCGCGGAAAGCACGCACGAAGGCGGAGAGCGTCGCCGCCTCCGCCATCTCGGTGTCTCGGACGACCAGCCAAGCGACCCGATAGACCGGCTCCTGGTAGCGGCGCACCAGGCGTTCCCAGGCCTGCAGGTCACCCCGCTGGGCGGCCACGACGAGGGCGTCGTCGGATCGAACGGCGGGGGCAGCGGGGGCGTAGGTCGTCCCGGTCATGTCAGCACGATGGTAGCGGCCCTCTCCGACATGGGCAGGGCTGCTTGGGATAGGCGGCCCGTGGTTCGTGCTGGAGCGGGAACCTCAGCGGTCGATGGCGAACGGCGCTTCCGGCTCCAGGTCCAGATCGGCGACGGCTTTCGCTGCGACCGCCACGTCCATGGCTCCGGTGCGCGCAAGCTCGACCAGGACACCGGCACAGATGTGCGGTGCGTCGATGTCGAAGAAGCGGCGCAGGGCCTCACGCGTGTCGCTCCGGCCATAGCCGTCGGTGCCCATGCTGCGCCAGGCCTGAGTCGGCACCCAGCGGGCGACCATGTCCGGCCAGGCGGCCATCCAGTCTGATACCGCGAGCACCGGCCCGGCCGCGGCGGACTCGGCCAGGACCCGGGTGACGTAGGGCACGCGTTCCGATCCGAGGTTGTGCAGATTCCAGTGCTCTGTCTCCAAAGCTTCGTTTCGTAGCAGCTGGAACGACGGCGCGCTGTACACCTCCGCCGCCACACCGTGCTGCTCGGCCAACATGGCCTGGGCCGCCAGTGCCTGCTGCATGATCACGCCCGAGGCCAGGATCGTGGCGCGCGGGGCGTCCTCTCCCAGATCCGGAGCGTCTGCGAACCGGTATAGCCCGTTGATGATGTCTTCGTCTCTGACCCCTTCGGGTCGGGCGGGCATCAAATGGTTCTCGTTGTAGAGCGTGAGGTAGTAGAAGACGTCCTCTGGCTCCGCTCCGTACATCCGTCGCAGGCCATCACGGATGATGGCTGCCGTCTCGTAGGCGAAGGCCGGGTCGTAGGCGCGGCACGACGGGTACGCTGAGGCTGTCACGAGGCTGTGTCCATCCTGGTGTTGCAGGCCCTCACCATTGAGGGTGGTGCGGCCGGCCGTGGCGCCGAGCATGAAGCCGCGGCCACGGGCATCGGAGAACGCCCAGATCTCGTCACCGGTGCGCTGGAAGCCGAACATCGAGTAGAAGATGTAGAAGGGGATCATCGGCTCGGCATGGGTCGCGTAGGCCGTTCCGGCCGCTTGCATCGAGGCGGTGGAGCCAGCCTCGGTCAGGCCCTCCTCGAGGATCTGGCCGGACTTGGCCTCGTGATAGGAGAACAGCAGGTTGGAGTCGACCGGGTCGTAGAGCTGACCCAGGGCAGAGTAGATGCCCACCTCCTTGAACAGCGAATCCAGGCCGAAGGTGCGAGCCTCGTCGGGGATGATGGGCACGATGCGCTTGCCCAGGCCCTCGTCGCGGAGCAGGTTCCGCAGCAGCTTGGCGAAGGCCATGGTGGTCGAGACCGCCTGACCGCCCGAGCCTGCGTCGAACTCCTCGAAGGGCGTGTCCCCGCTCGTCGCGAGTGGCTTGCTGGTGACCACGCGGCGCGGTGAAGGGCCACCCAGCGCAGCGCGGCGCTCCTGCAGGTACCTGATCTCCGGCGAGTCGGGTCCAGGATGATAGTAGGGCACCTCGTGCAGCTGCTCGTCAGGGATGGGCAGCTCCAGACGATCGCGGAAGACGCGCACTTCCTCATCGTTCATCTTCTTGGCTTGGTGGGTGATGTTGCGGGCCTCCACCGAGGAGCCCAGCGTCCAACCCTTGACGGTCTTGGCCAGGATGACGGTCGGTGCGCCGTTGGGTTCGACGGCCTTGGCGTAGGCCGCGTACAGCTTGCGGTAGTCGTGGCCACCGCGGCGCAGCGCCTTGAGCTCATCGTCGCTCTTGTCGGCCACCAACGCCTCCAGGCGCGGGTCCGTGCCGAAGAAGTGCTGGCGCATGTAGGAACCCGGTTCGACCGAGTACTTCTGCCATTCCCCGTCAAGCACGTCGGCCATGCGCTGCACCAGCACACCGTCGGGATCGCGCGCCAGCAGCTCATCCCACTCACGGCCCCAGATGACCTTGATGACGTTCCAGCCGGCGCCGCGGAAGACGGCTTCCAGCTCCTGCACGATCTTGCCGTTGCCGCGCACGGGACCATCGAGACGCTGCAGGTTGCAGTTGACCACGAAGATGAGGTTGTCGAGGCCCTCACGGGCCGCGATGCTGAGCGAGCCCAGCGATTCGGGCTCGTCGGTCTCACCGTCGCCCAGGAAGGCCCACACGCGACTGGCGGAGGTGTCCTTGATGCCACGGCCCAGCAGGTAGCGGTTGAAGCGCGCCTGGTAGATGGCAGCCAGCGGCGAGAGGCCCATCGATACGCTGGGGAACTCCCAGAAGTCGGGCATCAGCCGCGGATGCGGGTAGGAGGACAGACCCTCGCCAGGCACGACCTCACGACGGAAATGGTCCAGTTGTGACTCAGAGAGGCGACCCTCCAGGAAAGCGCGGGCGTAGACGCCAGGCGCAGCATGGCCCTGGTAGTAGATCTGGTCACCCATGCCCTCGGCATCCTTGCCCCGGAAGAAATGGTTGAAACCGACCTCATAGAGGCTTGTGGCTGATGCGTAGGTAGCGAGATGGCCGCCGATCCCTGACGAGGTCTTGTTGGCCCGCAGCACCATGGCCGCGGCGTTCCAGCGGACCAGGCGGCGGATGCGCCGCTCCATGTCCTCGTCACCGGGAAACGCCGCCTCCTGCTCGGGGCTGATGGTGTTGATGTAGCGCGTCTGGGTCAGCGGTGGCAGGCCGATGTGCAGCTGCCGCGCTCGCTTGAGCAGCTTGTACAGGACGAACTGAGCGCGCTCGGGGCCGAGCTCCGCGGTCAGGGCATCGAGCGAGGCGACCCAATCCTGGGTCTCATCGGGGTCGGGGTCGGGTGGCAGGAGCTTGAAGTCGCCGTAGGAATCGAACATATCGACCGCATCGTAGGCGATATCGAGCCGGCTGCGTTTCGGCGACGCCGGGCGGGCCACAGCAGGACCGGCGTATCCTGCCCCGACATGAGCAAGACCGACGCCCCCATCCCGGCGGACACCGCCAAGTCCAGCACGCCCCGGACCAGTGCGGCGCCGGCCGCGGCGACCGCCAAGGCCATCCCGCTCACGGGCATGGCATTGGGCATCGATGTCGGTGGCACCGGCGTCAAGGCGGCTATGGTCGACCTCGCCACGGCGGAGCTGGTGACGTCTCGCATCCGCGAGCACACACCCGAGCCATCGGAGCCCGCGGCAGTCATCGAGACCGTCGCCTCGGTGGTCGGACGGGTCCTCGCCGAGCATGCCCTGGTGGAACACCTCGCGGTCGGCTGTGGCCTACCGGGCGCCATCAAGTACGGCGTCATGAAGACGGCCGCCAACCTCGACAAGGGCTGGGTCGACTTCGACGCCACGTCCGCCCTCAGCGAGAAGCTGGGGACGCCGGTCCACGTCATCAACGACGCCGACGCCGCGGGCATGGCAGAGCTCGCCTACGGCGAAGCCAAAGGCCACGACGGCACGACCATCCTGCTGACCATCGGCACCGGCATCGGCAGCGCCCTCATCAGCGAGGGCCGTCTGGTGCCCAACACCGAGTTCGGGCACCTGCTCATGCACGACCAGGCGTCCGAGACACTCGTGGGTGGCGTGGCTCGCGAGCGGCGTGGGCTCAAGTGGAAGGAGTGGGCGTCGGAGTTCAACGAATACCTGGCCATGCTGGAATTCTTCACCTGGCCTGACCGCATCATCCTCGGCGGCGGTGTCAGCAAGCGTTCGGACAAGTACTGGAAGTACCTGAGGGCCAACGCGGACCTGGTCAAGGCTAAGTATCTGAATACATCGGGCATCATCGGGGCCGCCTATGCCGCCGGATTGGCTGCGCACGAGGAGGCGGCGGCGGAGCAGGCTGCCGGGAAGACCGCACGGTCCACTGCCAAGCGGGCCCCGCGCAAACCAGCCGCGACGAAGAAGCCCGACTGACAGTTCGCAGATGGGCTGACCATGCAGATCCACCTGCTGGACGCGACCTACGAACTCTTCCGAGCCCACTTCGGACGCCCGCCCCGCCGCGGGCTGGACGGCGAGCCGGTCGGAGCCACGCTGGGCGTCCTCGAGTCCGTGCTGTCGCTGCTGCGGGAGGACGGCGTCACCCATCTCGGCTGCGCCACCGATCACGTCATCCGCTCCTGGCGCAACGACCGCTATCCCGGCTACAAGACCGAGGAGGGTGCCCCACCGGAGCTGCTGGGCCAGTTCGATCTGCTTGAGGAGGCGTTGCGCGCGCTGGGCGTGGTGGTCTGGCCGATGGTCGAGTTCGAAGCCGACGACGGGTTGGCCACCGCGGCCGCCCGGTTCGTCGGTCAGCCGGACGTGGAGCGCGTGGTCATCCTCTCACCCGACAAGGACATGGCCCAGTGCGTCCGCCCCGATGGCCGCGTGGTCACCTTCGATCGGCGCAAAGGGCGCTTCTACGATGCCGCCGGGGTCGAGGAGAAGTTCGGCGTGGCGCCCGAGTCCATCCCCGACTACCTGGCACTGGTAGGTGACGCGGCCGACGGCTTCCCCGGGCTGGCTGGCTGGGGTACACGATCGGCAGCCACGGTGTTGCAGCGCTATCCACACCTTGAAGACATCCCCGACTCGGTCAGCGCCTGGGACCTGAAGGTGCGCGGCGCCGCGTCGCTGGCGCGGACGCTCAAGGACCAGCGCGATGATGCCTTGCTCTTCCGCGAGCTGGCCACGCTGCGAATCGATGCGCCCATCCCGCAGACCGATCCCGATGAGCTGCGCTGGCGTGGCGTGGATCGCGAGGCGTTCACGGCGATGGCGGCGCGCCTACGCTACCCTCGCCTGCTGGAGCGCCTACCAGCCTTCAGGCCGTGAGCAGCTTCAGGAACGCCTGGTGGTGCCGGGCTGAGGCGCCCACGATGCCGATCGACTTGGAGGGCATGCCGATGTCGAACCAGGGTTCGCCCAGCGGCGAGGTCACGACCGCACCCGCTTCGATGGCGATGACACCGGCCGCGCAGACATCCCAAGTGGAGAGGCCCTGGTACTGCACGTAAGCGTCGAACCGGCCGTTGGCCAGGTACGTCATAGCCAGCGTGGCGCTGCCCATGGCGCGAACGATGCGCACGCTGCGGCGGTATTCCCTGGTCTGCTGCTCGAACCTCGATCGCGGCAGGCCCAAGTGCACCACCGTGTCCACGATGCGCTCCTTGTCGGCGCAGTGGATGGGTCGCCCGTCGAGGAACGCCCCGCCGCCGCGGGTCGCGCTGAAGAGCTCGTCACGCGACGGATCGAGCACCACCCCAAGCACCGGCTCGCCGTTGATGACCAGGCCGATGCTGACCGCGAAGAAGGGGATGCCGTTGGCGTAGTTGACGGTGCCATCGAGCGGGTCGATGACCCAAAGTCGGTCCGCCAGAGCGCCGCGCTCACCCGATTCGCCCGACTCCTCGGCCAGGAAGCCGTCGTCGGGAAAGGCGCCGCCGATGATCGCGAGGATGGCCTCCTCGCTGCGGTGGTCGGCCTCCGTCACGACATCCTTCTCACTCTTGAAGTCGATCGATTCGAGCCGCTCGTAGAGCTGCATCTGGATGGCGCCGGCGGCGTGCGCGGCCTCGGAGGCGATGGTCAGCTCGTGAGAAAGGTCGGTATCCGGCACGCCCTGATGCTACTGGGTCGAGCGCAGTCGGGTCAGCCGAGCGACTGGAGCGTCCATACGAGATGGGCGCGCGGCTAGGTGCAGAGGACGGTGACCGCTCCGATGTCGTAGCCGGCGCTGCCCACCGGCGGCGCGGCGAACGATCGCTCCAGGGTGACCGTCTCGCCACCAGCCAGGGGCTGCATGCGGAACGCGTAATCATCGGAGCGCGGCACGCCATCACGGGTCACGCGGCAGTCGGCCACGCCCCTTGAATCACCCTCGTTGGTGACCGTGAGGGACAGCACGACGGCACCATCAGGTCCGGCGCTGGTGGCATTCACCACCGAATCGAAGGGACCGGCCGATGTGATCGCGAGGTTGGCGAGGATGAGGAAGCCGATCACCCCGGCGACGATGCCGCCGAAGATGGTGGCGTGCATCTGGGTGGCACTCGGCCCACGCAGATGACCGCGGTTGTGGGCGTCGCAAAGGCCAACGCCAGGCGGGGTCTCCACACCACAGCGGAAACAGTGATCGACCGGCTCACCTTCCGGCTTGGGCGCGAGGAAGCCATGCTCGATGTGGGCTCGCTCTGGGCTGGCTGACTGGGTCATCGTGATCCAATGTACCGCCATCAAGTCGAACTGTCAGCAGCGTGCTGTGAGAAGCGCCGCAGCCGAGCGTCTGGGAGCGGACTAGATCAGTGACTCAGAGAAGTCCGAGGACGCGATCGAGGTACGCCGGGCCGACGTCGTGGATGACGAGCTCGGTGGCGCCCTTGTCACGCCAGCGCGCGGTCAGCGCATCGATATCCTCAGACACATCCGCGTGGTCGATGCCGACCACGATGCCCACCTCGTCGCGGGTCCGACCGGCCGCCGCGAGCTCCTCCTCGAACACCGGCAGCAGGCGATCGAACTCGGAGGCGAAACACGTCCAGGCGTCTCCCCGGCGTGCGGCCAGTCGGGCACCCGCAGGCTTCAAGCCAGCCACCGTGATGCGTGGGGCCGGGTTTGGCGCAGGGAACGCACGCGCAGCCTCGAGTCGGTAGTAGCGGCCCTCGAAGTCGACTGGACCACCCCGGAAGAGCAGGCGCAGGACGGCGATGGCTTCGTCAAGGCGCTCGGCTCGTTCAGGCGCGGATGGGAACTCCATGCCATAGGCCTGGTGCTCGGCGGGATGGCCGCCGATGCCGATGCCCACCTCCACCCGCCCGGGCGCCAGATCGGCCAGCGTGGCCACGATGTTGGCCAGCACCGCGGGGTGGCGATTCATCACGTTAGCCACGAAGGAACCCACGTGGATGGCCTGCGTCGAGACGGCAGCCGCGGTCAGGGTCGTCCAGCACTCCAGCAGCGGGTCGGTCAGATCACCGCGGCTGATGAAGTGATCCCAGATCCAGACGGTGCTGAAGCCGGCATCCTCAGCCCGCTTGGCAGCCTCGATCCACCAGGCTGCCTCGACGCCGATGGCAGTGGGGTTGAGGCCGACCGGGATGTGTGCCGTCATGGGG
This sequence comes from uncultured Chloroflexia bacterium, assembly GCA_963838115.1. Taxonomy (GTDB): domain Bacteria; phylum Chloroflexota; class Limnocylindria; order Limnocylindrales; family CSP1-4; genus JAFMJV01. The sequence continues at coordinate 32,054 of CAWIPU010000011.1, forward strand.
TCCGGCTCAGATCGACAGGCCGGCCTCCAGGGCCACCTCGATCATGCGGTCCGTGGCCTTCTCGAGTGCGTCGAGCGGCAGATACGTCTCCTCCGACAATTCCTCCTCGCTCAACGTGTCGCTGACGGTGAGGATGCAGGCGGCACGCACATCGTCACCGGCACCCGCCGCACGCGCGGCAAGGTAGAACAGCGCCGCCGCTTCCATCTCGAAACCGAGCACGTTGCGGGAACGCCACTTGGTGACATAGTCCTCGTCGGGGTTGTAGAAGACATCCACCGTGGCCACCTGCCCGATGTGCGGCTCGATGCCCTTGGCCCGAGCGGCATCCACGAGGGCGCGGGTGAGCTCGAAATCGGCCACCGGCGCGAACGGATCACCGTGCAGGTAGGTGGCCGTAGCGCCATCGACGGGTGCAGCCGCAGTGGCGATGACGAGGTCCGCGGCACGGATACCGCGGCCGATGCCACCGGTCGTGCCCACGCGCACGAGGCGAGTAGCGCCCAGGTTGAGCAATTCCTCGATGATGATCGAGATGGATGGCGTGCCCATGCCCGAGGTCTGCACGCTGACCGGCTTGCCCTGATAGGTGCCTGTATAGCCGAGCATGCCGCGGTGGTCATTGACGAGGCGGCTCGCCTCCAGGCCGCCGTCGAAGAGCTCCGCGATGCGAGTGGCGCGGTTGGGGTCGCCAGGCAACAGCACCAGCGGCGCATAGTCGCCGACATCGGCGCGTAGATGGATCTGGGTCATGCTCGTCACTCCCCCGGCTCGGCCGTGGCTGCTCGATAGGCCACGAGTCTATCCCGCCACGACCCGTATCATCGAGTCCTAGCGAACGACATGGGAGGAATCGGGCAGGTGGCAGTCAAGATCGAGGGTTGGGCGCGCGAGATGCTGGAGCGCCCGCAGTCATTCGGAACGCTGGCCACCGTGGACGCTGATGGCTCACCGCACCAGGCGGTGGTCTGGTACCTGGTGCGGGGCGACAGCATCGTCGTCAACTCCGCGGTCGGACGTCTCTGGCCGGCCAACCTGGTGCAGAATCCACGCTGCAGCCTGCTGGTCGAGGATGCCTACGAGTGGGTCAGCGTGCGCGGACGGGTCGACGTCGTCACGGAGCAGGCGACGACCCAGGCCGATATCGCGGCCATGGCGCGGCAGTATCACGCCGCTGACCCCGACGAAGGTGAGCGCATGATCCGCGACGTCTTCAGCCAGCAGCAGCGGATCAGCTTCGTGCTGCGGCCCGACCGCGTGGCCGAGCATCCCGCTTGACCATCCATCACGCGCCGTGCGTGGTCGTCCTCGCGGGTGGCTATGGCGGTGCCAAGCTCAGCCACGGCGTAGCGCTCGCGTCGGCCGCCCGGGTCGCCCGCGAGGAGGCACCGCTGGACCTCCGCGTCATCGTCAATACCGGCGACGACTTGGAGCTGCACGGTCTCTCGGTCTCGCCCGACCTGGACACGGTCATGTACACGCTGGCCGGGCTGGCCAACGACGAGACCGGCTGGGGCCTGCGCGACGAGACCTGGTCCACCTCGGCGATGTTGCAGCGATACGGTGCCCAGACCTGGTTCGGCCTCGGCGATCGCGACATGGCCACCCACATCCGCCGAACCCAGCTACTGCGCGAGGGTCGGCGCCTGACCGAGGTGACCGCGGAGCTGGCCTCCCGGCTGGGGGTGCCGGCGCGACTCCTGCCCATGACCGATGACGAGGTGCGCACGGAGATTCGCACGCCCCACGGCTGGCTCGAGTTCCAGGACTACTTCGTGCGCCGTGGCCAACAGGATCGAGTGCTGGAGATCCGCCGGCGTGGCATCGAGTCTGCCCGACCGACTGCGCAGGTGCGGGACGCGGTCGCCGCAGCCGAGCTCATCGTGATCGCGCCCTCGAACCCGTTCGTGTCGGTGGGGACTGTCCTGGCCGTGCCCGGAATGCTCGAGGCGCTCCTGGCAGCACCAGCAGCGGTCGTGGCGGTCAGTCCGCTGGTCGGCGGCAAGGCGCTGCGTGGCCCCGCCGACCGCATGCTCGCATCACTCGGTGGTCGTGCCACTGCCGGCGGCGTGGTGGAGCACTACGAGCAGCACTATCCGGGCCTGATCGATGTCTTCGTGCTCGACCGGGTCGATGCCGATGAGGCAGCAAGCGCGCGAACCGCCGCGGCGACCGAGCTGCGTGAGACCGTGATGCGTTCCGATGCCGACCGGCAGCGGCTCGCGGAAGCGATCCTTGCGGCGCACCTGCCCGCCTGACCCACTGCCTGCCTGACCCACTGCCAGCTACGGCTACCATTCCCTTTCTGCGATGACCACCGACCGACTCGACGCTGCCAACGGACTGGAGCCCATCCATGTGGTGCTGCCGATGCGCACCGTGTCGGGCGGCAAGGCGCGCCTGGGCGCGGCGCTCGATGCCGAGGAGCGTGCGGAGCTGGTGTTGGGCATGCTGCTGCACACGCTCGCGATGCTGGGCGCCTGGCGAGTCTGCCGGCGCATCCATCTCGTGAGCCCCGATCCGGTGCTGGACGCGGCCACCCGTCAGACCGGCGTGGAGGTGAGCGTCCATCGGCAGGATGGCGAGGGCCTCAATGCCGGCATCCGCATCGGCATCGACGCCGCCCAAGCCGAAGGAGCGACCAGCGTGCTGGTGCTTCCGGGCGACCTGCCCTACCTGTCCGCCGAGGCGCTGGATGAGTTGATCATGGCCGCCGATGCCGGTCTGGCCGCAGCCGCGGGCGGCCCACTGGTGGCGATCGCGCCAGCCGACGCACGCAGCGGCACCAACGCGCTGCTGCTGCGGCCACCGCAGATCATCGCGCCCGCCTTCGGCGATGACAGCTTCGAGACGCACCTCCGCGCAGCGAAGTCGGCTGGAGCCGCGGTGCAGGTCGTGAGCGACAGCGCCCTCGGCTTCGACCTGGACACGCCGGACGACCTTGAGCGACTGCACCCGATCCGCCTGCGCGAGCTGATGGAGCTGGGGCGACACGCTATCGACGGTGTGAGCGTATGAGCGGACGGCTGCTGGCGGTGGCGTTGCCGGAGCTGCCGGAGATCCGCCCTGGCGACGATCTGGGCAGGCTGGTGGCTGAGGCCTGGTGGAAGCTGGTCGTCGAGGAGCCCGAACTGGCGCCTGCCGAGGGCGATGTGCTGGTGGTGACCCAGAAGGTGGTCTCCAAGGCGGAGGGTCGCATCGTGCGGCTGGCAGAGGTCGAGCCGCGATCGGAGGCCCTCGCATGGGCGGAGGCCTGGGGCAAGGACGCGCGCCAGATCGAGGTGGTGCTACGCGAATCAGCCGTGGTGTTGCGCATGGAGCGGGGCATCATCATCAGCCGTACGCACCACGGCTTCGTCTGTGCCAACGCCGGCGTGGATGCCTCCAACGTGGGCGACGCCGATGTGGTCACGTTGCTGCCTCGGGACCCCGACGCTTCGGCCCTTGGCCTGCGGCACGCTGTGCTCGAAGAATGGGGCGTCGATGTCGGGGTCATCGTCAGCGATTCGTTCGGTCGGCCCTGGCGACTTGGGATCACTGACATCGCGCTGGGCAGCTCCGGATTCCTGCCGCTGCACGACCTGCGGGGGCAGGTCGATACGGAGGGACGTCAGATGCAGGCGACCGTGGTGGCGGTGGCTGATGAGCTGGCCGGCGTGGCAGAGTTGGTCTCAGGCAAGACAAGCCGACGACCGGTGGTGCTCATCCGTGGCGCCCAGCTGCCCGCTGGAAGCGGTTCCATCGTCGGCGATGTGCTGATGCCGCCCGGTCAGGATCTCTTCCGCTGACATTCCCAAGGTCGCTACACTCGATGGTATGAAGATCGGCCTCCAGATCAGCTCCTTCACCTGGCCCGGCGGTGATGCCGCCATCGGCGAGACATTGGCGCGTATCGTGCGCACCGCAGACGACGCTGGCTTCGACTCCATCTGGGTCATGGACCACTTCCTCCAGATCGGTGCGGTCGGCGCGCCGGAGGAGCCCATGCTCGAGGGCATGACCGCCCTTGGATTCATGGCTGCCCACTCCCAGCGTGCGCGTCTGGGCCTCATGGTCGGTGGTATCCACTATCGGGAGGCCGGACTCTGGATCAAGGCCGCCACCACGCTCGACGTGCTCAGTGGCGGGCGCGCCTGGTTCGGCATCGGAGCGGCCTGGAACGAGCAGGAGTCGCGCGCCTGGGGCTTCCCCATGCCGCCGCTGGGCGAACGCTTCGAGATGCTCGAGGAGACCCTGCAGCTGGCGCATTCGGCATGGCGAGGCGCCGCCGGCGCTCGAGAGCCATTCGAGGGGGCGCACTACCAGGCCACGGATCCGCTCAACTCGCCGCAGGTGCTGTCGAAGCCGCATCCGCCCATCCTCATCGGTGGCGGCGGCGAGCGACGCACACTCAAGCTGGTGGCGCAGTATGCCGATGCCTGCAACATCTTCGGCACGGACCCCGAACAGCTACGACACAAGTACGGGGTATTGCGAGATCACTGCGAGGCAGTCGGTCGGGATCATCAAGAGATCGAGAAGACGCTCCTGACGCAGGTGGCCATCAGCTCCGACGGAGCCGGGCAGACGGTCCCGCCCGATGCGCTGGTGGAACGGCTGTCCCGCACCGCGGACGCCGGAGCCCAACATGCCATCTTCAGCCTCCGCGACGTGACCGACGTGTCGAAGCTGGAGCTCATCGGCCGCGACGTCATCCCGCAGCTGCGAGGCGTGGGCGAGCCTTCTCCGCTCGACTGACCACCTGCTGATACCCCCGGGGAGTATCCCAGGGAGGTGCTACGATGGGCACGATGAACGATATCGATGCGGGCTTCGGGGGCCTGCAGATGCTTGATGACAGCGACGTCGAAGCGGCGCCGATCACGCCCATCGCCCCCATCGCGATGGAGCAGCCGGCTGCGACCATGACGACTTCAGCAGCGGGGGCCGAAGGTGCACACGCTCGCGTGCTCATCATCGGTAGTGGCCCCGCCGGGCTGACGGCGGCCATCTACGCCGCACGCGCCGATCTGGAGCCGCTGGTCATCGCCGGCTACGTACCCGGCGGCCAGCTGATGATCACCTCGGAAGTGGAGAACTTCCCGGGCTTCCCCGACGGCATCGACGGCCCCGCCCTGATGGCTGACATGCGTGCCCAAGCTGAGCGCTTCGGTGCCCGCCTGGTCGACGTCGATGTCGAAGCCGTGGACTTCAGCGCGCGTCCCTTCAGGCTCACCGCGGGTGGCGCGGTATACACCGCCGACGCCGTCATCGTGGCCACTGGCGCCTCGGCCATCTGGCTGGGCCTGGACAACGAGACGCGGCTCCGCGGTCGTGGGGTGTCGGCCTGTGCCACCTGCGACGGATTCTTCTTTCGTGACAAGAAGGTCGCCGTCGTCGGCGGCGGAGACAGTGCGCTCGAGGAAGCCCTGTTCCTCACCAAGTTCGCGACCGAGGTGGTGCTCGTCCACCGGCGCGACGAGTTCCGCGGCAGCCGCATCATGCGCGACCGCGCCATGGCGCATCCCAAGATCCGCATCGAGTGGAACAGCCAGGTCAGCGACGTGCTGGGGTCGGACAAGGTGGAGGGCGTCGAGCTGACAGACACGTCGACCGGCGAGGTGCGCCAGATGCCCCTGGAGGGTGTCTTCATCGCCATCGGCCATCGACCCAACACAGCCGTCTTCCGCGAGGCGCTGGAGACCGATGAGAAAGGCTATCTCGTGGTCCAGGAACATACGCTGACCGCAGTCGAGGGCGTGTTCGTGGCCGGTGACGTCCATGACCACCGCTATCGCCAGGCCATCACCGCCGCGGGCGATGGTTGTCGGGCTGCACTGGACGCCGAACGCTGGCTGGTGGAGCAGGACGAGGCGACCACGCTGGCCGAGGTGGTCGCCCTGTCCGAGCCGGTCGCACCGTCCGGGTCCGTCAGCGTGCTGGGTAGCCCATCTCCCTGAGCCGCCGACCCAGTAGTCGCTCGATGGCCGACTTGGCACCCGGGCTGATGCTCGCACGCCAGCGATCGGCAGCTCGCTCGTCGAAGCCGGCTTGGCCCACGTGCGCCCCCTTCGAGGTCACCTTCTGCTCCAGCATGCGCGGCTCGGGTGCCACGCCGAGGAACGTGCAGATCCCGTCGAGCGTGGCGTCGGGAGCGGCCACGAGATCCTCGAATCGCAGCAGCCGGTAGTGGTCGGGGTAGCGTCGATAAAGGACGCGGTGGCGATGGACGGCCCCCGCCCAGGCCCAGGTCACCTGGACCAGCACGAAACGTTCCAGCAGCGCGGGCACCGCGACGAGTTGCCGGTAGGGGAAGCCCACCGCATGGTCCCGTCGGCGTCGCAGCTCGGACACGTAGATGGCACGGGGATCGCGCATGCAGTGGACCACGCGGCCGTCGGGGAACCAATCGAGCAGCGTCTCGACATAGGCCAGGTGCGCCGGGGTCTTCTCACCCATGATGGCCTTGCCTCGCCGGTCGGCATAGATGCGCAGGAAGGCCGCGAAGACGCCGCGTTCGGTTCGATCCGATGCCATCAGGTAGGCGTCCATGTCGGCGCGCGGGACGCGGTCGGTGAGCCAGCGCCAGTAAGGGCTCAGCTCGCGCAGGCGGGAACGGCGTTGCAGCTCACCCGAGTAGATATGCTCGACCAACGCATGCACGTTGTCGTCTTCGCGCAGGTCGCCCACTCGTTGGAAGTAGTGGCGCGCGCCTTCCCAGGCCAGCAGGTGTCCCAGGTAGTGGTTCTCAGTGGCGATGCCGATACGGCTGTGCTTGTCGAGGATGCGCCGGGTCAGCGTGGTGCCGCTGCGGCTGACGCCCACGATGAAGATGGCCTGGGCCTCGCCTTGCGCCTGAGTCGCTCGTTCCACGGTCCGTTGAGTCTAGCGATGGCCGACTGATGGGCTTCCACGGCCACGGCGGCTTCCACCAGGACGACTTCAAGCCCGTGCCCAAGGAGCGTCGGGGCGCGACGGCGCGGCGGATCGTGGGCTTCTTCGGGCCCTATCGCTGGCAGGTCATGGTGGTGATGGTGTCGATCGTCGCCACCAGCCTGCTCGGTGTGGTCAATCCGTACCTGTTGAGGTTCCTGCTGGACGTGGCCATCCCGGAGAAGGACTTCACGCTACTCAACCTGGCCGTCATCGCCATGATCACCATCCCCGTCATCAGCGGGCTCATCGGGGTGGGTCAGACGTACGTCAACAACCGCGTCGGTCAGGCGGTCATGGAGGACCTGCGCAACGCGGTCTACTCGCACCTCCAGACGATGCCGTTGCGCTTCTTCACCGAGACGCGCACGGGCGAGATCCAGAGCCGCATCAGCAACGACGTGGGTGGCGTGCAGTCGGTCGTGACCGACACCGCCAGCTCGGTCTTCGCCAACCTCACCATCGTGGTCACCACGCTGCTGGCGATGATCCTCATCGATTGGCGCCTGACGGCCATCTCGCTGGCCATCCTGCCGTTCTTCATGTACCTCACCTTCCGCGTGGGCAAGGTGCGCCGCAAGGCCAGCACCGAGACACAGAAGTCGCTGGCAGACGTCTCGGCCATCACCGAGGAAACGCTCTCGGTCAGCGGCATCCTGCTGGCCAAGACCTTTGGGCAGCAGGAAGAGTCGGTGAAGCGGTTCCGCGTCGCCAATGCGCGGCTGGCGGCACTGCAGCTGCGCCAATCGCTGGTGGGACGTTGGTTCTTCATGCTGGTGGGCACCGTGTTCTCCGTCATGCCCGCGTTCGTCTACTGGGTCGCCGGCGTGCTGGTCATCCAGGGCGATCCGTCGGCACCCACCGTCGGTGACATCGTGGCCTTCACCACGCTCCAGAGCCGACTCTTCTTCCCGGTCGGGCAGCTGCTCAACGTGCAGGTCGATCTGCAGGGCGCGCTGGCGCTGTTCGATCGCATCTTCGAATACCTCGACATGGAGCCGGAGATCAAGGACGCCACCGGGGCAGTCGAGCTGAAGCCCGCGGCGGTCGAGGGGCGGCTGCGCTTCCGCCACGTCTCGTTCGCCTATCGCGAGGCCTTGCCGGCCCTTGATCTGGCGTCGGCCGAGCTGGCGACCGATGCCTCTGGACACGGGGATGATGACGTGCTCGCGATGAGGGCCGACTTCGAGGCAAGGGATGACGCAGCGGACGTTCGAGCCGGCGTGCCCTTCGGGCTTGAGGACATCGATTTCGAGGTCGAGCCCGGGCAGCTGGTGGCACTGGTGGGACCGTCGGGCGCAGGCAAGACGACCACCACCTACCTGGTGCCGCGCCTGTACGACGCCGACTCGGGCGCGATCGAGATCGATGGGCGCGACGTCCGTGACATCAAGCTCACCAGCCTGGGTGCCGTCATCGGCTTCGTGACGCAGGAGGCCTACCTGTTCCACGCCTCGGTGCGCGAGAACCTGGCCTATGCGAAGCCCGGCGCCAGCGACCGCGAGCTGCAGACTGCGGCACGTCTGGCGGCCATCCACGATCGCATCGCTGAGCTGCCCGAGAGCTACGACACGGTCGTGGGCGAGCGTGGTTACAAGTTGTCTGGTGGTGAGAAACAGCGCATCGCCTTGGCCCGCGTGCTGCTGAAGGACCCGCGCATCCTCATCCTCGATGAGGCCACCAGCGCCCTCGATACGGTCAGCGAGCGACTCATCCAGCGCGCCATCGAGCGCACCATGCAGGGGCGCACCACGCTGGCCATCGCGCACCGCCTTTCGACCATCCTGCGCGCCGACCTGATCCTGGTGTACGAGCGCGGCCGCATCGTGGAGCGCGGCACCCACGTCGAGTTGCTCGCGCAAGGCGGCGCCTACGCGCGCCTCTACCACGAGCAGTTCGAGACGGAGGCGCTGGTCGCGAGCTCCTGAGCGTCGAACTGCCGCATGGCTACTAGTTGCGGGCTGGCGGGAGGCGAAGGGCCAGCCCGGCGCCGCAGCGCGGCCGCAGCGCGGCCAGCGCGCAGGGCGGAGGCCATCGCTGCTTCAGGCGAAGTCCTCAGGTTCCAGTCGGGCCTGACTGTCGAGATAGCGACCGCCGGGGTGGATCGTGCAGCGAACGCCGACCCGCTCAGACGACACTTCACCGCTGCCAGGCACCTGCCACGCGGCGGCTGCCCATGAACAGAACCGCCGCCGGCCCTCGTTGAGGTGGCAGCGTGAGCCGGTCTCCGTCAGGTGACGCGCCTGCTTGGCGGCCGTCTCCAGCCACGCTGCTCGCTCGTCGGCATCCCGCGGCCGAGGCTTTCCGCGCGGTCTCATGCGACCATGGTGACGCAGCCTCGCGGTCGCGTCATGGCCGCGAGACGGTCGGACTGACGTCCTGCGGAGCCTGATCCCTGCTCACGTCACCTGCCTGCCCCACCCAGATCGCACACCGGAGAAGCCCCGTGGACGAAGAGCACGGAGTCGTCGCGCCTGTCCTCGTCGGGTTCGCGGTGGGGGCGGCGATGGCGTATCTGCCCGTCGCCGTCGGACGCGCGGGCAACTTTGCACCGGTGCATGTCACGGTCGCCATCACACTGCTGGTGGCATGCTTCATCACCCCGGCCATCGCGGGCTACTTCATCGGCCGCTCGCGCGAAGAGGCCCGCCAACTGGCGCTGATCGTCCTCATCGTGGGGCTGCCAGCTGTGGTGATGTTCGCATTGCTGGCGTCGGGCGTGCGGGTGCCCTCGCTCCTGCCGGTGTTCATCGTCATCTTCATGGTCATGTTCGCCTCACTGCTTGGCTACCTGCGCGGCCGCGAGGGGCCAGTGCGATAGGGCCTGCCCAACCCGTCCGACCGGCACGCGGCAGACACGGATGGATGCCGTAGGCTGGACGGATGGCAAAGCACGTGACCGTTCGCTGGCAAGGCGAACTCGATTTCGAAGGCACCGACGATGGCGGCGCGACCGTCCGGATGTCCTCCCGACCTGACGAGTACAGCCCCTCGGCGCTGGTCCTGGCCGCCCTGGCCGGCTGCACCGGCATGGATGCCGCCTCCATCATGGCCAAGAAGAAGGTCGCGGTCGCTACCTACCGCGTCGAGGTCAGTGCGGAGCAACGCGAGGAGCATCCGCACTCGTTCACGGCCATCGCCGTGGAGCACATCGTGGAGGGCACGGACATCGCCGACAAGGCTGTCGCCCGCGCCATCGGACTCTCCGCCGCCAAGTACTGCGTCGTCGGCGCGGCACTGGCGTCCGGCGATGCGACCATCAACCATCGGATGCGCATCATCGATGAGGCTGGCGAACGTACCTGCGATTGCGTCACCATCGGCCCCAAAGGCCGGGGCCTGTCCCACTATGGGGACGCCTGAGCCTCACATCTGTGTGAAGCGCGGCCCTTCCCCGCCCTCGGGCGGCTGCCAGCGGATGTTCTCCAGTGGGCACTTGACCGCACACGTCATGCAGTGCAGGCAGTTCGATGGGCTGAGCACGATCCTCTCGCCGTCCCAGCGGTAGACCTGCCCGGGACAGAACGCGGTGCAAGAGTTGGCGAAGTCGACCTCGCACGCCAGGCACTTGGCGGGGTCAGGGATGGCCATGTGGGCGGCTTCGTCCTCGCGATGGAGGGCACCGGTGAGGCTGACGAAGGTGGCCTTGTCCATGCCGCCGGGATCCTGGCGGGTGAGCCGCGCGGCACGCTTGGTGCCCTCGGCATCGGCTTCCATGCCGATGCGCCAAGGGATCAGATGCGCCACTTGCGACAGCGGAGCACCCACGTACAGGCCCCACTTGAAGACCTGGCGATAGTTCCGCGCATGCCGCATCTCTGGCAGCACGCCGCGCTCCTCGAGGCGATCTTGGTAGCCACGGAGGGCGACCTCGCCGTCACCAGGCCCGGACGCAGCGAGGCCGGCAACGATGGTGTCAGCCGCGGCCATGCCTGACCAGATGGCGTTGGGGATACCCTTGATCTTCTCCATGTTGACGAAGCCGGCGCCGTCACCGACCACGAGCGCACCGGGGACCGCGACCTTCCCCAACGCGTAGTAGCCGCCTTCGGGGATGGTGCGCGCACCAGTGGCGATGGTGACACCACCATCAAGCTGCCTGGCGATGAAGGGGTGGGCGCGAAACCGCTCGAATTCACGCTGCGGATCAAGGTCGCCGTATTTCCAATCGAGCGCCCCGATGAGTCCGACGGCGAGCGTATTGGGGTCCATGCTGTAGATGAAGCCGCCACCAAAGACGCCCGCCGGATTGGGGTAGCCCAGGAAATGCGCCACGCGTCCGGCCCCGAAGGGATGCTGGTCGGCGAACTGCATCACGGCCTTGATGCCGAGTGAGTATGCCTGCGGGTTGGCGCTGCCACCGAAGCGATCTCGGATCTGCTGCGACAGCACGCCGCGAGTGCCATCGGCGAGGACCGTGACGCGGGCACGGATCTCCTCAGCCGGTCGGTAGTTGGGCATGTGCCCACCCTCGGCGTCCAGGCCGACCTCACCCAGACGTACACCGGCGACACGGCCGTCCTCGATGATGACGTCGCGTGCACTGAAGCCCGTGTAGACCTCCACGCCCGCCTCCTCTGCCGTGGCGGCGAGGAAAGCCGTCAGGCGCGAGACCGACATGACGACATCACCGCTGTGGTCCATGGCCCGGGGCGTGACCAGATGCGGCAGCTTGATGGCGCGCGAGCCGAACAGGAAGTACATCTCGTCCTGCTCGACCGGGCCGATGCGGCGCGCCAGCGTGCGGTGGTCTCGCCAGCCGGGCGTGAGCACATCGAGTGGCGCCGGGTCGACGACCGCACCCGAGAGGTTGTGGTGGCCCGGTTGGGGGGCCTTGTCGATGACCGCGATCGACGCATCGGCCGACGCCTCGTCGAGCTGTCGCTTCAGATGGATGCCCGTGGCCAGGCCGGCCGGGCCGCCACCCACGATGAGGACATCGAGCGGCCTCATGCTGCCACCGCAAGGGCTCGCGTCAGAGCGGGGATGACCGTCTCGATGTCACCCACCACACCGAGGTCAGCGTAGTCGAAGATCTTGGCCTTGGGGTCCTTGTTGATGGCCACGATGACTTCCGACGATTGCATGCCGGTGATGTGCTGGATGGCGCCGGAGATCCCGATGGCCACGTAAAGCCGCGGCTGCACCGTCTGGCCGGTCTGGCCGACCTGGTAGTCGTGCGTGGTACAGCCGTCCTCGACCGCCATGCGCGAGGCGGCCACCTTGGTGTCGACACCCAGCAGCTGGCCCAGCCCTTCGGCCAACGGCACCAGGTGCTTCTCGAAATCGCCGCGCGTGCGGAAGCCATGGCCACCGGCCACGATGACTTCGGCATCACGGATGGACACCTTGCTGGCGAACGACTCCACCGGCGTGGCCGCGAGACCGATGTCCCCTGCCTGTAGCTCCACGATGGGCCGGATGACCTCGCCGCTGCGCGCCAGGTCGGGCGTCGGCACCTTGAACACGCCGGGGCGGACGGTCGCCATCTGTGTCTGGCTGTCCTTGGTCATGATGGTGGCCATGACATTGCCGCCCAGCGCGGGTCGGGTCTGCTTGAGGATGCCGACCCAGTCGATGGCGCCCTTTTGGAAGTCGCCGATCTCCAGGCGCGTGCAGTCGGCGGTGAGGCCACTGCGACAGGCATACGCCACCCGGGGAGCCAGCTCTCGGCCGAGGGGGCTGGCGCCGAAGAGCATCACCTGCGGCTTGCGCTCAAGGGCCAGCTTCGCCAGCACCTCCTTGTGGGCGATGGGATCGAAGCTTGCCAACAGCGGGTGCTCCAGGACATAGACGATGTCCGCGCCGGCAGCGATGAGCGCCGTGGGTCGGTCGCCGGCAGCGTCGGTCGCGAGGACCGCGGCAACCTTCTCGCCAAGGCTGTCGGCCAAGCCGCGGGCGGTTCCCAGCAGCTCCAACGACACCGAGCGGACACCGTCTCCCTCGGGCTCGGCATAGACCCAGAACTCGCCGTGGTAGGTGGGTTCACGTCCCGCCAGGTCGTAGGTCTGGCCGACTTCGGCACCCGCCTGGGCCGTGCCGGCCACCTCGTAAGCCGCCTTGATCTTGGCCACCAGCTGAGCCGGGTCGGAGACGAACTCACACGCCTTCTGGCGTGCCTCCGAGGGGGAGAAGAGATGGTGAACCTGCGTCCACGAACCCTTGAGGCCGATGCGAGAGCGGTCGGCATCGATCGATTCGGCGCTCCACTCGACGATCTCGGTCACGTGCGCCTGACGGGCGCCGGCGAAGGACCGGAACAGTGGCTTGGTGGCCGCGGTCAGCGTGATGAGCACCGGCCAGCGGGTGGGCCGCACGTCCTCAGTGCCCTCCGCCGCGATGCGGCGGATGGCGAGTGGATCCCTGCTGAGACCCTGGGCGTAGGCGATGTGGTCGATGCCCAGCTCCTCAGCGATCTGCGGCGGCACCTGTGCGGTGTCGCCGTCGACCGACTGCATGCCAGTGACGATGGCGTAGTCGTGCGAGCCATGGAACATCTCGCGCTCGACGCGCCGGATGGCCTGGGCCAGCGAGTAGGCGGTGGCACCCGTATCGGCACCGGCGAAGGCCTTGTCGGTCAACAGGATGGCCTGGCCCGGCAGGCGTGCCAGGCAGTCGACGAGCATCTCACGCGCGGCTGGCGGGCCCATCGTCAGGAAGACGACTCGTGCCTCCGGATCGTCGCGGATCAACTCGTCGGCGAACGTCAGCGCGTGCAGGTCGAGTGGGTTGATGACGCTGTCGAGCATGGCCCGACGGAGCGTCCCCTTCTCGCGGTCCCAGGCTTCCTCGGGGATGTTGGAGACATCGGGGACCTGCTTGACCAGAACGATGCAGTCCACGTTATGCCTCTCCTCGAGCGAGCGTCACAGACACCCGCTTCTGCTCACGCGAGCACAGCATCGATCGGATCTCCTTGCTCGTCTCGGAAACGCGACTGCCGGAGCGATCGGCAGTCACAGGCGTGTTCGTCGGTATCCACCTGACGATACGGCGAGGTGCACTCATGCGGAAGTGCCGCTACGCAGCGGCCGAGGGGGCCATCGGTCCCGAACGCCGAGCAGGGCAGGGCAGGCGCTGTCAGCTGCGCCCCGCGGTCGACTCCCAACGCTCCAGCAGCCGCTCACGGAGCAGCTCCACCTGTGCAGCGCGCGCCTTCTTGCGCGGCAGCTCCCACAACTTGGCGGCGGTGAGCACACGGTAGTAGGTGCGCGTGATGGCGACCGCAAGGCCCATGCTGCCGTCGCGGTAGCCGCGGCCACGCACGTACTGGCGCCAGAAGTAGCGGGCGGCTTCGGCAAGCAGCTCGCTGGGTCGGTCGACGCGGCGGCCCCGGGCGTAGGCCTGGCGCGCCTCGATATCGGTGTAGCGGTCGACCTTGCGCACCAGGTCGGAGAGGTTGCCGCCCGGAAAATGCCAGATGCCCAGGCCGGTATCGGCAGCCAGCTTGTGGCGGCGGGTGCCGGGCGCCGGCTCGATGGAGCGATGGATGCGGTCGGTCATCAGCAGCGAACCGGGTCGGAAGAAGCGCGCGTGGCGGCTGGGCCAGTTGTTGCCGTGCCTGATCCAGCGACCCAGGATGACATTGGCGCGCGGCACCAGCACGACGTCGATCGCAGGGTCCGAATCGGCCAGCTCCCGGAGGTGCGCCGCCAGCGTCGGCGGCACCATCTCGTCGGCATCGAGGATGAAGATCCAGTCACCACTCGCCTTCGACACCGCGAAGCGACGCGCCGGGTCAGCGATGCCGCCGGTACGGTCGTGCTGGTATACGGTCGCGCCCATGCGCTCGGCGATGGTGGCTGTCTCATCCTCGGAATGCTGATCGACGACGATGACCTCGTCACACCACGGCAGCAAGGTGGACAGGGCGTAGTGCAGCTGGTGCGCCTCGTTGAGCGCGATGACGACGCCGCTGATACGAGCCATGGCTAGAACTGCACCTCGCCGATCGCCTGGGGCGCCATCTGCAGCCGCTCCAGCTCGGAGGTGTCGATGGGCGCCAGGTCAGGATCGTGCTCGAGTCCCAGCATCTCCTCCTTCAGGCGCTGATACTCGGCCGCACGATCATGGGATGCCAGCTCATCCCACTGCTTGGCCTGCACCAGGAAGCGGTCCATGATGCGCACCACCGATACGGCGATGCCCGGAGCCCCGTCGCGCCAGGCGCGCCCGTTGACGAACTCCTTCCAGGTCTGCCGCAGGGCCACCCGCAACCAGCGGCGCGGACCAGGTCGGCGGCCGGAGCGCGAGCGCTGCCATGCCTGCACGGTCGTGTAGCGCTGCGACTTCCAGACCACATCGGCGATGTCGTGATAGCTGTAGTGCCACAGGCAGCAGTCACGATCCATGGGCAGCATGATCTCGGTGGCGCCGGCTGCGGCGTGGAAGCCGCCGTGCATCTCCACGCGGATGTCGATCCAGTCCTTGTGAAAGAAGCGCCGCTTGGCGTTGGGCCACCACTGCCCGTGCTGCATCTCCCGACCCAGGATGATGTTGCGCCGCGGGATGCGCACCACGTTGGCTTCTCCCGTCTCGGCGATCTGGCGCAATCGACGACCCAGCGCCGGATGCACTACCTCATCGGAGTCGAGCACCATGACCCAATCGTGTGCAGTCATGGCTACCGACATCTCGCGGATGATCTCGACGTAGCCGGTGGCCTCGACCTCCACGACCCTGGCGCCGCAGGCACGGGCGATGCGCTGCGTGTCGTCACTCGACTGCTGGTCGACGACGAGCACCTCGTCACACCATGACTTCAGCGACTCCACCGCATAGCGAATCGTCTCCGCCTCGTTCCAGGTGTTGATCAAGCCGGAGATCTTGACGGCCATGGCTAGCCCGCCCTGCCGCTGCCGAGCCGGCTCAGGAGCCGGGCAGGTGGCGCTCTTGCGGGCCGGTGTAGATCACGTCGGGCCGGATGAGCTTGTCGACCCCGGCCTGCTCGATGGCGTGCGCGGTCCAACCGGCGGTGCGTGCCATGGCGAAGGTAGCCGGGAAGAGATCTGGCGGCAGGCCCACACCCTGGAGGACGGCCGCGGTGTAGTACTCCACGTTCGTCTTCAAGGGCCGGTCGGGGTAGCGCTCCTCAAGCACCCGCAGCGCGACGTCCTCGACCGCGACGGCGAGTTCCAGCCAGTCGGCGATGGAGGCCATCTGCATGGCCACCTCACGCAGGGCGGCGGCCCGAGGGTCGTAAGCGCGATAGACGCGGTGCCCGAAGCCCATCAGCCGTTCACCCCGGTCGATGGCGTCGTTGATCCACTGCTCCGCGGCCTCTGGCGAGCCGATGGCGTTGAGCTGGCTGACGACCTCTGAGGGGGCGCCACCGTGCAGCGGGCCCTTGAGGGCACCCGTGGCGCCGGCCACCGCGCTGGCGATGTCGGAGCGCGTGCTCGTGATGACCCGGGCCGAGAAGGTCGAGGCGTTGAAGCCGTGATCGGCGCCGACGACGAAATAGGCATCGAGCGCCCGAGCGGCAGCTTCGTCGGGCACCTCACCGTTGAGCTGATAGAGGAACCCGGCCGTGGTGTCGAGATCGGGATCGGGCGCGATCGGCTCCAGGCCCTGGCGCAGGCGACCGAAGGCAGCCAATGCCGAAGGCCCCATGGCCGTGATCTCGCGGGCCTGCTCGACCGTTGGCGGCCAGGCCGTTCGACGCGTGGCGCCCCAGACCGAGAACGCGGTACGCAGGGCATCCATGGGGTGGGCACCTTCGGGAAGGTCACGCAGCGCCGCCACGATGGGCTCATCAAGGGGGGCGCAGGGCAAGTGCGCCTCGGTCAGCCATTCGTCTGCCCAGAGCAGGTGTGCGACCTGTGCGAAGCTACCCTCGCGCACGAGCTCGCCGATGGGGTAGCCGCGGTAGAGCAGCCGGCCATTGGCGCCATCGACGAGCGAGAGCGCGGTTTCGCCCGCGAGGACACCCGCGAGTCCTGGTGAGTAGGGACGGTCGTCGTTCGTCGTCATGGCGGGCAGTCTAGTGCGCCACAGCCTGCACCGTGTCGTGTGTCGACCGGCACCGTGACATGCGTCGGGGTCGCCGCGGCACCTTCTGGGTGGTGCTCAGCCCTCTTCGATCGTCGCGCCGGCCTCCCGCACCTGGTCGAGCGCACGGGCTCCGTCGCCCTCTGCCAGGTCTACCGCGCGAATCGCAGCCGCCAGCAAGATCGTCTGGTAGCCCAGCGTACGAGCGTCAAGGGCGGTGGCCAGCACGCAGTAGTCGGTGGCCAGTCCGGCGATGACGACGCGCTCGATCCCGGCCACCCGCAACAGGTCGTCCAGCTCGGTCGGCTCCGTCTCGCCGGACACGGGGTCGCGCATGCTGAAGCCGCTGTAGCCATCCTCACCGTTGCTGCCCTTGCGTACGACCGGCCCCTCGACCCGCAGGTCGGGATGGAACGCCGCGCCCCACGTGCCGGCCACGCAGTGGACGGGCCAGAGGCCGCCGTCCTTCTCGAAATGCGGCGTGACCGGCGGGTGCCAGTCCTGCGTGTAGAAGACGTGCGCACCGGCCGCGAGGGCCGTCTCGGTCTCGGCATTGACGAGAGGGATGATGTCGGCACCACCGGCCACCGCCAGCGAGCCCGCGGTGTCGGCGAAGTCGTTCTGGACGTCGATGAGCAGCAGCGCGGTGGTTGAGTCGTACGTGGGCATGGGAGGATGCTAACCGGG
Organism: uncultured Chloroflexia bacterium; assembly: GCA_963838115.1. Classification (GTDB taxonomy): domain Bacteria; phylum Chloroflexota; class Limnocylindria; order Limnocylindrales; family CSP1-4; genus JAFMJV01. The sequence continues at coordinate 49,643 of CAWIPU010000011.1, forward strand.
CCGCCAAGCTAGCCGCCAAGCCGACCGCGAACCTCCGTCGCCAAGTGCTTTAGCATCGGGCTTCCAGATGTCACCTGCCCAGCCCACCACGCACGCCTCCAACGATGCCCAGACCTGGTCGATGTTCCTGGTCCTGGCCGCCATCTGGGGCAGCTCGTTCCTGTTCATCAAGATCGGCCTCGACGAAGGCATCCACCCCATGACGCTGGTGAGCCTGCGAACGGCCTTCGCCAGCGCGATGCTGGGGGCCGTGCTCCTGGCGCGCGGTGGTCGGCTGCCGCTGCGCTGGGACATCTGGAAGCGCATGGCGTTCCTGGGCACCACCAACATCGTCGTCCCGTTCGTGCTTATCGCCTGGGGCCAGCAGTACATCCCCTCCGGCATGACCTCGATCCTCAACTCCACGGTGCCCCTGTTCACCATCGTGCTGGCGGCCATCGCGCTCACCGACGAGCACATCACCGTGGCCCGACTGGCTGGTCTTGGGATCGGGATGGGTGGTGTCGTGTTGCTGGCCCTGCCGAGCCTGGATGCAGCGCAGACCGACGATGACGCCCTCCGGGCGCTGGTGGGCATGTCGGCCGTGGTGCTGGCCGCCATCTTCTACGCGGTGGCCGCGGTGTACACGCGTCGGCGCCTTACCGGGCACGCCATCATCGAGCGTCCGGACGGCACCTTGCGGGCGCCGTCTCCGGGTGAGATCTCATTCGGCAGCGCCTTCGCGGCCTTCGTCATCATCACCGTCCTCGCGGTGCTCTTCGAGCGGCCCGAGGGTGGCGCATATGCCATTCCCGCGAGCGGCCTGGGCTGGCTGGCGATGATCTGGCTGGGAGCGCTGGGTACGGGCGTGGCCTACCTGTTGTTCTTCCGCCTCATCGAACGCTGGGGCGCCACCCGCACCACGCTCGTCACCTACGTCATCCCGGTGGTGGCCATCACGCTCGGCTTCGTCTTCCTGGGCGAACGCCTGCTGCCGCTGGAGATCGCCGGTGCCGGTCTCATCATCGCGGGCGTGGTGCTGGTCAATGCCAGCGTCGGCCAGCGACCGCTCTTCCAACGTCCCACGGTGGAGGCGCCCGTCGAGTGACCGAACCGCGGCCGCACCTGCCCGCCCCGTCCTCGCCGACCGGCCGCCTCTACGTGGGCACCAGTGGCTTCGCCTATCCGGGTTGGGTGCCCAAGTTCTACGCGCCCGGCAAGGCCAGTCGCAAGCCGCTCATCGCCTATGCCACGCGACTGCCCGCTGTAGAGCTGCACAACACCTTCTTTCGCCGCCCTAACGAACAGCAGATCGTCAAGTGGCTGGCAGAGACCGGCCCCGATTTCCGGTTTTGCCCCAAGGCCCAGCGAGCGACGTCCTGGAACGCCTGGGCTGAGACCGATCCGAGCGCTTCGATCCGCTGGCTCACCGATGCCCTGGCGGGGTTCGGGGAGCGACTCGGATGCGTGCTGCTGTCGCTGCGCGGGACGATGGAGCGCGATGACGCGGCCCTGGGGCGCGTGCTGGCCGCCTGGCCCACTGACGTTCCGCTGGCGCTGGAGCTGCTGCATCCGAGCTGGGCCTGCGATGCCGTCCACGATGTGGCCTCGGCGCATAGCGCGACCCTCGTGGCCACCGACCTCGAGGGCCGCGGCGAACCGGTGCTGCGGCCTGGGCCGGTCGTGTATGTGCGCCTGCGCCGCGAGGTCTACACGCCCGATGACCTGGAACGCTGGGCAGCACGACTGACATCGATCGTGCTCGCCGGCAAGGATGTCTACGCCTTCTTCCGGCACGACGACGACGGGACCATGGCGCTCAACGCGGAGTGGCTGCTTCGACGCGTGAACGTGCTTGCCAGGCCAGAAGGCGGCGTAGGATGAAAGGACTCCCCGATCAAGCCGACCTCAGAGCGCAAAGGAGACACCGTGGCCAACAAGCCCAAGAAGACCGTCAACAAGGACCTGCAGGGCGCGCTCGTCGAGCTCGTCGACCTGTCCCTGCTGGGCAAGCAGGCCCACTGGAACGTGGTGGGCCCGCACTTCCGTTCGGTGCACCTGCAGCTCGACGAGATCGTGGACATCGCGCGCCTCGCCTCCGATCGTGTGGCTGAGCGCCTTGCCACCATCGGCGTCTCGCCCGACGGTCGCGCCGAGACCGTCTCGACCGACAGCGAGCTGCAGCCATTCCCCACCGGATTCGTGCCCGGCACCGAGACCGTCAAGCGGGTGACTTCGGCCATGGAGACCATCTCCGGCCGCATGGAGGAGCGCATCCTGCGCATCGGGGATGACGATCCGGTCAGCCAGGACATCCTCATCGGCATCACCGACGAGCTGGAAAAGGCCGCCTGGATGCTGCGCGCCCAGCTCGAGATGTAGCTGACCGTCACCACGCGCCTGACCGCAAATACAGAGAAGCGGTGCCTCGCCATCGAGCGGGCACCGCTTCGCGTTCTTTCAAGGGTAGGACAGCGAACCGTCGCGATAGCGCGACTGGGTCCAGCCGATGACGTCGGCGCCCGCGGGAAATCGGGCGGCAGCGGCCTCGTCCACGTCGATGCCCAGGCCCGGCGCATCGTTCGGGTACAGGTAGCCGGCGCGCAGCTCGGGCAGTCCGCTGAAGATCTCACGCTCGGGGTCGGTGAAAGCAGGGAACTCCTGGATGCCGAAGGCGTGGCTGGCGACATCTAGGTGCAACTGCGCGGTGTGGCCGATGGGCGAGGTGTCCTTGGGCCCGTGCCAGGCCGTCCGCACCCCATGAGCTTCGCAAATCTGGGCGGCGTGCCACGCCGGCGTCAGGCCCCCGATGGCCGACACGTGCAGCCGCAGGAAGTCGACGTGGTGCTGTGAAACGAGCGGCAACCACTCAGTCGGGTGGACGAACAGCTCGCCCACCGCCTGCGGCGTGGTGGTCACCGCTCGCAGGCGCGGGTACCAGTCGAGGTGCTCCGGCGGCAGTGCGTCCTCAAGGAAGAACAGCCGCAACGGTTCCAGCTGGCGTGCGAAGTCGACCGCGTCCGACGGGGCGAGGCGGGAGTGGACGTCATGCAGTAGCTCGACCTCATCGCCCAAGGTCTCACGCAGCTTCGCCAGCGCCTCGCTGGTCGTGCGCCGGTAGACCACCGGGTCGAAGTAGGCACCGGCCAGGGCCCCATCGGGCGGTGGAGCGGGGATGCTTGTGCTGCCGTAGCCGGCGGTCGCTGCCGCCAGCATCCCGGCAGCGTCGGGCGCCTTGCTCAGCTGGGCCCGGACGTGCCGCACGCCCTGCTCGAGCAGCGACGCGGCTCGGTCGCAGAGCTCCTCAGCATCGCGTCCAGCAGCGTGCTGGTACACCGCGGCCGCCTCACGGACCTTGCCGCCCAGCAGGTCGTAGACCGGCATACCGGCCAGCTTGCCCTTGATGTCCCAGAGCGCCTGGTCCACGCCGGATATGGCGTTATTGACGACCGGGCCGTTGCGCCAGTAGCCGTTGGTGTGCATCAGGCGCCACAGCTCCCCGATGCGCGCCGGGTCACGCCCCATCAGCAACGGCGTGAGGTAGGTCTCGATGATCTCCACTACCGCGCGGTGGCGCTGCGTGAAGGTGGCGCAGCCCCAGCCGTATAGACCCGGCGCAGAGGTCTGCACTCGCACCAGCACAAGGTTCTCGGTGGTCGGCCGGGTCGTGATGACCTGGACCAATTCGATGCTTAGCATGGCTACTTGGCCGTGCCCTGGGCCAAGAATCCGCCGTCGACCACGAAGTCCTGTCCGGTGATCCAAGCGGCATCGTCGCTGAGCAGGAAGGCCACCAGACCGGCCACATCCCCGGGCGTCCCGAGGCGTCCTAGCGGATACATCCCGAGAGTCCGTCGGTGCTCGGCTTCAGGGTCTTCCTGGGCAGCCAGGTAGCGCTCGTACATGGGCGTTTCGATGGTGCCGGGACATACGGCATTGCAGCGGATGGCGTGCGGAGCACCGTCCATGGCCACCCCGCGTGTCAGGCCCAGCACCGCCGCCTTGCTGGCCGAGTACGACGCCTGGCCAGGCCCGCTGTTGTAGGCCATGATCGAAGCGCAGTTGACGATGGAGCCACCGCCAGCGGCACGCATGGGACCGAAGGCGTGCTTGGCGGCGAGCATGTAGCCGGCTACATTGACGTCGAGCATGAGATGCCAGTCGTCGAGGGTCAGCTGTTCGACCGGAGCGCCGACCATGATGCCGGCGTTGTTGACGACGCCATGCAAACGACCATCCTCGCCGGCCGCCAAGCGGACCGCCTCGCGCACCGCATCCTCATCCGCCACGCTCCCCTGCACCGACCGCATGCCGCACACGCCCGGGTCGATGGGCGCGATGTCGAGGATGGTGACCAGTGCTCCCTCGTCGGCCAGACGTTGGGCGATGCCGGCTCCGATGCCGCTGGCCCCACCGGTGACCAGCATCTGCCGCCCGATGAACCGTTCCATGCCGACACGATACGCGTCTTGATGCGAGGCGCGCTGTGTTTCTGGGCGCCCCTATCGCCGTCGTCGTCTCGTGGCGGACGCGCGGCCAGTGACTCCAGCCACCGATTCGATCTCACCGCCACGGCGTATGGCGGACAGGACCAGCTGGATCGTCGCGTCACTGATCCCCGGGAGTGCCATCCGCACATCGCGAACCCGGAACACCTCGGGCGCATGATCGAGGATGTAGCGGCAGGCCAGTTCCTGCTTCGACCCGACTTTCCATGCAGCCGCACAGCCGTGCAGCCGCACAAGTAGACGTGCGCGATCCGAGGAAACTCGAGGGGCCGCCCTTGGCACGTTCTATCAAGCCGTCGCTCGGTGGTCTGGCCAGACGGCGCTAGCAGACGGGCACTTCCGTGACTGGCCGACCGCATTCCGGGACTTGTGCAAAGTCGCGGACGGCCGGCTCATCGTCCTTGACGAGCTGCCGTACCTGCTCGATGGTTCCAGGGAGCTGACATCGGTCATCCGATCTGCATACGACCAGGCAAAGGACGGTGAGCACCCGAGGGTTGCTGACATCCAGGGCCGATGCGGCCGGCGCGAAGCTACTGCTCTTCAGTCTCACCGGCTTCGACACCGACGTCGTGGAGGCCGCTCGCAGCCGGTCGGACATCGAACTGGTGGATCTCGAGCGGATGTACGAGGGAGACTGATCAGAGGCAAAGGGAGACTGCCGCCTTGTCAGCCTTCACGCCATGAGTGGTCGACCCTCTTGACAGCACACTCGCCAGTGGTACGCTTGCTGCATATGAGCAGTAGTGTGCACAATTGAGCATCCAAGCTTCCGCGACTGATGCGACCGTCGCCGATGGGGCTTTGGCTGACACGCGGCTGATGCTCCGCGCGGCGCAGCTGTACTACCACGGCGACCTGACGCAGGACGCTATCGGCAAGCGCTTGGGCGTCAGCCGCTTCAAGGTCGGCCGACTGCTGGAACGGGCCCTCCGCGAGGATGCTGTGCGTATCGAGATCGTCCACCCGGCCGCGCGCCTGGTGGCGCTGGAGGACGCACTCAGGGAGCGCTTCGGTCTGGCTGACTCCATCGTGGTCGACGTGCCGCTCAGTGGCGACGCCGCCGAGGATGAGCAGCTGGCCCGCGAACGTGTCGCCGCGGCCGCGGCCGATCATCTGGCAGCGCTCAGGCCACAAGGTGTCATCGGCGTCTCCTGGGGCCGCACCATGCTGGAGCTGGCGGCGCGACTGCGCCCCGGCTGGACGCAGGCCAAGCAGATCGTGCAGCTCAACGGCGCCATCTCACGATCGGCCCAGCCCACGCGCTACCAGGAAGTGGTGGAGCGCTTCGGCAGCACCACCGGCGCCGCCATCCAGCTGATGCCTGCGCCGGCCATCGTCGGCAGCGCGGAGCTGAGGCGTGCGCTGGAGGCTGATCCATCGGTGCGCCAACCGCTGCGAGCTGCCCGGCGCGCGCCAAGCGCGGTCTTCGGCATGGGCGCGATGGGGCAAGACAGTGTCCACGTCGCCTCGGGCTACCTTGACAACAAGGATCTGAAGCGTTTGGCGCGTGCCGGCGCGGTGGGCGATGTGCTGGGTCGTTTCCTGACCATCGACGGCACGATCGCGCTGCCCGGCCTGGACGCGCGCACGGTGGGCATGCCGCTCGACGAGCTCCGCGGCAAAGCCGTCACGGTCGGCCTGGCGGCGGGTCCCGGGCGTGGCCCCATCGCCCTCGCTGCCCTGCGCGCCGAGTGCATGAAGACACTCGTGACTGACGAGGCCACGGCTGAGTGGGTGCTGTCGCATGCCTGACAGACCAGCCACTGCTGATGAGGTGCGGGCGCTGGTGCGCAGGATCGTCGACCAAACACTCGACGCACCGGCGACGCCAGCACTCACCGCGACGACCGCCGCGGCCGATGGACGCATCACTGTGGCCATCGCCGGCGACCACGGCGGCTGGCGCATGAAGGACGCCATCGGCAGCTGGCTCACCGAGCACCGCTACGCGGTTCGCGACTGCGGCACCCACAGCGATGACGCGGTCGACTACCCCGACCTGGCGCAATCCGTCGCCGAGCTCGTCGCCGACGGGTCATGCCGCTGGGGCATCGTCGTCGACGGCGCCGGCATCGGCTCGGCCATGGCCGCCAACAAGGTCCCTGGCGTGCGCGCCGCCAACTGCCATGACCTCTCCTCGGCCCGCAACAGTCGTGAACACAACTACGCCAACGTGCTCACCCTGGGCTCGGGCTTCCTGGGTACCGCCCTGGCCCTCCAGATCGTGCAGACCTGGCTGGAGACTGACTGGGGCGCCGAACGCCACGGCGCCCGCGTGGACAAGATCACCGCCATCGAGCACAGCTACAGCATCGCCGGCAGGGGAAAGGACCGATGACCGACACCATCGACCAACGCAACGACCTCGTGGAGGCCATCACCCGCGAGGTGCTCGCAGCACTCGGTGGCGGCACCTCGGCGGCCGACCCGTCGGACCCCTGTGCCACCTGCCTGCAGAGCTGCGCGGCGCAGTGCTCGGTCAAGGTCCGCACCTTGATGGCAGAGGGCGCCGACCGCATCGAATACCACGGCCCGGCCGATGAGGTGCCGCTGGACCTGGCGCGCTACATCGACCACACCCTACTGAAGCCCGACGCCTCTGAGGCTGAGATCGACAAGCTCTGCGATGAGGCCGCCGAATACCACTTCGCTTCGGTCTGCGTGAACCCCGTCTGGGTACGCCGTGCGGCGACACGCCTTCGCGATTCGGATGTGGCTGTGGCCTCGGTGGTCGGCTTCCCCTTCGGTGCAACACCGGCTGACGTCAAGGCCTTCGAAGCTCGGCGAGCCATCCGCGATGGCGCGCGAGAGATCGACATGGTCATCAACATCGGCGCGCTCAAGAGCGGTCGGCACGACGTGGTGCGCGATGACATCGCCCGCGTCAGCGATGCCTGCCACGAATCGGGCGCTATCAACAAGGTCATCATCGAGGCGGCGCTGCTCAGCGACCCCGAGAAGATCATCGCCTCGCGCCTGGCCCGCGACGCCAAGGCGGACATGGTCAAGACATCTACCGGTTACGCGAAGGGTGGAGCCACGGTGTATGACGTCGCGCTCATGCGCGAGGCGGTCGGACCCAAGATGGGTGTCAAGGCTGCCGGTGGCATCCGCACCGCGGAGGATGTGCAGGAGATGATCGCCGCCGGTGCCACGCGCATCGGCGCCTCGGCCGGCATCAAGATCGTCAGCGGACAGGGAGGCACCAGTGGCCGGTATTGAACTTCGCGCGTACTCGTTCATCGACAGCCTGCAGGCGCAGTACGCGGCCTTCCTGGGCACCGTGGCACAGGGCTTCCTGCCGCTTGCCGGCGATGCCTCGCTGTCGATCGAGATCTCGCCCGGCATCGAGATCAACCGCCTCACCGACGTGGCGCTCAAGTCCACGCAGGTGAAGCCCGGCATGCAGATCATCGAGCGCTACTACGGCATGCTGGAGGTCCACTCGCCGTCGCAGGCGGAGGTGCGCGCGGCCGGCGCCGCGATCCTTGACGAGATGGGCCTGACCGAGGTCGACCGCATCAAGCCGCGGGTGCTGTCGAGCCAGATCATCCGCCGTATCGATGACCACCAGGCGCAGCTCATCAACCGCACCCGCCACGGTCAGATGCTCATCCCCGGCCAGACGCTGTACGTGCTGGAGATGGAGCCGGCAGCTTACGCCGCACTGGCCGCCAACGAGGCAGAGAAGGCGGCGGACATCAACATCCTGGAGGTGCGCAACTTCGGCTCCATGGGCCGCATCTATCTCGGCGGCGAGGAGCGTGACATCGACGTCGGTTGGCGCGCCGCGCTGGCCGCGGTCGAAGGGCTGGAGGGTCGCGACGCGAAGTAACGGCCGACTCCGACCAGACACCCCGAACACCCACGAGACGACAGAGCAAGGCACAGAGCAAGGGAGAACGAACCGATGGCAGAAGCACTGGGCATGATCGAGGCACGCGGCTTCACCGCCGTGGTCGAGGCCGCTGACGCGATGGTCAAGGCCGCCAAGGTCGAATTGGTCAGCTATGAGAAGACCGGCGGCGGGTACGTCACCGCGGTGGTGCGCGGCGATGTGGCTGCGGTCAAGGCCGCGGTCGAGGCCGGCGTGCGCAACGCCGAGAAGGTCGGCGAGGTGGTCAGCAGCCACGTCATCGCGCGGCCGCACACCAACGTGGACCTGGTCATGCCGCTGGGTCGGCTCGCCGAGGCTGAGGCCGAGACCGGCACCAAGCGCAAGTAGAGACGGGCTGGGCGCCGGGTCGGACGATCTCGGCGCCCACTCCCCAAGCAGGCGGTAGGACATGTTGCTCGGACGAGTGACCGGCACGGTGGTGGCCAGCCAGAAGGAGCCACTCACCGAAGGCTGGAAGCTCCTCGTCGTGCGCCAGCTCGACGCGGAGGACAAGGAGACCGGCGGCTACGTGGTGGCCGCGGACGCGGTCGGCGCGGGCGTCGGTGAGGTGGTGCTGTACGCCAGTGGCAGCTCGGCGCGCAATACGGAGACCACCAGGGACAAGCCCTGTGACGCGGTGATCATGGCCATCGTGGACAGCTGGGAAGTCGATGGGAAGGAGATCTACCGCAAGTAGTCGGCTGCCGACTCATACGCTGCGGGGATGACCGATGGACGAAGGCGAGATCACACAGATCATCGAGCGCGTGCGTGGCCGCATGGCGGCGGGCGATACCGCGCGCCCGGGTTCCGGGATGCAGGCTGCGGCCGAGGTCGCAGCGGCGGCTGAGGCTGAGCTGGGTGATGGCATCCACGCCACCGTCGACGATGCCGTCGCAGCCGCGGGGGGTGCCTTTCGTGCCTTCGGTGACAGCGGCCTTGACAGGCGCAAGGCCGTGATCGAGGCGGTACGCGCGTCGATGCTCGCCCATGCCGAGCAGCTGGCCCGCATGGCCCATCGCGAGACGGGAATCGGCCGCTTCGAGGACAAGGTCGTCAAGAACCGACTCGTCACCACCAAGGCACCGGGTCCCGAGGACCTTGAGGCCCAGGCGGTCAGCGGTGACAAAGGCATGATGCTCACCGAGTGGGCCCCGTTCGGCGTGGTCGGCGCCATCAGTCCGGTGACCAACCCCACCTCGACGGTCATCAACAACACCATCAGCATCGTCAGCGCCGGCAACGCCGTCGTCTTCAACGCGCATCCCTCGGCACGCGCCTGCTCAGCAGAGACCATCCGACTCATCAACCGCGCCATCGTCGGCGCTGGTGGACCGTCGGACCTCGTGACCGGTGTGGCCGTGCCCACCATCGACTCGGCGCGTGCCCTGATGAACCATCCCGGCGTGCGCGTGCTGCTGGTCACCGGCGGTCCCGGTGTGGTTCGTGAAGCACTCAAGACGGACAAACGCGCCATCACCGCCGGTCCCGGCAACCCACCCGCAGTCGTGGACCAGACGGCAGATATCGAGCGCGCCGCGGCAGACATCGTGCGTGGCGCATCGTTCGACAACAATATCGTCTGTATCGATGAGAAGGTCGTGCTGGCCGTGGACAGCATCGCCGACCGACTGCTGCGCGCCATGAGCCAGAACGGCGCTTACCTGCTGAAGGAGCACGAGCTGCGCCGTCTGGAGCGGGTGATCTTCAAGGAGATGGGGCCTTCCGGCAAACCCGGCGTGATGAACCCCGCCTGGATCGGGAAAGACGCCTCACGGATCCTGGCCGAGATCGGCGTGCAGGCAGATCCGGAGCCGCGCCTGCTACTGGCGGACGTCCCGCGTGACCACAGCCTCGCCTGGACCGAACAGATGATGCCGGTGCTGCCGGTAGTGCGGGTGCCCAACGTGGACACGGCCATCGACCTGGCGGTGCGCATGGAGCACGGCTTCCACCACACCGCCTCGATCCACTCCAGGGACGTGGATGCCATCACGCGCATGGCGCGGGCCATGAACTGCTCCATCTTCGTGGCTAACGGACCCAACCTCGCGGGACTCGGGGCCGGTGGTGAGGGTTTCACCTCCTTCTCCATCGCCTCCCCCACCGGCGATGGCATGACCCGGCCGCGGACGTTCTCGCGTGAGCGGCGTGTCACCGTCGTCGGCGCCTTGAGGATCGTCTGATGCCGACTCGTCCAGCGGCCGTCGAGCCCGCACTGGGGCTGCTCGAGATCGAGTCCATCGCGGTCGGCATCGCGGTCGGTGACGCCATGGCCAAGCGCGCACCCGTCGAGGTCATCCGGGCCGGCACCGTGCATCCGGGCAAATACCTGGTGCTGGTCGGAGGCGAGGTGGCCGATGTCGAGGAGGCGCTGGCGGCCGGTCGAGAGGTCGGCGGGCTCAACGTTCGTGACGTGGTCTTCCTGCCCAACGTCCACCCCGACGTCGTGGCCGGGGCACGCGGGGCGCGGGTGGCTGGCGGAGCGGAGGCCCTGGGCATCATCGAGACCGCGACCGTGCCGGCCATCATCCGCGCCGCCGACGCGGGCTTGAAGGGCGCCCGGGTGCGACTCCTCGAGCTACGGTTGGCCGACGACCTGGGCGGCAAGGGCTACCTGCTCTTCGACGGTAGCGTCTCAGAGGTGGAGGCGGCCGTGGAGATGGGCCTGGCGGCGGTCGGCGAGGCCCGCGGGCTCTCCTCGCGCGTCATCGCACAGCTCCATACGGAGATGGCCGAGAACCTCGCGGCCGACCCACGCTTCGCTGCCCGGGTGCGGGAGTAGCCGGATGCAGCTCGCACGCGTGACCGGCACGGTCGTGGCCACCACCAAGGTGCCCGGTCTGGAGGGCGTGAAGCTACTCATCATCCAGCCGCTCGACCGACAGGGACGGCCCAAGGGCGACTCCGTCGTGGCTGCGGACGCCGTGCACATGGCCGGGCCGGGTGAGCTGGTCTACTTCGTGGCCTCGCGGGAAGCGGCCCAGGCGCTGGACGAGACGTTCGTCCCGGTGGACCACGCCATCGTCGGCATCGTGGACGCGGTGACGCTGCTGCCCGGCGTGGAGGGGCCGACATGAAGCTCGCTCGCGTGGTCGGCAACGTCGTCTCCACCATCAACGACCCGCACTTCGACGGTCGCACGCTGCTGCTGTGCGACCTCCTGGACCCCCAAGGCACGCCAAGCGGCGGCTACCAGATCGCGGTCGACAACATCGGTGCCGGTGCCGGCGAGACCGTCCTGTTGCTCGATGAGGGCAACGGCGCCCGCCAGGTCCTGAACGCCCCCGGTGCGCCCGTCCGCACCGTGGTCATCGGCATCGTCGACGTGGTCGTCGAGGAGCGGGACTGACGGGCAGCGTCAAATCTCGGTCGGCGCGGATTCGGGCACCTCGTTGACGGGGATGTGCCAGAAGTGCTTACGCACCTCGGATATGGGCAACAGCGACAGGCCCACCAGCACGCACACAGCCCACTGATCCACGTCCAGCCCGACCGTGTTCAGGATCCGCTGCATCAGACCCAGCTCGGTCGCCGCGATGATGACCAGCACGGAAACGACGGTCGCGATGGCCAGCGTACGGTCGGCCAGGACGTCCCGACTGAGCGCCGTCCGCGTCTCGTCCTTGGTGGCCAGCGAAAAGGCGATGTTGAAGAAGGCGAAGGTCACGAAGCCCATCGTGCGGCCCACGTCCTCACCGTAGGTCCGCGTGCCCCAATCGATGATGAGCAGCGTGCCGACGCCCATCACCAGGCCTGCCAGCGCCAGCCAGATGAGCATCTGGCGCCCCAGGATGGGCACGCCGGCAGGGCGCGGCTTGCGGTCCATCAAGCCCGGCGGGGGCGCGGCGAAGCCCAGCCCGAAGGCCTGGCTCAGCTGCACGGAGTAGTTGATGAAGATCGTCTGTGCCGGCAGGAACGGAAGGCCGCCGGCGATCCAGAAGATGCTCGCTCCGAGGAAGGTGGCGATGAAACCGAACAGGCCCGCCATCTGGAAGCGGATGTAGCGCTGCAGGTTGTCATACGTGCTGCGGCCCAGCCGAACGGCTCGTACGATGGTGGAGAAGTCATCGTCGGTCAAGATCATCACCGCGGCCTCCTTTGAGACCTCCGTGCCGGTGATGCCCATGGCCACGCCGATATCGGCTTGCTTCAGCGCTGGAGCGTCGTTCACGCCGTCGCCGGTCATGGCCACGACGTGTCCTTCTCGCTGCAGCAGCTCGACCAGATGGACTTTATCCTCAGGCGTGACGCGCGCGATGATGCCGATGTCGTCGAGCTCACGCAGCACCTGCTCGTCCGGCATAGCTCGGAACTCGGCGCCGCTGATGGCACGACCGGGGATGCCCAGCTCACGTCCGATGGCCTCGGCCGTGACGACGTGGTCGCCGGTGATCATGCGCACGGTGATGCCCGCTCGGTGCGCGGTGGCGATGGAGCCCTTCACCTCCGGTCGCGGCGGGTCGACGATGCCGACCAGCGCCATCAGCGTCAGCCCCTCGATCTGTTCGAGCAGGTCGCCATCGGGATCGAAGTCAGCAGGGGCGATGTCCTTGCGCGCCGTGGCGAGAACGCGCAGGCCCTTGGCGGCGAGGCGGTCGTTCTCCTCCATGTAGCGCGCGTGGATGTCGTCGATGATGGTGACTGGGTCACGCTCACGGGCATAGAGAGACGCGCCGCGGGCGAGCAGCTGGTCGGGCGCCCCTTTCACATAGACGCGCACCACGTCCTTGCCCTGCTCGTCGGTCATCTGGTGGAACGTAGCCATCAGCTTGTAGGCAGCATCGAAGGGCAGCGTCGCGAGGCGTGGGTAGCGCTCGCGCGTGACCTGCGCACTGACCCCGCCCTTGGCCGCCAGCACCACCAGGGCACCCTCCGTGGGGTCGCCGACGAGCTCACCGTTGCGCGCGACGGCATCAGAGGCCAGCACCATCGGCAGCAGGAAACGCTCCAGGTCGGAGTCCTCCTGACCGCCCTCGTGGAGGATCTGCCCGTCCGTGCTGTAGCCGGTGCCACTGATCTCGTAATGGCGGCCGACCGTGGCCATCTCGACCGCGGTCATCTGGTTGAGCGTGAGCGTGCCGGTCTTGTCCGAGTTGATGGCCGAGGTGGAGCCCAAGGTCTCCACCGAGCGCAAGTCCTTGACGATGGCGCCCGCCGCCGCCAGCGTGCGCGTACCCAGTGAGAGGATGGTGGTCACGACGGCCGGTAGGCCGGTGGGGATGGCCGCCACGGCAAAGGCGATGGCCGCGATGAAGAGGGCGTCGAAGGGTTCACCGCGGAACAGGCCCAGGATCATCGAGGCGGCCAGGGCCAAGCCCGCGATGGTCAGCAGCTGGCGCGTCAACTTTTCCAGCTGGATGGTCAGCGGGGTGGTCGTCGAATCGGCAGCGGCCAGCATCTCCGAGATGTGGCCGACCTCAGTCTGCATGCCGGTGGCGGTGACCACGAAGGTGCCTGAGCCACGCGTGGCGCTGGTGTTCATGAAGACCATGTTGGTGCGGTCGCCGAGGGTGGCGGAGGCATCCTCGATGGCCGCGACGCCCTTGGGCACAGGCATCGATTCGCCAGTCAGCGGCGACTCGTCCACCTCCAGGGTGGCCGACGTGATGAGCCGACCGTCAGCGGGGATGCGATCGCCGGCCTCGACCGAAACGATGTCGCCGGGCACCAGCTCCTCTGCCGGCAGCTCACTCAGCTCGCCACCGCGTAGCACGCGCGCCTTGACGATCATCATCTCCGCCAGCGCAGCCACGGCCGCGGCAGCCTTGCCTTCCTGGGCCATGCCCAGTCCGGCGTTGAAGCAGGTCAGGCCGATCAGCAGGAGGCCCGTGGTGGGCTGACCGACCGGCCAGATGCTGAGGAGGCCCGCCGCCAGCAGCACGATCTGCATGAGCTCGCGGTACTGGCGCACGAACGCCCGCCAGGCAGGCTCCGACTTGCCCTCGGCGAACTTGTTGGCGCCGAAGCTCGCTCGCCGCGTGGCGACCTCTTCGGCGCTCAGCCCGCTGCGTGCGTCGACGCCGGCGCGCACGAGCACTTCGTCGGGTGACAACGTGAAGTCAGCTCGCTGGTCGGTCGTCGTGCCGGTCATCGTTCCTTCTGGGTCTTCGCTGGATGTCACGCCAGGGCCGGAGCGGATTCAGTCGCCAGCGACGAGCGCCGTCAACTCCTCGCGCCAGTCGTCGCCGGCCTCCTCGCGAGCGATGATGACACCCTCTCGGAGGCTTGCGTCGGACGCTTCAAGGTGCTCCAGGTCGTAGCAATCGAGCGTGGCCTCGATGAGGCTGGCGCCGGCCGCCATCTGCAGCACGCGGCGCTCGCGCAACCCATAGGTCTCGACCAGCTCGGCCGCCGGGTGCTCCATCACGATCTCGATGGCACGCGCGGTGCGGTCACGGTCGATGAGACCGCCGTCGATCAACACCACCTCCTCTTCATCCTCCTCCTCGTCCGAGGTGAGGCGGATGAGGTTGGTGCCTGATCCGCCCACGATGATGCCGCTCTTGGGGTGCCCGACAGGCATGCGCGAGAGCAAGTGGCGCGACTCGAGTCGGAGCGCGGCGATCTCGTCGACGGTCGGTGGATCGTCTTCCACGTGCTGCGCGGTCAATCGGGCCGAACCGATGGGCATGACGCCCACGACCGGGTCCGCACCGGGCTCCAGCAGCACGATCTCCGATGAACCGCCACCGATGTCGAGCACCAGCAGGGGCTCCTCGACGGGCGCGCCGCCGAGGACACCGATGACGGTCAGCAGCGCTTCCTCCTCGTGGCTGAGGACCAGGAGTGGCAGACCCGTGGCCTTCTCCACGGCCTCGCAGAAGTGCGAGCGGTTGGACGCTCGACGCAGTGGCTCGGTGCCCAGCAGGGTGATCGACTCGGCACCCTCGTCCTCTGCGGCCTCGACGTAGTCGACCAATGCTTCGATGGCCGCTGCCGCCGCTTCGTCGGAGATACGGCCCGCCATGTCGACCATGGCACCCAATCCAAGAAGTACCGACTCATCCCGAAGCACGACCGGAGGGTCGCCCTCCAACTCGGTCAGCAGCAGATGGACGCTGTTGCTGCCGACATCGATGGCGGCAGCGATGCGAACCTGGTCGCCCATGAGAGATACCCCGCGCTACGTGCGAGGTAGCGTACGCGCTCCGTCCAGCAGGTAATGCACGAACCAGTCACGGATGCGTTCCTGGTTCTCGATCCGCCGGAAGGGTGAGCCACTGCGGGTCAGCTCGTGCGTCTCGCCGGGCGTGCGCATGAAGCGTACCGGTCGCTTCAGTGAGCGCAGCACGCTGAACAGCTCTTCTGCCTGCGTGATAGGACAGCGCAGGTCCTGCTCGGCATGCTGGATGAGCAGCGGCGTGTGGATCTGAGTGGCATAGGTGAGCGGGCTCAGACGCTGATACAAGCCCGGATCCTCCCACGGTTGCGCACCCAGCTCCCAGCCGCCGAAGAGCGGACCACCCAGATCGCCGCTGAGCATCTCCGAGGTCATGTCATAGACGCCACGACAGGCCACCGCGGCGGCATAGCGGTCGCTGTGGCCGATCATCCAGGCCGTCAGATAACCGCCATAGGAGCCGCCGGTGACGCCGACTCGCGCTGGATCGGCCACCCCATCCTTGGCCAGGGTATCGACACCGGCCTCGATGTCAGCCTGGGGACCGTCACCCCAGTCGCGGTAGTTGGCCTTGCCGAAGGCCTGGCCGTAGCCGGTCGAACCTCGTGGGTTGCAGGCGTAGACGCTGATGCCGGACGCGAGGAGCAGCTGCCACTCCCACATCAGCGAGAAGCCGTACAGCGTGGCAGGGCCGCCGTGGATCTCCACCACGAGCGGTGCCGGCTTGGCGCCCTTGGCACCCTTGCCCGCCTTCCCGCGCTTGCCCCCTTTGCGCGGAGCCTCGAAGAACCAACCCTGGATGCGGCGTCCGTCGACCTCGTGCCAGCGCTCCTGTGGCTCGACGAGCGTGATGTCCTTCCAGGGCTTAGCCATCAGCTCCGTAAGTCGGCGCATGGCTTTGGGCTTGACCGGTTTGGCGGCCGACTTCCTGGCGCCCGCGACCGTGAAGCTAACGAGGTCCGGCGGGGAGATGGCATCACCACGGATGGCCACCACCGCCAGGTCATCTCCAGCAGCCGCGATCGAGGGTGACACCAGCATATGTCGGCCCTGGGTGAGCTGCTCGACGCGGGAGTCCTCAAGACGCACGCGCCACAGCTCGAACGAGCCATCGACTGGTGCATTGAAGAGGATCGAACCGCCGTCGGGAGCCCACAGCGGTCCGGTGGCACCGGCGCTGTAGAGGTCGCTGTTCATGGCCGCATCGACGAACAGGTCGGCGTGGCCGGTCAGGTTATCCCCGGTCTGGTCGGGGCGGGCGCGGAAGACGTGGATATCGTCGCGCGTCGGATTGCCCGACTCCAGCCGATGACCGGCTGCTGCGATGTGCTTGCCGTTAGGACTCCAGGCGGGATGCTGGAACAGCCGCTCCGCTCCGGCACTGACGCGAACGGGCTTGCCGCCGTCGGCGTCGATGATGGTCAGGTCGGCACGCCAAACGAGATCAGGATCAGCGCCGCGGTTGCTCACGTAGGCGATGCGCTTGCCGTCCGGGCTCCAGACCGGCTGTTCGTCAGAGCTACGCCCCGACGTAAGGCGCCGAGCATCGCCATCAGCGATGTCGACGATCCACAGCTTGGGCGGGAACTCATACACGAAGCCGGCGCCGTTGAGCTGATAGGCCAACTCATCGATGAGGCGGATGTCGCGGCGAGGTGGGTCGCCCGCGTCCTTCTTCGACTCGGGCACGCTGGCCGAGGTGGCGCCTGAGACGATGCAGAGTCGTGCGCTATCGGGGCTCCAGTCGACGGCACCGACATCCTGAGGCAGATCAGTGAGCTGGTGTGCTTCACCACCGGCCAGCGGCAGCAGCCACACCTGGACATTGCCGCGCGGGATGTCGCGGCCGACGAGGTCCTTGAGGCCGACCGGCGTAGCATCGGCCCGTTTCAGGTCCTCCTTGTCACGCGGGGCGCCACCCTTGCGCAGCACGCTTCCGCGATCGGAGAGGAACGCCAACCAGCGGCCATCGGGGCTCCATCGCGGGGCGGCATCGTGGAGGGCACCCAGGGTCAGCTGACGCCCGGGCTCGGAGCCGTCGGTCGGCACCAGCCACAGGGCGGTGCGATAGCCGGCCTGGTCGGGCGTGGACGCCTTGACCACGTAGCAGGCAGATCGTCCGTCGGGAGAAAGGCGCACATCGGTAGGAACGCGCAGCGACGCGAGGTCGTCAGCGGCAGGCAACTTTGGCATCGGCGGATTCTAGCCGTGCCCCGGCTGCTCGGTACCCTCATCGCGAGCGGCTCCGCCGTGGGGATCGGCGGCAGCACTTCATCCGTCCTTGCGACCGGCATCCGCTTGAAACGGGCGAAATCGGCCACAATCGGGCACAACGGCTTCCGACCCAGGCTGACGCGCTCCGATGGCCGCCAATAGCGGGACGGCGAGTCCTCAACCGCCCGATTCGTCTGCTCCAAACGGACGACAGCTTCGTCGGCCATCTCGACGGCTCCCAGGTCACCCCGCGGCGCGCCGTCAGTCGAAGGCGGATGCCGACCTCCGGATGACGTTCGCCCGGCGCAGCTCCAGGTTCGCACGCGCCCGGATCGAGGCTTTCATCGAGAGCCAAGCACGGGACGGCGACCTATTGACGAGCGACCGAAACCAATCGATACTCGATAGATGAACAGGCTCACCATCCGGCTTCTCCACGTCGTTCTGGTCGTCCTCCTGCTTGGATCGGTGCTCGGACAGGTGCTCGTGCCCGTGACTGCGTCCGGGGCGGCGATGACCTTCCCCGAGGTCGGGTACCTCGTCGTCCCGTACTCGGTGGCCGGGATCCTGGTGATCGCGTGCGGCCAGGTGGCGCTGCTCGTCGTCTGGAGGCTGCTGTCGATGATCAGCAGCGGGGTCATCTTTACCCGTCGCGCCCTGCGCTCGGTGGACATCATCACGGCCTGCGGGGCGGTCGCCACGATACTGAACGCGGGCGTGTGGATCCACCTGCTCACCGTCCATGGCGGCGGACCGGGCGTCATCCTCTGGCTGGTCGCCAGTATGGCGTGTGGGATGGCGTTCGTGCTCCTGATGGTCGTCATGCGCGGCCTACTCGAGTCGGCGATCGCCGACCGCACCGAGCTCGACGAGGTCATCTGATGGCCATCATCGTGGACCTCGACCTCATGCTCGCCCGCCGCAAGATGTCCGTGGGCGACTTCGCCCAGGCCGTTGGCATCACCCCGGCGAACGTCGCGGTGCTGAAGAACGGCCGCGCCCGGGCCATCCGCTTCAGCACCCTGGACTCGATCTGCCGGGTGCTCGACTGCCAGCCCGGGGACATCCTCCGCTGGACCGCCGACCCGCCCGACTGACGGGAGCCAAGTCGGCTCAGCACCCCGCGGTGGGCGCCGGCGATCGGATCGTGGTCTGTTCGCCAGTCCCGATCCCGTGGTTTCCCCAGTACGCGGGTTGATCGCTCGCAGCGTCTTGTCACGGTCACGGAACACGAGCATCTCCGATTCGAACGGACGCCCGAGCGCGTCAGTGCCACACACGACCAGGACGACGAGCGCCGCTTCGACCAGTCGCGGAACGATCATCACCGAACGAACCATCGGAGCACCTCCTGGTGGGCCGCCCTCCGAGCCACCCACCTATGCATGCCGGGTTCCTGTGCAATCCGTTGTGCGACCAGACCGGCAGTGCTGGCAGAGACATCTGCCCTACGAGCACTGCCGGATGTCACGATCCCCGTCGGTCAGTTCGGCTCGTCGAGCGGTCGCGGGAACGTCCCCCTCCTCGCCGTCCGCTTCAAACGGACGAACTCGGCGGCGATGGGGATGAGCCCGGTCAGATCGGTGGTGGACCCGCTCCCACCGGTGACCAACCCGCCCCATCGGACGCCCGCAATGAACGGCACGACCGAAAACGGCACTTTGAACGACCGTTCGGGGATCGGCGAGGCTTCGACCGGCCGGTTCGTCCGCCCCAAACGGACGACGGTGACGCGCCGCCATCGGAGGTGGCCCGCATCCGTCAGTCGAAGACTGGCTCTCGCCACACCGGACAGGTCATGCAATGGCCGCCACCGCGTCCACGCCCCAGCTCGGAACCGTCGATCTCCATGACCGCCACACCGGCCCGTCTCAGGCGCGCGTTGGTCCACTCGTTGCGATCGTAGGCCACCACCACGCCCGGCTCCAAGGCGACCACGTTGTTGCCGTCATCCCACTGCTCACGTTCCTGCTGGAACTCGTCGCCGCCGGTGGGGATGGTCCGCAGCGCAGCAAAGCCAAGCGCCTCCGCCACCGTCTCGGTCCAACCCTTGGACTCCACGGTGACCTCCAGGCCATGCTCGCCGGGCCGGTAGCTGATGGGTTGGATGGCAGCTACCGCCGGCTCGTACACGGTGACGAGGTCGCGATCGCAGAAGCTGAAGATGGTGTCGAGATGCATCGATGCGCGGTCGGCTGGCATCTTGGCCCCGATCACCCGTTCCGCGGCGCCGTGCTCGAACAACGACAGCGCCAGCTGGCTGACCGCCTGGTACGTGGTGCGCTCGCCCATGCCGACGAGGACGATGCCCTTGCCCACCGGCATGATGTCGCCACCCTCCAGCGTGGCGCTGCCGTAGTGCCTCTCATCAGGATCGCCCCACCAGACCTGGAAGTCGCCACCGCGGAAGTTCGGATGGAACTTGTAGATGGCGGCCATATGCAGAGCTTCCTTGCGCCGCGCCGGCCGCGCCATGGGGTTGATGGTCACGCCACCGTAGATCCAGGCTGAGCTGTCGCGGGCGAAGAGCTGATTGGGCAATGGCGTGATGACGAAGTCCGAGGGTGAATAGGCCTGCTGTAGCCAGTGGCGGAAGTCCTCTGGCAGCTCGCTGACGGTGACGCCACCGATCAGATGGCCCACCAGCTCCTTGGAGCCCAGCTCATCCATCCACGCGCGCAGCTCGGGGAGGCCCAACACGCCGACCTCGTCGGCGATGATGGTGCGATCCAGGATGTAGGCACGCCCCTCCGGTGCGTCCACCACGTCCTTGAGCAGCTCGTGGATGCGGTAGACGGTGACCCCGAACTCCTCGCGCATGAGGTCCACGAAGCCGTCGTGGTGCACCCGTGCGCGGCGAGCCCAGATGACATCATCGAAGAGCAGCTCCGCGGCGTTGGTCGGCGTGAGGCGCCGCATCTCCAGACCAGGACGATGGACGATGACCTTGCGCAGCTTGCCGACTTCCGAATAGGCACCAAACTCGGACATGGGACTCCCCTGGACCGTGGACTCGGACGCCAAGGGTGCCACGACCTGGGGCGCCTCGTGTCGGAGATCAGCGGCTGGCGTGGAGACTCGATACCGGCCATCATCCGCATGACGGCCTCTGGATTTTCCGCGATCAACCGACTCCAGTCCCTAGCCAGCGAGCGCCTGCCGGGTGGGTCCGCTGGTTCACCCGCCGGGTGGGTCATCGGACGGAGCAGCGGTCGTGGCTCCGCTGGTTCACCCGCCGGGTGGGTCATGGGACGGAGCAGCGGTCGTGGCTCCGCTGGTTCACCCGCCGGGTGGGTCATGGGACGGAGCAGCGGTCGTGGCTCCGCTGGTTCACCCGCCGGGTGGGTCATGGGACGGAGCAGCGGTCGTGGCTCCGCTGGTTCACCCGCCGGGTGGGTCATGGGACGGAGCAGCGGTCGTGGCTCCGCTGGTTCACCCGCCGGGTGGGTCATGGGACGGAGCAGCGGTCGTGGCTCCGCTGGTTCACCCGCCGGGTGGGTCATGGGTGATGCCGTGGCACCAGGGGCGCCGGATCCCGGCCTCGGGCCCTCGCGGCGACCATCTGACGGCCGGCCCCGACCCGTCGCCGCTACGAGCCCAGCGTGGCCACCATCACGGCCTTGATGGTGTGCATGCGGTTCTCCGCCTGGTCGAAGACGATGCTGGCTGGCGATTCGAAGACCTCGTGGCTGACTTCGAGGCCGTCAGGCATGCCGGTGGCCGCCATGACCTCACCGCCGACGGTGGTGTTGGCATCGTGGAAGGCCGGCAGGCAGTGCATGAAACGCACATCGGCATTGCCGCTCTTCTGCAGCAGGGCCACGTTGACCTGGTAGTCACGCAGCAGCTCCACGCGCTCCTTCCAGACCCCCTTGGCCTCGCCCATCGAGACCCACACGTCGGTGTGGATGAAGTCGACACCCCTGACCCCCTTGCCCAGGTCGTCGGTGATGGTGATGCGGGCGCCAGTGTCCTTGGCGATGCCCTTCGCCAAGTCCACGATGTCATCGGGCGGGGCCAGCTGCGTCGGCCCTACCATGCGCACGTCGCTGCCCATCAACGCGCCCATCACCAGCAGCGAGCGGCCCATGTTGAAGCGCTGGTCGCCCACGAACGCGAATGACAGCTCGCGGTAGTCCTTGCCGCTGTGCTCGCCCATGGTCAGGAAGTCGGCCAGCACCTGCGTGGGGTGCCACTCAGCGGTGAGGCCGTTGTACACGGGCACGTTGGCGTACTCGGCCAGCGTCTCGACCGTGGCCTGGCTGGCCCCGCGATACTCGAGCGCGTCGTAGTAGCGACCCAGCACGCGAGCGGTGTCCTGCGTCGATTCCTTGTGGCCCATCTGCGAACCCGACGGGTCCAGGTACGTCACGTGCGCGCCCTGGTCGAAGGCAGCGACCTCGAAGGCACAACGCGTTCGCGTGGAGGTCTTCTCGAAGATGAGGCCGATGTTCTTGCCCACCAACCGTGGCTGCTCGGTGCCGGCGTACTTGGCTTCCTTGAGATCGGCGGACAGCTTGAGCAGGAAACGCAGCTCGGCGGGGCTGAAATCGATCTCCTTGACGAAGCTGCGGTTGCGCAGGTTGTAGGGCACGGAACTCTCTCCTGTCGGGTCGGTCGGGTGGCGTGGGCGGCAGCCCGTGGCTAACGGTAGGCGATGCCGTCCTGTTCCACCGTCACGATGGTGCCCGCGGCGCCGCTGAGCATCTTCTCGATGTCGCTCAAGCCGCCGATGGCCGCCTTGTGTCCAGTGGACGCCACGAACTCGCAGGCCGCCTGCACCTTGGGCAGCATGGAACCTGGTGCGAAGTGGCCGGAGAGCTCGAGCAGCGCATCGGGATGGGCACGCGCGACGGCCTTCTGCGTGGGCTTGCCGAAGTCGACATAGACCGCGTCCGCATCAGTGGCCATGACGAAGTAGTCGGCCTCGATACCTGACGAGAGCAGGCTGGAGGCAAGATCCTTGTCGATGACCGCCTCGACGCCCACGAGCTGACGATCGGGACCTTCCTCATAGGCTGGGCCCAGGTGGTCGGAATACATCACCGGGATGCCACCTCCACCGGCGCAGATGACGACGGCACCCTTTTCGAGCAGCCAACGGATCTGGCGCAGCTCGAAGATGCGGCGCGGCCGGGGTGAAGGCACCACGCGGCGGAAATAGTCGCCGTCGGGCTTGAAGGTCCAGTCCTTCTCGTGCGCCATCGAATTGGCCGACTCGCGGTCGTAGATAGGGCCGATGGGCTTGGTCGGGTTCTCGAACGCAGGGTCGTCATGATCGACCTCGATCATCGTCAGCACCGTGGCCAGCGGCTTGTCGAAGGGCACCAGGTTGCCCAGCTCCTGCTCGACGAGATAGCCGATCATGCCCTGCGTCTCAGCGCCGAGCACGTCGAGCGGATAGATGGGCACCTCCTTGTAGGCCGCACCCTGTAACGCCAGCAGGCCGACCTGGGGACCGTTGCCGTGCGCGATGACCAGCTCGTGCGCGGCAGCCACCGGGGCCAGCTCGCGGCAGGCGGTCTTGACGTTCTCGCGCTGGTTCTCGCTGGTCATGGCCTGTCCACGGCGCAGCAGCGCGTTGCCGCCAAGGGCGACGACGACTCTCATCTGTCCTCTTGCCTCCACTTTCTCGTCTCATTCGTCGCGCCACACCATGGCGGAACACGCGAACCAGCACGGTACCAGCCGCACGGCGGGCACGTAGGGCAGGGTCGCCGTAGGATGAGGACGTCGGCCCGACCCATTGCGGACCGGAGATGCTGGCGCAGGCGGAGGAGCGGCCGATGGCCAAGTCAAGGAAGGGCACGAAGAAGTCCGGGGCCGCCAAGGCCAAGTCCGGGGCGGCCGAAGTCGGTGAAGGCATCGTCAAGCCTCCCTTCTGGGCCGGACGTGACGCACCCAAGATGTCCAAGTCCGACTATGAGGCCGAGCTGGAACGCCTGGAGATCGAGCTGATCAAGCTGCAGTACTGGATCCAGGCCAAGGGCCTCAAGGTGGTGGTCGTCTTCGAGGGCCGCGATTCGGCCGGCAAGGGCGGCGTCATCAAGCGCATCACCTACCGCACCAACCCGCGCATCGTCCACGTCGTTGCGTTGCCGGCTCCCACAGAGACCGAGCGCAGTCAGTGGTATTTCCAGCGCTACGTGGGACACCTGCCCGCAGCCGGTGAGATGGTGCTGTTCGACCGTAGCTGGTACAACCGCGCCGGCGTCGAGCGGGTCATGGGCTTCGCCAGCGATGCCGAGTACGACGAGTTCATGGCCACGGTCAACGGCTTCGAGCTGGCACTGGTGCGGTCGGGCACGATCCTCATCAAGTACTGGCTGGACATCGCCGACGAGACGCAGGAAGAACGCTTCCGTGAACGCATCGAGGACCCGCGCAAGCGCTGGAAGCTGTCGCCCATGGACCTGGAGGCGCGCTCACGCTGGGTGGACTACTCCAAGGCTCGCGATGTCATGCTGGAGCACACCAACACCGAGCACGCGCCCTGGTACATCGTCGATGCCAACATCAAGCGGCACGCGCGCCTCAACCTCATCACGCACCTGCTGGGCCAGATCCCCTACCGGGATCTGACGCCCAAACGCATGAAGCTGCCGGCGCGGCAGAGGGCCAAGGGCTATCAGACGCCCGACTACCGCGGCTTCGAGTTGGTCCCCGCGGTGTTCCCCAAGTCGTGACCTCCTGTGGCACAGTCGGGACATGACCACCGACCTGCGCGGCGATGCCATCAAGCCCCGGAACATCCACGCCGATCGACCGGGCCACCAGCTCCGTATCGAATGGGCCGATGGCCACGACAGCACCTATGGCCTGACCGCCCTGCGCTGGCTCTGCCCCTGCGCCTTCTGCCGGGGTGAAGCCGGGCAGCCGGGCTGGCTCGATGCAAACCCCGAGCTGTCGGGCGACCAGCTGGAGCTAAGTGACCTGTCGATGGTGGGCCACTACGCTATCCAGCCGGTGTGGGCCGACGGTCACAGCAGCGGCTTCTACTCGTTCGCCCACCTGCGTCGGAACTGCCCCTGTCCAGCCGACACTGCGCAGCGGGAGGCAGCCGCTCCAGAGCCCGGGGGCCTGCCGCCGCACACCCACGAGTAGACAGCCAGTGCGGTGGTCAGAGTCGCCACGTGAATCTTCGCGCCCCTGATAGCATCGACGGGTGACCAGCACGCGTGAGCCCGCACGGCCCAGGACCGACGCACCAAAGCACCGCCAACCCGGCTTCCCGTTCCTCACTCGGGAGCTCTCGTGGCTGGACTTCAACGAGCGCGTCCTGTACCAATCGGAGGACACGCGCAACCCGCTGCTCGAACGCGTTCGCTTCCTCTCGATCTTCACCAGCAACCTCGACGAGTTCTTCCAGGTGCGCGTCTCCGGCCTGCAGCAACAGGTCGCAGCCGGTCACTCCAAGCCCACCCCTGATGGCCTCTCGGCCAGCCAGAAGCTCGACCGCATCCGTGGCCGCGTCTTGCAGCTGCAGGACCGCCATTCGGGTCTGTGGGACTCCATCAGCGTGGAGCTGGCGGCGGAGGGCATCCGTGTCCTGCCCCTGGAGGATCGGCCGCAGCGCCAGAACGAGCTACGGCAACGGTTCATGGATGAGATCTTCCCGGTCCTGACGCCGCTGGCGGTCGACCCGTCGCACCCCTTCCCGTACATCAGCGATCTCTCGCTCTCTCTCGCAGTCACCGTGCGTGATCCGGCGAGCGGCGATCGGCGTTTTGCGCGGGTCAAGGTGCCGCCGGTGCTGCCGCGGATGTGGGAAGTGGCGCCACGCACCTACGTGCTTCTGGAGCGCGTCATCGCCGCCAACCTGGATGCCCTCTTCCCGGGCATGGAGGTGGAGTCGCACTATCTGTTCCGGGTTACCCGCAACGCCGACCTCGATATCGAGGAGGATGAAGCGGACGACCTGCTGATGGCCATGGAGGAGGAGCTGCGACGGCGGCGCTTCGGCAAGGTCGTGCGACTGGAAGTGGAACGCTCCATGCCCCACGAGACTCGGGCACTGCTGCAGCGTGGCCTCAGCCTGGATCCGGCCAACATCTACGAGATCCGCGGCATGCTCGACCTGCGCGGCCTCGATTCCATCGCCGACCTGGACATCCCCCAGCTCCAGCCCGAACCGTGGAAGCCGGTGACCCCGCCGCGCCTCACCCTGCGCGATGAGGATGCCGACGAAGGTGTCGATATCTTCGCCCGCATCCGCGAGGGCGACGTCCTTGTCCACCATCCCTACGAGTCCTTCACCAACTCGGTGCAGCGCCTCGTCCAGCAGGCGGCCGAGGATCCCGACGTCCTGACCATCAAGATGACGCTGTATCGCACCAGTGGCGATTCGCCCATCATCCACTCGCTCATCCGGGCCGCTGAGAGTGGCAAGCAGGTCGTGGTCATGGTGGAGATCAAGGCGCGCTTCGACGAGCGCGCCAACATCGTCTGGGCCCGTGCGCTCGAGCGTGCGGGCGCCCACGTCGCCTACGGCCTGCTGGGCCTGAAGACACACTCCAAGTGCACATTGATCATCCGCCGTGAAGCCGGCGGGCTGCGGCGCTATGCCCACATCGGCACCGGCAACTACAACCACAAGACGGCGCACATCTATACCGACCTGGGGCTGCTGACCGCCGATCGCATCCTGACCGGTGATGTCACCGACCTGTTCAATGTCCTCACCGGCGTGGCCAAGAAGGACCGCTATCGGGAGCTGCTGGTAGCACCCAAGTCCATGCGCCCCGGGCTGGAGGACCTCATCGATGGCGAGATGACGCGCCATAAGGAGCACGGGGACGGTCGCATCATCATCAAGTGCAATGCCTGTGTCGATCCGGGGATGATCCGGGGCCTCTACCAGGCGAGCCAGGCCGGCGTGCCCATCGATCTCATCGTGCGCGGCATGTGCTCCCTCCAGCCGGGGGTGCCAGGCTTCTCCGAGTCCATCCAGGTGCGCTCCATCGTGGGCCGCTTCCTGGAGCACTCGCGCATCTTCTGCTTCGGCCAGGGAGAGCGCGAGCGCTTCTTCATCGGCTCCGCCGACCTGATGGAACGCAATCTCGACCGCCGCGTGGAGGCGATCGCACCGGTCAAGGATGAAGCACTGGCCGACCAGTTGCGCAAGGTGCTGGCCATCATGCGGCGCGACGACCGGCGCGCCTGGACACTGGGCGTGGATGGCGAATGGACACGCGTGGAAGCCACCATCGATGGCGTGCCGACCACGGACACGTTCCAGGCGCTGATGAACGACGCGGCCCAACGAGCCGAGGCGTGACCGGGACTCGGGACGCACGGCCGAGCAGGCGGTCGATCCCCCGGGAGGTCGAGCTCAAGTACCTGGTACGTGACCTTGAGGCCCTGCGCAGCTGGCTGGCGAAGGACTGGGGTGGAGCACTCGACGGGGTGGACGCGGGCGACGAGCGAACCATCGAGGTCGAAGACCGCTACATCGACACCGCCTACGGTGCCTTGGCGCGGGCCGGCTTCGGCGCGCGCCTGCGCCGCGAGGACGACGGGCCCATCACGGTGACGGTCAAGTCCGCCTCTCATGACCGGGGAGACGACCGCGCCGATGGCACCAGCGACACCGATGGCACCGAGCGCACCGATGACACCAGCGACAGCAAGGTCGATCAGCGCGCTCTGTCACAGCGGGTGGAAGTCGAGGGTCCCGCCAACGAGCGGCTGGACCCGGACATGTGGCCTCCCAGTGCCGCGCGTGAGCTCATCAACGAGGTGCGGGATGGCGCGCGGATGCGGACGCTCTTCACCATCAACCAGCGGCGCGAGAAACGCACGCTGGCACTCGAGGACGGTCCGGCCCTGGTCACGCTCGACCGGGTGGCGGTGTTTCGCGGCGCCAGGCCGCTGTCCTCCTTCTCCGTGCTAGAGGTGGAAGCTCCCCCAGGCAGCGGCGTGAACCTCAAGCGCCTGGCCTCGCTCATCGAGGCGACCGGCTTCGTGGTGCCCGAGCCGCGCTCCAAGGAAGAGATCGCCCGCCACTACGTGGCCAAGGCGGCGGAGGATCCGACTCACCGATTGCCGCGCGTCCCGACCTCACCCGGCGTCAAGGCAGACGACACGCTCGGCGAGGCCGGCCGGAAGGTGCTTCGGATGCACCTCGCGCGGATGCTGCACTTCGAGGCCGGGGCGCGCTTGGGTGACGACACCGAGGAGCTGCACCGCATGCGCGTGGCCACCCGGCGTATGCGTGCCGCCTGGAAAGTCTTCGACGGCGCCTATCGGCCCAGGGTGCAGCGGCGCTACGTCAAGGAGCTGCGCTCGGTCGCGCGAGTGCTGGGCGACGTGCGTGACGTCGACGTGCTGCTCGAGAGTCTCGACGCCTACATCAGCAAGCTCCCAGCACCTGGTCGTGAAGCGGTCGAGCCGTTGCGAGGCGCCTGGCGCCGCGAGCGTGAGGTCCGGCGCCAACGACTGTTCGAGCGCCTCGACTCGCGCGAGTACCGCAGGTTCGTGGATGACTACCTCGACTTCACCGAGTCGCCCGGCAACGCCGAGCTCAAGCGGCCACTAAGCCGACCCAGCTTGGTGCGCGACACCGCCGGCTCACGCATCCTGGCGGCCTACGAGCACGTGCGTGCATTCGAGACGATCATCACCTGGGCCGATGTGCGGACCCTGCACGCGTTGCGCATCGAGGGCAAGCAGCTGCGGTATGCACTGGAGTTCTTCAGCGAGGTCATGCCCGTGACCGCGCGGCAACTCATCACGCAGGTCACAGAGATGCAGGATCACCTGGGGTTGATGAACGACGCCGATGTCGCGGCGGCGGCCACGCGCGAGTGGCTCAATCTCAATGCGCCGATGCTGCCGGCGCGCTCCCGCGAAGCCGTGGGGCTCTACCTGGACTCGCGCGAGGCCGAGGTCGAGCGTCTACGCCGGGGATTTCGGCCGCTCTGGCGGCGCATCACCGGACGCACATTCCGCAAGGCCCTCGGGGCCGCCATCACCCAGATCGAGTAGCGGCCGCGGCGTCGCTCAGCGCGGGCGCCGGAGTGATGATCAGGCAGATGGATCGGTCGTGATGGGGCCGGCCTCGGAAGCGACCTCCGGGTCAGGCTGCGAGTCGACCGGGTCGGCCTCAGGCTTCGCCTTCTGCTTGGACCTGGGCTTGCGCGAGACGGCTTCCCGGTCTGTTTCGGCCGCACCTTCGGCCTCCGCGCCCCGTTCCGCGCCATCGGCATGATCCGCGGGATCCGCCTGAACCGCGCCTTCGACCTCCGCCAGTTGCGATCGGATCTCGTCGGCGATGATCGAAAGCGCGTCTACCCTCGCCTGCGCTCGGTCGCGCTTGGCCTCGGCGGCTTGCAGCTGACCTTCCGCCTTGTGAAGCCGCTTGCGCAACTGTTTGGGCTTGGTACGTCCCGTGTCCCCTCGGGTCGCACGCTTCTTCGGCATCCTGGTGTTCCTTTCGTCCCGTCCCTCGTCCGCGGCTCGCACCCGTGGCAGCCGCGCCCAGCGCGGAGGGACATTGTGGCAGGGTCATCAACGTTTGCGCAGCGTCAAGGATGGTGCCGTTAACCAAGCGTTAACGCAGATGCAACGGCGTGTTCATGCCGCCGCGTGAACCTCTGCCGAGGGACCCATCAGCGGGATCCCATCATGCACATCAGGAGGATCGTTCGTCGATGCGAACCAGCACCCGACTAAGCATGGCCGCGGCCAGCGCCGCGCTTCTGACCACGTCGGTGGTCGGCGCCGCATTCGCCCAGGATGTCGAAGGCACCCTCGACGTCCATGGCTCGTCTACCGTCTACCCCATCTCGACGCGCGTCTCCGAGTCGCTCAAGGAGACGAACCCGGGCTTCGCCTACACCGTCGGTGGCGAAGGATCCGGCGACGGCTTCGCCCAGTTCTTCTGCCCCGGCTCGAGCGACGTGTCCGACGCCTCGCGGCCGATGAAGGACTCCGAGGCCGAGACATGCGCCAGCAACGGCGTGACCTGGACCGAGTTGAAGATCGGCTATGACGGCATCGCCGTGATGACCAGCCCACAGAATCCGCTCGAGTGCGTCAACTTCTACGACCTGTACGCCATCTTCGGCCCGGAGTCCAACGGCATCACGAAGTACGAAGACGCGACGGCGTTCGCCGGAGAGCTGGGCTCGACGACCGACCTTGGCAGTGGCCGCATCGCCATCACCGCCCCCGGCACCGAGTCGGGGACGTATGACACCTTCGGCGAACTCGTCATGGCGGGCATCATGAGCGAGCGAGGCTTCGAGAGCGCGAGCACCACGCGCGATCCGGTCCCGCCCTACTGGGTCGGTGCCGCCAATGACAACGTCATCATCGAGGGCATCAGGAATGCGCCCGATCCCAAAACCTACGGCTTCGTGGGCCTGGCCTACGCCGAGCAAGCCGGCGACTCCGTGAAGGTCCTGGCCGTCGACAAAGGTGATGGCAACTGCGTCGTCCCCACGGCTGACACGGTCGCGAGCGCTGAATACCCCATCAGCCGCGCCCTGTTCATCTACCCCAGCCTGACCAAGCTCGAATCCAACTCCGTCATCGCCCCCTGGGTCGACTACTACCTCTCCGACGAGGGCATCAGCTCCGTCACCGAGGTCGGCTACGTGGCCCTGCCGGAGACCGAGCTGCAGCAGACCCGCGACCAGTGGGAAGCTGCCAAGGCCGGTGACGAGTCCGCGGTCGACGCCCGAGGCTGGGCCGGCGAAGGCGTCGGCGCCGAGTAGTCCCAGCTACCCCCCTCTCTCCCGGGCCGTAGCAGGTCCGGGCCCGTGTCTCGGGGCCCGGACCTCCGGCCGCCTCCAGGACCCATCCCCAGCAGAGGGAGCTCCCACGTAGATGGCTAGCTCGAAGCAGGTGCGGATCGAGGACCTGCGAGTCGACCCCAGGCGCGCGCGGACCCAGACGATCCTGCGCCGGCTGTTCTTCATGTCGGCGGCGCTCGCCGTCCTGATCACTCTGGGCATCATCTGGGCGCTGCTGGTGGACTCGTGGGGGTTCATCACCCAGGTCAACCTGGACCAGCTGTTCAACGGTATCTGGGAGCCGCGGTCCAACCGCTACGACATCCCCACGCTGCTCATCGGCACCACGGTCATCTCGCTGATCGGCATGCTCCTGGCGGTCCCACTGGGGCTGGGCGCCGCCGTCTTCCTGGCGGAGTACGCGTCACCGCGGGTGCGCGGCATCCTCAAGCCCATCCTTGAGATCCTGGCCGCGATCCCCAGCGTGGTGCTGGGCTTCTTCGCCCTCACCGTGTTGAGCCCCAACCTCATCTCACCGGTCTGTGACTTCGTCCAGGGGATACCGTCGCCGATCTTCAACATGGCTGCCGCAGGCGTCGCGGTGGGCATCCTGATCACACCACTGGTGGCAAGCATCTCCGAAGACGCCATCTACGCGGTACCGAACTCCCTGCGTGAGGCCTCCGCCGCCCTGGGGTCGACCAGGCGCACGACGGTGTTGCGCGTCGTCTTCCCGGCCGCCGTGTCGGGCATCGTGGCGGCCATGATCATCGGCCTCTCACGCGCCATCGGCGAGACCATGATCGTTTCGATCGCAGCCGGTGGTGTCGGTGGTGGCGCGCGCATCATCGACGCCTGCCTGCCGGGCCAGACGATGACCGCGGCGATGGTGGCGCTGGCGATCGGCTCTGACCAAACCACGACGGGACCGCAGTACTACAGCCTCTTCTTCGTCGGTCTGCTGCTCTTCGCCGCCACGCTCGTGCTGAACCTCATCAGCGAGTCCTACGTACGTCGCATGCGCGGGAAGGGGGCCATCTAGTGGCCGGCCGACTGAGTACGTTGAGCAGCGGACCGGAGGTCCAGGAATCCGTCCGGCGAGCGCTGGAGGGCAAGGGCGTCGACTGGCGCAGCCGTCTCTGGGAAGCCTTCCTGGTCTTCTCGCTGGTGGTCTCCTTCGTCTTCGTCTTCTGGCTGATCGCGAGCCAAGTGATCGCGTCGATCCCGGCATGGCAGGCCCGCGGTGTCGTCGAGATCCTGACCAGCCCGACCAGCTCGGACCCCGAGAAGGCCGGCATCGGTCAGGGCATCCTGGGGTCGATGATCATGATGTTCATCGTCTCGCTGCTGTCGCTCCCCATCGGTGTGTCCGGCGCCATCTACCTTGAGGAATACGCGCCGGACAACTTCGCGAGCCGCACGCTCAACACGGTCATCCGCAACCTGGCCGGCGTGCCGGCGGTGGTCTACGGCATCCTGGGTCTGTTCTTCTTCGTCATCGTCGCCGAGCCGTTGACCGGGGGCCGCACGGTCATCTCCGGCGGCCTGACCCTGGCCGTGCTCGTGCTGCCCATCACCATGATCGTCACCGCTGAGGCCCTGCGTGCGGTACCCGCGAGCATCCGCGAGGCGGGCTTCGGCGTGGGTGCCACACGTTGGGAGGTCATCCGCTCGCACGTCTTGCCCTACGCCGCCCCAGGCATCCTGACAGGCATCATCCTGACGCTGGCTCGGGCCTTCGGCGAGACGGCGCCGCTGCTGCTGGTGGGGGCCGTGGCAGGAGCGTTCGCCACCGCGTCGAACGTCTCATTCATCGACCAGCTGCTCGGCCCGTATACGTCGATGCCGACCCTTATCTACGATTGGTCACGCCTGCCGCAGCCGGAATTCCGTTCCCTGACCGCAGCTGCCATCGTGGTGCTGCTGGTCATCATCATCCTGATCAACGCCGTGGCCATCTATCTCCGGAACCGATATGCGAGAAAGTGGTAGTCGATGACCGAAGTCAAGAACCAAGCCGGTCCCATCGTCGCCAACGTGACGGCGAACAGCTCCAAGGAGTCTGGCCAGCGCGTGGCGACGATGCAGAAGATGAAGGTGGCCGTCGGCGGCGGCGAGCAGATCGACCGGGCCGCGAGCGAGAGCGTCTTCGAGGTCAGTGATTTCAACGCCTACTACGGCGACTTTCGCGCGGTCAAGGACATCAACATGTCCATCCCCAGGAACCGCATCACCGCCTTCATCGGACCGTCGGGCTGCGGCAAGTCGACCTTGCTGCGCTGTTTCAACCGCATGAACGACCTGGTCCCGATCGCGCACAACAGCGGCCAGATCCTCTACCACGGGGTGGACCTCTACGCCGACAAGGTCGATGCGGTCGAGGTCCGTCGCCGCATCGGCATGGTCTTCCAGAAGCCCAACCCGTTCCCCAAGTCGATCCATGAGAACATCGCCTTCGGCGCCAGGATCTCGGGCTACAAGGGCAACATGGACGAGCTCGTGGAGAAGAGCCTGCGCCGCGCCGCCATCTGGGACGAGGTGAAGGACAAGCTGAAGCAACCGGGCACGGCACTCTCCGGCGGCCAGCAGCAGCGTCTCTGCATCGCCCGGGCCATCGCCGTCGAGCCGGATGTCATCCTCATGGATGAGCCCTGCTCGGCACTGGACCCAGTCGCGACCCTCAAGATCGAAGAGCTGATGTTCGAGCTCCGTGACGAGTTCACCATCCTGATCGTCACGCACAACATGCAGCAGGCGGCGCGCGCGTCGGATGAGACGGTCTTCCTGACGATGGGCGAGGACCGAGCCGGCTACATGGTGGAGAAGGGACCGACCAGTGAGATCTTCACCAACCCCAGGAACCAGCTGACCGAGGACTATGTCTCCGGTCGCTTCGGATGAGGAGCAGACGATGACCGACCCGACCGGCCGACACGCCGAGCGGCAGCCCCGGACCAGCGCCGACGAGAACGCCCACCTGCCGACCGACCTGGATGCGCACCCACTGGCGGAGATTCCGCGACCGTTCACGCGCGAGGCCATGGACCACTTGGAGCAGGAGATCAAGGACGGCATCCTGCGCATGGGCAGCATGGTCGCAGAGCGCATCGTGGCCGCCATCGAGGCTCTTGAGAGCCACGATGCCGATGCCGCGCTGGCCATCATCACCAGCGACGATCAGCTCAACGGCGAGCAGCAGCGCATCAGCAACCTCGTCTCCCAGACCATCACCAGGGAGCAGCCGGTGGCACGCGACCTGCGCTTCCTGATGGCGCTCGACCACGTCGCCTACGACCTGGAGCGGATGGGCGACCACGCCTCCTCGGTCGCCAAGCA
This sequence comes from uncultured Chloroflexia bacterium, assembly GCA_963838115.1. Classification (GTDB taxonomy): domain Bacteria; phylum Chloroflexota; class Limnocylindria; order Limnocylindrales; family CSP1-4; genus JAFMJV01. Next base: position 83,420 of record CAWIPU010000011.1, read on the forward strand.
AGCGCGCAAGCTGGCCCCCCACGCACCGCTCAAGGACCATGTCGGCCTGCCGCGGCTGGGCCAGCTTGTCGCACAGCAGGTGCGCGAGATCCTCGCTGCCGTGGTGGACATCGACGAGCAGCGGGCGCGCGAGATCGCCGCCGATGACGACAAGGTCGACGACCTCTATCACCAGATCTTCGCCGAGACGCTGGACCTGATGCGCTCCGATCCTGCCAACGTGGACCCCGGGGCCCGCGTCCTCTTCGCGGCCCACTACCTCGAACGCGTCGGTGATCGAGTCACCAACATCGCCGAGGACATCGTCTTCCTCGCGACCGGCGATGTCGAGGACCTCAATCCGTGAGCGACGACGTGGGCATCCGGGACGCTGGCGGCGGCGCCGGGCCGATCCGGGTGCTCTTCGTATGCACCCACAACTCGGCGCGTTCCATCCTGGCCGAAGCGCTGCTGCGCGAGAAGGGCGGCGATGCCTACCAGGTCTTCTCGGCGGGCACGGAGGTCGCAGAGGTGCGACCTTTCACCTTGCAGGTGCTGAAAGAGGCCGGTCTTCCGACCGATGGGCTGCGTTCCAAGTCCGTGCAGGAGTTCATCGACCAGCGCTTCGACTACGTCATCACGGTCTGTGACACGGCCCGCCAACAGTGCCCCATCTTCCCGGGCGAAGGACATCGCTTCCACTGGGGCTACCCCGACCCGTCCGAGGCAGTCGGCAGCGACGAGGAACGGCTGGAGGCCTTCCGGCGCATCCTCACCGCCATCAGCCAGCGCATCGACCTGTTCCTTGCGGTCTCCGACAAGCGCCAGACGCACGACGGCGGATGATCCCTGGCCACGACCGGCGTGGTGCTGAGATGCACCATCCACGGCACTCCGATGTGCGAGGCTAGCGGGCATGCCCCAACACGCTGTCGATCGGGACCGGGTACGGGTCCATCTGTTGCGCCACGCGCATGCGGGCGATGCGTCTGAGTGGAGCGGCGATGACGACCGGCGTCCATTGACGGCGAAGGGCCGCCAGCAGAGCGAACGCCTGGGTGCCTTCCTCGCGGCGCAAGGGGTTCGACCCGACGTCATCGTGTCGAGTCCCAAGACGCGAGCGCGGCAGACGGCTGAGATCGTGGCGTCGAAGCTGGGGATGAACGTCAAGCTCGACCGGCGCCTGGCGGACGGTTTCGGCAAGCAGGAACTGTGGGCATTGCTGGATGAGACCGGAGCCCGCGAGCCCATGTTCGTTGGCCACGACCCCGACTTCAGTTCCCTCCTGACGTACCTGCTGGATGCGGCCGGCATCTCCATGAAGAAGGGTGCGCTGGCCAGCATCGACCTGCACACCAAGCTGGGCGACGGCGAGGGCGACCTGCGCTGGCTGGTCCCTCCGGAGCTGCTCGCCACCGAGTAGGGCACAAACGCCGCAGCAGGCTGCCTGTAGTTCCAGCTAGGCGAATGGCAGCGAGAAGCTGAAGGTCGAGCCCTCGCCTTCGGTCGACTCCAGCCAGATGCGTCCACCGTGTGCCTCGGCGATGTGCCGCGCGATGGCAAGCCCCAGGCCGGTGCCACCGAGGCCACGCTGACGGGCACGATCGACCTTGTAGAAGCGTTCGAAGACGCGCACCTGGTCCTTGGCGGCGATGCCGACGCCATGGTCGGAGACGGAGATGACGACACCATCGGGATGCTCGTCGGTGGTGACGGTGACGGATCCGCCATCGGGCGAGAACTTGATGGCGTTGTGCAGCAGGTTCATGAGCAGCTGGTCAAGACGCTCTTCGTCGCCCCGGACAGGGGGGAGGTCATCAGGGATGAGCTCCACCAGAACGACGCCCTGGCGTTCGGCGAATGTCCGCAAGCGGCGCATGGTCGCGTCCACCAATGGCGCCAGCTGGATCTCGTCATGCCGCACCTGCGTAGTCGCCTGCTCGATGCGGGACAGATCCAGTAGCTCGTTGATCATCTGCACCAGGTGGCCGGTTTCGATGTCGATGGTGGCCACGCGGTCACGAACACGCATCGACACATCTTCGTCATCGAGGTCGTCGAGGAGCATCTCGGTCAAGAGGCGGATGTTGGCTAGCGGCGTCCGAAGCTCGTGACTGACGTTGTCGATGAAGTCGCTGCGGGTACGTCGCAAACGCTGCAGCTCGGAGATGTCCTCGATGACCACCCAGGCGCCACCGTCGGAAGCTGGGCGCGCGCGGACGCTGATGCTGGTGCGGTCGGTCCGATCCGACTCGTGGACTCCGCTCGCACCTTCCGCGGCGGCCTGCACGAGCTCTTCGAGTCGATGGTCGACGAAGGTCTCCATGAGCGTCTTGCCTGGCAGCGAGCCAGGACGACGCTCGAGGGCACGGTGGGCGGCCAGATTGGCCGTCCGCACCCGCAGCGCAGCGTCGAAACGGATCAGCCCGACAGAGGCATGATCGGCGACGAGGGCGAACTCGGCCTCGCTGGTGGCGGGAGGGTCTTCCTCAGGCATGGACCTAGGATAGGCTGCTGACCGTGCCGTTCTTGACGCTGATGCCAGCACCGAGGTGTCGCATCAACGGTGTGTCATCGCCGTGTGAACATCGTGTTATCGATGACGTAATCTCGTGAAAGCCAGACGGTCCCCCTCGGCCGGCCCGACCACGGGCCGGTGTTCCATGTGGAGGAGGTAGTCCCGCGTGCTCGATGGCGTGACGCTGTCGCTCCTGCTGATCGTCGTCCTGGCCATCTTGTTCGACTACATCAACGGGTTTCACGACTCGGCCAACGCCATCGCCACCTCCGTGGCCACGCAGGCGCTGCGCCCCCGGACCGCGGTGCTGATGGCCGCCACCATGAACTTCGCCGGCGCTTTCGCCGGAACGGCCGTGGCCACCACCATCGGCGCCGGGCTGGTCGATACCCAAACGACCACGGAGGCGGTCATCATCGCGGCGCTGGCGGGCGCCACCGCCTGGAACCTCTTCACCTGGTGGTTCGGTATCCCCAGCTCCTCGTCACACGCCCTGATCGGCGGCTTGCTCGGTGCCACCATCGTGGCCGCGGGCGTTGGTGCCCTGAACGTCGACGGCATCATCAGCAAGGTCATCGTGCCCATGTTCTCCTCGCCCATCATCGGTTTCGTGCTGGGGCTCCTGGTCATGGTCCTGCTGGCGCGACTGTTCTTCCACGCACCACGCCGACCGGCATCACACCTCTTCCGCAGGCTGCAGGTCCTCTCCGCCGGCTTCATGGCCTTCGCGCATGGTTCCAATGACGCGCAGAAGACGATGGGCATCGTCACCTTGGCGCTCTTTGCCGCAGGCATCATCGATGACATCACGGTGCCCGCCTGGGTCATCGTCATCGCCGCCTCCGCGATGTCCCTTGGGACAGCGGCCGGCGGCTGGCGCATCATGAAGACGATGGGTCAACGCGTCGTGGAACTGGAACCCGTGCACGGCTTCGCGGCCGAGACCAGTGCTGCCACGGTGCTGGTCGTGACCGCATCGTTGGGCATGCCCGTCTCCACGACACACGTCATCTCCAGCGCCATCACCGGGGTCGGCACGAGCAAGGGCACGCGCCACGTGCGCTGGGGAGTGGCGCGTACCATCGTGACCGCCTGGTTCGTCACCATCCCCGCAGCCGGCCTGATGGGCGCCGCCACGTGGCTGGTCATCAGCAGTCTCGGCGTGAGCTGAACGGAGGATCTCGATCGATGGTCTCACTGCGCTTGATGCCGCGCGATGTGAAGTTCTTCGACCTGCTCATCGCCGACGGCGAGAACCTGCTCAGGGCAGCCGGGGAGTTGCACGGGCTGATGCAAGACTACGACGACATCGACGCCCGCATCGGGCGCATCCAGGACCTTGAGCACGCTGGTGACTTGATCGGTGATGAGATCAGCCTGCGGCTCGATGCGGCGTTCATCACGCCCATCGATCGGGAGGACATCCACGAGCTGGCGCGGCGCTTGGATGACGTGGTCGATGGTATCCAGGAGTCCGCGGAGGCGATGCAGATCTACGTCGTCCAGACGCCGACCGAAGAGGCACGGCGACTCGCGGCGATCCTCAAAGAGCAGGCCGTGGAACTGGACGCCGCGATGCGCAAGCTCGAATCCATGAAGGGCCTGAGCGAGCATCTCCGACGCGTGCACACCCTTGAGAACGAGGCCGACGGGCTCTCGCGAGCCGCCATCGGCCGACTCTTCCGCGAGTCACACGATCCGCTCGACGTCATCAAATGGCGTGACATCTACGCATCCCTGGAGGAAGCGATCGACGCCGCGGAGGACGTCTCGGAGATCATCCAGCGCATCGTCCACAAGGGCAACTGAGGCCGCGCACCGCTCGCTCGCGTATCGCTACTCGGGCAAGACCCGCGGTGGATCCACCCTATTCTTGTGCCGGGAGCGGCGTCGACGTTCGGCGAGGCCCAGCGAGACCAGCATCAGTTCGTTGACCCGCCGCTCGAACTCGGGGACGGTGGCCTCGGGGATGGTCACACAGACCTCGCGCAGGGCCGTCTCCAGCTGGTACCAGAGGTCGCCCTTCCGTACTGGGCCCGACCCGATCTCACTCTCGAAGAGCTTGCCGGACTCCAGCATCCGCAGCGCGCGGGCGAGGATGCGGCGGACCTGGTCAGCCGTGCGCAGCGCCTGCGGTCTGGCAGGCCCCACGCGTCAACCGTTGGCCTGGCGGGCAGGCGCCGACAGTACTCGGCCGAGATCCAGTCCAGTACGAGCGTCGTGCGAGTACGTGTGAGCGTAGTGAGCGAGGGCGCCCGGTCAAGGACCCGCCGGCAGCCGCATCACGTAGCCCACGCTGCGCACCGTCTGCAGGTAGACCGGTGCGCTGGGATCGTCCTCGATGGCCGAGCGCAGCCAATGCACGTGCACGTCCACGGTCCGCGTCTCACCCGCGTAGTCGTAGCCCCACACCTTTTCCAGGAGTTGGTCCCGACTGAAGACCTGGCCAGGATGGCGGGCCAGGAACGCCAGCAGCTCGAAGGCCTTGGGCTTGACGCGAATGACCTCCCCCGCCCGCAACAGCCGATGACCGGCGAGGTCGACGACCACCTTCCCAAGGGCGATCGAGCCGGACGCGCGGAGCTCATCGGGCGCGCGGTCGTCCCCGGCGGAAGCTTCGTCAAGGCGCCGCAGCTGGATGCGGATGCGCGCCATCAACTCGCGCAGGCTGAAGGGCTTGGTGACGTAGTCGTCCGCGCCCAGCTCGAGGCCCACGACCTTGTCGATCTCACCGTCCTTGGCGGTCAGCATGATGATGGGCACCGACGATTCACGGCGCAGGATGCGGCAGATCTCGATGCCGGAGACCTCCGGCAGCATCAGGTCCAGCAACACGAGGTCGGGCATCTGTGCCCGGAACCGCTCCAGTGCCTGCCTGCCGTCGGCGGCGGTGATGACGTGCAGCCCGTCCTGCTCGAGCGCCTCAGCCAGCGTCTCCCGCAGCGTGGGTTCGTCGTCGACGAGGAGGACCGTGCGTGACACGGTCAGTCGAGCCGCCCCACGGGGCCCGGAGTGCGCATCCACCACTCGGCGAAGTCGGTGCACCTCCCAGCGTCGTCGAAGCGGCAGACGAAGATGTTGCTGTACTCGTCGCGAGGCATCCCGGCCTCGTCGAGGTAGCGCGTCGAGCCGATGGATACGTGGACTTCAGCCTCGATGGCGAGCGGCTCGTAGGCTGCCTCCCAGGAGCCAGACTCCTCGTCGTCCAGCCACGCCTTGACGATGGCGTCGCGGCCTTGGATCGAAGTGTGACCACCGCTGTAGCTGTAGGAGCAGTCGGCGCTGAACAGTTCCCCGATGGCCGCGGCGTCGCGACTCCGCCAAACCTCGACGTAGCGAGCCAGCCAGGACCCGAACTGATCGCGTGATAGGTGCATCATCGATCCTCCCTTGCGACTTGGGTGAGCAGATCGTGCGCCGCTCTGAGGCGTGCGAGCGTGGTTTCGTAGCCGATGGCGACCATGACGTCGAACAGCGGCGGGGTGGCCGTACGGCCGGTCACTGCGACTCGGACCGCCATGAACAGGTCCCCCACTTTCCAACCCCGTCCCTCACACAGAGCCCGCATGGGCAGTTCCAGGTCGTCCCCGTCGAAGCGCTCGGGGCCCGCGGCTTCGATGAGGCGTCGCACTTCGGCCAGACCGGTCAAGGTCGTGGCTGCGTCCCAGCGCTTGGGCACCAGCTGCGCGGGATCGATGCCCGGATCGTCGATGAAGACGAAGTCGAGCATCGGTCCGATGGCATCGAGACGGGGCAGGCGCTCGGTCACCATCGGCAGCAGCGGCGTGAGATCCTCCACGGTCGGCGTGCGAACCCGGTGCCCATCTTGCGCTGCGACCTCCAGCGAACGCTCCAGGAACGGAAGAGCACGCTCGGCCAGTACGGGCGGCGCCAATCGGCGGATCCACTGGCCGTTGAGCCAAGCGAGCCGCTCCACGTCGAAGATGGCGCCGGACGGCTGCACCCGGTCAAGGTCGAAGCGCGCTTCGAGGTCGGTCAGGCTGAAGAGATCCTCGTCGTCACCACTGCTCCAGCCCAGTAGCGCCAGGTGGTTGACGACGGCTTCAGGTATGTAGCCTTGCTCACGATATGAGGCCACTGCGGTCTGACTCTTGCGCTTGCTCATCTTGGAGCGGTCGGGATTAAGGATGAGCGGAAGATGTGCGAAGACCGGCGGCTCGACACCGAGGGCGCGGAACAGCAGGACGTGCTTGGGCGTATTCGAGAGGTGGTCCTCACCGCGGATCACGTGGCTGATGCGCATCACGATGTCATCGACGACCACCACGAAGTGGTACAGCGGCGAGCCATCCGAGCGGGCGATGACCAGGTCACCACCGAGCTGGCTGGTGTCGATGCTGACGTGACCGCGAACCAGATCGTCGAACTCGACGACGCCCTCACCGACCCGGAAGCGGATGACCGACGGGCCCCCTTCGGCTCGGCGAGCCTCGCGCTCGGCTTCGGCGAGATGCGCACAGCGACCCGTATAGCCGGAGATGTCGGGGTTGGCAACGCGGTCAGCCTCGCGCTGTTCGGCGGTACAGAAACAGGGGTAAGCCATGTCTTCGGCGAGCAGCCGTTCTATGGCTGCGGCGTATCGATCGCCGCGTTCGGATTGGCGATACGGACCGAAGTCACCGCGAGAGGGTCCGCCGTCGACTCCTGGGCCTTCATCCCAGTCGATGCCCAGCCAGTGGAGGCCATCGAGGATGTCCCCCTCGTGCTCGACCGTCGAGCGTGCCTCGTCGGTATCCTCAAGACGCAACACGAAGGTGCCACCGGTGCGCCGCGCGAACAGGTAGTTGAACAGCGCGGTCCGGGCGGTGCCGATGTGCAGTGGTCCGGTGGGGCTGGGCGCGATCCGGCAGCGAGTCGTCATCGTGTCCGGTTCTCCTCTTCCTCTTCTGCCGCCACCTTGCGGGCCTCAGCTCCGGTCACGACCTGCGTGCCACGATATCGCCACACGCCGCGGGAGGGAAGGTCGTCTGTACCACGACGGAAGTGCCGGCGCGCCGCGGATGACCAGGCAGCGCCACTGGAGCGGCTGAAGACGTCGAATTCAGCCTCTGCCTCCTCGGGGGTCGGCTGAGGCGGCTCGGGGGTCGGCTGAGGCGGCTCGGCGCTCCTGGGCGGGGGCTCCGGCGGGGATCCGGGCGGGGGTCCGGGCGGGGGCTCTGGCGCCGCGTCGTGCCGGACTCCGGGCCGGTAGTCCTCCCACCACGGCACGCGCTCAGCGGTCGGATCCCCGCCGCGTGGACGTGGGCCGCGGCCACGTGCACCGCGATCCTGAGGCCGCGAGCCTGACGAACGGGGCGGCCTCCCGGCCGGTCGTGGACTGGCGGGCCCACCCATCACCGGACCTGGCGCATGCAGACGATCCCATTCGCGGCGACGTAGCGGATCCGAGAGCACCTGATATGCCTCCTGGACGGCGAGGAAGCGCTGCGCGTCGCCACTGGCACCATCAGGGTGATAGAGCTTCGCCAAGCGGCGGTGCGCCGTCTTGACCTGCTCCAGCTCGGCACCGCGGAGGATACCGAGGATGCGATACGGGTCGCTGGTCGGCTTCATGCTGGCGGTCGTCGTCCTCGTCGTCGGGGCGGCTAGCTGGCGCCGTCCACGGACGCCAGCTCGAAGCGTGGCAGCGCCGTCGCGGCGACCCCGCCTGCCGGCGCAGTCGCCGTTGGATGGTGGTACCGGGCGATGGCACGCAGGTCGCGCTCATCGAGCACGCCGATCTGGGCCAGCACCTCCACCGACGTGGCCGTGATGGCGCGACGGGACATGTCTCCATCCTCGATCTTGATGGCGATACCGGAAGCCTCCACGCCCGCCGCCGCGACCAGGCCCATGGCGCGCGTGCCGTCGGCGCCGGCCTTGGCCAGCAGGTGACCCGGTCGGCGCCGCATGAGCTCCGTGTCGAGGCTGTCATAGGTGCCGCCGATCATGTCCGGTGCACCCATCATGGCGTCACGCACGCGCGTCAGAGCCGGCGCCGACGCCGCTCGCGGTCCAGTGGCAGCGGGTCCCCCAGGATCGGCCAGCAGCAGGTAGGCACGGGCCAGCTCAAGCAGCGTGACCTCGTAGGTCAGCAGCCCGCAATTGTCGGTGGCGACGTCGAGCGTCTCGAGCTTGCGGCCGAACAGGCGCGCCACGGTCTCGCGAACCGCCACCTGGCTGGGGTGCTTGGGATCCGCGTAGCTCTCGACCGACCAGCCGGCATAGGCGCTCATCAGGATGGACGCCGCGTGGAAGCCGGAGCAGCCGTGGCGGATGGGGCCGGGGGTCTCGCCGTCACGAGCCAATCGAGCGGCAGTGAGGACATCGCTGGGAGCACCTTCGGTCCCGCACTGCAACAGTGCCTGGGTGACGCTGGCGCGGCGGAAGATGCCCTGCAGGGTACGCACGTGCTTGTCCTCGCCGGTATGCGAGGCACACATGATGGCGAGTTCGGCCGGGGTCAATGCCAGGTCGTCGGCAGCCCCAGATTCGATGAGAGCGACGACGCCGAACGGCTTCACCGTCGAGCGCAACATCACCTCCGTGCTCGGCGCGCCGACCGCGCGGATGACCTTGCCGCTCGCATCGAGCTGCACGATATGACCACGGTGGCGGCTCTCGACGGTGTTCCCGCGGTGAACCTCGACCAGTACCGGCGGTGGTGCGCCCTTGCGGGTCCGGGTGGAGCGCTTGCGATGGGGGGCGACAGGCTCGCGGGCGGGCCGATCGACAGGGAACGCAGGGATGGAGGGATGCTCTGGCACGAAGCGATGGTATCGCGCGCGGAGCGGGCCGGTGCTGCGCGTCCCTGATCGGTGGCGCCGGGCGCAACCGACACGGGCGCCACCGAAGAACGCTGTCGGCCTTAGAATCAGCACTCGCCATCCCGTCGTACCTTCGGAGGCGTTCGTGCCCGACCAGCCCAACCTGTTCATCTCCAGCCATCCAGCCGTGTTGCACAAGCTGGCGCTCTTGCGAGACGAGGCTACCGAACCCAAGAAGTTTCGCGAGCTGGTCCGCGAGATCAGCTGGCTGGTGGGCTACGAGGCTCTCGCCGACGCGCGCCTCGATGAGATCAAGGTGCAGACGCCGCTTGAGGTGACCACCGGTCACGAGCTCGCGGAGCGCCTGGGTCTGGTCCCCATCCTGCGCGCGGGACTGGGCATGGTCGATGCGTTCCTGGAGCTCTTCCCTACCGCACAGGTATGGCACCTGGGCCTCTTCCGCGACGAGCGGACGCTGCGCCCGGTGGAGTACTACAACAAGCTGCCCGACCGGACCACGGTCGATACCTGCCTCATCCTCGACCCCATGCTGGCCACGGGCGGTTCTGCCACTGCTGCCATCGAGGTGCTCAAGGAATGGGGTGCGACACGCATCAAGCTGGTCAACCTCATCGCCGCACCGGAGGGCGTGGCGGCGGTCGCGGACGCGCATCCGGACGTGCCCATCTACTGTGCCGCGCTCGACCGCCAGCTCAATGAGAAGGGCTACATCGAGCCGGGCCTCGGAGACGCCGGCGATCGCCAGTTTGGCACCGGGCTGTAGCCGCTTCCCGCGCGTCCCGGTCCGCGTGCATCCTCGTCTCGCAACCTTCGCCTGATGCCTGACGAGCGAGGTGCGGTGCTGTTGTGCATCACCCCGGCACCAGCCATCGACCGCACCGCGCATGTAGCGCGTATCGAGCACGGCGAAGTGTTGCGGCCGCTGGAGCTCGTGGCACTGCCCGGAGGCAAGGGCGTCAATGCCGCTCGGGCCGCGGTGCGCCTGGGTGGGCAGGTCATCACGACCGGGATCGCCGGTGGTCACGCCGGCCGTTGGATCGTCGAAGCGCTGGCGTCGGAGGGGCTGTCGCCGCTCTGGTCCACGGCCACGGCCGAGTCACGAACGACCTACGTGACCGTGGCTGCCAGCGGTGATTCGGTCCTCGTCTACGAACCTCCGGGGCCAGCCAACGAGAAGGAGTTCGAGACCTTCGTGCGACTGCTGGAGGAGGAGCTGCTGCCGCGGTCGGCTCGCGCCATCGTGGCCGGCAGCATTCCCGCCGGGATCGACGCCCGCGGGCACGCGGCCATCGTGGACGTCTGCCGGCGCGCCGGCGTCCCGCTGCTGGTAGACGCCTCCGGGAGTGGCTTGCTGGCGGCCCTCGGCGCGCGTCCGGATGTGGTCAAGATCGGCCGCATCGAGGCGATCGAGGCGGGGCTGCTCCAGGGCGACGCCACAGCGGTCGAGGCAGCGATCACGCTGGTCGATCGAGGTGCGCGGCTGGCCGTGGTCACCGATGGTTCCCGTGAGGTCGCGGCGGCCGATGCCACAGACGTGTGGAGCGCCAGCGTGCCCCCGATCAACGTGGTGAATGCGGTCGGCTCGGGCGATTCGTTCAACGCCGCCTTCTCACTGGCCCTCATGGCTGGTGCCTCGATGGAAGCGGCCCTGACGAGCGGTGTAGCCGCCGGTTCCGCCAATGCGCTTACGCTGGGTGCCGGCATGCCCGACGCTACCGTGGCGCGCGCGCTAGAGGCCCAGGTCAAGGTCACCACGAGGAGGAGGTAGGACATGGACCGACTGCGAGGCCGCAGGATCATCGTGACCGGCGCCACCGGTATCGCCGCTGCCTCGGCCCGACGGTTCGCGGTCGAAGGCGCCCGGTTGATGCTCATCTCGCGCACCGAGGCGCGTTGCCGCGACCTTGTCGAGGACATCACCGCGAACGGCGGTGAGGCTGACTTCGTGACGGCGGACCTGACCGCGACGGCTGCTGCCCGGGAGGCGGTCGACGACGCCATCGCCCGGCTGGGGCGTGTCGACGGGCTCTTCAACGTGGCCGGCGGCTCCGGGCGAAGGCTGGGCGATGGTCCCTTGCATGAGCTGACAGCGGAGGCCTACGAAGCCACCATGCGGCTCAACGCCACCACCCATGTCACGGTCAGCGCACCCGTGCTGCGAGCGATGCTGGCCCAGGCGCCCGATGCAGACGGCCAGCGTGGCGCCATCGTGAACATGGGCTCCGTGCTGGCGACGCGCCCGGTGCCGGAGCTTTTCGCCACGCACGCGTACGCGACGGCCAAGGGTGCCATCGCGGCACTCACCACCACCGCGGCCGCCTACTACGCGCCGCGCGGGATCCGCATCAACATGGTGGCACCGGCACTGACGAGCTCGCGCATGTCCGAGCGCGCCGCTGCCGACGAAGCCACGCAGGCGTTCTCCCGGCGCAAGCAGCCGCTGTCGAACGGCTTCATCCCGGCTGAAGACGTGGCCGATGCGGCGGTGTACCTTCTGTCGCCTGAGTCGCGTGCGGTCACGGGGCAGACCATCACCATCGATGGCGGCTGGTCCGTTCTCGGCATCGGCTGACTTCGACCCGGCCGCGCGCAGAGTGCCGAACTCGCCCTCACCCCAAGGAGACGCAGATGCCTGAACGCTTCGACCCACAGCCCCTGACGACCTCGGTCTGCGGATCCCACGCACATCCCGGCTGGCTGGAGCTGGCTGTTGCCGCGGCCGGTCGCGGCGAGCTGGGTTCGCGCGACATCCGCGAAGTGCAGGACGACGCGGTAGACATGGCCCTGCGAGACCAGGAGGACGCCGGCGTCGATGTCGTCAGCGAGGGCGAGATGCGGCGCGTGGGCTTCTTCACGGCCGAGTTCTACCGCCATCTCACGGGGGTCTCGGCACTCGCCTCGGAGCGTCGGCTCGGGCCCGCCGGCCACGACCAGCAGCATCGTTTCACGGTCCAGGAACAGATCGCCGCGCCCGATGGACTGGGCGTGGTGGAGGAGTTCGAATACGCACGCGGACGCACGACGCGGCCCATCAAGGTCACCGTACCGGGGCCCTTCACGCTGTCGGGTCGCCTGACCTACGGCCCCGGCGAGATCTATCCCGACCGCATCGCCGCCGCCCGCGCGTTCGTGCCCATCCTGGCCGCGGAGCTGGAGCGGCTGGCCGATGCCGGCGCCACCTACATCCAGCTTGACGAGCCCTCCCCTGCCATCCATCCGGAGGCATCCGATGAGTTCGCGACCCTCTTCAACGATGCCGTCGCCGGCATCAAGGGGCGTGTCTTTCTTGCCGCTCATCTCTGCTTCGGCAACTTCTTCGGCCGGCCGCTGTCGAAGCGCGTCTACCGACCGGTGCTGGAGCAGGCGCTGGCCTTCGACGTGCGCGAGTTCGTGCTCGAGTTCGCCAATCGTGAGATGGCAGAGCTGGACGTGGCCGCGGACATCACGGCCGCGGGGCGCCATCTCTCGGCCGGCGTGATCGACGTCAAGAACTACTACCTTGAGTCGGCCGACGATGTCGCCTGGCGCATCGACCAGGTGCTGGCGGCCGGCGTGCCCGAAGCACAGCTCTCGATCGTGCCCGACTGCGGCTTCAGCCAGACCGCGCGCTGGGCTACCAAGCCCAAGCTGGCCGCCATGGTGGCCGGCCGTGACCTCGTCCGGGGCCGCGCTCAGGTCTGAACTCGATCGAGCTCCCGGCAGCCGCAAGAGACAGTGACGTGGGCCTTCACGGTCTACTACCACCAACTGGACTCGCCGGCATCTCTGGCGGCCGCGTACGCTGCGGACGTCGCATCCGCAGGGGTGGATAGCGACACGGGCGATTGCGCCATGGCGGTGCCAGGTGAGCAGTCGTACACGATCGGAGAGTCCCCAGCCGGCAGGATCGTCTGCGAGTCATTCTTTTGACAGCATCATGCCCTCGTGGACCCACGAGGCCACGTCGATCAGGGCGAGCGCGGTCTCCGATCGCAGCCTCGCTGACACCTGGAGCTGGTGGTTGTCAGAGTCGGGCCCGCTGGACTGAGCTTCAGTCGCGAGGGTGTCCACGGGGGTCCGAACCAACCCTCGGTCGCCGCACCCAGGGCATGACGAAGGGCCGGCCCTTTGAGGACCGACCCTTCAGACTCAGGAGTGGTTGCGCCGATCAGCGGCGACGATCGCCTACTCGCCGCCTGGGGTCACCTCGACATCGCCCTTGGTGAAGCCCTCACCGGTGAGGTCCACGTCATCACCCAACAGCGCCCAGGCCGCCTCGGTCAGGTCGGTGCGGTAGGCACCCTCGCCCGGATCGGCGCTGATGATGCCGGCGTTGGTGGAGATCTCGATGGTCTTGTCCCAGGTGTCGACGGGCATCGCACCGATGCCATCAGGTGACGGCCAGATGAGCGGGTTGATCTCGTTCATCATCCAGTTCTGATGCCCGATACCGAGCGTGGAGCCGGCATCGACCGTGAACTGGACGCACTCCTCGGGGTTGTCGCGACAGTAGGCCCAGCCCTTGTAGGCGCCGGCCAGGAACCGCGTCGCGATGTCCTCGTTACCCTCCTCGGCGAGCCAGCTGGCGCGCGCGAAGATGGCGTCCTGGAGCATGGCCGTACCGACATCGTTGTAGTCGATCACCACGAGGTCCTCGGGCTGGTACAGCTCGCCCGTGTCGGGGTTCACCGTCTCAAGCACCTGGGCGTACTCGTTGTAGGTCATGGCCTCGGCGGCATCGACCTCGCGGTTGAGCAGCAGACCCATGTCGAAAGGCTGGATGACCTTCTCGAAGTCCTGTCCCTGGGTCAGCCCGGCTGCCGTCGCGGCGGCGATGACCTCGAACTCGTTGCCAAAGTCCCAGACGCCGATCTTCTTGTCGGCAAAGTCGGCCGGCGATGGCACCGGAGCATCGGCCCACGACACCGAGAGCGTCCCCGAGCGTTGGAAGACCTGCCCGATGTCAACGAGGTCCGACTGTCCTGCATCGACCACGGCCAGTGCACGCGGCACCCAGGTCGTCGTGAACTCGGGTCCGTTGGGATCGGACCCCACGACCTGCGGGGCGATATCGGGACCGCCGTCGAGGAGCTCGACGTCGAGCCCCTGCTCCTCCCAGAAGCCCAAGGCATCGGCTGCGTAATACCCTGCGAACTGTGCCTGCGGCACCCACTGCAGCTGGACGCTGACCGGAGTCAGATCCTGCGCCGCCACACCGCCTAACGAAGCGACGGCCAGGAGCCCTGCGGCACCGACCGCGGTACCGACGTTGCGTGTCCTGATCATTCACCCACCTCTGCTGCGGGCTCTTCCCACGACCCGTGGTCAGGCCGAACGAGCGCCCTGCTCTAACTGGACGCGCGAACCATATCGCAGAAACGCTCAGTAATCGAGTGTGAGTTTCGGAACGGCTCGGTCTCGGGCGTGGTCCGGTCACGGACGAGCCTAGACAGCTTCGTCGTGGATGTGCCAGTACCAGGGGATCACGGCCCGTTCGATGAGCGTCACCGCGAGGTACGAGAGGATGGCCGCCGTGGCGCCGATCAGGATGGCCGCCCAGGCCACATCGAACTGCCCGGCGCTGATCTTCTGCAGCACCACCCGACCCAGCACCTGCGAGGTGCCACCGAAGAACTCGCCCACGATGGCACCGATGAACGCCAGCGTGGTACCCACCTTCAGGGCCGTGAAGAAGAACGGCAACATGTGCGGCACGCGCAGCTTGCGCATGACGGTCGTGTCGTCGGCCGCGTAAGAGCGCATCAGCTCCAGCTGACCAGGTCCCACCTCCACCAGGCCTCGGGTGACGTTGATGACGATGGGGAAGAACACCAGCAGCGCCGCCATCATCATCTTGGACATCGGATTGAGCACGCCGAACCAGTTGTTGAGGATGGGCGCCACCGCGATGATGGGGATGGTCGATGCGCCGATGGCCAACGGCAGCAGGATGTCACGGGCGATGGCCCAACGCGAGGTCAGGAAGCCCACGATGAGCGCCGCGGTCGTGCCGATGGCCAGACCACCCAGCGCCTCGATGATGGTCGCCAGGGCCGAGGCGGAGAGCAGCTCCCACTCGGCCCCGACGGCGGAGAAGATCTCGGTAGGCGTGGGGATAGGGCGAAAGAAGCCATCGCTGGTGTAGTAGATCTGCCACAGGATCAGGCCGCCGACGAAGACGATGAGCGCCGGCAAATAGCGCCGTAACGCGCCGCCGAACGCCGATGTCGCCCCTGGGCGCGAGGCCCCGCCTGTCGTCGCGGTCATCCGAACGAGCCGTCAGTGCGCGATCTGGCCGCCGATCCAACGGCAGATCGGTCGGGCCGTCCGCGCAGGGCTTCGCGCACCTCGGTGACCAGCTCGTAGTAGCGGTCCTGCTCACGCGTGGCATCGTCGCGCGGGTAGGGAAGGTCGATGTCGACGGTCTCCGCGATGCGCCCGGGTCGTGGGCTCATGACCACCACGCGTGATGAGAGGAACACCGCCTCAGGGATGGAATGGGTGACGAAGATGACGGTGGTGTGGGTCTCGGTCCAGATACCCAGCAGCTCAGCGTTCAGGTGCTCGCGGGTCATCTCATCGAGGGCACCAAAGGGCTCGTCCATCAGCAGCAACGCTGGCTGCAGCGCCAGCGCGCGGGCGATCGCCACGCGCTGCTGCATGCCGCCCGAGAGTTGATGAGGGTAGTGGCTCATGAAGCCACCCAGCTCGACCAGCTCAAGCTTCTGGCGCACCAGCGCGTCCCGCTCGGCCTTGGGCGTGTTGGTGACCTCCAGCGGCAGGCGCACGTTGGCCTCCACGGTGCGCCAATCGAAGAGCACCGGAGCCTGGAAGACCATGCCGTAGTCACGATCGAGTCGCGCCTGATGGGCGGGCTTGCCGTTGACCTCCACGGTGCCCGACGAAGGCGTGATGAGGTCGCCGACCACGCGCAGGAGCGTGGACTTGCCACAGCCCGACGGGCCGATGAGCGAGACGAACTCCTCCTGCCCGACCTCCAGGTCGATCCCGGTCAACGCGATCGTGGGCTCGGCGTCCTTGACGGGAAACGCCTTCTCGACAGCACTGAGGCGGACGGCCGGGGTCGCTGTTGGCTCGCTGCTCATGAGGCTCCCTTGGCCGGGTCTGCGGCCCGTCGTTGCCCGCCCGGCGGACGGGCGGTTGCTCGTTGGCGCGTGCTCAGGATCTCCGCGGCGCGGACCATGACGAAGAACAGGATGCCGGTGATGGCGGCGATGAGGATGGTCGCCCAGAGCTTCTCGGGTCCACTGATGTACTGCTGGTTGAAGTTGATGATGGCCCGGCCCAGGCCGTCCTTCACACCACCCGGCCCCTCGCCGATGATGGCGCCGACGATGGCGGCCGCCGCGGCCACCTTCAGCGCGGTGAACAGGTACGGCACCGACGCCGGCAAGCGGACCTTGCGGTAGATGGACCACTTCGATGCGGCAAAGGAGCGCATCAGCTCCAGAGAGCGCGGATCGGGGGAGCGCAGGCCACGCGCCTGCGCGACCGTGACCGGAAAGAACGTCAGGTAGGTGGCGATGATGACGACCGCTGAAGCGCCACGTCCGGCGGCGGCCACGATGATGGGAGCCAGCGCCACGATGGGGATGGCCTGGCTGGCGATGACGTAGGGCATGAAAGCGCGCTCGGACAGGCTCGAGTGCACGAAGATCGATGCCAGCCCGATGCCGATGAGCGCGCCCAGCCCGAAGCCCACCAGCGCGAGCTGCAACGTGGAAAATGCGGCGCCCGCGAGGTACATCAGCAGCGATTGGTCGGAGTTGCGCTGGACCGGCTCGGTGAGAGCGAAGGCGATGTCCCAGGTGTGCGGGAGCTGCACGTCGCCAGCCTGGATGAGGTGGAGGGGTGGCACGTGGTAGTAGTCGAAGCCGCTGCCGAGCACGTCCTCGAACCGCCAGGGGTCGCCGAAGAGCCATTTGAAGAGCTCCCAGGCGAGGAAGACGACGAGGAAGAAGGCTACGAAGGCAAGGAGCGTGCGCAGCAACCGGCCAAGGGGCGAGTCCCAGCGACCGACGACTGCCTCGACGCCACTGCTCGACTGTTTCGCCAGCGCATCGGCGCCGCCTTCCACGTCCAGCGTGTCTTCGACAGCATCGGCCCGCTCTAGGTCGTGGTCGTAGTCGCGGGGCGACCAGGCCGAAGTGTTGGGCCCCAGGGCGCGGTAGGGCATAGGAACCCGAGCGCCGCTGTCGGCCTCCGCCTGGTCCTGCGGATCCGGGCGCTTGCCCTGCTCCATGGACTTGTCGCTCATGGGTCGCCCATCCCGGCCACGCCTGGCCTCCTCGCGCTAGGCGCGCACGCCCGCGTCCGCGATGCCGAGGGCGGCGTCGATGATGTCGAAGCCCTCGGCCATCTCGGCCTCGCTGATCGTCAGCGGCGGGTTGCAGTGGATGGTGTTGAAACGCAGGAAGGTGAAGAGTCCGTTCTCCCGGAAGTACTTGCCGATCGCCTTCATCTCATCGGACGTGCCGCCGTATGGCGCCATCGGCTCGTAGCTCTCGCGGTCGCGCACCAGCTCGAGGATGCCGAAGAGCCCGATGTTCCGATGCGCGCCGATGCTGGGGTGCTTGCCCATGAGGCGTTCCATGTGGCCGCGCATGACGTCGCCCATCTGCCTGGCGCGTTCGATGAGCCCGTCCTGCTCGTAGACGTCGATCACGGCCAGTGCCGTAGCGCAGCCCATGGGATGGCTGTTGTAGGTCAAGCCGCCGGAGAAGACCTTGTCAGCGAAGCCGTCGGCGATGTTCTGACGCATGGCCACGGCACCAAGGGGCAGGTACGAGGAGGTCATGCCCTTGGCCATGGTGAGGATGTCGGGCACGACGCCCCAATGATCCACGGCGAACCATTCACCGGTGCGGCCGAAGCCGCTCATGACCTCGTCGGCGATCATCATGATGCCGTGCTTGTCACAGATCTCACGCACGCCCTGCAGGTAGCCGTCGGGCGGGATGAGGATGCCGTTGGTGCCCACCACCGGCTCCAACAGGAAGCCGGCGATGTTCTGGCCGCCCTCGAACATGATCACTTCCTCGAGATCGGCCAGGGCTTGCTCGACCGGCTCGGGCTCACGACGTCCATAGCGGTGCGGATCGGGCGCCCGGTAGATGCCGGACACGCCAGTCTCGCTGGGCCAGCGACGCGGGTCACCGGTGGCGGTGATGGCCTGCCCCGTACCACCGTGATATGACCGATAGCGCGCCAGGATCTTGTGCCGACCGGTGTACTGGCGAGCCAGCTTGATGGCGTTCTCGTTTGCCTCCGCGCCGCCGTTGGTGAAGAACATGACGTCCAGGTCACCGGGCGTCAGCGAGGCCAGCTTCTGCCCCAGGCGGGCGCGCGGCTCATGGGCCAGGAAGGGGTTGGCGTAGGCCAGCTTCTGTGCCTGCGCCGCGATGGCATCGATGACCCGCTGGTCGCCATGGCCGATGTTCACGGACATCAGCTGGCTGTTCCAGTCGAGGTAGCGCTTGCCGTCGCTCGAGTAGAAGTAGCAGCCCTTGGCCGTCTCGACCGGGATCGGGTCGGCCGCGTTCTGGGCTGTCCACTCGAACATGGTGTGCTTCTTCGAGAGCGCCACGATCTCGTCCGCGCTCATGACCACTTGGGCGTCCTCGACCATCTCGTCACCCTCCGTTCCGCGGCGCGCGGGTCCCCGGGCGGATCCGGTCCCGGGATATGTCTCGGCGCCGCGTCCGCCGGAGTGTGCCACGGATGACGAGCGGTGAGGCAACGCGATGGCGTCGTCGGGCCGGTCGCGCGCGAGGTGCATCCGAGGTGTAACCCGCCAGCGCTCGCGCCTCGACCCGGACGCCGCCCGCGTCTATGTGCCGAGCAGGGTGCCGTCCTCGAACGTGACCTCGATAAGCGGTGAGTCGGAGATGAAGTCCTCGGTCTGTGCCTGGCGGTTCCAGACTTCGCAGATACGCGCCAGGACCGGCCGCCGCTCGGCCTCATCGGTGACGATGCGCGCCGTGGCCGGCAGGTCCGCCTGCAAGCCCTTCTTGAGGTGGAACGTGAAGTGCGGGTCGGCGCGCAGGTTGGCCAGCCAGGCGCGCTTGCCGGGCATACCGCTGATGTAGATGCGGCCATCCTGTCGGAAGAAGACGATCTCGATGCGTCGCTGCTGCCCCGACCGAGAGCCAGTGGTGGTCATGTCGATGAGCCCGCCCGTGCGCAGGGCGGCGGCGATCGCAGCTTGGTCCGTCATGGTGTTGGTCCTGCCTTCGTGTGGGGCATCATTTCAGGGTACAGCCACACTGCTAGCATGCGGTGGATGCTTGACGACGCAGGTGGCCGCCTGCCCTATCGACCTGCACGACCGGATCCGAAGGAGATGGAGTCCCGCGCGGTGGACTTCTTGGCCGAGATGGATGCCCGCCGATCTGTGCGCGCATTCAGCCGCGATGCGGTGCCCAGGCAGCTCATCGAGCTGGCCATCCGGACAGCATCGACGGCACCGAGTGGCGCGCATCAGCAGCCCTGGACCTTCGTGGCCGTGGGTGACCCGGGCACCAAGTGGCACATCCGTCTGGCGGCCGAGGCGGAGGAGCGACGCTCGTACGAGAGCCGCATGTCGGAGGAGTGGCTGGACGCGTTGGCGCCGCTCGGAACCGACTGGCGCAAGCCCTACCTGGAGACTGCGCCGTGGCTGGTGGTGCTGTTCGAGCAGATCCATGGCACATTCCCAGATGGCAGCCATCGCAAGCACTACTACGCACGCGAATCGGTGGGCATGGCCGCAGGCCTGTTCATCACCGCCATCCACCACATGGGTCTGGCCACACTGACCCATACGCCCAGCCCGATGGGGTTCCTGACCCAGGTCCTGGAGCGGCCCCGCAACGAACGGCCCTTCATGCTCTTCCCGGTCGGCTATCCGGGACCCGATGCCACGGTGCCCGACCTGGCGCGCAAGTCGCTCGGGGAGATCGCCATCTTCGACCCGCCCCTGGGCGACCCCGACGAGCAGTGACGTCGGATACCCGCTCCCTGACGTCGACCCGCATCCAGACGTCCCTCACGGCGGGTCGAGCCGCCGACTGATGCCCCCAGCGACTCAACGAGCCAAGCAGAGCGGCATCCTCGGCTGTTCGATGTCCCGGGTGACTCGGGTGGCCACGGATGTGCGCGTTTGATGCGCCACACGACTCGAACAGCCAACGTCTTGCCTGCTTCGGTGGCCAGCGTGGCCAGTTGAGTCAGTAGGGACATCAGCCTCGGCGGTGGCGGCGCCACAGTGGTGCCTCGACGGCGGAGCTCCACAACGGTGCCGGCGCGGCGATACCTTGGCCGGATGGGCCTACTCGTCGGAGGCGGTCGCATCCTCGATCTCGCGACCCAGCTCCTCGGTGCGTCGATAGGCCGCGAAAACGGCCTCTGAGAGCACGGTGCGCAGTCCGCCCCTTTCCATCTCGGCGATGGCGGCCGCAGAGGTGCCCGCTGGCGAGGTGACCATGTTGCGCAGGTACGCAGGGTGGTCGCCACTGGCCTGTGCCAGCAGCGTCCCGCCGAGCAACGTCTCGATCACCAGGTCGTGCGCGATGTGGCGCGGGAAGCCCAGATGCACGGCAGCATCGATGAGCGCCTCCATGACCAGGAAGACGTAGGCCGGCCCGGTGCCGCTGACGGCCGTGGACATGGAAACGTACTTCTCGTCCTCGACCTGGATCTCCTTGCCCAGGCTTCGCAGCAGCGCGGCCGCTTGCTCCCGTTGCCGGTCGGTCACCTGTGGTGTGGCGCACCAGACGGTCATGCCCTTGCCCAGCTGCGCCGGCGTGTTGGGCATGGCGCGCACGATGGCCTCGTGGCGCAGCGAGTTCCGCAGCGCCTTGGTGGTGGGTCCGGCCAGGATGGAGATGACCAGCTGCTCGGGCCGCAGCACCGGGGCGATCTGGCGGCCGACCTCGACGAGCATCTGCGGCTTGATCGCCAGCACCACCACCTGGGCGGCCTCGACGGCCTCGGTGTTCGAAGCCGTGACGGCCACGCCCAGCTTGGCCAGGACTTCGTCACGACGCTCGGCACGGGGATCACTGGCGATGACCTGGGCGGCCTCGAAACCGTCGACCGCGAGCAGGCCGGCGATCATCGATTCGGCCATCACTCCCGTGCCCACGGTGGCGATGGTCGTTCCTTTGAGTGCTGACACGCTCGCGAGTATAGGTGGCGCAGGGTCCGACGCGAGCGCTACCTGCCCGGTGCCAACGCCTCCAACGCCTCCAACGTGGAAAGATCCTCAGCGACACCAGCTGCGGCGAGCGGGATGACCGCGACATGGTCGGCACCGGCGGCGTGATACTCGGCGACGCGGGCACGCACGGTCTGGGCATCGCCCCAGGCCACCAGCGCATCCACGAGACGGTCAGAGAACGGTGGCTCCCAGTCGTCGGCATGGAAGCCCTGTTCGGTGAGACTGTGCTGGTAGTTCTCGGCTCGACAGTACGGTGGCATCCAGGCTCGGCCCGCCGCACGTGCCAGCTCCGGGTCTGGCTCCACGACTGCCGCGAGCGCGGTCGCCAGCATGGGCCGCGGCCGATGGGGCGGCGCCGCGTCGTCGAGCACGCCACGCATCCAGGCGATCCGGTCGGCACTGACGAAGAACGGCAATGCCCCGTCGGTCTCCGTCGCCGCCAGCTCCAGCATGCGGCGACGAAGTGCAGCGATCAGCACGGGTGGCTCGGTCGACTTCCCGTCGAACCCCGAGATGACGGGCCCCCGATAGGGCAACTGCTGGTACGCGGCGAGATACTCGCGCATCTGCGTGAGCGGCTTCTCATAGACGTGACCACGCAGCTTCTGGACCAGGTGCACATGCGAAACGCCAAGTCCCAGGGCGAAGCGTCCGCCCGTGAGCTCGTGCAGCGTCATAGCGCCCATCTTCGCAGCCATCGGGTCGCGGCCGAAGATGTTGACGATGCTGGTGCCGAGGATCATGGGGCCCGAGACGTCGGCCACTGCAGCCAGTTGTGCGAACGGATCACGAGCCGTCCCCTCTCCGACCCACAGTGCGCTGTACCCCAGCGCAGCCACACGCGCCACGAATGGCCGCAACTGCGGAGCGGGCAGGGAGGTGAGGCCACCCCAGACGCCCAGCGGACCAAGGACCGATCGGCTGTCGTTCATGTCCAGCATCCTACGTCGCTGCGAGCGCCCGTCCGTAAACGAAGGCGCTGCGCGTCGTACCGGTCTCGACCGAGCTGAAGCCGGCGTCGAGAAGGGCAGCACTGAGCGACTCGGGGTCTCGCGGCCACAGCGGGCCGGTCGGACCCGAGAGAGGCGTCAGCGAAACGGGCGGCGCCGACGGACCGGCCTTGGCCTCGACGAAGACGAATGCGCCGCCCGGCTTCAGCCACGAGCGCAGCAGGGCCAGTCGGGTCTGAAGTGCGTGGGCATCGTTGACGGCACCAAGCAGATACGCCGTGAAGACGACATCGACGGTCTTGTCCGCCGCCGCCAGGGGTGAACGCTGGTGCAGGTGGGCCAACAGTCCGTGCGCGACCAGGCGTCCGCGAGCGGCCTCGAGCGATGCGCCATCGTCGTCGTAGAGCCAGAGCTCGCCCTTCTCCGCGAGCAACCCGGACCACCAACCCATGCCAGCCCCAAGCTCCACGATGACGCCGCCCGAGACGACCCCATCGAGCCAGCGCGTGACCTGCTCCAGCTCCATCGACCATGGACCGTCGTGGATGGGGCCGAGCGAGAAACGCCCGCGACGCAGGTACCAGTCATCCCACAGGTCGCTCGAGGCGGCATCAGCTCGCTCGCGCAGCGCCGCACGCAGTCGCATGCGCAGGAAGCCGTTATCGTCGGCCTTGCCCAGGCAGTCGGAGCACAGGAGCGCCCATCCCTCCAAATCGTCGTCGCTGCGCACCTTCCAGGGCTGTCCGCACCAAAGGCAATCGAAGGCTCGCCGCAGGGCCATCGTCGGGTCAGTCCTTCTGGTCGGCCGCGTGGGTCGCGGGATGCTTGCCAGCCACGCCCATCGGTGCCAACGGCAGCCACGCCTCGACCGGCCCGGCACCAGCGAAGATCTCCGGCTCAAGCAGCTCGGCCAACACCGCGATCCCCTCGATCACGCGTGGTCCGGGACGAGAGAACAGACCGTGTCCATCGACCGAGAAGAACGAACCCTCTCGGACGGCCTCCAACTCGTCGAACCAGTCAGGCACCCCGGCAGACGCAAGGGCGCGAGCCGCTCCGGCCGCATCGGCATCTCGGAGCGCGAGGATCAGGACCTGTGGATCCACCTCGCGCAGGTCCGACCAGCTCGTCAGCGCTGCCGGCTCACGCTCACGGCCCAGCAACTCCCAGCCCCCAGCGCGACGCACCATCTCCGGCACCCAACGGCCGGCTCCCAGCAGAGGGTCCAGTCCCTCGAGCACCACGACGCGCCGAGTGTCAGGGCCAACACGGCCGCTCTCGACGGCCGCAAGCCGCTCGCGCAGGATCTCGACCAGGCCCACCGCCTCGTATTCCGCCTCGGTGTAGGCGCCGACCGTGGAGATGCTGTTGAGGATGCCCTCGACCGTCTCGGGTGCCAGCGCGACCAGGGTGACGTCACGCTCGAAGCCCCCGACGACCGCGCTGACCTCGGCGTAGTCGACAAGGGGCCCATCCTCGGATCCGTCGGTCAGCACAAGGTCCGGCTCCAGGGCGGCAAGCAACGCCCCGTCGAGGTGTCGCTCAGACGGATCGAGATCGGCGATGGTCACGACCGGCAGATCGATGACGTCGCTGGGGTAGTCGCAAGCGTGACTTCGACCGACCAGATCTTGGCCGAGGCCGAGGGCGTAGACGATCTCGGTGGCGGAGGGGACGAGGGAGACGATACGCATGACCATCTCATCGTCCCATGCTGCCGCCGACCTGTCCGGCGCAGCGATGTGGCCGAGGCAGGGACGCGGCAGTCGAGACCGATGCGGTAGCCTCTGGGAATGGCATCATCCGCGGTCGACGTCCGTCACGTCTGGATGCGCTACGGCGACACGGACGTGGTGGTCGACCTCTCATTCGACGTGCAGCCTGGAGAGGTCCTTGGCTTCCTGGGACCCAACGGCTCGGGCAAGACCACCACGATGCGCATGATCCTTGACATCGTGCGGCCGGCACGAGGTGAGATCGTCGTCTTCGGCAAGCCGCCCGGCGTCGCGCACCAGGCGCGCGTGGGCTACCTGCCAGAGGATCGCGGTCTCTATCGCGACGTGAAGCTCATCGACACACTCACCTACTTCGGCGCTCTGCGAGGCATGACCGGATCGAACGCCCGTGCGCGAGCCATGGACTTGCTGTCAGAGATGGGACTCGCGGACGCCGCCCAGAAGAAGGCAGCCGAGCTGTCACGCGGCATGCACCAGAAGGCGCAGCTCATCGCCACCATCCTCAACGACCCCGACCTGCTGATCATCGACGAGCCCTTCCAGGGCCTTGACCCGGTCAATGCGGACATGCTCAAGGGCGTCGTGCGACAACAGCGTGACCGGGGGGCGGCGGTGGTCATGAGCACCCATGACATGGGCGACGCGCAGACACTCTGCGACCGCATCCTGCTCATCGACAAGGGCGTGCGACTGCTTTACGGGACCGTCGACGCGGTGCGTAAGGCGTTCAGCGATGGCGCGGTGCAGGTCAGCGGCCCGGACATCCCGGCTACGGCTGAAGGATTGGCCAGCGTCACCGACGCTCGCGCGGTCGATGGCGGGATGCGCTACCTCATCGCTGATGGCGCCACACCGCAGGACCTCTTTCGTGAGCTGGCGGTCAGTGGCGCACACGTGGAACAGTTCGCCGTGGAGGCACCGAGCCTCGATGAGATCTTCATCCGCACGGTGGCTGGCGACCCGCGCGCTGAGGCGGTGCGATGAGCACACCGCGGCAGCCGGGAGGAGCACAGCGCCAGCCGGCGACTGCGCAGGGCCAGCCGGGCGAGACGGGCCGCTTGCGGCTGACCAGCCTGGTGGCCCGTCGCGAGTATCTCCGTACCGTTCGCCGGCGCGGCTTCATCTTCGGCACCCTGCTGCTACCGTTCGGTATCGCCTTCCTCATGGGCGTCTCAGTGTTCTTCTCTACCGACAGCTTCAGTGGCGACCAGGCGGCCAGCGGCACCATCGTCGTGGTCAACGACTCTGACATCGCCCTCACCGCCCCCCCCGCCGGCGCCGTCAACCTCACCACGCTATCCGAGCAGGAAGCCGCCGCGCAGCTCCATGACGGCACCATCGGCGAGTATTACCAGATCCCCGCGGGTTTCGAAGGGGCCGGAGAGATCACTCGTGTCGAGGGCGGATCCGGACTCGAGCTTTCGCGTCTGGAGGCGCAGAACAGCAACGAGGCGCTGATCCGCTACATCATCCGTGATGCGCTGCTGCGACAAGCCGGGGTGTCCTCGGACGATGCCGCTCGCATCCTGGAGGGCGTCAGCATCAAGACCGTGGCCGAGGGGGGCGACGAGGTCTCGATGACCGATATGGCCGCCGGCTTCATGGTCCCGCTCATCTTCGTGGCGATCTTCATGGTCAGCATCTTCATGACCAGCGGCTACCTGCTGCAGTCGGTGACCGAGGAGAAGGAGAACCGCGTCGTGGAGATCGTGCTCAGTTCGGTGCCCGCGACGCCACTGATGGCGGGCAAGATCCTTGGACTTGGTGGCGCGGGCTTGACGCAGGTGGGGATCTGGGCGGCCACGGCCTTGGTGGCGGTGCCGCTCCTATCGAGCCGAGTCCCGGATCTTGGCCCCATCGCGGTCGAGCCGGTCATGCTGCTGCTGGCGCTGACCTACTTCGTGCTGGGCTACGTCGCCTTCGGCGCCATCTTCGCGGCCGTCGGCGCCATGGCACCAGGCAACCGTGAAGCGCAGCAGTATTCGGGATTCCTTGGTTTCGCCGCTGCGGTGCCCTTCATCGTGTTCTCAGCCTATCTGACCGACTTGCACTCGCCGCTGGTGTACGCCTTGTCTTTGTTCCCGCTCACGGCGCCGACTTCCATGCTGCTCGTGCTGGGCCTTTCCGATTCGATCCCTTGGCCGCTGGTAGGAGCTTCCCTGATCAGCCTCTCGCTATTCGCCCTCCTCGCCACCTGGGTGTCCGCACGCATCTTCCGGGCCACGGTGTTGCTCTACGGGGTGCGGCCCACGCTCAGCCAGATCACCGGCGCCATCCGCTCGCCGCGATAGTTGGAGATCCCGGTGGCAGCATCAGCGGGCCCCACGCTCTCCAACGTGGGGCCGGACTTGCGAAAGGTTGGTTTCGGGATCGATCGTGGCACCGAGGCCGGCGCCGATCGCGGTCAGGCGGGCTTGAGCTGGTTGACCATGGCGCGTGCGGCGTCCTTGTCCTTGAACCAGAGGGCATTGACCTCCGTGTAGCCAGCCTGATCGCTGGGCACGGAGTCCTCCGGGAAGATGGCCGCCGTGGGGCACTCGGGCTCACAAGCGCCGCAGTCGATGCACTCATCGGGATCGATGAAAAGGGTCCGATCGACGCCCTCCTCGAAATGGATGCAGTCCACGGGGCAGACGGCCACGCAGGCCTGGTCCATCACATCGACGCAGGGCTCTGCGATGACGTAGGTCATTGACGCACTCCTTCGTTCTATCGGTAGGTCAGTGTCTCACCGAGGCCCGAGCCGCGGTGTTGAGTCGCTGGTCAACTCCACCCATCTTACTCACGAGTGCCAAATGTCGTGGGTGCATTCGGACCGTGCCGTGGGTGCGCTTTGGACCAGGATCGGCCGACTCGGCGGCTCAGGCGGAGATGGTCACGTCTCGCAGGTCGACCGCACCTACCATGCCCTTCTCGATGTGGCCGGGGATGTGGCAGAGGATGGCCAGGTATTCGTCGCTGGGCACGTGGTACTCGACGGTGGCCTGCTGGCCCGATCGGAGGAACACACGCAAGCCGCCGGTGCCAGGCGGCGCGCTGGCCGGCGGAGCGGTGGCCAGTAGGTTCGGCGGCGTGGCAGCGGCGTCAGCCTGGTGCCAAATCTTCTGCACATCGGCATCGCCGATGACGAAGTCGTGCGCTTCAAGCCCGGCGTTGAAGACCGTGAAGCGTACGGTCTCGCCGGGCACCAGCACGACCGGGGTGGGATCGAAGCGGTAGTCGCGCATGATGACCGTCACATCTCGCGGAGCCTCGGCCGTGCCCGGCTGCGTGATCTCCACCGCGGGCGGGGGCTCGCCGGGACGCTGCATGCCGATGAACACCAGTGTGATCGCTACCACCGCGAAGACGATGACGACCACGACCGGAGCGCGTGAGATGGACGCGTTCTGCACGCTCTGAAGCGTAGACGAGCTTGGGGCGAGAGGCCGGAAACGCCTGACCGGCCAGGTCGTGCGGTATGTTCGGTCGCTACCAGCGGAAGGGCGCCATCACGACCGTCTCCGGGACAGGCAGCACGATACCGGCCACCAAGACCGCGAGCAGGAAGACCGTGAACGCGAGCGACGCTGCGAGGAGCACGGTCCCCCGTCCTCCCAGCCGTGCCATGAATGAGTTGCCGAGTGCTGCTGCTGAGTCCATGCCGTCCATCCCTTGCGCTGCGTGGCGGGTCGATAGACCAAGGCTAGGGACAGACCCTTACGCGACCGTCGCCAGGGACTTACCCGACACTTACCTGGTTGTGGACAGCTCACGCAGACACAGGGGCAAACCAAGAGGCGCCCTCGGCGTGAAGGCGCCTCGATGGCGTTGCGTTGATGCGACCCGCGTCGCAGCGTTTACCTAGCGGCGAGCGCGGAAGCAGTCGTTGCAGTACACCGGACGGCTGCCGGTGGGCTGGAACGGCACCTGTGCGACCTTGCCGCAGTCGGCGCAAGTAGCATCGTAAAGCTGACGGGGCGGGCGGTCGTACCCACCGCCACCACCGCCACCGCCGTAGCCACCGCCGCCACTGCTGTAGCCGCCGCCGCCACTGCTGTAGCCGCCACCGCCACTGCTGTAGCCGCCGCCGCCACTGCTGTAGCTGTCATCGCCGTAGCCACCACCGGTGTTGCGCTGAGCCTTGCGGGACTGGCGGCAGGACTTGCAACGCTTGGGTGCGTCGGTGAAGCCCTTCTCCGCGTAGAACGCCTGCTCGGATGCGGTGAAGGTGAACTCCTGACCGCAGTCGGCACAGGTGATAGTCCTGTCCTCGTACACGAACGAACGAACCTCCTAGGTTCCTAGATGTGACCAGGGACGTTCGAGCGGGATACGGGACCACGAAGAGCGTTCCTGAGATTGCCGATACGGACTATAGCGACCGGATCGCCGCGACGCTAGCACTTTGTCGTGCACCGGACCTTGTGAATCCACCACGGACTACATCGTTGGCTCGTAGTCCGGTGCGAGGAAGCGGTCAGGGTCCTCCTCGAAGTCGAGTCGGCAACCCTTGGCGCAGAAGTAGTAGGTGGTGCCATCGTGCTCGCTGGTGTGCTGGGCGTCCTTGACGACGACCTGCATCCCACAGACAGGATCGGTGGCGACTTTCAGGCCAGGGGGAGTGTCGGGCTTGTTCATGTCGACGAGTCTACGACGATGGCGCGATCGGCCCCTATCCCGCATCCGCGCGTATCCTGCGCCAGTGACTGATCGACCCAAACACCCCCGTTCACGGGAAGGGGATGACCGCAAGCTGCTGATGCAGCGGCCGTTCGCCGACCCCTCATTCCTCGAGTCGGATGCCTGGCGCGCCTTGCGCATCATGGGCGAGTTCATCGATGGCTTCGACGCACTGGCCCGCTTGGGTCCCGCGGTCAGCATCTTCGGCTCCGCCCGAACCAAGCCTGACGACCCCATGTACGCGCAGGCCGAGACGCTCGCGCAACGGTTGTCCGAACAGGGCTTCACGGTGATCACGGGCGGTGGACCGGGAATCATGACGGCTGCGAACAAGGGCGCCAAGGAAGCCGATGGCGTCTCGGTCGGACTGGCCATCGACCTACCTCACGAAACGGGCCTCAACCCCTACGTGGACCTGCCGGCCTACTTCCGCTACTTCTTCGTCCGCAAGACCATGTTCGTCAAATACGCCCAGGCCTTCGTCATCTTTCCCGGTGGCTTCGGCACCTTCGACGAGCTGTTCGAATCGCTCACGCTGGTCCAGACCGGGAAGATCGACCACTTCCCCATCATCCTGTTCGACAGCGGCTATTGGTCGGGTTTGATCGACTGGCTGCGTGGCCAGGTGGTTCCGCGGGGCAACGTCTCAGACCCAGATCTGGATCTCTTCCAGGTCAGTGATGACATCGATGAGATCGTGACGATCATCGCCGAGTCCTATCGAACGCGTGAGGCTAACGGCGCCGAGGTGGAAGCTTGATGCGTATCGCGGTCGGTACAGACCACGCCGGCCTGCCCCTGAAGGAGCTGGTGGTGGACTGGCTCGGTGCGCATGGCTACGAGGTGGTCGACTTCGGTGTGACCACGCCGAAGTCCGTCGACTATCCGGACTATGTCGCGCCAGCAGCTCGCGCGGTCGCCTCGGGTGACTGTCGCTTCGGGCTCGTCTTCGGCGGCAGTGGCACCGGCGAGCAGATCGTTGCCAACAAGATCGACGGCATCCGCTGTTGCCAGGCCACCGAGCCGGTGACAGCAGCACTCTCGCGTCAGCACAATGACGCCAACATGCTCTCGATGGGGGCACGCATCGTGGGCGCACAGCTGGCCATCGGTTGCGTGGAAGCATTCCTGTCGACTGGGTTCGAGGGTGGTCGCCACGTGGCGCGGGTGGAGAAGATCATGGCCCTGGAGTCAGAGTAGGCCGCCCGACTTCGTCGAGTAGCCAAACTCCGACTCGCCCCAGGTTCACCCGCCCCACGGGTCAAGCGTCGGAGCGGGGCCTGGGCGCCCCTCGCGATCCGCTCTTTCACCCGCCCCACGGGTCAAGCGTCGGAGTGCTCCGCCGGATGACCCGCCGGATGGGTAACGTCTCGCGCGGCTCCGCCGTTTCACCCGTCGGGCGGGTGGATCGACAGACGAGGCCCGCCAGGTCCGTCAGATGACCCGCGGGGTGGGTAACGTCGCGCCGGGGATCGCGACTGACGGCGCGCGATACCCCGAACCCGAGTTCAGCTCCGGGACCTGGCAGCCCGCCTCTCGGCCTGCCTGGCACGGTGGGCCTTGGTCTTCTCAAGGTAGGCGATGGGATCGGGCATGACACATGAGGTCTCGCCGAGGTCGAACTCGACCGATCCCATCTCCGCCGCAGCCCTGCGCGCAGATGCCTCCAGTGCATCGCTGCGCAGTCCGATGCCAGTGATGGTGTTGCTCGCTGAGCGCCGGGTCCAGTTGCCGTAGCTCTCGATCCGCTCCGTGATCAGGCGCAGTTTCGCTTCAGAGTAGTCATCAGGCACCGCTTCATCACCAAGGGCCACCAGGTTCAGCAGGTCCCAGCCAGCCTGCGCAGTGCGGTCGCCGAACAGCGGTTCACGGGCGCCGTGGCGCAGGTAGGACTCGCGGGTCTGATCGCTTCCCGCAGCTTCAAGGGCCGCCAGGACCACGTCCATCCCCAGGCTCACGATCGAGCGTCCGAATCCTGCAGCTGCTGGGCGATGGACTCGGACCAGGTTGAGATCTCCGACCACGGGCGGAAGTCGCCTTCCTGTGCGCGGACCAGCGCCACCAGTGCCTTCTCGCTGATGCCCAGATCGGAACCTTCGATCTTGCCGGCAAAGAGGCGGTGGCCCCTGGAACCGATGCGCTTCACCACGCCCGCCACCTCGGCGGGGTTTTCAAGCGGCTTGGGCGGGTCTCCGATGGGTCCGCTGGAGAAGAGCCAGACGGGGAGCCGCTTGAGCTCACCCTCGTGGATCTCGACGAACTCGCGCGCCGAGCGCATCCAGTGCCCCGCATAGACACCACTGCCGAGGACGACAGCGTCGTACGGGCTGAGCGCCGAAACGCCCTCGATGCGCTTCAATTCCACCTCGAGACCGCTCGAATGCAGTGAGGCCTCGATGACCTGGCCGATCTCCATGGTGGCGCCGTGCTTGGACGCAACCGCGACAAGGACCTTCATCAGTTGGGATCTCCGTTGCTATCGGCGAAGTGGCACGACGATGGCGGCTCGCCCGCGACTCGGGTAGTGCCGAGGGTACTCTCCTGCGCGGGCACCCTGTCCGCGGGCCACCCTGTCCTCAAGGCACCCTCTCCGCAGGCCACCCCAGGCATCGTCGTCACCACCGCGTCATCCGGCGTCACCGCCGCGTCATCGGTCTTCGGCGACACTCCGAATCGGCGACTAGCCGCGGATGAGACGCACCACCGAGCGCAGCACGACCAACGCGAGCACGGTATAGGCCAGCACGAGTGCCGGTTCTTGCCAGGGCCGCTTGAGAGGCACGAAGGCGGTCCCGTCGGCGCTGACTTCGATGTAGCCGATGGGCTTCGTGAGTGCCCCACCACCCGCGCCTTCGCCCCTACCCGAGTCCCCGGAACCGCCGCCCCCTCCACCGATGCCGATCATCGACTGCGCGACAGGGATGACGGTGCGACCGTCCTGTTGCACGGAGGTTCCGAACACCGCACGTGCACCGGCGCTCGCACCAAGGCGTTCGAGCACCGTCCCCAGCATCCGCGCCGAGCCCGCCCCCGCGGCCTCCTCGGCAGCTGCGTAGGCCTGGTTCGTGTCGTCACTCATGGCTGTCTCCTCCTCATCCGTGTCACTGGCATGGTCGTACCGCTTAGCATGACGGCATGATCGATCCGCGTAATCGCCCCGCCCTCCTCGGCGCATGCATCGCCGGCGCGATCGCGTTCGTGGCCCTGTGGTGGCTGGGCCTCTCCCCTTTCCTCGCCTGGGTCATCGGCTGGACGCTGCCGGCCTTCGCCATGTACGGCATCGACAAGCGGCAGGCACAGGCGGGCGGCTGGCGTGTGCCAGAGGCGATCCTGCACGGCCTGGCACTCATCGGCGGTGTCGTCGGCGCCTGGGCCGGCCGGGCTGTCTTCCACCACAAGACCCAGAAGCCCATCTTCACCATCGTGCTCGTGGCCGCCAGCATCCTGTGGGGCGCCATCGCTATCTGGGCGCTGCTGCGCTGAGAGTCAGGCCCGGCCGGAACGCAGCGCCGTTCGGGCCATCGGGGCACAATCCACCCATGCTGACTTCTCATCGCGCCCGGGCGGCGCTTGTCATCGCCTGCCTCCCGCTGCTCCTGCCCACCGGCAGCCTCGCCCAAGAGCCTCTGACCGTCATCGACGTAGACGGCAACGCGATCGCCATCGAGGACACCTCGCGCGTGGCCACCCTGGGCGGCGTGTTCACCGAGACCGCCTATGCCCTCGGGGCGCAGGACCAGCTGGTCGCCGTCGACGCGTCGAGCTTCTATCCGCCCGAGGCGCTCACCGACAAGCCCAACTTCGGCTACTACCGCTTCCTCTCGGCGGAGCCGGTGCTGGCACAGGACCCCAGCCTCATCATCGGCAACGAGGAGACCGGCCCGCCAGAGGTGGTGCAGCAGCTGCGCGACGCCGGCGTACCCATCCTGCTGCTCCCGGACAACAACGACGTGGGGGCGGCGCGCGACCTTATCATCACGCTGGGAGACATCTTCGAACGCCAGAGTGAGGCGGCCGACCTGTTGGCGCAGCTCGATGCCGACGTTGTCGCAGCCCAGGACTTGGTCGCCCAGGCGACCGACTCCCCGCGGGTCCTGTTCATCCTGCAACCCCCGGAGGCACCGATGCTGGTGGCCGGTGCCGTCACCGCGGCCGGCTCCATGATCGAACTGGCGGGCGGCACCAACGTCTATCCGGGGTTCCCGGCCTACATCCCCATGACTCCGGAGGGCATCGTGGAGACGGCACCGGACGTCATCCTCACCACCACCCGCTCGGTCGAGCGCCTGGGGGGCTGGGACGGCTTCCTCGAGTATCCCGGCATCAGCCAGACGCCCGCGGTCGCCAACGATCGGGTCGTGGCCATGGATGACCTCTACCTGATGGGCTTTGGTCCACGAACAGGTGCCGCCATCGGCGATCTGGCGCGGCTGCTGCATCCGGAGCTGGCGCCGTAAGCCGCACGGGGCTGCGGGGTCGCGCGGGGGTCCGGCTGGCCATCCTGGCTATCGTCCTCATGGGGGTCGTCGTGATGGCGATGGGGATCGGCGCGGTGGTCATCTCGCCGACAGAGGTCCTGGCCATCCTTGTCGCGCAACTCGGCCTTGACATGGGGCCTCACTACACCGAGCGACAGGAGACCGTGCTGACCGCCATCCGCGTCCCACGCGTGCTGTCCACGGCGCTGGTCGGTGCGGCTTGGGCGACGGCGGGCGTCGCCATGCAGGGTCTCTACCGGACCCCGCTAGCCGATCCTGCGCTGGTCGGCGTCGGCGCCGGCGCAGCTTTGGGGGCCGCGCTGGGAACCGCAGCTGCGGTGTCGCTGGGGGTGGTGGCGGCTTACGGCGGCACGCTCCTGATCATCATCGCTGCCTTCGTGGCGGCATCGATCGCGGCGGCCATCGTTTATCGGGTGGCCTCGTCGTCCGGCCGCGTCGTGGTGGCCACGATGCTGCTGGCAGGCATCGCCCTGTCGGCCCTCTTCGCGGCCGTGACCGCGCTGATCATCGCCGGCGGTCGGACCGCGG
The DNA here is from genome assembly GCA_963838115.1 of uncultured Chloroflexia bacterium. Taxonomy (GTDB): domain Bacteria; phylum Chloroflexota; class Limnocylindria; order Limnocylindrales; family CSP1-4; genus JAFMJV01. Next base: position 117,279 of record CAWIPU010000011.1, read on the forward strand.
AGCTCGGATCGGTCGCCTTCTGGACGTTGGGCTCGTTCGCCGGCATCGTCGGGCGTGACGTCGTCATCTCGGCACTCGTGGTCATCCCGGCCGTGGTGGTCCTCGCGCGGCTGGGCCCGCGGCTGGACGCCCTGGCGCTGGGTGAGTCGGAGGCCGGCCACCTTGGCATCGACGTGCCACGGTTGACCATGAGCGTCAGTGCCATCTTCGCCCTGCTCACCGCGGTGGCGGTGGCGACGGCGGGCGTCATCGCCTTCGTGGCACTGATGGTGCCAAGCCTGATCCGGGACTGGGTGGGACAGTCGCACCAGACCGTCGTCGTCGGCTCGGCACTCCTTGGCGCGTCCTTGCTGGTCGTCGCCGATGTCGTCGCGCGCCAGCTGTTCTCGCCGGTCGAGCTTCCGATCGGTGTCATCACCACGCTTCTCGGCGCGCCATTCTTCCTGTGGCTGCTGCTGCGCGACCGGGGATTGCTGGCGCGATGACCTACGCGGTAAGCGGGATCTCCGTCCACATCGGCAAGGCCACCCTGCTCGGTGATGTCTCGCTGGCGGTGCGGGCGGGTGAGATCGTGGCCGTGGCCGGGCCCAACGGTGCCGGAAAGTCCACGCTCATCAGCGTCCTCGCGGGAGACCGCACACCAGCGCGCGGATCGGTGACTCTCGACGGTCGTGCACTGGCCGACTGGCCTCGTGGCGAGCTGGCGCGACGGCGGGCTGTGATGAGCACCGATCGCGCTGTGGCCTTCGCCTTCACCGCGCAGGAGGTGGCACTCATGGGCCGCATGCCGCTGCACGGCGGCGACCCTGACGACTCCGACCGCGAGGTCATCCGTGATCTGCTTGCGGCCGTGGATTGCGCGTCGCTTGCCGATCGTGTGTACGCAACACTCTCGACCGGCGAGCGCCAGCGTGTGCAACTCGCCCGTGCAGTGGCGCAAGTGGCCGATGCATCCGACGAGCGTGATACCGCCACCACCGATACGGGCAGCGTCGAACCGGTCGACCGCTTCCTGCTCCTGGACGAGCCCACGTCGAGTCTGGATCCGGCACACCAGCACACGGCCATGCGCCTGGTCCGCCGCATGGCCGATGCCGGTCGCGGCGTGGTGGTGGTCCTGCACGATCTCAATCTCGCCGCCGCCTGGGCCGACCGCGTCGTGCTCATGGCCGAGGCACGCGTGGTGGCCTCGGGAACACCGAGCCAGGTCCTCCGCTCCGACCTGTTGGAGTCGGTCTTCCACGTTCCCATGCTGGTGATCCCACATCCCCAACTAGAGCACCCGCTCGTCGTCGCCGAGCCACACCATGATCGCGCCTGACACGTCCGGCCAGCATCGGGCACGTCGCCAGCAACCTGTCGTCTCCGAGCAGAACGAGAGTCGACTCCAGACGAGGGCTGACGGCCAACACGGCACGGTCGAGTGGGGGACGCGCAAGGTTGGCTCGGATACGAAGCGAACATATGGTCTAATATGCAAAGATGCCTGACAGGGACCAGCGAGCGTCCAATTTCGCCTACTACCATCGCAATCGTGAGCAGGAACTCTCGCGTGTTCGACGCCGCCAGAACGCGACACGTGACTACTTGCGTCAGCGACGCCGCGAGGCGTGTCCAGACTGCGCCCAGCACTTCCGGCCGCACCAGATGGACTTCGACCATCGAGACCCTGCGATCAAGTCCTTTCGTCTGACAGCGGGCCATGCGATGCTCATGGCTCAGGATCGGCTCGGCGCAGAGATCGCAAAGTGTGACGTCGTGTGCGCGAATTGCCATCGGATCCGTACATGGCACCGACAGCTGGTTCGTCGGTCGCTTCGGGGCAAACCGGACCCCAGCCCTGAGTTGACTCGCAAGCGGCGCTATTGGCGGGCGCATGCGGCCATGCTCGACGGGCTGAAGCAGCAGCCGTGCGCCGACTGTGGACTGCGCTTTCCAGCCTGCGTGATGGACTTCGACCATCGAGATCCGGCCACCAAGCGCTACACGATCAGTCGTATGATCGGCCGGGCCGGAAACGCCCGCATCATGGCTGAGGTCGACAAGTGCGATATCGTGTGTGCGAACTGCCATCGCGATCGCACGTTCATGCGGCACGGAGCGGGTTCCTCCGAGCGGGAGTAGCTCAGTTGGTGGAGCGCCAGCCTTCCAAGCTGGATGTCGCGGGTTCGAATCCCGTCTCCCGCTCCATTTCCCTCGTTCCTGCTCTCCGCGACACCACTGCCGCGGCCTAGTCGGTCGCTGCCTGCGAGTTCGGTGTCGGCGAGACGACGGTGCCTAAGCGAAACTGGTTGCGCCGCTCCTCCACGGCATGCTCGCGAGCAGCGAGACACGGTTCGCGGCTACCCTTTCCGGAGCGTCCGGGTTCGTTCGAGGCCCTATGGGCGCTGAGCGCGAAGATTTCGGCAACGACGCCATCGGACGTGTCTCGCTCGCCTCGGCTGACGGTTGCCCCGTGCGGCATGCTGGGGCCCAGGAGGAACACATGAACGCCAGTGACCAGCTCCACGTCGTCTTCGGGACCGGCGCCATCGGTTTGGCGCTGATCGAGGAGCTGTCCGCCAGCGGGAAACGGGTTCGGGCAGTAAACCGAGTCGGGAGCGCCGGCGTCCCCGATGGGGTCGAGGTCGTGGGTGGCGACGCCACGGACGGGGGCTTCGCCCGAACCGCCTGTGCCGACGCCAGCGTCGTCTACTTCTGCCTCAACCCGCCGTACACGGAGTGGCCGGCGATGTTCCCCCCGCTACAGGCGGGCGTGCTCGAGGGTGCGGCCGCGGCCGGGGCCAAGCTCGTGGCCATGGAGAACCTCTACGGGTACGGGCCGACGCAGGGTCGTCCGCTCACCGAGGACCTAACGATGCGGCCCTCGAGTCGCAAGGGCCGGGTGCGAGCGCAGATGACACGAGACCTCATGGCTGCGCACGAAGCCGGGCGGGTGCGCGTGGCCATCGGGCGCGCCTCGGACTACTTTGGCCCGCGTGGTCTGCTTTCGGCGATGGGAGCCACGGTCTTCTTCCCGGCACTCGCGGGTGAGCCGGTCCGGTTACTCGGCAAGCCCGAGGTGCCACACACCTACTCATACCTGCCGGACATCGCGAAGGGACTCGCGATCCTGGGCGAGCGGGACGAGGCGCTCGGTCAGGCCTGGCACCTGCCCAATGCCGAGACGGTATCGACCCGCGGCTTCGTGGAGCGTATCGCCCAGAGTGCCGGTTCCGATCCGAAGATCTCGGGCACGCCCAAGCTCGTGCTCAGGCTGGTGGGCCTTCGTAACCCCGGGGTGCGCGAGATGGTCGAGATGCTGTACGAGTTCGAGGAACCATTCGTGGTCGACGACGGTCGCTTCACGAGGGCCTTCGGGAGCCACGCCACGCCTCTCGCCGACGCCATCCACACGACGGTCGAGTGGTATCAAGCCAACCCCCGGCCAGCGGGCTGACGAGCCTCCGCTAGGACGTCGGCGGTCGGATATGAGATACAGAGCGTGCAAGGCCAGAGACATGAGGAGCCGACCATGCCACTCGGACCACGAAGAAGAGCCATGCGCCGCCGCCGCCGTCGCGTGCTCGCAGGCGGCATGATCGCCTACGGGGCCTACAAGATGACCCAGCAGCAGGCTGACGAGATCCAGCAGCACACCGGGGTCGATCCCGAGGAGATGACCGACGAGGAGCTGGCGCAGGCGCAGGACCAACTGGGCATCCCGAAGCAGGAGGTCACCGAGGCCGACACGGACGCCGGATAGGCCGCTCCGAGTCATCGAGCTCAGCCACGGCAACCGGGACCACCTCCTTCTCAGGGATCGCTGGTCCCGCGTCCCCATGTTCGGTGCAAAGATCGGCAAGGACTTCATGCTCAGCCACGGCCACATCGAGAACGACTTCGACGTCGACGAGTGGGCTCGACCCGAGTGCCAGGAGCAGGCGGGCCACGCAGGTGCTCAGGGAGGAGGGGGAGCGCCCGGACCTGGAGCAAGCTGCCCGAAGGTGGCGGTGCTCGTCCACGTCCTCAACGCGTTGGTCGCATCGGTGATGCTGACGTTGCTGATGGCCTACCTCGTACGCCAGCGGTCGCTGCTGTTCGATGAGATCGCCGACGAGACCTTGGCCTCGCTGACCCGGCAACGCTGGGTCTCCAACTGGGTCTGGCTCATCGCCGTCGTCGTTGCCCTGGTCTCGCCGCCGCTGGCGGTCGTCCTCCATGTGTTGGCTGAGCTCGACTGTCTTGTCGGTCGCACGGCCATCGCACCACTGGGCTGACGGACGATCCACGGCTGACGTTGCGTTATGCTGCAGGTCTTGGCATATCGAACCGGGGATACTGTCGACCTGCCCGGGGGCCCGCACGCAGTCCGTGTGGCGGTTGCCCCGCTGGTCCGCGGCAGCCGGCGTCGGGCCGTCGGTCGCATCCCGTCCCCCCTCGCCGACTGGCTCGCGGGTGGTCGTCGATCCACAAGCAAAGGAGCGCGTTGCCGGACACGGACGAGCCATGGCCACCGGGGAGTCCGCGACAGTGCCTGGCCCGTCCGCCACGTTCACGAGATCTCCGACCAACGTTTCTCACAGCGATCGCAGCCCAGTTCCACAACCGACATGGACACCAGTAAGGGGATAACGATGAAGAAACAAGTGGTGAGGCTCCTTGCCAGCGCACTCGCGACGGCGCTCGTCCTCAGCGGCAGCCTGTCCCTGACAGCAGCAGCGCAGGACGCATCTGCCGATGCGACCATCCAGATCGGTTCGCTGTACGAGCCGCAGAACCTCGACAACACGGCTGGCGGTGGCCAGGGTGTCACCGAGGCGTTCAATGGCAACGTCTACGAGGGCTTGTTCCAGCTCACCGACGCTGGAGCGGTCGAGCCGCTTCTGGCCGAGAGCTACACGATGAGCGACGACGGCCTGACGTACACCTTCCAGCTCAGGCCGGGAGTCACCTTCCATTCCGGCAAGGCCCTCACGTCAGAGGACGTCAAGTTCAGCATCGAGCGGGTGTTCGCCCCCAATTCACAGTCGGCCCGAAAGTCAAGCTTCGGCGCCATCGCAAGCATCGAGACACCGACTCCGGACACGGTGGTGGTGACGCTCGAGAGCCCCTCGATCTCGTTCATCTACAACCTCGCCTACGTGTGGATGATGAACAAGGACGCCACGGACTTCACGACCACCGAAGACGGCACGGGACCGTACGTGCTGGATGACTGGACACGCGGCAGCTCGCTCTCACTGAGCCGCTTCGACGACTACTGGGGCACTCCGGCCGCCAACAAGGAAGTCGTCTTCCAGTACTTCACCGACGCCACGGCCCTGAGCAACGCGCTCCTGACGAACGCCGTCGACATCGTCACCAACGTGCAGAGCCCGGACGCACTCAGCCTGTTCGAGGGCAACCCTGACTACGTGGTCAACGATGGGACATCCACCACCAAGGAACTGCTCGCGTTCAACGACCGTGTCGCACCCTTCGACAAGGTCGAGGTCCGCAAGGCGGTCTACTCGGCCATCGACCGCGGCAAGCTGCTCGATGCCGTCTGGGGCGGCAAGGGCACGCTGATCGGCTCGATGGTTCCACCGACCGACCCCTGGTACATCGACCTGGTGGCCGAGAACCCCTACGATCCCGAGCTCGCGAAGCAGTTGCTGTCCGATGCCGGATACCCCGATGGCTTCGAGTTCACCTTGGACACGCCGACGTACGACCCCCACCCGCTCGTCGCGGAGTTCGTCAAGAGCGAGCTGGCCAAGATCGGCGTGACCGTCGACATCAACCCCATCACGTCGGACGAGTGGTATACGAAGGTCTTCCAACAGCACGACTTCGAGGCGACCCTGCAGGAGCACGTCAACGATCGCGACGTGGTCTGGTACGGAGACCCGGACTTCTACTGGGGCTATGACAACCCGCAGGTGACGACCTGGGTCGCCGAAGCGGAGGCGGCCAAGACCGTCGAGGAGCAGACGGCCAAGCTCAAGCTCGTCAACGAGCAGATCGCCAAGGATGCCGCCAGCGCGTGGCTGTACCTGTATCCACAGTTGGTGGTGGCTTCGGCCGACGTCAGTGGCTACCCCGTCAATGGTCTCAACTCGCAGTTCCCGGCCTACGACATCGTCAAGGGCTAGGGCACCCTCGGGGTCCCGACGCGGGAACGACGGGACCCCGACCGATCCACCGGCACTCCGGCGATCGGCCGGAACCTTGAGCCAGGAAGGGCAACGAGACTAGCGAGACATGGCTCAGTATCTTCTGCGACGTACTGCCATCCTCGTGGGCTCGTTGCTGATCGCGATGGTCGCGATCTTCCTCCTCCTCCGAGCGCTGCCCGGCGACCCGGCCAATGCGCTGCTGACGGTCTCGGCGACGCCCGAGCAGATCGCGGCAGCGCGGGCCCAGGTCGGGGCGGACCTTCCCATCCTGGAGCAGTTCGCTGTCTGGTTCCGCGGCATGGTCACGCTTGATTTCGGAAGCTCCTTCATCAGCACACTACCCGTGGCCCCGGAGGTCGCCTCGCGGCTGGCCGTGACCATCCCCCTCACCTTCCTGGCCTTCGGGCTTGCCTTCGTGCTGTCGCTGGTGATGGGCTTCATCGCCGCCTACAGGGCCGACCGCTGGTACGGCGCCGCGCTCTCTGCCTTCTCGCAGCTGTTCATCGCGATCCCGGCATTCTGGGTGGGCATCCTGCTCATCGGCATCTTCTCTCTGCGACTCCGGGCATTGCCCGCCGGCGGGTTCCCTCGGGAGGGCTGGTCCGACCCGGGTGCCGCGCTCACGCACCTCGCGCTGCCGGTGCTGACGGTCGCCCTGGTGATGGCCGGGTCGCTGTCGCGCTACGTCCGCAGCGCCACCATCGACGTGCTTGGCAGCGACTACCTCAGGAACGCCCGTGCCATGGGATCCACCATGGGGGTGGCCATGCTCCGCCATGGCCTGCGCAACGGCGCCATCCCGGTCATCTCCATCCTCGGTATCGAGCTCGCCACCGCCTTCCTGGGAGCAGTGGTCATCGAGGCCGTCTTTGCGCTTCCCGGCCTCGGGAGCATGCTGCTCAAGGCGATCGCGCAACACGACTACCCCAACATCCAGGGGATCCTCTTCGTCAGCACCTTGCTGGTGCTCGTCGTCGGGTTCATCGCGGACGTCGCACAGCGCGTGGTCGATCCGCGCTTGCGCCACACGTCACGGACTTCATGAGCACGCCGAACGAGCCGGAGGGTTCGGTCGAGACCCATCCGGACGACACGCGAGCGCCCGACACGCGAGCGCCCGACACGCGAGCCCGTCATCGCCGCTCCCTTCTCCTCATCGTGGGCCTGCTCATGGTCGGAACCATCGTGCTGGTCGCGGTGGTGTCGCTGGCGTGGCTGCCATACGATCCCAGCGACACCTCAGGCAGCCGCTTGGAGGGTCCATCGATCGCCCACTGGCTGGGTACGGACCGGTTGGGCCGGGATCTCTTCACCCAGCTCATGGTCGGCGCCCGCATCGCCCTCATGGTCGGAGTCGGGGCCGTCGCGGTCGGTGCAGCCATCGGCGTCACTGTCGGCCTGGCGGCAGCGTTCGCCTCCGGCTGGCTGGATGACGTGTTGTCGGCCGGCATGGACATCATGATCGCCTTCCCCCTGCTCCTATTAGCCATGCTGTTCGTGGCCGTGACAGGGGCATCGCTCATCACGGTGACAGTTGCCATCGGGCTTGCCGTGTCTGCCATCGTGGCCCGACTCACGCGGATCGTCTCCAAGCGAGTCCTGGCGCAGCAGTACATCACGGCTGCGCGCACGTCCGGAACCGGCTCGCCCGGGATCGTCTGGCAGCACGTGCTGCCCAACATCTGGCCCACCATCAGCGTCAACCTGGGGTTGTTGTTCGGTGTCGCCGTCCTCGCGGAGGCGAGCCTTTCGTACCTTGGGCTGGGCGCACCGCCACCCAACTCATCCTGGGGCCGACTATTGCAGGAGGCACAGTCCACGGTCGTGACCGCGCCCCTGGGAGCGATCGCCCCGGGTGTCGTGCTGGTGATCCTCGTGATCGGCGTCAACCTGCTGGTCGATGGGCTGCGGGATGTCGCGGACCCGACCCAGGCTCGATCTCGATGAGCCTGCCGACGAACTTGCTGGAGGTAGCGTCGCTCAGCGTGATCTCACCTGACGGCGACCCTCTCGTGCGGGAGGTCTCCTTCACCGTCGCACCGGGCGAACGCATCGGACTGATCGGCGAATCCGGTTCCGGGAAGTCGCTCACGGCGTTCGCCATCATGGGACTCCTTCCCGCAGGGCTGAAGGCGACCGGCAGCATCGTGCTCGACGGCACCGAGATCATCGGTGCATCAGAGAAGCAGCTGGTGCCGTTGCGCGGCCGAGTGTGTGCCTTCATCTTCCAGGAGCCGCTGACCGCGCTGGACCCGCTGATGAAACTTGGTCGTCAGGTGGCAGAGCCCATCGCACGCCACCAGGGCCTCCGCGGTTCGGCCCTCAAGCGAGCCGTGCACGATGCGCTCGACGAGGTGCACCTTTCCGAACCCGAACGGATCGCGGACTCACGCTCCTACGAGATCTCCGGCGGACAACGGCAACGGGTCGCCATCGCCATGGCGCTCGCCTGCCGTCCGCGACTGCTGGTCGCAGATGAACCCACCACCGCCCTCGACGTGACCGTCCAGTCCGACGTGCTCGACCTCCTCGATCACCTTGTGGCGGACCGGGACATGGCTATGATCTTCGTCAGTCACGACCTGGCCATCGTCTCGCGCATGACCGACCACGCCTTGGTGATGCGGGACGGCGAGGCGGTCGAACGGGGGAGCATCGGACAGCTCCTGGCGTCACCGCAGCACCCCTACACCGCCGCATTCGCCGCCAGCGCGTATCGGATCGAAGCCGGATTCGCAGCGTCCATCGCCCAGGGCCGCGACGAATGACACCGATACTGGGGCTCGACGACGTGAGCTTCGCGTATCGGGGCGCCCACGCCGGTCAGCGGGCCGTGCAGAGTGTCTCGTTCAGCATCGAAGCGGGGCAGAACACCGGCCTGGTCGGTGAGTCCGGATCCGGCAAGACGACGCTGGTCAGACTGCTCCTCGGCCTCCTGAGACCGACCGCGGGCCAGGTCCGCTTCGATGGGGTCCCGCTCGACCTGCGGGATCACACCCAAGTGCGTGCATTCCGCCGCAGCGTGCAGACCGTCTTCCAGGATCCCTACTCGTCCCTCGATCCGCGGCAGCGCGTCGGTCGCATCGTGGGCGAGCCCGTGCGGTCATTGCGGATCGCCAGCGGCCGTGAGGCGACGGCGCTCGTCGCAGAAGCGCTCGAATCGGTCGGACTGTCCGCCGACGCTGCTTCTCGCTATCCACACGAGTTTTCCGGTGGGCAGCGCCAGCGCATCGCCATCGCGCGGGCCATCGTCGGTCGACCTCGAGTCCTCCTTGCCGATGAACCGGTCAGCGCCCTCGATGTCATCACTCGCAGCCAGGTGATCGACCTGCTCGCGGAACTGCGCGCCAGCCGGGACCTGACCGTCCTCATGGTCTCCCACGACCTCGGCGTGGTCGGCGCGCTCTGTCAGCGCACCATCGTCCTGAAAGGGGGCCGGATCGTGGAGCAGGGGACGACTTCTGGCGTGTTGGGGGCACCGAGCGAGGCATACACGCGGCAGCTGCTGGCGGCCGTGCCGCGGTTGCCGCAGATCTGACCGTCCTTATGCGCCTTGCGCAGCCTCTCGGTCAGCAGCCTCGCGAACAGCCGCGATATCGATCTTGCGCATCCCCAGCATGGCCGTGGTCGCGCGTGCGGCGCGACCGGGGTCAGGGTCACCCAGCAGTTGCTCGAGTTCACGTGGGATGACCTGCCAGGAGAGTCCAAAGCGGTCCTTGAGCCAGCCGCACATGCTTTCCTCGCCACCTTCGGAGAGCTTCGCCCAGTAGTCGTCGACCTCGGCCTGATCAGCGCAGTCGATCAGCAGTGAGATGGCCTCGTCGAAGGTGAACTGGGGCCCACCGTTGATGGCGGTCAGTCGCTGGCCGTCCAGCTCGAAGCTGACCGTGAGGACCGAGCCGGCTTCGCGTGGACCGGCCTCGCCGTAGCGGTTGACCTTGATGATGCGAGAGTCGGGGAAGACCGAGACGTAGAACTCGGCCGCCTCCATAGCTTGCGTGTCGAACCAGAGGCTGGGATGGATCGCCGGCATCTGCTGTTCCTCCTTCGCGGACGGTCACCCGGGAGAGCGACACGATAGCGGCACGGCTCCCCGAATGGAAGCGGCCTCGTATGGGCGGAGTGTGGCTGGCCTCAGGCAGCCGACCTCTCCGACCACCAGGCGGCGAGCAGCACCAGTACGAGCGCCGTGCCAGCACCGATAGCCAGGCCGGCAGCGGTATCGGTGAACCAGTGGACGCGCAGGTAGATCCGACTCGCGGCCATGATCAAGGCGTAGAACGCGGCGACCACCAGCAGCGGGCGACGAAGCGTGCCGGCCGGCACCCACACCAGCACCAGCATCAGCGCCACCGCCGCCGCCGTGAGCGAGTGGCCCGAGGCGAACGACCAGGTTTGCTCCACCATCAACCCCTGCGGAGGCCGAGGTCGCTGGTAGAGGTCCTTGATGGCGACGTTGAGTACCGTGGCCGACGTGAAGACCAGCAGCCAGACCGCCAGGGCCGGCCAACGTCGCTGCCAGACCAGGACGACGGAACCCATGACCACCAGGACCGTCATGCTCAACGTGTCTCCGATCAGGGCAAGCAGTTCCGCGGCGCTGACGAGCACGGAATACTCATTGTCGACCGCGACCCCCCAGAACCAATCGTCGAGCGGCGCCACAGCAGCGGCAAGGGGGGGCACAGCCATCACCACGAGCAGGAGACCGGCGATCGCGGTGAACACGAGAGCCCAGCGCCGATAGGCGGGACCGGCGGCATCCATCGGTGGATCGGGGGTGGTCTCGGTGGTCTCGGTGGTCTCGGTGGTGGCGGCGGTCTCGGCGGTGGCGGTCGTCATCTACCCGCTAGCCTATCTCCATGAGCGTCCGCGCGGCGACTGTGATCCGACCACTGCCTACGCCCGAGCCCGATGGGGCGGTCTTCACCTTCGACCGGGTCTCGGTGTGCTTCGGGCAGAACGCGGTATTGCACGACGTCGACCTGGAGGTCGCGGGTTCCGGCATCACGGCCGTGCTGGGGCCGTCCGGGTCCGGCAAGTCCACCCTGACGCGGTTGTGTAACCGGTTGCTGGACGCCACCAGCGGTACGGTTCGCCTTCGCGGTACCGATGTGCGCGAGCTCGACGTGCTGCAGCTGCGCCACACCGTGGGCATGGTCTTCCAGCGGCCGACGCTCTTCGACGGCAGCGTCGGCGACAATCTCGCCGCCACTGGCGTGGCCGATCCGGACGCACACCGCGAGGTGCTCGACTCGGTCGGCCTCGATGCCGACTTCCTGCCGCGTGATTCGGCCACCTTGTCCGGGGGCGAGGCCCAGCGCGCCTGTCTGGCGCGGACACTCCTGATGCGGCCGGGGGTACTGGTGGCAGACGAGCCCACGGCTTCACTCGATGAGGCCGCCGCTCGCACACTCGAGGGGCTGGCCCGGCGACTGGCCGACGATGGTGTACCCATCCTCTGGGTCACCCACGACCTGGCGCAGGTCGAACGCATCGCCGACCGACGCGTGACGCTCCAAGCCGGACGCGTGGTGATGGTCGCATGATCGCGGCGACCGCCGTCACGGAGATGGAGCAGCGTTGAACGGACCGGTCGAGCTGCTCGGCGTGGCCGCATCAGGCCTGCTGGTGCTGGTGGCGGTAGCTGTCTCGTGGTGGGCCGGACTTGGCCTTGGTCGCGACCTCATCGAGGCCTCGCTCCGGGCGCTCGTCCAGCTGGCGCTGCTGGGCCTGGTCCTGGCCGCCATGATCGGCGCCGGGCCAGCCACTGGCACTTTCGTGGCTGTGGGTGGCGGTGATGGTGCTGTTCGCCGGCTGGACGGTGCACCGGCGCATCCCTGACGTGCCCTGGCTGTGGCTGCTGTCGATGGCCGCGTTCGCAGCGTCGGCCGCGGTGACGCTTGGCGTCCTCTTCGGCGCCGGGGTCTTCCCCGTCGAGGGCCGCACGGTCGTCCCCCTGGCCGGCCTGATGATCGGTAACTCCATGACGGCCACCGTGCTGGTGACGCGCCGCATCATGGCCGAGTTCAAGGACAAGCGCCTGGAGATCGAGGCTCGGCTCGCGCTGGGTCAGCCATCCTCGCAGGCAGCTGGGCCGTACCTGAGCGAGGCCCTGCGCACCGCGCTCATTCCCCAGATCGAGACGACCAAAGCGGTCGGCATCGTGTTCCTGCCGGGCATGATGGTGGGCCTGCTGCTGGCCGGGGTGACCCCCGTCGGTGCGGTGCAGGCACAGGTGGTGATCATGTACCTGGTGTTGGGCTCGGTGGCGGTGACGACCAGCGTCATCGCAGTGGGCATGCGCCGGATCCTCTTCACCTCCGCTCACCAGCTGCGACTTCCCAGCGACGAAGCGAGGTGAGACCCGCACGGTCGTTCGCCGAACTGACTCCACTGGGACAAGCCCGACGCCTACGCCCCCTGGCGGAGGAAGCGCTGCGCGGCTACGACATCGACGCCCACAGCATGCGGCTCATCAGCAACGAGTGGAACGGCGTGTTCCGCATCGACACGCCGACGGGGCCCAGGGTCATGCGCGTCACGCGGCCCGTGCCCGGTGCCGTCCCACGCCCAGTGCACTCGGAGGTCACCTTCATGACCGCGCTGGCTGCCGAAACCGGCATCGCCGTGCCCGCGGTCTTCGCAAACCGTGACGGCGACCTGCTCACGCTCGCGGGCACGCCCGGCGTCCCGGAGCGACGCGAGTGCGTCGTCTTGGGATGGCTCGCTGGCCCGAACCTGGCATCGCGGATGAACCCGGCGAGTTGGACCGCCCTGGGCGAGCTGATGGGCAGGATGCATCGCTTCTCATCTGCCTGGAAGCCACCGACCGACTTCGACGTGCCGACGTTCGACCGGCTCATCCCCTACGGCGAGCCGCTCGTCATCTTCGAGCAAGAACCCTCGTTGCTGTTCGGCCTCAGGGGGCTCCTTGATGAGGCCGCCGACGCCACCTCAGCGCGGCTCGGCGCGTTGGCCCGCGAGGGCTCGGCCATCGTCACCCATGGCGACCTGCACCAGTGGAATGTCAAAGTCGGGCACGGTGTGCTGTCCCCGTTCGATTTCGAGGACCTGCTGTGGGCAGCACCGATCCTGGACGTGGCCACCTCGCTCTACTACGTGCGTGATCGCCAGGACTATCCGGCGCTGGCGCGTGCCTTCAGGGTCGGCTACGAGCGGCAGCGACCGTGGGTCGAGCACGAGCCGGGCGAGGTCGACCGCCTGATGTTCGCGCGTGCCTTGCTGCTGCTCAATGCGCTGTTTCTCGAAGGTGGGCTGACCGTCAGCGATCGTGAGTCATTCGTTCGCCGCCGCGAGGACCTGGCACGGGTGGCCCTGGGTGAACGCAACGCGGTCGTGCTCTAGCCGAGGGTGCGAGTCGCGATGACGAGCGTGTCGAGCGCCTTGCGAGGGCCCGCTTCAGTATCGACCGCTCGCTCCGCGATCTCAGCCAGCCGGATCTCCAGTCCACGCAGTGCGCCCTCCGTGGCGTCGAGGTCGTAGCACACGTCGGGATCATCGGGTCCACCGTAGCCATGCTCGACGTTGGAGCGATCGTGCGCGATCACGAGAAGCGAGCCACCGTGGGCGAGCCAGCTCGCCGCATGTTCGAGCACGAGCCGTTGCTCGTCCGGCGGGACCTGCAGATAGGCGATGACGACGAGGTCAACGGGGCTCGGCGGCTGGTAGGAGAGGGCGTCGGCCTGGACGATCTCGACCCGTTCGACGACGTCGTTGTCAGCAGCGAGACGCGCTGCCTTGGCCAGCCCGACCCCGGAGAAGTCGACGGCGACGACGTGCCAGCCCTGTCGCGCCAGCCAAACGGCATTGCGCCCCTCCCCCGCCGCGAGGTCGATGGCGCGCCCGGGCGTGAGCCCGGCGAGGTGCCGCTCGACGAACTGGTTGGGGCCGACGTCCCAGAGGTACTCGCGTCCGGCGTAGCGTTCATCCCAGCGCTCTATGGCCATCAGGCGTCCGCCCCGGGGTCCGCGAGCGCAGCCACGACCGCGGCGGCCAGCTCCCGCAGCAGATCCTGGTAGGTGCCGCCAGCGGGCAGCTGCGCCACCTGCAACTCGACGACGACGGCGCCAGTCTCGTCGGCCACGGCTCTGGCGACAGACTGCGGCGTGCCCACGTCGGTGAAGACGGCGGTGGAGCCGGCAGCCTTGATGTCTTCGATGAGCGCCGCGATCTCGCGCGCTGACGGCTCGTCCGAGGAACTCAGGCCGGGCACCACCGTTCCGATGATCTCGAAGCCGTAGCGGTCAGCGAAGTAGCCCAGCGCGCCGTGCCCGGTCACCAGTCGGCGCTGATCCTGCGGCACGACCGCGAGCGTCGCGGTCAGCTCGGCGTCGAGTGCCTCCAGATCTGCGACTAGCGCCGCTGTCCGGTCGCCCAGCTCCACACCGGCCGCCGCCAGCACGGGATCGAGGGCCAGCACCACGTCCCGCATGGCCAGGGGATCGAGCCAGAAGTGCGGGTCGCCCGCGGCATGGTCGAGGTCGGGCGTGGCCTCTGCGCCATCGATCGTCGTGGCGCTATCGCCTCCCGCCTCAGCCCCCGCGGAGCCTCGCAGCGCCACATGGTCGGTGGCATGGAAGACAGTCACGCCATCTGCCTCAGCCTGCTCAAGCACACTGACCAGGCCTTCTTCCAGATCCAGCCCGTTGGCGACGATGAGGTCGGCCCCGAACACGGCCTGACTATCGCGCGCCGAAGGTTGCCACGAATGAGGGTCGACCCCAGCGCTCATCAGTACCGTGATGTCGGACACGTCGCCGGCCAGTTGGCTGACGACCGATCCAAGCACCTCGGTCGTGGCCACCACCGAGACCCGCGCCGGGTCATCGGCGGCGGCGGTCGGCGCAGCGAACGACAGCGCGGTGGCGAGCGCGACCAGGGGGACCCGCAGAAGCAGGGGAGGCTTACTCATCGCCACATGATACTCAGTCTCACAATCCCTGCACACGAGCAGTCAGCCGTCGTGCGACGACTGGCAGGTAGGACAGCGGCCGAAGAGTTCGAGCCGGTGCGTCTGCACCTCCCAGCCGGTCCGCCGCTCGATCTGGTCGATGGCGACGCCCAGTCCCAGGTCCTCCACCTCGGTCACACGGCCACACGTGTCGCACACGATATGGTGATGGTGGTGTTCTGGCAGGCAGGGCACATAGGCGTGGTCACCGGTCGGCAGGTCGATGCGCTCCAGCACATCCAGCTCGGCGAAGAGATCCAGCGCGCGAAAGACCGTGGCCCGGCCGATGTCGATGTGGCGGGCCTGCGCATCTTCGAGGAGGTCGTTGGCGGTGAAGTGGCCCGTGCGGCCGGCGACCAGCTCGGCCACGACGCGACGTGGCTCGGTAAGTCGGAAGCCAGCCCGTCCCATGGCATCGACAAGGGGTTGGGCAGCAGTCATCTCGCGGTGAATCGTAGCGATGTCCGGTCCCGGCCGCATTCGGGTCCTGAACGCCGGCGTCGGTATGCTCTGCGTATCCTGCGCACACCGCACGCAGCACACAGCACGCAGCATGTCTGACGCCCCACGCGTCCAAAGCCGCCCCGGAGGGCCCGACTCGCTCACATGGACCGTCCCGTGCGAAAGCCGACCCTTCGATCGGTGGCCATGCCCGCTGAGCACGGTGGCTGGGGCCTGACGCTGGAGCCCAGCATCCTGGGAGTGCTCGTCGCCCCAAGCCTGGCGGGAGTGCTGTTGGGGGTCGCGGCGTTGGTGGCACTCCTGGTGCGTACACCGCTGCGCCTCGTGCTCATCGGTCGTCATCGGTCCGACGACAGGCCGCGGACCACGATGGCTGCACAGCGCAACCGACTGGCTGCGCGACTGGCTGTGGCCGAGTTGCTGGGCATCGGGCTCGCCGTCCTCGTCGCAGCCGTCCTCGCCCGCGACCCGCTCTGGTGGCTGCCGATGATCCTAGCCGCGCCGCTATTGGCGCTGGCGCTGTGGTTCGACATGCGTTCGCTCAGCCGCCACCTCATCCCCGAGGTGGTGGGCTCGGTCGCCATCGCAGGCGTGGCTGCCATGGGAGCCCTCGCCGGTGGCGCAGTGTGGGCATTGGCGCTTGGTGGCTGGGTCATCCTGGCGTCACGCATCTTCACGTCGATCCCCCACGTGCGCGCACAGGTTCGGCGCATCCACGGCCAACCGGCAGCCTTCGCGCCGACGCTCATCGGCGACCTCAGCGCCATCGTTGCCGCAGCGGTCGCGGTGCTGCTCGACGGATCGCTGGTGCTCGGCGCCATCGCGGTCCTGGGCCTGATCGTCATCCAACGCATCACGCTGCTGCGGCCTCCGCGTCCGGCCAAGATCCTGGGTGTCCGCCAGATGATCCTCGGCTTCAGCGTCGTCGCCGCGACTGCCCTCGGGACCTGGCTGCTGTAGCGGCCACCCGCACCGGCTGGGACAAGCGGCCGCCAAGACATGAAGAAAGGCCCGCCCCGACTGGGACGAGCCCTCTTCGTCTACGTCGGCGGCAGCAGTGCCGCCACGACGGAGCTAGACCAGGCGGACCTTCTGGGCCTGCGGGCCCTTGGGGCTCTGCCCGATCTCGAACTCGACCTTCTCACCGCCGGCAAGGCGGTCGAAGTCAGACGAGCTCTCGAGCTCATTGCGGTGGAAGAAGTATTCCTTGCCGTCTTCTGCGGCGATGAAGCCGAAGCCTCGATCAGAGACGAGCTTCTTGATTGTTCCGGCGGCCATGGGGCCCTCCTACGGATCCCGAACGAAGAACGCGAGTACGCACGGTCCGTTCGAGAAGATAGGTGACCACGCATGCTTGCTGCGACATGCAGCCTTACCACGGTAGCACGCCCGTCGAATCGACGGCTACGCGGGAGTCGACGGCCCCGACTCAGGGGTCGCCAACGGCACGACGCGATCGACTCGCCCCGCCATCGAGGGCCGATGCGAGATGACCAGGACCGTCCTGTTCTGCAGCCAGCGCTCGAGCGCGGACCAGAGGGCCACCTCGGTGGTGCTGTCGAGGTCGGCGCCCGCCTCGTCAAGGATGACGATAGGTGCGTCCTTGAGCACGGCGCGCGCGACGGCCAGCCGCCGCCGTTCCCCACCTGAGAGGAGCAGGCCGTTCTCGCCGATGACCGTGTCGTAGCCATGGGGCAATCCGGCGATGAAGTCGTGCAGCTGGGCGATGCGACAGGCTCGCTCCATGGCGGCGAGACCGGCCTCGGCATCGGCCACCGCGAGGTTATCGGCGATGGTGGCGTTGAAGAGATGGACGTCCTGGGGCACTACGCTCAGCCGTGCCCGTACGGCCTCCGCCTCAAGCGCATGCAACTCGCAACCGCCGAGCCGGATAGTGCCGTGGTCGTAATCCCAGAAGCGCAACAGCAGCGAGACCAGAGTCGACTTGCCGCAGCCGCTGGGGCCCACGATGGCCACGCGTTCGCCCGCGGCGACCCGCAGGTCGAAGTCGCGCAGCACCCATGGTCCGGCGGGCTCGAAGCGGAAGGAGAGTCCGCGGATATCGATGGCGTCGCCCTCGGGGTCACCGGCCGAGCGCTCGGGATCGGGCACCGGGGGCAGCTCGTCGATCAGCTCGAACAGCCGCCTCGCAGACGCACGCGAGGTGTCCAGCAGTTGCAGCGAGCGCGACAGCGGCTGCAGCGCCTCGAAGGCGGCGATGGCAGCCAGCGGCAGCGCGGCAAGGAACACGCCCTCCATCTTCTGCGAGCTCACCAAGGGGATGGCCAGCACCAGGATGCAGAGGCCCGCCAGCGAGGCGAAGAGACCAGCGCAGGCATTGCTGACACCCTCGATGACGCCCAAGCGGGCCCGTGCTGCATCCAGCTCACGTGCCCGGGTCAACAGCCGCTCGCGGTGGCCGGAGGCAGCATCGAGCGCGACCAGGTCGGCCACCCCGTCGAGCTCATCGACCAGCAAGGCGCCGACATCGCCGCGGATGGTGGCGATCGCGGCAGCGGGGTTCGCCGCGAGCCACCGCGCCAGCACGGGCAGCGCCACGCCGGTGAGGAGCATGAAGAAGGCCAGCACGAGGCCGATGCTGAGATCGAAGAGCCCGTAGATGACGCTCACCGACGCGAAAACCACTGCCGCCACGAGCGGCGGCACGAGCACCTTGATGTAGAAGTCCTCCAGCGAGTCGACATCAGATACCGACCGTGTCAGCAGGTCGCCGCTGCGCTTCTGGACCAGCCGCGCCGGCGCCAGCGGCTCGACCGCGCGGTAGAACCAGACGCGAACGCCGGAGAGGATGCGGAACATGGCGCGGTGGGTGGTATATCGCTCCAGGTAGCGGAAACCGGCGCGGGAGATAGCCAGGGCCCGCACGCCGGTGACCGCCAGGGCCAGCTCAGCCACGTTGCTGGCGATGGCGGCCTTGGAGATGAGGTAGGCCGACAGTCCCATCAAGGCGACGTTGGAGCCGACGGCGATGACGCCGAAGAGCGCACCGGTCAGCAGCCAGCGCCAGTGCGGCAGCACGAGCCTGAGCAGCCGCCGCAGATCGCTCACTGGAGCACCACGCCTGTGTCGGCGGTGCGGGCGGCTGCGGCAGCGGCGTCCTCGTCGTCGTCGTGATCGTGATCGTATCGTGATCGTCGAGCAAACGGCGGTAGGCGCCCTTCGCGGCCAGCAATTCGGCGGGCGGGCCACTCTCGATGACGCGACCATGGTCCAGCACGGCCACACGGTCGGCCCGCTGCGCCAACCTCAGGCGGTGGGCGATCAGGAGCACGGTGCGGCCGACCACCAGGCGATCGAGGGCGTCAGCGATGGCTCCCTCACTCGCCTCGTCCTGGTGTGAGGTCGCCTCGTCGAGCAGCAGCAGCGGGGCGTCACGCAGAAACGCCCGAGCGATGGCGATGCGCTGCCGTTGGCCCCCGGACAAGCGACCGCCGACCTCGCCCACCTCCGTGGCCAGCCCGTCCGGCAGTCGCCCGATGAAGCCTGCCGCGTTGGCAGCCTCAGCCGCCTTGATGACCGCCTCGTCGCTGGCCTCGGGGCGGGCCATTCGGATATTTTCGGCGATGGTGCCGTGGAAGAGGTGCGGGCGCTGCGGCACCCACGCCAACGATGCGCGCCAGGCCGCGACCGATATCTTCCGGAGCGGCCGGCCATCGACCTCGACCACGCCCGTGTCGGCTTCGATGAAACGTAACAGCAGGCCGGCCAACGTGGATTTGCCAGCGCCGCTCGCGCCGACCAGGGCCAGCGACCTGCCGGGGCGCAGTTCGAGGGTGACGCCGTCGAGGGCGGCGTCGTGACGCGTCGGATAGGTGAAGGTGACGCCGTTGAACCGGATGTGCGGCGCGCAGGCCAACGGCGCGCAGGCCAGCGCCACGGCAGGGACGGCCGGCGGCTCGTCGCCGACCCGGGCACCCTGGGCAGCCGAGTCGACCGGGGCCGGCTCGTCAAGGATGGCGAAGGTGCGGGCGGCGGCCGCCTTGCCCGCAGTGCCCACATGGAACCGGACGGCCAACGCCCGCAGCGGCAGGAAGAACTCGGGCGTGATCAGCAGCACTGCCAAGGCACGCTCGAAGGCGATGCCGTCGTCGAGCAGCCGCAGCCCGATCTCGACCGCCACCAGTGCTATGGCGATGGTGGCGCCCCACTCGAGCACCAATGAGGTCTGGAAGGCGGTGCGCAGCACGTCCATGGTGGCGTCGCCGTAGCGGCCGCTGACCCGGCGCAGGTTATCGACCTGCTCGCGGCTGCGGCCGAACATCTTGAGCGTGGCGATGCCGCGCAGGATGTCGAGGAAGAAGGCACTGAGCGTGCGCATCTCCAGAAAGCGTCGCTCCGACACCGCGCGTGTGCGCCCGCCGATGACCATCAGCAACATGAGGAGCAGCGGGCCGGTGAACAGCAGCACCAGCACCGACGGCGGATCGAGCACGAACACGATCAGCAACATCGATAGCGGCACGATCATGGCCGACCAGCGCGCGGGCAGGTAGGTGGTGACGTACTCCTCGATCGCCTCGAGGCCGCCGACCAGGACGCCGCTGATCTCGCCGCTGCGTTCACGACTGCTCCAGGTGGGGCCAAGGCGCAGCAGTTGACCCGTCAGATCGGCACGCAGCGTCCCCACCACGACGTCAGCGGAGCGGCGCGCTGCCAGCTCACCGCTGATGCCCAGCAGCGTGCGCAGGATGAGCAAGGCAAACCCGGCCGCCAGCAGCGGCAGCACGTCGTCGAGCGCCTGTCCATCGAGGAAGACGCCGGCTACCGCCAGGGCCACGGCGATGAGCTGTGCCACCAACGCCATCGTGGCTGCGACGCCGGCCAGCACGGCGATGGCCATCCAGCGACGGGCACGCCGGTCGTGCCGGAACAGCCGCCGCTCGGGGGCAGCGCCGGACGCGTTCGAGCCGATCACGCAGTCGCGATCAGGCGGTCGGGACTAATAGCTGGTTGGCTCGACGGTGACCTTGCCGCGGAAGATGTAGTAGACACCGGTCGTGTATAGCAGCACGAACGGCATCCCGATGAGCGCGATGATCAAGGCCACCGTCATGGTGTTGTCCTCCGAGGCCGCGTTGTAGATGGTCAGGTTGTACGCCGGGTCGATGCTGGAGACGAGCAGGTTCGGGTGCATCCCGATGCCGCCCGCCACCAGTAGCAGCAGGATCATGACCGACGACGCCGCGAAGGCCAGGAAGTAGCGCGCTCGCTGCGCGAAGTACCAGACCGCAGCCATGGCCACCAGTGCAGCCGCCGGGAAGATCACCGGCCAGACCTGTTCCAGGTAGCGGTCGGTGAAGGGCAGGCCGAGCACGACCGCGGCGATGACGCCGATGGTGTTGAGGGCCACGAAGCCACCCATCAGGTAGGGCAGCCAGCGTTTGGCGCGAGCCTGGATGTCACCCTCTGTCTTCATCATCAGGTAAAGGCTGCCGTGCATGGCGAACATCGCCACGGTGGTGATGCCGATGAGCAGCGCATACGGCGTGAGCAGCTCGAACAGGTTGGTCACGATCTCCTGGTCAGCACCGAGCGGTACGCCATTGAGGACCGCTCCGAAAGCCACGCCCAGTAGCAGCGCCAGAAGCGCCGAGCTGAGGAAGAAGCTGACGTCCCAGACGTTGCGCCAGGCGGAGCCCGGGCGCTGCGATCGGAATTCCAGCGTCACCGCGCGGAAGATCAGCATCACCAGCACGAGCATGAAGGCGAGGTAGAAGCCGGAGAACAGCGAAGCGTAGGCGAATGGGAAGACGGCGAACAGCACCCCACCTCCCAGGATGAGCCAGACCTCGTTACCGTCCCAGATCGGGCCGATGCTGTTGAGCAAGGTGCGCCGCTCGGTGTCGTTTCGGGCCAGGGACAGATGCAGGATGCCCACACCCATGTCGAAGCCATCGAGGATGAGGTAGCCGCCGACGATGACGATGAAGAGGATGAACCAGATCTCATTGAGGATCATCGAACCATCCTCTCCTCACCCTCGCCACGCGCGGTGAAGATGCCGCGCAGCGTGTCCGGCAGGTCCTCCACCGGTGTGCTCTCGAGCTCCTCGAGCGGCGCGGGCCCATGCTGGATCTTGGCGTTCAGCAGGAACAGGAACAGGGCCAGCAGCAGGACATAGATGAGCACGAAACCACCCAGGGAGACCACGATCTCCTCGGCGGAGACGACCGGCGAATCGGCATCCGCGGTGAACATCAACCCGTAGACGACCCACGGCTGGCGACCGAACTCAGCCACCCACCAACCCATGGTGATGACGAAGAGCGAGACGAATACCGTGGAGACCACGATCCAGAGCGCCCAGCGGTGCTCCAGGAGCTTGCGTTTCCAGAACCATAGGCCCGCGGCCATGAGCGCGAACGGCACGATGGCCATACCCAGCGCGACCATCAGGTGGTACGACTGGAACGTCATCTGCACCTCGGTCGGTGGGACATCGAAGGAGTTGATGCCCGCCACGGTGTCCTGGCCGCTGAGGAAGCTCAGGAGGCCCGGGATGGCGAGGCCGGTCGTCGTCCCAGCATCGGTGTCGACCCAACCGAAGGCATAGGCGGCGGCATTCTGCTGGGTATCCCAGACGCCCTCCATGGCGGCCAGCTTGGTGGGCTGGTTTTGGGCCACGCTCTTGGCCGACTCAGGGCCGAAGATGAAGGCGTTAGCGACCGCGAAGAGGATGAAGAGCGGGAGCGCGATCGAGAGAGCCGCGCGGCCGAGGTCCGCGAATTCCTTCTTCCGGAGCACGTAGTAGGCGCCCACGCTGGCCACGAATGCTGCCCCCGCGGTCCAGCTGGCGAAGAAGACGTGCAGGATGCGCGGGATGAAGGACGGCGTGAAGACGACATCCCAGAAGTCGGTCATGACCGCTCGCGTCGGAAGTGGCGTGTCCTGGATGTCGAAGCCGGCCGGCGTCTGCATCCAGGAGTTGGCCATCACGATCCAGAGCGCGCTGAAGTGTGCCCCCACCACGACCATGAGGCTGGCCACGAACCACATCCGCGGTCCCAGTCGAGTGCCGCCGAAGAGCATCAGGCCCAGGAAGCCACCTTCCAGGAAGAACGCGAAGACGCCTTCCGCCGCGAGGAGCGAGCCGAAGACGTTGCCCACGAAACGGGAGTAGTCGGCCCAGTTCATGCCGAACTCGAACTCCATGACCACGCCGGTGGCGACGCCCATGGCGAAGACGATGCCGTAGATCTTCACCCAGAAGAACGACAGGCGACGCCACTTTGGGTCCTTGGTCCGCAGGTACATGCCGCTGATGAACAACAGCATCAGGCCCAGCCCCATGGACAGGGGCGGGAAGATGAAGTGGTAGGTGATCGTCAGGGTGAATTGCAGCCGCGCGAGCAGTTCGGCGTCCAAACCCATCGCCCCCCTCTACGTCTCTGGGCCCGGCGCGACGACCGTTTCCCGCCGACCCCACGCTTCGCACCATCGTGCCCCGATGGTCTCTTGCCTGGCGCGTGCCGTTCGGCCACCCGATGGCGGGCCGTTCGGCCGCGAGGCTGCCTCCTCGGGACAAAGGTTCTTCGGGACCGCTCCAGACCGGGACCATTCGAGACCATATTCCCGTTTAGTGGGACAACTCGACCCACCTAACGCCCGTCGAGTTCGTCTGTCCCGCACGGCGGGAAGCCGTGACAGGCTGTCCCGTCACTCGGGAATAGTCCGCATCTTCCGCCCCCCTTCCCGGGACGCGGGAAGAACCAGAGGGTTCGGCACCAATCCGGTCGCGTTGTCCCGCTCGGCGGGAATGGGCGATAGGCAGGGAAGCAGGGAAGCGGGGCCAGTGGCGACGATGCCCACCGGCTCTCACCAGGTGCGATCAGAGCGGCAGTGTGTCCCCACCGGCCGATCGGTCGGGCACCAGGGCGTAGGTCACCGCAACGCCATCGTTCATGATGAAGCAGCCGCCCTTGACGGGGCAGGCCGTGCAGCCGGCGTCCTCGAAGACCACGGCCCGCAAGCGCCCGCGAGCCACCAACGTCTCCAGCATGCCTTCGAGCGCCGACTCCTCGATACCCAGGTCCCGACTGAGATCGGCCAGGCAGATCGGCTTGCCGGCGTCGCGCACGGCCGACAGGATGACACTCAGCATCACGAGATACCCCGGGACATCAGGCGTAGCCCAGGAACGTGCCGATCTGGAAGACCAGCACGGCCAGCAGCCAGGCCAGCCCCAGCTGGTAGAGACCGGAGAACGCTGCCCAGCGCCAGCCGAACTCGCTCCTGATCGCGGCCAGCGTGGCGATGCAGGGCGTGTAGATGAGCACGAACATGACGAAGGCGACGGCGGCCAGTGGTGTGAAGTTGGCGGCCAGTTCGTTGCTCAGCGCGGTCTCCTGCGGGTCTGCGGCATCGCTCGAGATCAGGTCCACACCGGGGATGATGCTCAACGTGGAACGGACGGCGCCGTCGACCGCCGCCACGAACGAACTCCCGATCTCGCGGATGTCCTCGCCCAGCGAGGGAGGCGGGATCGCCGTATCGGAGGGGTCGTCGCCCACGTAAGCCTGAGCCATCGACGTCACCACCACTTCCTTGGCGATGAATCCGGTGACCAACGCTCCCGAGGCTTGCCAGGTACCGAACCCGGCCGGCGCGAAGACGGGTGCCGCGACCGCGCTGACCTGGCCGAAGTAGCTGTCGCGCGGCTCTGCCACACCCCAGGGCAGGTTCATCAGGAACCACAGGCCCACCGACACGATGAAGATGACGGTACCGGCCTTGACGATGAACTCCTTGGTCTTCTGCCAAGTGTGTGTGGTCAGCGCCTTCAGGGTGGGCACACGATAGGGCGGCAGCTCCAGCGCAAAGACCGAGTCGTCCCGTTCGCGCAGGATCGTGCGCGACAACACCACCGCGACCAGGCCGGCGATGAGGATGCCGATGACATAGAGACCGGTGATGACCGATGCGGCCGCCGCACCGAAGAAGGCCAGGCCGAAGACGACATACACCGGCAGACGAGCCGAGCACGACATCAGCGGCACCAGCAGGCTGGTCATGATGCGCTGCGTGCGGTTCTCCAGCGTGCGCGTGGCGTAGATGGCCGGCACGGCACAGCCGAAGCCCAATACCATGGGGATGAATGACTTGCCGTGCAAGCCGGTGAAGCGCATCACGCGGTCCATCACGAAGGCCACCCGCGCCATGTAGCCACTGTCCTCGAGCAGTGTCAGGAAGAGGTACAGCACGATCAGGCCGGGCACGAAGACGAGCACGGCACCGACACCCGCGATGACGCCATCGACCGCCAGTGAGACGAACCAGTCGGGCGCCGAGAAGAGCTCCAGGAAAGCGGCGATCCAGCGCGTGACAGGACCCCCGATGACCGCGTCGACCCAGTCGAGGAAGTAGCCCGAGACTTCCACCACCAGCTTGAAGACGATGAACATCACGGCGAAGAAGATGGGCAGCCCCAGGAGCCGGTCGGTCAGCACGCGATCAAGCCGGTCAGTGACGCTGTAACGCGAGACGGCCGAGGTATCGACGACCTCCCGCACGACCCCGTGGACGTAGCCGTAGCGCGCATCGGCGATGGCGATATCTGCCGTGTCACCGTGCATCGCCTCGATACGTCGGCGTCCCGCCTCCGCTGCGGTCACGAGGTCGGCACCGTAGACGCTGCCACCGACGCGCGCGACCAGGTCGGCCTCCCCTTCCAGCAGCTTGATGGCCAGCCAGCGCGGCTGGTACGAGCCACCCAGCTCGGGGTGGGCTGTGATCCGCTCGACCAGCGCAGCGATCTCCGCCTCGACCTCCCGGCCGTAGTCGATGCGGAAGGGAGGCCGATCGGCAGTGCCGACGAACGTGGTCACCGCAAGCGCCAGCTAGGCGACGAGGCGCAGGCGCGCGCGCCGCGTTTCAGCCGGGCCGACCAGGCTGAACGCCGCGTCCAGCAGGTGATCTAGACCACGTCCGCGGTGGCCGACGGTCTCGACGATGGGGGCGCGGCCGAGCAGGACGCTGAGCCGTTCGTGGTCGATCTTGATGCCCTGCGCTCGTGCGCTGTCGCTGACGTTGAGTGCCAGCACCAACGGGATGCCCAGCTCCAACAGCTGCGCGGTGAGGTACAGGTTGCGCTCCAGATTGGTGGCATCGACCACGTCGATGACGGCGTCGGCCTCACCAGTCAGCAGGTAGTCGCGGGTGATGATCTCCTCCGGCGACAACGCGCTCAGGCTGTACGTGCCCGGCAGGTCCACCAGCCGGGCCACGACATCGGCATGACGAAAGGTGCCCTCCATCTTGGAGACCGTCTTTCCCGGCCAATTGCCCACGTGGTGGCGCGAGCCGGTGAGGGCATTGAAGATGCTCGTCTTGCCGGCATTGGGATTGCCGGCGAGCGCCAGCGTCACTGATCCGCTCATGCGGCGCTCGCCGCCTCGTCGACGGTTTCGAGTGCCTCCACGATGATGGTCACGGCTTCGCGCTTGCGGAGGGACAGGTGATAGCCCTTGATGATGAACTCGAGTGGGTCACCCAGCGGTGCGGATCGTTGCAGGGTGATCGTCTCGCCGCGAACGATGCCGAGCTCCAGGAGCCTGCGTCGCGCAGCGGGGCGACCCCCGACTCGCAGGATGCGACCGCTCTGGCCACGTCCGAGCTCATCAAGTCCCACGATCGATGCGGCCGCCGGGCAGGACTTGCGGCAACGCCTGGGGACCGGACGGCCGAGCGCGAAGGCGCGCGTCAGGAACCGGCAGGATCGATGCTCACAATCCTGAGTCGGGGAGTCAGGATTCATATGCCTATTGCAATCGTCTCAGGCGCCGATGGGTAGTGACGTGTGGCCGGTCCAGGCGGTCCCTTAGGCCCGAAGTCTGGACGCCTTGTGGGTGTTCATCAGGTGGCCTTGACAGATGCTGACCCGAGTCGCAACCAGAAACGCGCCCCATGGGGCTCCACGTTCTCGGCGCCAGCACTGCCGTCTTGGGCGACGGCCAGCGCACGCACGATGGACAGCCCCAGGCCTGAGGTGCCCGGCACACGCGCTCGTGCCGGATCTGCGCGGTAGAAGCGCTCGAACACATGGGGCAGGTCGGCGACGGGGATGCCGGGCCCGGTGTCGAGCACGGCCAGGTACGCTGCGCCAGCCTCAGGCCAAGCCTCCAGCACGATGCTGCCGCCCGGGGGCGTATGCCGCAGTGCGTTGTCGACCAGAGCAGCCACCATCTGGCGCAGTCGCTCGCGATCGGCACGAACCAGGACGGGCTCGCCTCCGGACTCGACCTTGATGCTCACGCCAGCGAATTGCGCGCGGGGCCCAAAGCCCTGCGCCACCGCGCCAAGCACCTCGACCGCGTCGACCACGGCCAGCTCCAGCGGCATCTGCCCCGATTCGGCCAGGCTCACGGTGCGCAGATCATCGACCACGCGCGCCAGCAGGTGTGACTGGCCGCGGATGGTCTCAAGGTGCCGATCGTCATGCTCGTAGACGCCATCGAGGATCGCGGTGGTGGTGGCGTCGATGACCGTGAGCGGCGTCTTGAGCTCGTGCGCCGCGTCCTGGAAGAGACGACTACGCGCCGCATCCGATCGCTCCAGCGCCTCGGCCATGCGGTCGAAGGAGCGTCCCAGGTCGCCGATCTCGTCGCCCCGCTCAGCCACCGATGAGCGACGATCGAGGTTGCCGGCAGCGACATCAGCCGCGGCGTCGCGCAGCCGTCCCAAGGGTCGCACCAGTCGTCCCGCCACCAGGAAGCCGAGGACCGAGGCACCGGCCGCAGAGATCACCGCGACCAGCACGATGGCTGTCGTCGTCTCCTGCTGTGCGCGCCCAGGGCCGCGCCCTTCGGGAGGACCTGGTCCCAACCCCTGGCCCATGCCTTGCCCGCTGCCACGCGCAGCATCGACCTCAGCCCGCCGAAAACCCTGGTCTACGATGGCCGGGGTCACCAAGGCGATGGCCGTCGCCGTGACGATCGCCACCAGGGCGAAGATCAGCGCCAAGCGGATGCGCAGGCTCATCGCCGGGCCGCTCGGTAGCCGACACCGCGTACGGTCTCGATGTAGTCACCGCCGCCGGGTGGCCGGTCGAGCTTGCGGCGCAGGTTCTTGACGTGGCTGTCGATGGTGCGGTCGTCGGCCTCGAAGGCCTCGCCGAAGATGCGCTCGCCCAGCTGGCCTCGGCCGAGCACCGTGCCCGGTCGCTCGGCGAGCGTGGCGAGGAGGTCGAACTCGACACGGGTGAGGGGGATATCGGCATGGTCGCGACGGACCTCGCGGGCGTCGGCGTCGATGGTGAGGTCGAAGAAGGCGCGTGCGGCGGGAAGCGCGCGTGGTTCATCAAGGCGCCGCAGGATCGCGCCGATGCGGGCCACCAGCTCACGTGGCTCGAAGGGCTTGGTGAGATAGTCGTCGGCGCCCATCTCCAGGCCTGCCACGCGATCGATGACGTCGTCGCGCGCGGTCAGCATGACCACGGCACTGTCGATGCCATCCGCTCGCAGCTGCCGCAGGACCTCGAAACCGGAGCGAGCTGGCAGCATCACGTCGAGGACGATGACATCAGGCCGTGTCGAACGGGCCAGTTCATAGGCCTGATCGCCATCGGCGGCCGTATCGACCTGATGGCCTTCGCGCAACAGGTAGGCACTGACGACCGCGGTGATGTGGGGTTCGTCGTCGACGACGAGGATTCGCGCCATGAGGGGTCGATGGTACGTCGAAGGCCGGGTCGACCCCG
Source organism: uncultured Chloroflexia bacterium (assembly GCA_963838115.1). Lineage (GTDB taxonomy): Bacteria > Chloroflexota > Limnocylindria > Limnocylindrales > CSP1-4 > JAFMJV01. Next base: position 145,570 of record CAWIPU010000011.1, read on the forward strand.
GCCTTCGAGCGCGAACGTGCCGGTCGCGATGCGACCGGACCTCTACGACAGGCTCTCGAATGCGGCCCGGTGGTAGCCGCTGGCGGTCAGCAGGTGCGAGTAGATGTCGAAGACGTCGGGTGCCGCCTCATCCAGCCCGGCCATGCGCTGTTCCAGGTCCGCGATGTCGGTGACCTCGATCTGGACGGCAGCAGCCAGGGCTCCATCCAAGGTGGTCGAACCCTGCGCGATGAGGTCGGTGTAGAGCTGCTGCAGTCCGGCATCACTCAGCTCGCCCTCGACCAGCCCGGCCGTGGGGTCAGCGATGTCGTAGCGCTCCAGGATGGTCCGTACCGCGACCTGGTGGCGTGCCTCTGACATGGCGATGCGCTCGAACGTTGGCACGTCATACAGCTCCGCGAATGCGGCGTAGACGTCGTGCGCCAGCTTCTCCTCGTTGGCCATGAAGACGAGCCCGGCGATGTCGTCGTCGGTCAGCGTGCCCATCTCGAACTGGCAGTCGGCACACGCTTGCGGGCCGCGCGGTGTCTCACCGTCCCAGCCACGGCCGGCGCCAGCGATGGCGTTGGCTTTGCCGACGCCATCGCGACCCTGACCGGGACCGCGGTCGTCGTTGTCGCGAACGCGGCCACGCCCATTGCTATCGCCGCGGCGTGCTTGGCCCTGACCATTTGCAGCGCGTGCTTGCACCTGCCCGCCACCACCGGCGTTGGCGGCCGCGTCGGTCTGCGTGCCGGAGCCGTCTCGTGCGCGGACCTGCCGCTGCACCTGGGCCTGATCGTTCGGGCAGTCGCCGTCACAGGTGCCGGCGCCGGGTCCGGGTCCCTTGGCAAAGGCCGCGGTCGGCGCGAGCGCGCTGGCACTCAGGGCCAGGGCGGCGGAAAGGGCCAGGAGGGTGTGTCGGGAGCGGTACTGCATTGTTCGGTTCTCCATCTTGTTCGGACGCCTGGGGGCGCCTCATGGGTTCGATGCCGCCACGATGCCGTGCCCGTACGCAGCCAGCGTGGACCGAAGATGGAGGTTGCGTGGAGAAGCAGACCGACCCCTCAGGCGTTCGGCCAGTCCCGCACGTAGCGCAGCTGATCAGGCATGGTCAGCGTGTGTCGTCGGGCCGAGTGCACACGCTCGATAGCGGTGTCGGCGTCCAGACCGGCCTCTCGCAACAGGCACGCGGCGGTCATGCCGGTGCGGTCGAGGCCGCCGCGACAGGCGATCGCCAGGGTCTGGCCCGAGCGCACACGAGTCGACAGTTGCACGAGGAGGGCGCGGTAGGCGTGGTCGTCGGTGGGCACCTGGGGGTCGGCGATGGGGAAGCGGATGAGCTCCACGGCGTGCGCGTCCAGGACGTCAGCCAGGTCGGGCACACGACAGCGATCGAGCTCCTTGTCCTCCACGTGCAGCAGCACGACGTCGACGCCCGACTCAGCCAGGTGAGCCGCATCGCTCTCCAGGTCCCGCCAGTGAGGACCTGTGTAGTAGCCCAGATAGCGTTTGCCGGGCAGGAAGGTCATGCCCACGCGACCTCCGGCTCGCCCCAGGTCGCTGCCGGCGAGGTCGAGCATGTCCACCCGCAGCGGCTTTCGCGTCGATGTGCGCCAGGGCTTGCCGTCCCATTCCGACGTGTCCGTCTCCACCAGGCGGTCGACCAACTCCTGCGGGATGCGGCGGTCGCGCAACCCACGGCGCCAAGCCGCGGGGATGGCATCGATGCCGAACCAGGCCCCGGCCAGGCCACCGGCGATGGCGGCGGTGGTGTCGGTGTCATCGCCGTACTGCACGGCTGCCGTTACGCAGGACACGTAGTCCGGGGCTGCCGCGAACGCATCCCATGCCGACCAGAAGCTGTCGACCACGCGGCCACCTCCGGAACGACCGACCCAGGCCACGAAGGCATCGAGCGCGACGACCGCCCCTGATGGCTCGGCTGCCTCCTTCGACCCGGGAAAGCCGGTCCGCTCGATAATGGCACGCAGGCTGGTCAAGGCGTCGGCAAGCATGCGTCCACGATCCTCGGCTCCCCGCAGCACCTGACGCACGATCAAGGCGTAGAGCGCACAGGCGATCTGGGCTTCGGCACTGCCGTGCGTCACGCGCGATGCTCGTAGCGCCTTCGCCACGAGATCGTCGTCATCGACATCGCGCAGCATCAGCGCGAGCGGGAGGATACGCATGAGCGAGCCATTACCCTTGGCAGCGACACCGCCGGCCTCCTCGGGCGCCGTACCCGATCGAAGGGCGTGCAGCGCCTGAGAGGTGGAGATGCCGACGTCGAACACGCTTCCGCCTGGAGCGTAGGCACCCTCATCACGCCATGCCAGGGCTCGTCGCGCCTGGTCGGCCGTATCGAAGCCCACGCTGAGCAGCGAGTCGAGCAGCGCCAACATCAGGGCTCCATCATCGCTCCAGGTGCCCGGCGGCTGGTCGTGGGTGCCGTGACCGCGCCACTCGACCGTGCCGACGTCGGCGGCGTTCTTGAACTCATACGGAACGCCCAGCGCATCTCCGCACAGGTGGCCATACACGGCGCCTTCCAGGCGTTCCGGCAAGAGCATCCGATCGACCCTCCGATGTGACCGCCAAGCTTGGCGGATGGCCCGGCGCCACGGCGTCCGCCGCAGCCGCTCCACGAAGACCGCCCCATCCGACTGTCTGCCGCTCCCGGTCACTGAACGAGCAGCCCGAGAGGCTGAAAGCAGAGCCTAGACCTCGCTGGGAACCTGGCGCAGCAGCCGACAGGTGGCGCCGAAGAACTTGTGGAAGCCATCGGCGGTCTTGCCGTACCAGAGCGGACAGCTCACCAGCGCCGTGATGCCGTTGTCGCGGCAGAATTGGTGGGCCTCTTCCGAGTAGCTCCCGGCCCCGAAGTTCTTGTGGATCCAGACCTTGGTGACACCGGCCTCCTTGCAGTCCTGCGCCACCGCCAGCGAGGCCTTGGGATTGGTGGCGATGACGACAGCATCGACCCCGCCGGGGATGTCCTTGACGCTGTGGTAGCAGGTGTCACCCATGATCGTGTCGGCGTTGGGATTGACCGGAAAGACCTCGTATCCGCGCTCCTTGAAGCGCGAGTAGATGCCATTGCTGGCGTGGCTGCCACCGGCTTGTCGAGAGACGCCCGCGACGGCGATGCGCTTCTGGGATAGGAACTCGTCGACAGCCTGGTCGATCGTCGCCATGGTCACTCTCCTGCCTGCTGCATTCGGGCGTCCGCGATCACCGCGCGGACGCGGTTCAAGCTCAGGATTGACGACCTGAGAGCGACGAGACAGTGCCGTTGAGCCCGCGTGCGCCGTACGGTTGGCCGGATGTCCGAGGTTGGCCATCCGCTATCGTGAGCCCAACGCCGTGACGTCCGGCTCGACCGGGCAAGGAGGAGGAACGTCTTGCGCTCGCTGCTGAGATCCGTGCTGTTATTCGCCATGGGGACCATCGTCAGCATCAAGGTCACCGGGATCGTGGTGGCGCGGCAGCGCGACGAGGGCAACCAGGTCAGTGACGAGTTCCGACGCCTCGTGATCATGGACGGAACCACGTTCACCAGTCGCTCAGGCGGCCTGCGTCGCGCCGAGATGCGCGTACTCATGGGCGGCGCCAAGCTCGACCTTCGAGAGGCCGTGCTCGATCCCGCGGGCGCCCGCATCTCGCTCGAGAACACGCTCGGCGGCCTGGCCGTCATCGTGCGGGATGACTGGGCAGTGACGGTCAAGGAGGTGCTCGTCGGCGGTGGCGAGGTCAACATCGATGTGCCCGACCCGGACGACCTGCCGGCCACTGCGCCCAAGCTGAGCATCGACGTGCTGACCCGCCTCGGCGCCACCCGGATCACGACGCGCGACGACGGCTTCTAGCTGGATCCTTCCGGTAGCTCGACGCCGACCGGATCGAGGCCCAACTCACCCGCGAACGCCTCCGCCATAGCCCGGTATCCAAGGACGTTGGCATGGCGGTCAGGCCCCGACGGTGGCGGGCCTGCAACTCGTCGAGGATGGACGGCAGGCGACGCTTGATGTTGTCGATACCGGCGAAGACGCAGAGCGGGCTGTCATCGCAGGCGAAGACGTTGAAGCCGATGTCGATGGTGATGAAGGCCAGCTCATCGCGATGGGCATCGATGAAGGCCAGCGCCTCGTCGAGCTGACTGCCGTGGGGATGGGAGCAGCGCGGATAAGTCCTCGCGGATGAGTTCGGTATTCGAGCCCGGACAGGCCAGGTTCACCAACTGCAGGTCGGATTGCCCCGCGCCATCAGCCACAACTGGTCGGGATAGCTGGCCCCGGGTACGGTGGTCATCTCCGGGGTCGCCGATGGGCTGATAGCCCGCGGCGAGCGAATCCCCCAAGGCGAGGTACCAGGTGGGCCCGTCGGCGTACTCCACCGCCGGATCGGCTGCGGCCGCCGTGGGGGTCACGAGGGCGATGGTGAGGAGAGCCGGAAACAGTGCGCGCATATCCACCTCCGCGCGGAGCGTCCGTCCACCCGAACCGGAGCGGCAAGTGCCGAAAGGGCCGCCATCGCACATGGAACCCAGCGAGGCGTGCCGGCGCACGTAGTAGATAGAGGCGTCGCGCGAGTGCGGCGCCAGAGACCATCGGGGCGACGCGTGGTGCATCGCGCGGAGCCCCGGACCCGCGCCAGCACCCGGCGGACGTCACCGGGGCACGCGAACCACGACCGAAGGGGGTCTACTCATGTTGTCATCCGTCAGCGCCATCACCCGTCGTGCACTCCTCGCCACACTAGTGGCGGTACTCGGCCTCAGCTCCGTCGCAACCGCCGCCCCAGCCACGCTCGATGAACTGGTCGCCCTGAACCTGCGCGCCTGGTCGGGGGAACCGGAGCTGCTCGCCGAGACCTATGCTCCCGATGGGGTCCATACGGCGACCTTCTACGACCGCACCAACGAGTACGTCGGACCCGATCAGATCGCCGCGCTCACCGGATACGGCGGTGGCCCCGAGATGATCGGCCCACGGATCGACATCAAGCTCGACGAGGGTGACTGGCGCTGGGCCAGCTTCCTCTCGCTGGGCGGCGGCACCGCCTGCCTGTGGCATGCCGTCGACGGGCGGATCGTCCGCCACGACTGCATGGTTCCCGAGAAGAGCTACGAGAGCCGGCCGGCGGCTGACGTGACGACCGATCCGGACACGCTGGCAGCCATCGCCGAGCTCGAGGCGCGACTCACGCAGCCTGGGGCCGGGAGGGCAGCCTCGAGGCGCTCGAGGCGGTCTACGCGCCCGATGCCGTCCACATGGCGCGCTCCCTCACCACCACCCGGACCTATACGGGCCCCGCGGAGATCGCCTCGGTCGCCCTCTATGACAGCTCCATCGAAGCGATCGGGGACATCGTCGCCTTCGAGGCGCCTCCGGGCGAGCTCGCCTGGGCGGGGGTCGGGACGTTGGCCGGCGGGACGGTCTGCCTCTACCATGCCGTCGATGGCATGGTCACGCGCCACGATTGCATCCTGCCCATCCGCGGGTGACGCCGGGGGACACCTGACACCCGAGGCCCCGCGCACGGTTGCCGGGGCCTCGTCCCGTCCGCCGCCGAAATCGGAACGCTGGCGCGATGGACACTGCACATACGATTCAGTGGCAGCGCATATGGCGGTGCTCGTCGCGTGGGGGAGCGCGTGGACAACCAGCTGGTGGTTCGGGCCCAAGGGGGCGATCGAGACGCCTTCGAGCAGATCGTGTCTGTCTCGTTCGACCGCTGCCGCGGTGTCGCCATGCGACTCTTGCGTGACCGACAGGCGGCGGAGGATGCGGTCCAGCAAGCGATGGTGAACATCTGGCGTGATCTGCCCCGCCTCCGCGACCCATCACGCTACGACGCCTGGTCGTACAGGCTGCTCCTCCGCGCCTGCTACGCGGAGTACCACAAGACTCCCCGCTGGATGCCCGCCATCGAGGACGGCACTACGGGCGAGCCGCGCGCCGGTGACGACTACGGGGCCGTCATCGACCGGGACCAGCTGGAGCGCGGCTTCCGACGTCTCTCGATGGACCACCGAGCCGTTGTGGTGCTGCATCACTATCTGGACCTGCCGCTCGATCAGGTTGCGAGCGTCCTCGAGGTCCCCGTGGGGACCGTCAAGTCGAGACTCCATCGCGCGCTCGCCGAGATGCGGTCGGCCCTGGAGGCCGATGCCCGACCGGTTCGGCTCCAAGGCTCGACCCAAGAACCCCACTACACGACCTCGCCGCAGAGCGGTGAGCGGAGGGCGGTCCGATGACCACGCGCGTGCCGGACGATCAGGACATGGGCGAGGTCGTGCGCAGCTGGATACTGGATGAGGACCAGTCCACGGCGGACCGGAACAGGCAGATCGGCCGCATCATGGGACGCGTCGACGAGACCCGGCAGCGGCGCCGACCGTGGCCACGGAACCCTTTCGAACACCGCGCGATGCACCGCGTGACCGGTACCAGTGACACGATGGGCTCGACTTCGTCGACAGTGGGGGCGATCGCCGTCCTGACGCCGGTGCGGGCGATGGCAGCGCTGGCGATCCTCGTGCTCGTCGGTTCGATGCTGCTCTACACAGCCGCGCGCGTCCCACCGCCACTGCTGATGCCTGGCGCCGCCCCAGCCACGCTCGATGAACTGGTCGCCCTGAACCTGCGCGCCTGGTCGGGGGAACCGGAGCTGCTCGCCGAGACCTATGCTCCCGATGGGGTCCATACGGCGACCTTCTACGACCGCACCAACGAGTACGTCGGACCCGATCAGATCGCCGCGCTCACCGGATACGGCGGTGGCCCCGAGATGATCGGCCCACGGATCGACATCAAGCTCGACGAGGGTGACTGGCGCTGGGCCAGCTTCCTCTCGCTGGGCGGCGGCACCGCCTGCCTGTGGCATGCCGTCGACGGGCGGATCGTCCGCCACGACTGCATGGTTCCCGAGAAGAGCTACGAGAGCCGGCCGGCGGCTGACGTGACGACCGATCCGGACACGCTGGCAGCCATCGCCGAGCTCGAGGCGCGACTCGACGCAGCCTGGGGCCGGGAGGGCAGCCTCGAGGCGCTCGAGGCGGTCTACGCGCCCGATGCCGTCCACATGGCGCGCTCCCTCACCACCACCCGGACCTATACGGGCCCCGCGGAGATCGCCTCGGTCGCCCTCTATGACACCTCCATCGAAGCGATCGGGGACATCGTCGCCTTCGAGGCGCCTCCGGGCGAGCTCGCCTGGGCGGGGGTCGGGACGTTGGCCGGCGGGACGGTCTGCCTCTACCATGCCGTCGATGGCATGGTCACACGCCACGATTGCATCCTGCCCATCCGCATGTGACGCCGGGTGACACCTGACACCCGAGGCCCCGCGCACGGTTGCCGGGGCCCGACCGCGAACCTGCTTGCGGACGACTGGTCGAAGCCGGAGTCGCTACCCGGTCGGTGGCTCGGAAGCGGGCGCCGCCACAGCCGGGCTCGCATCGGCCGTGGCCGCGTCGCGCCTGAAGAAGAGCTGCCATTCCAGGTCGCCATTGCCGGCGACCGAGACGACGATGGGTGCGCTCGGCATGGTCACGCCGAAGGAGGTGAAGTCCACCGGCAACGTGCCCACCACCACGACCACGTCACCGACGCGTTGACCGGTCAACTCCAATGTGACGTCCTCGCTGACGTCGCGGATGGTGATGCTGCCGGGCAGTGACGCCGTAAAGGGCTCGCCCTCCACCGGCACCGCGCCCAGGTCCAGGGGCCCACTCGATGTGAACGTCGCAGTCGGAAACTCGCCGGTGCCGAGCGCGCGCTGGATAGCGTCATCGCGGCGAGGTCGGTCGCTGATGATGGCGGAGAGGTCGGCCTCGATGGTGGCGCTCTCGATGACCGAGCCGGCCGCTTGGAGCGCGCCACTTACCGCGGGGGTCCGGCCCACCGCATCGACCTCGCCGCCGGGATCGAGCACCTCGGCCACGCGGAAGCCGACCCAGGAGCTGCTGAAGTCGGCGAAGTCCCCGATCTCGGTGTCGATGATCCAGGTGCCATCGATGCCGGCTGCCGCGGGCTGGTCGGTGGCGGGTGCCTCGGTCTCCTGGGCGTAAGCCACGGCCGTGCCCAGCACGAGGGCAGCTCCAAGGGCGATGGCAGCCACGGACAACAGGCGCACGCTGCGAAGGGGGTCGACGGGGATGACTCGGACTCTGCTCACGGCGATCTCCTTTGGGGTCGGGTGGAGAGGCGCAGCATATCCGCCATCGTTGGATGCAGCGCGTCCGCCGGGCGCAGGGGTACGCCGCCACAGCCGCAGCGATGCCGAGACGAGCAAGGCGCCGACCAGCGCCAGCCCGATCACTCGGGATGGTGGCTTGAATATCGACAGCTCTCCTTCACGTTCAGCGAACCACCACCATGATGTGACTCAGCGCCACCCCGGTCACCGGGTACCCAGCGGCACACATCACACCTGGAGGACAAAGCATGACCCGACTCGAACCACTCTCCCTCGACCAGGTCGAAGGGCTCGAAGCCGTGGAGCAGACCTATCAGCGCACCCTCGGCTTCGTGCCCAACGGGTTGCGCATCATGGCTCGCCGGCCGGAGATCGTGCAGGGTTTCATCGCGCTGCGTCGGGCAGTGCTGGATCCGGCCTCGGGTACCGTGTCGGCAGAGTTGAAGAACCTTGTCGCCCACATCGCCAGCCGCACCCACGGCTGCCGGTACTGCCAGGCACACGCGCTGCAGGGAGCCGGTCGAGCCGGTGCCCTCCAGGAACGCCTGGAGGCAGTCTGGGAGTACCAGACCAGCGATCTCTTCAGCGAGGCCGAACGGGCCGCCCTGGACTTCGCGGTGCACGCGGCATCAGTGCCGAACCTCGTCACCGATGCCGACTTCGAGCGGCTGCGCCAGCACTGGGGCGAGGGCCAGATCGTCGAGATCCTCGCGGCCGTTTCCCTGTATGGCTTCCTCAACCGCTGGAACGACTCGCTGGCGACAACGCTGGAGGAAGGTTCAGCGGCCGTGGCCGAAGTGGCCCTCGGCGACAAGGGCTGGACCCGCGGCAAGCACGTGTAGCCGAGCCGGGCTCAGCTACTGGACGCCGCCAGATCGGCGGACAGGGCCGACACCGGCAGGGACATCTCCTCGTCGGTCATGCCGGCCTCGGTCGCACCGGTCATGATCGCCACCGCCTCCGTCATCGTGTGCGACTGCGGTGTGACGACTGCGACGCGCCGCCCCAGGCGATGGATGTGGATGCGGTCCGAGACCTCGAAGACGTGCGGCATGTTGTGGCTGATGAGGATGACCGGGATACCCCTGTCCCGGACGTCGCGGATGAGCTTGAGCACCTTCTGCGACTCCTTGACGCCAAGGGCCGCGGTGGGCTCGTCCATGATGATCACACGTTGGCCGAAGGCCGCCGCCCTGGCCACAGCCACGCCCTGCCGTTGGCCGCCCGACAGCGTCTCCACGGCCTGGCTCATGTCCTGGATGGTGAGGAGCCCAAGGTCTGACATCTCCTTGCGGGCAGCCTCCCGCATGCCGCTCAGGTCGAGCATGCGGAAGACCGAGCCCAGGATGCCCGGCTTGCGCCGCTCGCGACCCAGAAAGAGGTTGGTGCCGATGTCCAGCGCCGGGCAGACGGCGAGCGTCTGGTAGACCGTTTCGATGCCCGCGGCCATCGAATCGCCCGGCGACTGCATATGGACCTGTTGACCATCCAGGTAGATCGCGCCCTCGTCCGGGATGACGGCTCCGCTGAAGCACTTGATGAGCGTCGACTTGCCGGCACCGTTGTCGCCTATGACCCCCAGCACCTCCCCCGGATAGAGCTCGAGGTTGGCGCCATCAAGCGCGACGACGCGTCCGTAGGCCTTGACCAGACCCTTGGCCTGGAGGACGGGCGTCGGGATGTCGTTGGGCGTGGCGACGCTCATGCGCTCACCCTCCGGATCCACTGGTCGAGTGTCACCGCGACGATGACGAGCACGCCGATAGTGAAGTCCTGCCACAGCGGGTCGAAGCCTGCGAGGCTCAGCCCGTTGCGGGCCATCCCCACGATGACGGCCCCGAGCAGCGTGCCGATGACCACGCCCCGGCCACCGAACAGGCTGGTGCCGCCGATGACGACGGCGGTGATGGTATCGAGGTTGTAGCCGATGCCGACCTGCGGGCTGGCCGCGCCGACCCGGCCGATGAGGAACCAGGCACCGATGCCGTAGATGAAGCCGGCCACCGCATAGACCGAGACGAGCACACGATCGACCTTGATGCCGGTGAGCCGTGTGGCCTCGGGGTCGTCGCCGGTAGCGTAGATGTGGCGACCCCAGGCGGTATAGCGCAGGACGTAGGCCATGATGGCGTATATCACGAGCATGCCCAGCGAGGCGTACGGGATGGGCGTGTTGATGAATGGGACTTCGATGGTGCCATCCCTGCCCGCCAGCGCGGTCAGGATCGGATCCATGTCGCGTCCGCGGATGGTGGTAGAGGCCGACACGTACAGGTTCAGGGCGAAGAATATGCTGAGCGTGCCCAGCGTGACGATGAAGGGCGGGAGTCGCAGCCGCGTGATGAGCAGGCCGTTGAGCAGACCGCAAGCCGTGCCGAAGCTGAATCCGACGAGCAAGGCGGCGATGCCGGGCACGCCGTAGTCCGCAGACAGCTTGGCCATGATGACCGAGACGAAGACGGTGATGGCCCCGACCGAGAGGTCGATACCGGCGGTCAGGATGATGATGGTCTGGCCGATGGCCAGCGTACCCACGACCGTGACCTGCTGGATGATCAGGCTCATATTGAACGGCTGGAGGAACCGGTCCGACATGAAGCTGAACGCGATCAGCATCATGACCAGCACGAACAGCGGCCCGAGCGCGGGGTAGCGGTGCAGGATGCGCTGGACCCGTTGCAGCGCCGTGGAGTGCTGCCGCTCGTGTTCCGAGATCTCGCCGGCGACGTCAGCGGCGGTCAACTCGGCCCGGATGGCATCGTCGCTGCCGTCCTCGTGGCCGCTCATACGGTGCCCCTCATCGAGTCTCCCTTCCCGATCGTGGCTGCTTCAGGGGTGCGCTGTGCGCGTGCATGATAGTGAGATAGCGGGGTGGCCGCTCGGCCACCCCGCTATCGAGTTCTCGTTGCTAGCGTGGGACTACGCGCTGCCCCAGCAGTTCTCGAGACCCCAGGTGCTGTCCTGCGAGGGGACGCCTTCCTGCGGGTCGTTGGTGATGAGCTCGACACCCGTGTTGTAGATGTCGTTGCCCTCGACGTAGTAAGGGCTGTCCTGAGGCTGGGGAAGCTCACCAGTCATGGCGTTGCGCACGGCCCAGTCGACGCTGAGCTCGGCCATGCGGGACGGGAACTGCATGGACGTGGCATCGATGATGCCGTTCTGCAGGTCGGTCACGCCGGCGCAGCCGCCGTCCACCGAGAGGACCAGCACATCGTCAGACGTCTTGCCGGCGGCCTCAAGGGCCTGCATCGCGCCTGCTGCGGTGGGCTCGTTGATGGTGTAGAGGACGTTGATGTCCGGGTTCTTCTGGAGCAGCAGCTCCATCGCCTGGAGGCCACCCTCCTGGTTGCCTTGGCCGACTTCCTGGCCGGCGATGCGCGGGTCAGTCTCGTCGCCCCACATGTTGATGTCACCGACATCGACGCCGAAGCCCTGCAGGAAACCCTGGTTGCGCTGCACGCCGACGATCGGCTGGGACGGGTCGATGTTGATGAGGCCGATGACGGCGTCCGCCGCCGCGTCGCCCATCTTGGCCTTGGCCCATTCGCCGATGAGCAGACCGGCCTGGAAGTTGTCCGTGGCGAAGGTCATGTCGACGGCATCGGCCGGATCGGTCTTGGTGTCGATGGCGATGGTCATGAGGCCCGCTTCACGTGCCATGTCGATGGCCGGCGTGACACCGGCGTTGGCCGGCGCGATGATGATGGTGTTGGCGCCGCGAGAGATGGCGTTCTCGATGCACGTGGTCTGGCCCGCGGGATCGGGATCCTGGACACCCCAACAGGCGCGCAGGTTGGCCCCGAGCTTGTCAGCCTCCGCGGTCGCCGCGTTGATCTGCCACACCCAGAACGGGTTGATGTTCTCCTTGACGATGTACTCGATGTCGACGCCGGTGCCGTCAAGCGCCATGTCACTGGCGGCAGGCGACTCGTCCTGGGCCACCACGGCAGCACCGCCGAGGGAACCTGCGGACAGCGCCACGGTCGCGGCGATCACGGTCAGCCGCATGAAGCGGCTTCGGGATTGGGTCATCGCTTGAACGAGCCTCCTTGTCTCCTCAGACTGCCTTGGTGGCAGCCTCCTCCCGTTGTCATCCGACAACGTTGTCGTGCACGGTAGTCCTCGGCCGAGTGCGATGTCAACCGTAGGTTGTCGCATCGCTGCGCACTGGTTGCACGGAGTCGCGATCCCTCGAGGCGTGAAGGAGGGTTGTTGTAGTGCGATCGATGCCTTATGGTTCGGGCGATGGTAGAGATCAGGCTGACAACGTTGTCAGCCAGCGGGGCCGGAGGGCATCGGCATCGTCGCGCCACGATGCGCGACGTCGCGGCGCTGGCCGGCGTCAGCATCAAGACCGTCTCGCGTGTGGTAAATGGTGAGGCGGGCGTCTCGGTGGATCTGGTCACCCGGGTGGAACGCGCCGCGCGCCAACTTGACTATCGGCCAGACCTGACCGCCGCCAACCTGCGGCGGGGCCGGCACACCGCGACGCTTGGCCTGATGCTGAAGAATGTGGCCAACCCCTACTCGGGCGCCGTCCACCGTGCCATCGACGATGCCGCCAGCGAGCGTGGCCTGGCTGTCCTGACCACGAGCCTCGACGAGGACCCCGTGCGGGAGCGCGAAGTCGCGCGGGCGATGACGCAACGACGGGTCGATGGTCTTGTCATCGTGCCTACCAGCACCGACCAGTCCTACCTGCGTGCCGACATGCAGGCGGGCCTGGCCACCGTCTTCGTCGACCGGCCACCCAGATTCCTCGATGCCGATACGGTGCTGGCGACCAATCGCGAGGGCGCCCTTGAAGCAGTGGCGCATCTCATCAAGGCGGGGCACCGCCGCATCGCCTTCCTCGGCGACCTGACCGAGATCGCGACCGCGCAGGACCGCTACAAGGGCTACGTCGACGCCCTACGTAGCGCCGGCATCGAGATCGATCCACGACTCGTTCGCCGGGACCTCCGCGCTCGCGAGGCCGCGCAGCACGCCACCGAGAGCCTGCTGCGGTTGCCGTCCGATGTGGGGCCGACGGCCCTGTTCGCGAGTCAGAACCTGGTCACCATCGGGGCTATCCACGCCCTCCATGGACAGCACCTGCAGCATCTCATCGCACTGGTCGGGTTCGATGACATCGAGTTGGCGAGCATGCTGGATCCAGGCGTCACGGTCGTGGCCCAGGATCCCTACGCCATCGGCCAGACTGCGGCCGAGCTCCTCTTCGCAAGGATCGATGGCTACAGCGGCCCCAGCCAGCACCGCACGATCTCGACACGACTGCTCATCCGCGGCTCCGGCGAGTTCCCACCGCGCGAGGCTGAAAGGCGCTCGTCGCTGACGTAGCACTGACCGCTGACGGTCTTCATGCCAGGCCTTGGTCGAGGGCGACGCGGGCGGCCTCGGTGCGGGTCGAGACGCCCAGCTTGCCGAGGATGTTGGAGACATGGACCCCGGCCGTCGACTCGCTGATGAAGAGGTTCGCGGCGATCTCGCGGTTGGTGCGGCCGGCCGCGACCTCGTGCAGTACCTCCCTCTCGCGGGGGGTGAGCCCGTAGGCGGACCTGACCTCGACGGCCTGGCCGTCGCCCGCGACGGTGGCTCCGGTGAGGCGGACCCGCAGGCGACGGGCAAACGAGCGCAGCTGCAGCAGCAGCGGATCTGCCCCCAATCCGGCCGCGATGCCATGTGCCTCCCGCAACGCAGAGACCGCAGCTCCCCGATCGTCGGACGCGGCCGCAGCCTCGGCTGCGCGCCACCACGAAGTGGCCGCGCGATAGGGCCTGCCCAGGTCCATCCAGCCCTGTGCCAGCGAACCCCATCGGGCGGCTGTGTCGTCTCCGGCCATATGCGCTCGCTGCGCCTCCACCTCCGCCACGTCGAGCCCGAGCACATGCTGCAGACGCTCACCAGGCCGGCGCAGCTTCGCCTGCCACGCTCGCACGTGACGATCGATATCGGCCATGCGTTCCGAGGCGCGCTCCGTGGCCTCGGGCTCGTTCCGCAGACGCGCCGCGCGCCCGGCGTCGGCCACCAGCCATGCGGCCAGGCGTGCCATCTCGGCGAGCCGGAAACGATCCTCGAACGGCGCCATCAGCTCGAAGCCCTGCTCGGCTACATCGATACCCTGCTCGATGTCGCCGTTGAGGATGGCGTGGTGGAGTCCACCCTGGACGATGAGGCCGTGGTTGTCACTCGCGGGTCGGCCCTGCATCTCCCGGCGCGCACGCTCCCAGGTCACGTCATAGGCCGGATCGCCGCTACAGGCGAGGTACTCCATGACGTATGAGGCCCGATAGAGGAAGCTCGCCACGTCACCGCCCGCGACCCGGTCAGCCTCCTTCAGGAGGCGAGCACCCTCGGCCCACTGCCCGCTCTCGAAGCCGAAGCTCGCGGCCGCATAGCCGACGTAGACGCCGTAGCTGCTGGCCACACCCCACTCGCCGCTCACGCGGATGCCTTCCCGGCAGGTCTCGAGTGCCTGATCGGGGTAGCCCGACCAGGCCTCCATGTCCGCTCGGTTGACATAGGCACGGCCGATGTCGTCGGGGATGCCCAGGTCGAGGGCGATGTCAAGCGCCTGGGCGATCGACTCGGCGGCCGTCTCGGTAGCACCCAGGCCCGACTGCACGACCGCGAGCGAATTGAGCCCGTGTCCCTCGAGGTGGCGGGCTCCGATGGCGCGAGCGCCGGCGATAGCCTCTTCGCACAGGCGCTGCGACTCCGTCAAGCGATCATGCAGCATGTACACCTGCCCCAGTCCGGCCAGGGCACCGATGCGCACGATGGGCGGCTCCGCGGGGGCGATGCGAAGGCCCTCCTCATAGGCCTCGATGCTGGCACTCCAGTCACCCGCGATCCAGAGCGAGCGACCGAGCTGGATCTGGAGCACCGTGAGGCGCACGGGGTCCCCGTCGCCCAGCTCCGCGATGGCTTCGCGACAGGCGGTCACCGCGCGGCGGTAGTGCGACGAAAGGCCGGCTGCGTGCGCGACGCGCCGCAGCAGCTCCACGTGGTCGATGGCGAGCCCCAACGCGGTCTCGTCCTCCCACAGCAGGAGCGCCTCCTCGTACTCGCTTGAAGCGATGCCGTAGGAGAAGCTCTCCAGGGCCGCGTCGCCGGCCGCGACCGACGCCGCCAGCGCTCGCGAATCACGCGCTTCGCGCCAGTGGTAGGCCAGCTCCACCCGCACGGCGGCCTCGCCGACTGCACCGTGCGCCGAGAGGACCTCGCCCCAGCCGCGGTGGAGGCGGCGACGCTCGGTCGGTAGCAAGGTCTCGTACACCGCTTCCTGGAGGAGCGCGTGGCGGAAGCCGTAGGCATCATCGTCGTCGGTGGCGCGCGTGGTCAGCAGCAACCCCTGGTCGACCAGCAGCTGGACGTCCGCCTCCACCTCGGCATCGGATGCGCCGGCGGCCGCGACGAGCGTGGCGTGCTCGACCTCGCGCCCTCCCACCGCAGCCACACCCAGGAGGCGGCGGGTGGAGTCGGGCAGGCGGTCGATACGCGTGAGGAGGACATCTCGTAGCGACGCGCTCAAGAAGGTGCCTGTTTCGGAGCGGCAACACAGCAGCTCCTCTGCGAAGAACGGGTTGCCGTCAGATCGGCGGTGGATCTCGTCGAGCTCGCGCGCGGCGATCTCCTCGCCCAGGATGTGATGCGCGATAGCCGTGATCTCTGGCAGCTCCAGTGGCTGCAGGTCGATGCGCTCCACACGTGCGTCGCGCGCGATCTCCGCCAGCCACGGCCGCAGTGGATGCTTGCGCGTGACCTCGTCGCTGCGGAAGGTGGCCACGATGGTGATGGCCTCATCGGTAGTGGCGCGCAGCAAGAACGACGTGGCCGCCAGCGTGCCGGCATCGGCCCAGTGCATGTCCTCGAGCTGGATCAGCAGCGGCGCTCTCGCCGCCAAGCGCCGGAACAACTCGAAGATGGCTTCGTAGAGGCGAGTCTGCGCCCAGCTCTCGGCTTCAAGCGGTCGTTCACTCGCCCCCAGTGCCGGCACCAGACGTGCCAGGTCGGCAGCTGCCCTCCCGGCCATGGCAGTCACAGTGGCAGCACCATCGAGCGCCACCAGCGAGCGCAGGATCTGTGTGAACGGCGCGAAGGGCAGACCAGCATCGCCCATCGAGACGCACGCTCCAAGCAGCACGCGCCTGCCGTCGGCTACGGCGATCTCTCGAGTGCGTGCCAGCAATCGCGTCTTGCCCACACCGGCCTCGCCGCCGATGACCACGTGGTACGGCGTCGCGTTATCGGCGCTGGCCAGGGCCGCTCGCAGCTGCTCCACGACCTCGGAGCGGCCGACCATCACGGGGCTGGTCATCCTGCGCGCCATGGCTCCGATCATAGGGGTCGCTCGCAGCCGCTCGCTCGATCCGACCGTCAGGCGTCAGCACGGGCGAGCAGTGCCACGATGCGCGGAAGCAGCGCGCCGCGAGGGCGAGCGGGGCCAGACGGGCGAGTCCGCGCTGCGCTCTCCTTCGCCAGCCGCTGGCGGTCGGCCTCGTGACGCAAGTGCTGCATGTGGTCGCTTGCAAGGGCGCGCATCTGGAAGTCGTTCATCGTGGTGCTCCTGTCCGGCGCGGCTGGGGATCGCCGCTGCTGTCGAGGACGATGGCCCTAAAGGATGGGCCGGCACATCACGAGAACTCGTTAGTCCTGGTCGTCGGACCCTTCATTCTCGGCCGCGACACCTTCAGTCGCGACCGCGGCAGGTGCGGTCGAGGCCAATGGCGCCGGTGAAGCCCAGGGCGGCTCCAGCGTCGTGAGCGGCACCTGCAGCACGGGACTGCCGCCTCGCGAGGCCCCATGGCCGTCGCGGTCGCGAGCGTCGAACAGCAACATCCAGTCGCCGCCGGATGCTGGCGTCGCGACATCCACGCTGACCACGACAGACTCGCCCGGTGCCAGCTGCGGGATCGCGACGTCACCGGCCCATCGGCCCTCGCGGATGCGGCCGATGTAGTGCTCCGGCGCAGGGTACGCCGCAGCCCCAAGCCGCCAGCCGCGCATGTCCTCGTTGCCCTGGTTACGTACCTCGATGGCGTAGCTCACCGTCTCGCCCGCCATCACCGCGACCTGCGGCCTTTCGAGCAACTCGTAGCCGACGTGTGTCGAGCGCCGCGCCAGGTACTTGGCGATGGCGTCGTAGTAGGCCGCGGCCATGCGCGCGCGCACCGCGGGTCGCTTCAGGAGGCGCAGTTCGCGCGGGTTCGACAGGAACATGCCCTCACTCAGCACACCCGGCATCTGCGTCGGCCGGCTGAGACGCGGCGGATCGACGCCGCGCAGGACGTAGTAGGGATAGATGAGCACGCCGTGGTCGTATGGCTCGTAGCCGTCGGACATGTCGTCGAGCGCGGCCACCATCTCAGCTTGCACGAGGCGGGCTAGACGAGCGGAGCGCGCACCGAAGGGGCGCTCCTCGAAGAAGTAGGTCGATGGTCCCCCGACCGACTCATTGACCGCCATGTTGTTGTGGATGGAGATGAACAGGTCGGCACGCGCGGTGTTGGCCATGTCAGGGCGTGCCGCCAACTCGTCGTCATAGTCGATGAGGCCGTCACCGGTCCGTTCCAGCGGCGGTTCGTTGACGAACACATCCTCGCTGCGGGTGATGACGACGTTCACCCCGGCGGCCTCCAGCATGCGAGCGAGACGCAGTCCGATGTCGAGGTTGATGTCCGCTTCCCGCGTGCCATCGGCACCGACCGCACCGGAGAGCGAACCGCCATGTCCAGGGTCGACGGCCACGGTGATGAACCCTGGCTGCGGTGGATAGACCGCCCGATCAGCCACGCTCAGCCAAGCCTCGACCTGCTCGCTGCTGGCGCCCGTTTCGGCCACCGCGGTGGCGACGATGCGATAGGGACCGGTGGGCACGCGCTCACCATCGTCGCCCCGGCCCGCCCAGCTGCGGGTCAGCTTGCCGGACTCGCGCGCCCCGACGAAGAGCTCACGGACGAGTCGGCCATCGAAATCGACGACTTCGAGCCGCAAGTCGGCCGGCTCCCGCAGATCGACGCCGATCTCGATGCGCGCTGCGTCGCCCGAGAAGAGCGACGGAGCGGGCACCAAACTGGTCACCAGGGGCGTACCATCCGTGGCGCCCGTCGCGGCCGAAGCGGGTGCCAGCGCCACCAGTGTCACGAGCAGCGACACGACGACACCGACCATCAACCTGTGCATCTGCCTAGCATGCCAGCGATCCGGGACAGTGCAACCGGATATCCCCGGTGTCGTCCCGCTTCGGTGCCGGATGGCCCTACCGAGCACATCTCGCGCATAGGTATCGTCGAGGCTCTGATCATGGGCACCTATGCAAGGAGGCGTTCGATGACCACCGAATCCGTTGGCGACCGCATCATGGTCGACTCTCACAAGGCCGGCGAGCCGCCGCGTCAGGGCACCGTCCTGGAGATCTTCGAGCGCGACTACGGGACCAGCTACCGCGTGGCCTGGGACGACGGGCATGAGTCCACCTTCCGTCCCACCGCGGGCACCGTCCACCCGCTCGAACCGGACGAGGCTGAACAGCCCTGAGGGCACTTGGGTCCCGCACTCGTTGGCCATAGGATTGCGGGCCGTCCTCGATGCCGATGTCATCATCGCAGCCCTCCTCTCGCCGAGCGGAGCACCGGCCGCGATCCTGAGCGCCTGACGGTCGGGCGCATCCGAGCTGGCGATGTCGCCGCTGCTGGCTTCAGAGCTGAGACGAGTTCTCGCCTACCCGCAGCTCCACGGGCAGATCGATGAAGCCGGCGCTGTGGCCGTCCTCGGGTGGCTGGAGGCAGGAGCGAACAAGGTGGATGATCCGACCGAGTACCGGCTCTCGATCGGCCGCGCGACCCTGCCGACGACCACCTTCTCACGCCGGCCGCTGCCGCTGATGCCGTCCTGGCGAGCGGCGACGATGACCTGCTCGAGCTGAGCGAGTCGGCCCCCATCCACACGCCCCGCAGCTTCGTCGCGTCGCTGCGTACATAGCCGTTCGTCCGGCGTGGGCCATCGATGCCTGATCGGCGCGTTACGATCGGAGCAACACCAGACACGGAGGAAATGCAGTGAAGCAGCACAAGGTATCCATGCTCGGCACCGGGCTCATCGGCGATTTCTATACGATGACCCTGCACGGACAACGCGGCCGAGATCGCGTGCGAGTGGTGTACTCGCGCTCGGCCGAGCGTGGTGAAGCGTTCCGGGCGCGCCACGGGGTGCCGGAGTCCACGACTGACATGATGGCGGCCATCGAGCATGCCGATACCGACGTGGTCGTGGTGGCGCTGCCCAACTTCCTGCACGAAGATGCGGTCACCGCGGTGGCCAAGGCCGGCAAGGCCGTGCTCGTGACCAAGCCACTCGGCCGCAACGCCGCAGAGGCCAAACGCATGCTCGACGCAGTCGAGAATGCCGGCGTCTTCGGCGGCTATCTGGAAGACCTGGTCTACACGCCCAAGTCGTTGAAGGCCATGAAGGCCGTGCAGGATGGCGCCGTGGGCGATGTCACCTGGGTGCGCGCTCGTGAGACGCATCCTGGTCCCCATTCGGCTTGGTTCTGGGATCATCGACTGACCGGCGGCGGCGCCATCATCGACCTGGGCTGCCACTGCATCGAGATCGGCCGCATCATGGTCGGCAAAGGCAATCGCCCGGTCGAGGTGATGTGCCACACGGACACGTTGGTGCACCCCATCGATGCCGAGGACAACGCCATCGCCCTGGTGCGCTACGAATTGGGCGCCATCGGCCAGTTCGAGGTGAGCTGGACGTTCCGCGGCGGCATGGACCTGCGCGATGAGGTCGCCGGCACGGGCGGCACCATCTGGATCAACCACTTCCTGCGTACGGGTCTCGAGATGTTCACGGCCGGTGAGGGTGGCGGCGGCTACGTGGCCGAGAAGGCTGAGACCAGCGCGGGCTGGCTGTTCCCTGTCGGCGACGAGGTCTCCGAGCTCGGGTATGTCGACATGTTCAGCGACATGTTCGACTCGATCGATGAGGGCCGCGAGCCCATGGAGACGCTCTACGACGGCTACGTCGTCAACGCCATCATGGACGCCTGCTACCGCTCGGCCAAGAGCCGCGCCTGGGAGCCGGTCAAGCTCGAGTGGCGTGGGGGTAAGACCGATCGCATCGCGAAGGAACCGGAGATCTACGAGGGCCTGGTGGTCATCAAGCGCGAGCTGCTGCCGGACGGCCGCTTCAAGCTCATCCTCAAGGATCCCAAGAGCGGCGATTTCAGCGATCGAGTCGTCTCCGGGTAGGTCTGTCGGCGCTGCTGGGCGGCGCTGCCGCAGCGATCGCTCCCGCCCGCACATCGCTCCCGCCTGCACTTGACCAGATACCGACCCGAGTGGTGCAAGGCCGACAACTCATGGGCACTGGACCACGAACCGGCCACTTCCATGCCTGGGGCGATCGCCCTGAGCGTGGCTATCGCTGCTGGTGAGTTCGTTCCACCGTTCAGGCCAGTGACGTCTGCGTCCTGCACCACAGGGACTGGTAGATGACAAACTAGGAACTACAACTAGGCACCCGACCGGGAGTAGCGGCGTACTCGCTACGGCAGCGCGGCGACGACCTCGCCGATGTCCTCGACGGTCGAAACGATGAACCAGACCGCGTCGCCGCTGGAGATGACGTAGGCGGTATCGCCAGGCCCCGGATCGGGTGCCAGATCGACGCGCGTGACCTCGCGGCCGGCGATGGTCTCGGTCTCCATGCTGGTCGAGGCATCGACCCGGAGTAGTAGCCGGATCATGGCGTCCTGGACCTGCTCGCCGGGAACGCCGGGGATCGATGCGCCGGCAAGGCTGATGAACCCCGCGTCATCGAGGCCAGTCGCCTGTGCCACCGCGAGCTGCTGCGCGTCAGCCCCATCGGCGTCGGCGATGGTCTGCAGCTCGGCCAGGATGGCGGGGTCGAACTGCGCGCCGATCTGGTCGAGCGTGAAGGCGAGCTTCTCCAGTTGGTAACCGGCAGCTTCGTCGGGAAGCTGCGCGGCCAGGCTATCGGCTGCCTGTTGGGCGGCGCTGGGCGGCGCGGCGGTCGGCTCGGGTGGCAGCTCGACCTGCTCGACCGAGGCCGAGAGGATCTGCACCGGATCCTCGATCTGGTCCGACGGCTCGCGCGCGGCGACGATGGCGTCGACGACGTCCATACCCTCGACCACCTGGCCGAAGATGGCGTAGGTGCGGGCGGCGTCAAGGGATGCCTGCGCCTCGTCGTCAAGCACGACGAAGAACTGGCTGCCCTGCGAATCGGGCTGCTGGGAGCGGGCCATGGCCACGGTGCCTCGGCCGTACTGTCCCACGACCTCTTCGTCGGGGATGGTGTAGCCGGGACCTCCCATGCCGGTACCATCGGGGTCGCCGCCCTGCAGGACGAACCCGGGCACGGCCCGATGGAAGCCGACGCCGTCGTAGTAGCCGGCCTTGGCGAGGTTGAGGAAGTTCTCCGCCGCTACCGGTGCGGACTCGTTATAGAGCGCGATGACGACGTCGCCCAGCTCCGTGGTCAGGCGAACAGCCGTGCCATCGCCGGCCGGGGCTTCGAGTGCCACGGGGTTTGGCGTCGCATCGGGCGGCCCCAGCGGGCGCTCCTGGGCCACGGCGGGCGCGACAAGACCGGCAACAAGGATGGATACACCGGCCGCGACGGCCAGTAGACGACGGTGGGGCATGGGGCCTCCTCGAAGGAGTGATCGGCGTGGATGCGGACCGCGGGGGTCCACGGTGAGCATAGGCCAGAGGTCGTTTTTGGGGCTGTGACGATGCCTGTCGGGGCGGTGACGATGCCAGGGCCGGCGGTCGATACGGCCTACTCGTCGACACCGTCGGGTGGCCATGGGGCCATGAAGAACGCGATGAGGTCGGCCATACCCCCGATCGCCTCGGGCCCGAACTCCTCGCGCTGGCCCGGCGCCAGCACGTACTTGCCGGTGGCCAGCGGATCGACCGCCTGGACAGCCAGCCAGTAGGACCCGTCGACGGGTGCCCTGACCTGGAGGTCGCCGTACTGGATGAAGCCGAGACCTCCGTGGACCTCACGCCGTGGCTCCGTGGCGGGCGAGAAGACGACGGCGCCCTCCACGCCGACGGCCTCTGCCAGCGCCAGGGCCTCCGGACCCGCGTCGGCGGCGGCGGGCAGGCCGGGGCCAAGGAGGGTGAAGGTGGTGGCGAGGCTGCCGATGGCATCGGGTGCCGTCATGCCCACCACCAGGGGCTCGCCTGAAGCAAGCTCGAACCGATACCAGTCGATCTCGCCCGCTCGATCGATGCTCGAACCGATGGCGCGCGAGAGGGTGGGGTCCTCAAGCACGATGGCGTCCGCGGGCGTCGCGGTCGTCGTGTCGATGACCGAGGGAGCGTGCGCCCAGGCATTCGAAGGGAGCAGGCTGGCGGCGATCAGCAGGCTCGAAACGGCAAGACGGCGCATCGGTAGTCTCCGTGGTGACTCTCGAACCAGGCATGGCCAGCCAACCCCAACCGGATACCCCTGACGGCGCGGACCGTCTCGTCGTGGGCGTCGTGGTCAGCCAGCACGATAGGCACGGCGACGCTGCTATCGACCAAGGCCCAGCGTGGGCGATCAGCGCTGGTCGGCAAGCCGCTGATCCCGCACATCCGCATCGGTGACGACGTGCCCGGTCGCGGGGATCACCACGAATGGGCCCTCCTTGACCAGATCTTCCCCACTCACCGGCTCGACCACGATAGCCGCGCCGTGCACATCGACTTCCACCTCACCCCCTTGAAGCAAACCGATCTGCGCCCGCATCGCACGAGGGATCACGAGGCGACCCGCCTTGTCCATCGTCGTCTTCATACCACGACGATACCATCGTACTGGTATGTCGCTGGCACACACCGATGGCTTACCCGAGAGACGCCCACACGTGGCGCAGGGCGACACACAGGGTGCCAAGATGGGCCAATGCACGACCGGAGACCCGCGTTTGACCGCAAGCGAGCGCACCAGTACATTGGAGCGGGGCCGTCTAGCCGTCTAGATGGCCGCGTCGTTTCCTGAACGAGGAGGGATCAGTGGAGCGTTTCAGCGACATCGGCGCGGCCGTCATCGGCAGCGGCTTCATCGGCACCGTTCATATCGAGGCGCTGCGCCGCCTCGGCGTCACGGTGCGCGGCGTGATCGACGCCAGCCCGGAGATGGCCGAGGCCGCGGCCCAGCGTCTTGGACTGCCGGTGGCGTACACCAGCCTTGAGGCCGCCTTGACGGATCCCGAGGTCGACATCGTCCACGTCACCTCCCCCAACCAGTTCCACTACCCGCAGGTCAAGCAGATCCTGGCGGCGAACCGCCACGTCATCTGCGAGAAGCCACTGGCGGTCACCTCCGACGAGTCGCGTGAACTGGTCGCACTGGCCGATGCGTCCGACCGGATCAGCGCGGTCAACTTCAACATCCGCTTCTACCCGCTCAATCAGCACGCCCATCAGATGGTGGCCGACGGCGAGCTGGGCGATGTCCGCCTCATCACCGGCCACTACTTCCAGGATTGGCTGCTATTGGACACCGACTGGAACTGGCGCCTGGAGCCGGACAAGGGCGGCACCCTCCGCGCGGTCGGTGACATCGGCAGCCACTGGATCGACCTGACCAGCTTCATCAGCGGCCAGAAGGTGCAGTCGGTCATGGCCGACCTCGCCACCTTCGTCAAGGTGCGCCAGAAGCCGATCGGCGAGGTGGAGACGTTCAGCCAGGAGCGCGCCGCCAACACCGAGCCGGTTGACATGACCACCGACGACGCGGCCGTCATCCTGCTGCGCTACGCCAACGGCGCCCGTGGCAGCGTGGCCATCAGTCAGATCAGCGCTGGTCGCAAGAACTCGGTGCAGTGGGAGATCGACGGCTCAAGCGCCGCCGCAGCCTGGGACAGTGAGAGGCCCGACCACCTCTGGATCGGCCACCGCGGCCGGCCCAACGAGATCATGCAGCGCGGTGCCGAGCTGATGAATGCGACCGGCATCGCCGCCACCGCCCTCCCCGGTGGTCACGTCGAGGGCTTCGCCGACAGCATGTGCTCGCACTTCCGCGAGGTCTACCGCGCCATCCTCGCCGGAGCGACACCTGCCGAGCCGCTGTATGCCACCTTCGAGGCCGGCCATCACGAGATGACCGTGGGCGACGCGGTGGCCCGCAGTGCCGCCGAGGACCGCTGGGTCACCATCGCTGACTGAGTTTGTATCGTTAGCGTAAGCAACAATCAGAGGAGGAGTCCGTGAAGCTCGGCTTCCTGACCGCGCCATTCCCCGAGACGCCGCTGCTCGACGTAGCCGACTGGGCCGCCGCAACGGATTTCGAGGTCCTGGAGATCGCCTGCTGGCCCCGCAGCAGCGGCGCCACGCGCAAGTACGCCGGCACCTCGCACATCGATGTCGCAGACCTGACCGATACGGAGGCGGGCGAGATCAAGGCGCAGATCGCCGAGAAAGGGCTGGACATCTCCGGTCTCGGCTTCTACCCCAACCCGCTGCACCCCGACCCTGAGGTGCGGACCGCGGCCATCGACCACCTCAAGAAGGTGATCGTGGCCACGGGCAAGATGGGCCTGCCCGTCACCAACACCTTCTGCGGCGGCGACGCCAGCAAGAACGTGGACCAGAACTGGGAAGAAGCCCTCAAGGTCTGGCCGGACATCGTGCGCTTCGCGCAGGACCACGGGGTCAAGATCACCTTCGAGAACTGCCCCATGATCTTCAGCTACGACGAGTGGCCGGGTGGGCACAACATCGCCTACTCGCCCTACATCTGGCGCCGCATCCTGGAGGCTTGGGGTGGCAGCGTGGGACTCAACTTCGACCCCAGCCACCTGGTCTGGCTGATGATCGACCAGGGTCGCTTCATCCGCGAGTTCGGCGAGCACATCCTCCATTTCCAGGCCAAGGACGTGATGATCGACCGCGACGGCCTGTACGAGCGTGGCTCGCTCTCAGGCGGCATCGGTTGGCAGGTCCCGCGTATCCCCGGCCTGGGCGACGCACCCTGGGATGAGATCTTCTCGGCGCTCTATCGATGCGGCTACGACGGACCCATCATCATCGAGCACGAGGACAAGGTCTTCGAGGGCACCGATGAGCAGATCAAACGTGGCTTCCTGGTCGCCCGTGACATCCTGCGACCCTACGTCAAGTAAGGCGAACGACCCGTATGACCGATTTCAACGGCCTCCGCGCCTGGTTCGACGAAGCAGCCACGCTCCTTGAGGACATCGTCTCCACCCAATCGGACGTCCTTGAGGAAGCCGCCCAGCTGTGT
The DNA here is from genome assembly GCA_963838115.1 of uncultured Chloroflexia bacterium. GTDB lineage: Bacteria > Chloroflexota > Limnocylindria > Limnocylindrales > CSP1-4 > JAFMJV01. The sequence continues at coordinate 171,025 of CAWIPU010000011.1, forward strand.
GCCGAGACCATCGCCACGGAGGGCTTGGTTCATCTCTTCGGCTCGGGTCATTCACGCATACCGGTCGAGGAGATGTTCCCGCGCTACGGCAGCTTTCCCGGCTTCCATCCCATCGTGGAGCTGTCGATGACCTACCACACCGACGTGGTCGGCTCCAATGGCCAGCAGCAGGCGATGTTCATCGAGCGCATGCCCGGCCTCGCTGAGGTCATCCTCGACAACTTCAGTTTCAAGCCCAACGACGTCATGATGGTCTTTTCTGCCAATGGGCTCAATGCGGTGCCGGTGGAGATGGCGCGTGGCGCTCGGCGCCGCGGCTGCAAGGTCGTCGCCGTCACCGGCGTGAAGCAGTCGCTCGGTGGCGAGCCCGATCCGGCCGTCGGTGGCCGACTGCTCGACGAGGCTGATATCGTCATCGACCTGTGCACGCACGAGGCAGACGCGATGGTGCTGGTTCCCGGCCTGGACACGCCAGTGGGGCCCGGTTCCACGCTGGCCTACGTCGCCGTCGTCAATTCCCTGAAGGTGCGCATCGCCCAGCTCCTGATGGCGCAGGGTGTGACGCCACCGGTCATCACACGCGCGTCCGTGGTGGGCGCGGAGCGCTCGCGGGCACTCTTCGAGAGTGCCTATCGGGAACATGCGCGACGTGTCGCGCGGACCATCGTCCGCGAGCCTGATGACGAACCCGGCCGTCGGGCGTAGTGAGGAGGTGTAGCAGAGGACGCGAGCAACGACTGACCCATCCGGCCTTCGAGCGGGCGAACGACGTCCGTCGGGCCACCGATCGCACCCTCATGTGAGGAGGACAAGGAGTCACATGGACCACAAACTTCCCAAGCTGTTCGGCACTGGTGCCGCGATGCTGCTGGCCATCTCAAGCGTCGGCGCTGTCGCTGCCCAGGACGCGAGCATGACTCCCGAGAGCATGGCTCCCGAGAGCATGGCTCCCGGGGCGGCCGGCGACGGCTACGTCATCGGCGTCTCCAACAACGTACAGGGCAACGGCTGGCGCGAGGAGCTGATCTGCTCCATCAAGGCACAGGCGGCCGCCTCGGGCGAAGTCGCTTCGCTCAACATCGCGCATCGCAATACGGACGCAGCGGGCCAGCTCGAAGACATCCGCAACCTGATCGCCGCAGGCGTCGACGCCATCGTCGTCAACCCGGCCGATCCCGAAGCGCTCAACCCGGCCATCAAGGAAGCCACCGATGCCGGCATCGTCGTCGTGGCGGTCGACCAGGCCGTCACCGAGCCGTCCGCGTACGTGCTCTCCAACAACCAGGAGCAGTACGGCTACCTGGGCATGAAGTGGCTGGCCGAGAAGTTGGGCGGCCAGGGCAACGTCTTCTACATGCGCGGTGGCGCTGGTGCCGGTGCTGACGACGACCGCGATCGTGGCGTGCAGCGGGCGCTCGAAGAGAACCCCGACGTCAACATCGTGAGCGAGGTCTTCACCGGTTGGCAGCAGAGTGAAGGCAGCAAGCAGATGCTGGACATGATCGCCAGCGGCCAGCAGGTCGACGGCGTCTGGACGTCCGGCATCGACAACGTCATCGTCGACGCCTACCTCGACTCCGGCGAGCCGCTGGTGCCGATCGTCGGTGCTGACAATGCCGGCTTCGTCACGCAGCTGGCGACCGTCGACGGCCTTGAGGGCGCTGCGGTCACCAACCCCGGCACCGTCGGTGGCGCGGGCGTCACCCTGGCGTTGGATATCCTCGACGGCAACCCGCCCGCAGAGCGGACCGTCTACGTCGATCCCGTGCTGTGGGACAACACGACCGAGGAGGGCATGGCCGCCATCCAGGCAGCCCAGAACCCCAACCTCGATCCGGAGTGGCCCGTGGGTCTCCAGATCCCCGGCTACACCACTTACACCGATGACGAGATCATCGCCTGCAAGGGTCCGGGCGAATAGCCTCCCCTGGTAGCTAGTGGCGAGGGAGTGCGTGTGAAAGCGCGCGCTCCCTCGCCCGATCCCGCCCCACCCCCAGTCCACTCCGATGCTCCTCTCCCCGAGCTCGCGAGCCCAGAGCGAGACACCACACCTTGACCATCACCACCGCGGCACCCCCGCCTGACGCCACGCACGATGCGCTGCTCCTGGAGGCCACTGGTGTGGTCAAGACGTACGGAGCCGTGACCGCGTTGCGCGACGCTTCACTGGCGGTGCGACCGGGCGAGGTCCATGCCCTCATGGGTGCCAACGGTGCTGGCAAGTCGACGCTGGTGAAGATCCTGACCGGTGCCATCCACCCCGACCGTGGCCGAATCGTCGTCCGCGGCACCGAGCGCGCGGTGCACTCCCCCGCCGAGGCCCGCAAGAACGGCCTGATCTCGGTCTACCAGGAACCGGCGCTCATCCCCGACCTCGACGTGCGCGCCAACCTGCGCCTGACGCAGACCCCTGTCGAGCCGTTCCGCGAGTGGGTCGAGACGCTCGGAGTCGGCCGCCTGGATCTCGACGAGATGATGGGCGACATCCCCTTGGCCATCCTGCGCATCCTGGACCTGGCTCGCGCCCTGGCGCTGGAGCCGGACGTCCTGCTGCTCGATGAGATGACCGCGGCACTGCCCGCGGACCTTGCCGAGAACGTGCTGGAGATCATCGGCAAGCAACGTGAGACCGGGCGCTCGGTCATCTTCATCTCACACCGCCTGATGGAAGTGGGCGCCCTGTGTGACCGCGCAACCGTGCTGCGCGACGGCGAGACCGTGGGCGTGGTGACGATGGGTGCCGGCGCAGAAGAGCAGATCGTCGACCTCATGCTGGGCCCTTCGACCGACGACGAGCAGGACATCCACACGCGCGTCACGACCGGCCGCACCGGCCAGCCCATCCGCCACGAGGGCGCCCCGCGGCTCTCGGTGCGCAACCTCAAGGCCGGCACGAAGCTCCAGGACGTCTCCTTCGAGCTCCACGCTGGCGAGGTCCTGGGTTTGGTGGCCCTTGAAGGACAGGGCCAGGACGAGCTCTTCGAGATCCTCTCGGGGGCACGACGGCCGACCACCGGCAGCCTGCTGGTCGACGGCAAGGAGGTGCACTTCCGCCATCCTGCCGACGCCATCGACCGGGGCCTGGTGTACGTGCCCGGCGACCGGGTCGAGGCGCTGCTGCCGCAGCGTTCGGTTCGCGAGAACATCGCCCTGCCCTACAACGCCCGCCCGCGCCGATGGGGGCCCATCCGCATGGGCCGTGAAAAGGAAACGGTGGACAAGGCCATCGAGCGGCTGCAGATCGACACGCGCGCCCAGGGCGAGGTGCGGCGCCTGTCAGGCGGCAACCAGCAGAAAGTCACCATCGCGCGCTGGATCGCCGGCGGCGTCGACACGCTGCTCTGCTTCGACCCCACGCGCGGGATCGATATCCGTACCAAGCGACAGATCTATCACCTCCTGCGCGAGCTGGCCGGGGCCGGTTCGGCGGTGCTGCTGTACACCTCGGAGCTGGAGGAGGTGCAGCTCGCCTGCGACCGTGCCGTGGTCATCTTCGGCGGCCGTGTCGTCGATGAGTTCCCGGCCGATATCGCTGCTGAGCCGACCCTGATGCGCGCTGCCTACGGCCTGCCGCGTGAGACAGTCGCGACGGCAGGGACATCGGTCACTGGGGCACCTGCGTGAGCGCCAGCGCACCGACGGCCCACGCCATGGGCAGCGACTCGACCGCCGCCGGACTGCGACGCTTCATCCGTCGCAACGGCTGGGTGCTGGCGCTGTTCGCCATGCTGGCCGCCCTGTTCCTCTTCACCAAGCTGATCCAGCCCGACTACGGCACCGCCGCCTTCGGGATCCTGGTTCTCGCCACCCTGCCCTACGCCTTCGCCACGGCCGGCCAGTCGATCGCCATCATCGCCGGCGGCATCGACCTTTCGATGGCCGCCATGATGACGCTGCTGAGTGTCTCGGCGGCAGCGCTGATGCAGAACCAGAGCGAGGAGTTCGGTACCGTCGCGGTGGCGCTCATCCTGCTCATGGGCCTCGCGGTGGGGGCTGTCAACGGCCTCTCTGTCGTGCTTACGCGCGTACCTGACATCGTGGTCACGCTGTCGTTCTTCTTCATCTGGGAAGGCGCCGCGCTGATGGTCATGGACTCGCCCGGCGGTGGTGCCGCGACCTGGCTCAAGGAGATCATCATCGGCACCGTCGGTGGTGGCGGCATCCCGGCCGACGTCTCGGCCTTCTTTCCCAAGGCGCTCATCCTGCTCATCGTCGCCGTGGGCGTCGTCTGGATCCCGCTGAAGCGGTCACGCCTGGGCCTCTCGATGTATGCCATCGGCTCGGACAAGCTGGCGGCCCATCGCAGTGGCGTGGCCGTCGACCGGACCAAGGTGGCCTCCTATGCGCTGGCCGGCCTCTTCGCCGCCATGGGCGGGCTCATCCTGACCATGAGCACCGGCATCGGCACGCCGATGCAGGGGCCGTACCTGATGGCCAGCGTGGCCGCGGCCGTGCTGGGCGGGGTCAGTCTCGCCGGTGGCAGGGGCGGCCTGGTCGGCCCCATCGTGGCCGTCTTCATCCTGCGCCTGGCCCGGCAGGACCTGACCCTCATGTCGGTCGATCCCAACGTGACCCAGGTCATCGAGGGTCTGATCATGGTGGTCGTCGTGCTCGTGGGCGCTGTGGTCGCACTCCGAGGGCGGCGCTCGTGACCAGCACCGCACAGCCGCTCGAGAGCGGCCGCGATCAGTCCGTCGGACACCGCACACGGAGCATCGCCCGCGACTACCCCATCATCCCGTTGATCCTGTTGCTCATCGTGCTGGTGGCGCTGCTTGAGATCATGCGCCCCGGCATCGTCATCAGCGCCGATGGTCTGCTGGGCCTCAATGACCGCTGGATCTCCAATACCGTCAAGTTCGCGGTCCCGCTGGCCATCCTCGCGGGTGCTCAGACGATGACGATGATCACCGGCGGCATCGACCTTTCGGTAGGCATCGTGGCCACCATGACGGCCTTCGTCATGGCCACCCAGGTCCCGGCCGGTGTGGATCCGATCTTCGCCATCCCGTTGGCGCTTGGCTGCGCGGCGCTGGCCGGCCTTGCCAGCGGCATCGGTGTGGGCGTCTTCCGGGTACACCCGCTGATCATGACCCTGGCGGTGGCCCTGGTCGTGGAGGGGTTGCTGCTGGTCTACCAGCGCACCGTGCTGGGCACCAGTGCCCAGTTGCCGGAGGCGATCACCTGGCTGGGCACCGGCAAGTCATTCGAGGTCGTGCCCAACTCGCTGCTGGTGTTCATCCCACTGGCGCTCTTCATCGGCTTCACCCTCAAGCGCACCGGCTTCGGGCGCAATCTCTATGCCATCGGCGATAACGAGCGGGCAGCACGACTCGGCGGTGTCCGGGTGTGGCAGGTGCTGATCCTGCTCTATGTGATCTCGGCCGTGATCGCCGGCATCGGGGGCCTCGTCTACGTGGGTCTCATCAAGGCCACCACGCTCTCCCTGGCCGTGCCATTGATGCTGCCGTCGGTGGCCGCGACCGTCATCGGCGGGACCTCGATCTTCGGCGGACGCGGCGGCTACGCCGGCACCATCGTGGGCGCCCTCATCCTGGGCGTGGTCACGTCGCTGCTGTCGGTGCTGCAGGTACCTGAGGGCACGCGACGCATCATCTTCGGTCTCATCATCCTCGGTGTCACCGCGCTCTACGTTCGCATCACGCGAGAGGGCTAGGTGGCGCGGTCGTGAGCGCCAGGCGCCATATCGGGCTGGACCTCGGCGGTACCAACATCAAGTGGGTCGTGGTGGAGGGCTCCGGCGACGACTGGGACACGCTCGAGCAGGGCTCGGTGCCGACCGACACGTCGCGTGGCGAGCAGAGCGTGGTGCCGCAGCTGGCCCAGCTCGCGACACGGGTCCGCGACAGCTCCGACGGCCCCGTCGACAGCCTGGGTGTGGCGGTGCCGGGACTCTACATCCCCGAGACCGGCGTCGTCACCTTCCTGACCAACGTGCCCGGCGACTGGTCAGCGACCCCCGTCGGGGCGCCGCTGGCGGAGGCGAGCGGTCTGCCCACGGCACTCATCAATGATGCCCGCGCCTTCGGCCTGGCCGAGCTGCGCTTCGGCGCCGGGCGCGACGTGCGCTCGTTCATCGGCTTCACCCTGGGGACCGGAGTCGGCGGCGTCATCGCCATCGACGACCAGGTCATCCAGGGCTATCGCGGCCAGGCCGGGGAGCTGGGCCACCAGACCATCGATCCCGACGGACCCTGGTGTGGCTGCGGCAACCGCGGCTGCGTGGAAGCATATTGCCGTGCCGACCAGGTCGCCATCGTCTGCGGCGCCGCTGACCCACGCGAGGCCATCGAGCGAGCCCGGGCGGGTGATGCGCGGGCCATCGCCGGCTTGGCTGAGATCGGGCGCTACCTGGGCATCGGCATCAGCAATGCCATCACCATCATCACGCCTGAGCTGGTCATCCTCGGGGGCGGCTGGGCCAGCGCCGGCGGGTTCCTCATCGAGCCCATCAAGGCGGAGATGCGCCGACGGGTCATCACCACCCCGGTGGACCGCGTGGCGGTGGTGTTGGCCGAGCTGGGTACGTGGGCCGGTGCCATCGGAGCGGCCGTGCACGGCGCCGAACGCGCCCACCTCGCCGAGCGGGTCGAGCGGGCCAAGGCGACTCGAGCCGCGATAGCATCGCCAGGCAGCGCATGAACGAGATCACCTACGCGCCCCGCTATCGCGAGATCGAGCAGACCCTGCGGACGCGCATCGCACGCCTGCGACCAGGGCAACGCCTGCCCTCGGACGCCGACCTCTGCACCGAGTTCGGCGTCAGCCGCATGACCGCTCGCCACGCCATGGCGCAACTGGCAGAAGAAGGGCTGGTCCGCCGCGATCCAGGACGGGGCACGTTCGTGGCCGAACCACCCACGCATCGCCGTGCAAACTTCCTGATGACGTTCAGCCGTGAGATGCGACGCCAGGGACGGCAGCCCAGCTCGCGTATCGTGGAGTCGACGGTGCGGACGCCCACGGACAGCGAGCGCAAGGAACTTCGGGTCGCAGCGGGAGCCGAGGTGATGGATGTGCGACGGGTGCGCTTGGCCGATGGCGAGCCGGTCGCGGTCGAGCACGCGGTGTTGGCATCGCGCTGCATCGCGACCGTGCAAGCTGCCGACCTTGAGCAGGGCTCCCTGCATGAGGCTCTCATCGGCGCTGGCATGGTGCCTTCGTGGGGCAAGTCCTCGATCCGTGCCGAGGCCGCCAGCCCCCAGGATGCCGTGCTGCTGGGCGTCACCAACGGCGAACCCATGCTCGTAGAGCGCCGCCTCATCTACGACCAGCGCGGTCGGCCCATCGAGCGTACCGAATCGCGCTACGCCGCTGACCGCTACGGCCTGAACGTGGGCTTCTCGGTCGAGGACAGTGGCGCCGTCACGCTGGCTCCCGATGCCTGACCTACAACCTTGGAGGGGTGACCATGGAACCACGAGAACGCGTCCTCGCCGCGCTCAGTCATAAGGAGGCCGACCGGGTCCCGCGGGACCTCGCCGGCACGCGCTACAGCAGCGTCCACGCCGAGGCCTACGCACGTTTGCGACCAGCGCTGGGCCTGCCCCAGGAGGAGATCCGTATCGTCGATACGACGCAGGGCCTGGCCCACGTCCACGATGATGTGCTGGACCACTTCGGCGCGGACGTGGCGCTGGTGTCCGCCGGCTCGCCCTCGAGCTACCAGCGAGAGGTCACCGACGACGGCGAATACGAGCGTTTCCTCGACGAGTTCGGCGTGCTGCGGGCGCGTCCCCGCGACGGGCTCTACTACGAGTCCACCACCTCGCCGCTCTCGGGTGACGTCAGCTTCGCCGACATCGACGCCTATCCCTGGCCGGATCCGACCGATGCCGCCCGCTTCGCCGGCATGCAGGAACGCGCGCAGCATATCCGCGAGGTGGAGAAGCGCGCGGTCTTCGTGGGCTCGCTATGTGCCGGTGTCACGGAGATGCACTTCCGCATGCGCGGATACGAGGACGGCTACATGGACATGGCCTTGAAGCCGGATCTGGCGCGGGCGTTGATGCGCAAGATCACCGACCTGAAGCTGGCCTACTGGGAGAAGGTGCTCGACGAGATCGGTCCCGATATCGATATCGCCGCGGAGGCGGATGACCTGGGTGCACAACACGCCCCGCTGTTCAGCCCGCAGGCCTACCGCGACATCGTGAAGCCGCTGCACAAGGAGATCATCGATCTCATCAAGAGCCGCTCGGAGGCCCGCTTCTTCCTGCATTCCTGCGGTGCCATCAAAGCCCTTATCCCCGACCTCATCGACATCGGCGTGGACGCGCTCAACCCGGTGCAGGTCTCCGCGGAGGGCATGGAAACAGCCGAGCTGAAGCGCGAGTTCGGAGCTCACATCACCTTCTGGGGCGGCACCGTCGACCCGCAGAAGACCCTCGCCCGTGGCACGCCGGCAGAGGTCAGGGCGGAGACGATGCGTCGCGTCAACGACCTCAAGCCCGGCGGCGGCTTCGTGGCCGCCAGCATCCACAACATGCAGGCGCACGTGCCGATCGAGAACATCCTGGCCTTCTGGGAAGCCGTCGAGGAGGCTGGCGACTATGACTGAGACACTGGCAGGGCGTCTCATCGTCGATGACGGTGAGCTGCTGGGGCGAGTCGTCGTGGATGACGGGCGGATCACGGCGCTGGAAGCCGACGGCGCGGTGGATGGCAACCGCATCGTGGTGCCCGGCTTCATCGATGTCCACGTGCACGGCTGGGGTGGCCACGACGCCATGGGTGGCGCTGACGCCCTGAGTGGCATGGCTCGGGCCCTGGCCGCGCACGGCGTGACCTCGTTCCTGCCTACATCGGTGACCGCCTCGTTCGAGAAGCTCACGCGCTTCGCCGACTCGGTGCGCGAATGGATGCCGGCGGCACCCGCCGATGGGGCCGAGCCGCTGGGCTTCAACATGGAAGGCCCCTTCCTCGCCGAAAAGAAGAAGGGTGCCCATCCGGCGAACCTGTTGCGCCACCCCGAAGATCTCGATGACGAGCGTCTGGCGACGTTCATCGAAGGCCTGCGCGTCATCACCATCGCACCCGAGCTACGTGGCGCAGCGCAGCTCATCACGCGCCTCGCCGACCGGGGCGTACGCGTCTCGCTGGGCCACTCGGCGGCGGACATGGCGGAGGCGCGCGCCGGCTACGCCGCTGGTGCGGTCACCACCACGCACCTCTTCAACGCCATGGTCGGGGTGGTCCATCGTGAACCCGGCCTGGCACTGGCGGCGCTGCTCGACGATGCCGTCTGGGTCGAGTTGATCGCGGACACCCTGCACGTCGATCGTGAGCTGTGGCCGCTCATCTGGAGTCTCAAACCGAGTGAGCGGGTGCTGCTGGTCAGCGATGCCATCGCCCTCGCCGGTTCAGGCCGCAGCCGCGGCATGCTGGGCGAGTTGGAGGTCCGCGTGGACGGCGACATGGCCACGCTCGTCGAGGGCGGCAACCTGGCCGGCTCGGTGACGGCGCTGGACCTGGAACTGCGCAACGTGGTGCGCTCCGGCATCCCTATCGCCGATGCCGTGCGTGCCGCCGCCACCAACCCGGCGGAGCTGCTGTGCCTGTCCGATCGCGGACACCTCGCGACCGGACTGCGGGCCGACCTGGTGGAGCTGGACGCGGCCACGTTCGCCGTCCGTCGCGTGATGCGCGGCGGCGAGTGGATCTTCAGCGCCTGAGGTCCCGGGGTTGGAGCCCCGTGGTCAGGTGGGCGGAGGCGGCGCCGGCAAAGCGTCCATGACCGGCTCGACTCGCGACCGTCCGAAACGCGGACCGCGCAGGACGACCCAGGCGACCGCCCCACCGATGGCCAGCGCCGTGGTAGCGGCCACGAACAGCACTGGCGCACCCAGGCGCTCATAGATGACGCCACCGACCGCATCTGCCACGATGGGCGCGATGCCGGCGTAAACGAACCACGCCACCGACTGGCCCAACGCATAGAAATGCCTGGGCAATAGCACGCCGACGATCAAGACCATGGCCACGTAGCGCAGCGCGTATGAGGTTCCGTCGAGCGTGCGCAGGGCCGTCACCATCCACGCTTCGGGAGCGATGGCCACCAGTGCCATCAGCGCCGCGGCCACCAGGGCGCCGCTGACGAAGAGCCAGCGCAGGCCCAGCCGTGCGGCCAGCCGACCGGAGCTCGCGAAGACGGGGATCTCGACGATGGCCGGCAGCGCCGCCGCGAGCCCCACCAGGAACACACTGCCGCCCTGGTCGAGTATGCGCAGGCTGATGTACCGCCATGAAGCGTGCTCGCCCATGGACGTGATGAACAAAGCCAGCATGAAGCCCAGCAAGACCGGCGCCAGGAAAAGTGGCAACGAGCTCCGCAGCGACGGAAGGGGAAGAGGCGGGCGGGGCGACGCTTCGCTCGCGGGGCGTACGGTTGTCAGCGTCAGAGCAGCCACCAGCAGAGACGCGACGACGAACGAGGCGAAGACCAGGTCGGGTCCCACCAACATCCACATCGCGCCGCCGATCGTGGCCGATGCGGCCCAGCCTGCCGAAGCCCACACGCGGATACGACCGTAGCCCGACGAGCCATCACCGAGCAGGCCCAGCGTCAGCGCATCGAGCAGCGGGAACCAGACCGTCGCGCCCACCAATGAAACCGAGAGCGCCAGCGTCAGCAGCCACGGGTCGCTGCCCGCGAGCAGGATCAGGAGCCCACCGATGGCCGCGGTGATGGCCGTCAGCGCGATCGTCCGCCGTCGCCCCAGCCAACCGTCGGCGATGGCACCCCAGATCGGGTACGCCAACAACGAGGTCAGACCGGCGATGCTCAGGACCAGACCCATCTCCGCAGCTCCCAGGCCGCGCTCATCGAGCAAGGGCACCGAAAACGGCATCAGGAGGCCGAAGGCGATACCCTGCATCGCATACACGAGGCCGAGGCGTCTGAGCGTCATGCACCGAGTATGGGTGAGCGGTCCTGCCCGGACACTGCCGATGGTCCGCCTTGCCGCTCCTCCGCATCCGGGTTACGGTCCGGACCGCACCCAACCGCACAGCCTACCAATTCCCCGTACACGAGGATCGTCCCATGTCGTCTGGGGCCTGCCGCGCCCTCGTTTCCTTGCTGCTCACCGTCGTCGTCGCCGCGGTGATGGTGCTGCCCGTTGCCGCCAACACGGAAGAACTGCAGGAGACCTCCACCGTCACCTACACGGTCGTGCCAGCGGATGGGGTGATCGAGGTGACGATGACCTTCAACCTCAAGACCGGCAACGCGCCCTTTGGGCCCAAGGAGTGGGGCCCCATCATGGTCGAGCGGCGTGCTCGACCCGATGTCGGCGGCGGCTTCGAGTTGGTGAAGCAGGGCCAGGACGCTCCAGGCCTGTGGACCGCACGATGGGTCGAGACACCGCCCATCGAGGGTGGTCGAAGCACCAAGCGCTTCCGCCTGCAGTACCCCATCAAGGCCAGCCAGGACCAGGGTGAGGTCGTCCTCAGCGCCACCCCCGCGCGGGTCGACGGCAGCTACTTCTACGTTTGCGCATTCGGTCAGGACACCGATGAAGGCAAGGTCGCCATCGAGGTCCAGGATGAGGCGGCCTGGACGATCACCCAGAGCGGCACGCAACTCAAGAAGGAGGGCAACAACCGCCTGGGGTCCGACACCAGCCGGACCCCTGCCCAGATCTTCACCTGCGTGGAGGGTGTTCGCGAGGACAACCTCGCGAGGAAGACCTTCGTCGGCCCGGCAGACCGACAGATCGAACTGCAGGCCTGGGCGGATGCGGCTGCCTGGCTCCCCCCTGCCGAAGCGAACTCCAAGCCGACGCTGGACGCCATCCGCGACTTTCTGGACCACGATATCCCCGGCGATGGAGCGGTGGTCATCCGCATGGCACCGCCGCGTGAACTGGGTGGCTACGCCAGTGCCCACGACACACCCGGCGTCGTGCAGCTCGACGAGAACGCCGGCATCGGCGACCCCAAGCACGAGTTGGCCCACGCCTGGTTCAGCACCGACACCTTCACCGAGCTGTGGCTGCGCGAAGGCATGGCCCTCTGGACCGCGTCGGCCATGAACGAAGCCGCCTGCGATCCAGCGGGACCCAATGCGACCGGCCTTGACCTGTCCGCGTGGCAGGTCGTACGACCCACCTCCGGGAAAGGCTGGGAGCAGGTCATCTCCGACCAGGATGCCGCCGCCTGCGGCATCGTCAGCGCGGTGGCGTCGCGTATGTCCGACGAGCAGTGGCGGACGGTCATCGGCTCCCTGCTGGACAGCGAGACCAAGTACGTGGGCTCGGCCGGTCCCGAGATCGCCGCCAGCCCCGTCGTCGACTATCGCGAGTGGCTCGACGCCGTCGACGAGCGTGGATTGGTGCCGGCTGGCGCCGACCCCGCCTTTGCCGCCAACCTCGACGATCTCGACTTCGCCCAGAACCTGCTTGACGCGTATGGCATCCCTGGCGCTGGCCTCGACCTCGCCGAGCGTTCCGCGGCGCGCGCTTACTACCACAAGTTCCTCGCCGATGCCGCGCCACTGGGCGCGCCACTGGCGGTGCGCAAGGCCATGGATGACTGGAGCTTCCAGGCGGCCACCGAGGCACTCGACAAGTCCTACGAAGTGCTTGACGCGCTCAACGAAGCCGACCGCTTGCTACCGACCGCCGGGCTGGTCCCGCTCATCCAGCGCCCCTTCGAGAGCGCCGCGAACGTCAAGGAGATCGAGGCGGTACGGACCGATGCCCTCGACCTGCTCGAACGCGCCAGCGAGCTCGTGGAGCCGCTGGGACAGCTCCAGCAGGTGGTCCCGAGCGGGTGGGACTTCTTCCCTGCCACCATCGACTCCGCCATCGACGAGCGTCGGTTCGAGGATGCCATGGCAGCTATCACGCCGGCCATCGAGATCGCCAAGCAGATCACCGCCGCCGACGCGGCGTTGCCGTCCGCCGGCATCGTCGAGTCCTTCGGCGCGCGCTATCGGGCCGCCGCTACGCAGAGTGAGCTGGAGGACCTGGTCGGCGAAGCGGCCGCCCTCCGGCGTGAGGCCGAAGCCACGGGTCGCGCGCTCGGGCTGTTGGGTGACGAGGTCGGCGAGTGGCAGATCCCCGCGGCCGTGACCGATCCCGTCGAGGCCGGCCAGATCACCGCCGGACGAGCCATCATCGAGGATGCCCGCGCCGTGGTCGCTGCCGCGCGCGCGGCGGACATCGCGCTCCCCCAAGCCCAGCTGAGCACGGACATCCGGCCCCGCTTCGAGGCCGTCACGACCTCTGCCCAGATGGCGGCGTTGCGGACCCAGGCCGAGACCCGGAGTGCCGAGGCACAGGCCGTGGGCAACGCGCTCAACCTGCTCAGCGATCGAGTCCCTGATTGGCACATCCCCGAGGTCGTGACCAAGCCGGTCGAGGACCGCGATTTCGCGTCGGCGGCACTCTCCGCGGCCGCTGCCCAGAAGTGGATCGAGCGTGCCTGGCAGGCCGACCAGGCTTGGACCGATTTCCGCGCGCTCGATCGCATCAAGGACGATTTCGAGAATGCACAGAGCCTCGAAGAGCTGGAGAACGGCGCTGCGACGGCCGAGAAGTGGGCCAACGCCGCCAGCTACATCGGCCTCGCCGAAGCGGCAGTGAAGAGCGATCGCGACCTATTGACCGACTTCGGCCTGTGGGGCGTCGACGTCGACACACCGCTGCAAGAGGCCAGGGATGCCGGCCTTGCCACTAACGTCGACGTGGCCATCAACAAGTCCAGGGAGGTCATCGACCTCATCGATGCGGGTTCTTCGAGCGGCTCGCTGCGGCTCGCCGGCATCGTCTTCTTCGGCATCGCCGTGCTAGGCGTGCTGGGCCTGTGGGTGATCCTGCGACGCCAGTCGGGTCCCTCCTGGGCTCGCCAATCCAAACCGCACTGGATCGAGCGTGGCGCAACGAAGGCGCGCAAGAAGGGCAAGTAGCCGGTCCGTGTCCGGATCGAAGCCCACTCCGTCTCTTCGGTTGCGGGTCGCCCGGCCTGCCGATGCCGAAGACATCACGCGGCTGACGCTGCGCGCCAAGGCACATTGGGGCTACGACGAGGCCTTCATGGCACTGCTGGCACCGACTTTGACCTGCACCGAGGCCGACCTTGGCATCCCCGCCGACCTTGGGGTGGCGACCGAGCGCGTGGAGGTGCTTGAGGCGGAGGGTCAGCCCCTGGGCTTCTTGCGGCTGCGCCGCCTGACCGAGCTGGCGTTCCTCGATGACCTGTTCGTCGATCCTGGGGCCATGGGACAGGGCCTGGGACGGCGACTGTTCCTGCGCGCGGCCGAGGTCGCTCGGGAGTGGGGCTACGGAGTGCTGGAGCTCGAGAGCGACCCCTACGCGGAGCGCTTCTACCTGCGACTCGGCTGCGAGCGCGTGGCGATGTCGCCCTCGGCGTTGGTGCCGGGTCGGAGCATCCCGCTGATGCGCTACACGCTCGGAGTCAGCGCGACAGCGTGATGTAGCCATCGATCGCGATCGCGGTACCGCCGGAGGCAGCATCGGCATTACCGGTGGGCCGGACCTCGAGGCGGTGGCTGCCGGCGGTCAGGTCGGTCACGAACACGACCTCGGGACCGCTCATCTCCGGAACGTACAGCTCGATCAGCCCGATGGCCTCACCATCGACCAGCACGGCCGCCCGGCCGGCGTCGGGACCTCGGGTGGCGATGACACCGACCTGGTCCCCTTCGACCACGGCGGCGGCGACATCGATGGAAGTGGTCGTGAAGCGGTCGCCGCCCGCACGCTTGGGGTTTCCGGCGCCATCGCGGCTGATGGCCGTGACCGCACAGTCGGCATCGGGGTGGGTGAAGGCATCCGCAGCCCACGTGGTCGAGCGGCCAGGCGCGGCGGTCCCCGGAGCAGCCGAGCTTGTCGTGCCAAGGTCGCCGCAGTCGACCTGGACCAGCGCGTCTGACAGCCCGGCCACATCATCACGCGCCTCCCAAGTGGCCGCGATGGGGAGGCTGGCGGCACCCTCGGCAAGCAGGCCGGTGCGCAGCGACACGATCGGTGTCGACACCTGCGGCGGCGTGTGGTCGACGACGATGCTATCGCTCACCACCGGCGAGCGCAGGTTCGATCCATACCGAAACTGGGCGAAGACGGTGTACTGGCCCTCCTCCGCCGGCAGCTCGGCGAACGGTGTGGAGCCGATGCGGCTCCAGCCGGACCAGTTCTCGCCGTCGGGTGAGGTGCGGATGTGTGTGGCATCGCGGCCACCGAGGTCCAGTGCCACGGCCTGGCTCGAGGTGGCGATGGCACCGCTCTCGATGCTGAATGGACGCAGCTTCAGCGCGTCCAGGTCGCCGCTGCCACCGACGAAGTAGTTGTTGTCCAGGCGACCCACCGTGGGGATGCGGGTGAGGCCCGTCTGCCAGAACGCCCAGTCGTCCCAGCCGGGTGCCAGCGATGGTGGCGCGTCACAGCCCCAACAGGCGGCCCAGAGCGAAAGGTCCTCGAAGTCGTCGCTGTTACCGACGACCTCACGCCACATGAATACGGACGTGTAGACGATGGGCATCCGCCCGGTACGCTCATACACGCGCTCCACGAAGTCCCGCAATCGCGTGCTGGAGACCGCATGGATCGACGCGCCGATGGGTTTCCAGCACTCCACATCGACCACCGGTGGGAGGGCGTCATCGATTCCGCCGGCGGCTTCGACACGATCCAGGAAGTGATCTGCCTGGGCGCGACCGTCGAGCGTGTAGTCGAAGAAGTGGTAGGCACCAGCAGCCAGGCCCGCCGCACGTGCCCGCTGCAGGTTGGTCGGGAACATGGGGTCGACGAAGTCGTTGTCCTGGGTGGCCTTGATGTAGACGAAGCGGTGCCCGGCGTCCCACACCTTGGCGTAGTCGATGTCACCGTTGTGGTGGCTGACATCTATGCCGCTCATGAACTCGCCGCTGTCGAGGGCCGCGTCCGGCGTCGCCGGATCGAGGTCGGCCGGGGGCAGGCGCACATCGGTGGCAGCGACATAGGCCGTCCGCTCGGCAGCAACGAGCGCCGACAAATCGGCGGCGACCGGCTCAGCTGCGGCCGACGCAGCGGACAGCGTGGGCTCGACAGCGGGCTCGCGGGAGGCCGCGGGCGTGGCAGATGCCGCGGGTGTGGCGGAGGCCGTTGGACTAGGCGGCGGGCTGGGGGTGGGCTGGGCACCGGGTGGCCAAGGCGGGTCCTTGGGCAGGCCCGGGCCCTTGTACTTGCGCGTGCCGGCGCGGCAACCGATGCCCTTGCCCTCAGCATCGAAGACGTTGAGAGGCTCGCTCGCGACCGGCTTCGGGGCAGCACGAACCACTGACGGGCCAGCGAGGTGAGACCCAGGCAGGAGCAGCATGATCATCGTCAACGCCTGGGCAAGCGCGACGACACGGTAGCGTGTCATGTTGGCGCGGTGAGCGTAGCGGCCATGCCTGAATCGCGCAGGCGGGAAGGTTGTCAGGAAGGACGGCCCAAGACCGTGATCCAGCACACCCGATGTCTAGGCGTCGTTCGACCCGCCCGGTGGGCGAAGCGTCGGAGATGGCCTCCTCGGGCGTCGGTCCCTTGGATCCGAGAGTGAGCCAGTAGAGCCTGCGACGAAGGTCGGGTTACTCCTCCATCTCCTGATCCTGACGGAGACGCGACGCTGGATCGCTGGCCCAGGGTCGTTCGCCGACTTCGGAGATGCTGCGCTGCGTCGGCTCTCGGAGCCTGCTGGTGGGCTGCACCCGTGGCTTGCTCCAGTCGGGTCCGCCACCATCGCCGCGGGGTCCGCCGCCATCGTCGCGTAGCGGAGGTCGGCGCGACTCGTCCGGCAGTCCCCCCGGCTGATCGTCCGGCACATCCGGCTTGCCGAAGGCCTCCATGATCTCTCCGCCCTTGGCGGTCTCGAGAGGGTCAGGCCTAGTGAGGTCGCCGACCGTGGCAAGGTCTACGGTGATCCCCACTCGGCTCGGGCCGCTGCTGACCTCGCTGTACTGGTCATCGATGAGCGTCGGGTCGGCGGGTTTGGCAGCCCGGCACTTGTAGCACTTGGCTGCCGGCATGTCGTTCAGGCTCTTGCAGCCGCCGCAGACCCACCACTTTGGCTTTCCCATGCCATACAGGATACTCAAGCTGCCAATGCCGCAAGCACGAAAGATGTACTACCGAAGATGTACCACCACTGACGCAGGGGAGCGGCCCCGATGAACTCAGGGGGCTCAGGGACAGAAGGCCAGCGACGCTCCATCGGACAGCCGCGAGACATCCTTGCCCTCGGTCCACAGCGGATACGAGGCGCTGCCGCCGCTCACGCTGTCAGTGATGGTCAGCTCCAGCGGTTCGTCGGTCACGGCCCCGGCCAGCATCCAGAAGGTACCGCCGAGGGCACAAGCGTCCATGACCTGCACCAACACATCATCGGAGCGGTATTCCCACTGTCGGCCCTCCTCATCACTGCCGACCAGGGGTCCCACGAG
Source organism: uncultured Chloroflexia bacterium (assembly GCA_963838115.1). Taxonomy (GTDB): domain Bacteria; phylum Chloroflexota; class Limnocylindria; order Limnocylindrales; family CSP1-4; genus JAFMJV01. The sequence continues at coordinate 188,471 of CAWIPU010000011.1, forward strand.
CGGGATCGACAGCGGCTCCCCGCTGGCACCCGTGGTCTCGACGCTGAAGCGCTCTGCAACCGGCAACGGCGGCTCCAGGCCGCCCCCTTGCTGGCGGATCCAGCCAGCCTGCGCCAGGTACGCGTCCGCTCCAAGCGTCTCGAGGTCAAGACTGACGTGGTGGACCTGATCGACCCCGCGCAGACCAAGGTCGTCGATGATCCCCTGTGGCACCCGCATGTTCTTGGCCGTCTCGAAGGCGCGGCGCACGCGGGAGCGGTCCAGCCGTTTGGCGGCCTTCTCAAGGGCGGCTGCCGGGGGCAGCATGCCCTGATCGCCACGGAAGGCCACGCCCTCGACCTGTCGAGGTGTTCGACCCTCAGCCAACAGGACCAGCTCATCGAACGACGAGCTGTCATCGACCGCGACGATGGGCGAGCGGGTGCTGATGATGGGATACGACACGCCGCCTCGCACAAGACGGCGATAGGCGTCGTCATCGCCGTCGGAACGTAGCTCGATGGCATCGTCATCGACAGCACCGCTGCCGTCGGTCGCGGTCAACCTGGCGGAACCCTTCAGGGCCGGCAAACCACCGCGCGGTTCGTCGCCGCAGACGCGCAATGCCTCAGGCTCAAGGAGGCTACCGATAGGGTTTCCGGGTTCGTATGCCGGCAAGACCAGGCGTGCCTTCTGGTCGCTCTTGAGGTCGAGGATCGTCACTGGCACCGGCATGCCGGACAGGCCGGCGACGAACACCCACAGGTGGTCGTTGACGCTGCAACCGTCGATGACGGAGACGACGAAGGGCACGCGCTCTTCATCGAAGATGTGAAGCTTGCCCAGCTCGATCTGGTATTCGACATCGCCCGATGGCAGCTCAAGCGTGCCGATGAGCTCCGGGTCCGTACCGGCGCCCAAGGCGCCCGCCGGTCCAGCGAGGGCAAGCGCCAGCGCGGCCGAACTGACCGCGGCGACCAGGCGCGGCAGAGCCGTGTTCATCCTCATACTGCAGAGGCTAGCGGTTCTCGTCGTTCGCTGCGGGCTGATCGGCCGGCTGCGAGACGGCGAGATCGACGCCGTGGCGCCGACCTCAAACGGTGCCGGCTGCCTCGCGGTCGAGCAGGATGCGGGGCCGTGGACATCGATGGATGATGCTGGCCGGCCACGAGGGATCGAAGTCGGGTGCGGCCAGGATGCGTTGCGCGCTAGGTCGCTTGGCGGATCCGACCAGGACCATGGCCACCGAGCGGGAGAGTCCGGTGATGGTGGCGAGGCCGATCGAGACACCGTGGCGAGGCACGTCATCGAGCGTCTTGAAGTCCGGGAACGTGCCCATGTTGTCGCGACGGGTCTGCTCGGCGAGCTCGAGGACAGACGTCGTGCCAGCGGGGTCGGCAGGCGGCGCCACGAAAGCGATATGGCCGTCCCCGGCACCACTGGCGGCGAGGAAGAGCACCACACCCCCGGCATCCGCGATGCGGCGGTCGTAGGCATCCGGGTCAGCAGGGTCAGGGCCCCAGACATGATCCGCGCTGATGCCGTGGCCGCGCGTGACCGCGGCGTTGATGGGGGCCGCGATCTCCCGTTGCGCGAAGCCCTGGCAGGAGCAATGCAACGCGGGATCCACCGGCCGCGGGGCATCGGGTGTGCCGACCACGTACTCGTCCATCATCACGATGACCAGTCGGCGCAGGTCGGCATCGGCGGGCACCAGCCGCCCCAGTGCCTGATAGGTCGAGCGCAGGCTGCGGCCACCGGGGCAGCCCAGCAGGTACAGCGAATCGGGCGGTGTGGCGGCGATGCCCTCGAGGATCTCGCGCGCCAGCGCCTCCCCAAGTGCATCGGCATCTGCGTACAGGGTCACGGGCGTGCCCGCAGCGGACGTCATGGGTTCGGTCATCTCACTCCTTCTCGGCGAGCAGCAGCGGTCGGGCATGGCGCATCATCGGCGCATGCGCCCCCAGGACATGCATCAGCAAGTTGCCCGTCCGACCACGACCGTGCTCGATCTCTCACCCGCCCAGCGTACGGCAGTCGAGTGGGGCGAGGGGCCGCTGATCGGCGCTGCTGAACGAGGGAGACGCGCGAGGCAACGCGGTCGCTGAGCGCGAAGCACGACGGACGGCCGGTGGCGCCGGTGGGGCGACCCCTTGGGCTCGACTGAGCCCCGAGCAGGCCGGACGCGCCCGCGACCTGCAGCCGCCGGTGGCGGTGCAGCGTGTGCCGCTGCTGGAGAACCGCCGCTCGGTGGCGGATATCATCAGCGCCGCAGGCCGCGTCATCAGCGTGAATCGATCACGACTCAAGACCGGCACCCCGCTGGTCGCCACACGCCCACCCGGCGATGGGGTGGAGGTCGTCATCGCCGCCGATGCCCATGATGAGGCGGAGGCCATCGTGGAGTGCCCTTCACCGTCATCGATGCCACGGGACTCTTCATCCAGCCCGAGATCCGCGACCTTGAGGCAGCGCTGCGTGTGCTTGTCGACCCGACCGACTCGTTCTGAGGCGGTGGGCCTTGAGCGCTACTTCGTGCTTGAGCTTGACGCGCCCGATGGGGCCGAGCCTGTTCGCATGTACGGCGTCATCGACCGCATCGACCGTCACCCCGATGGCTCCATCGAGGTCATCGACTACAAGACCGGCCGCTCCAGGTCACAGTCGGCGGTCGACAAGGATGAGCAGCTCTCCACGTACGCGCTGGCCATATATCGGGGTGCCGTGACCGACGAGCAGAGCGGAGCGCCGCTCCCACCCGCCTCCAAGCTGACGCTCTACTTCACCGAGTCGGACATGTCCGTCTCGACGGTGCGTACACTCGAGCAGCTCGACGCGCACGCCGCAGACCTCGTGGACCTCGCGACGTCCATGCGATCGGGCGACTTCACCGCCATGCCCGAGTACCGCGGCTGTCGCTGGTGCGACTTCGCCCGCGTCTGCCCCAGCCGCTACCAGGCTCCGGAGGGCTGGCACCGCTCAGAACTCGATCGTCCCGTCCAGCTCGCCGTCCTGCATGTCCATCATCGCGAAATCGGCTGCCTCGTCACGATTGCGAACACACTCGCCACACATGGGCAGCCCGTCTACACCACCATCTGGCTCATCGTCCGGATGGCCTAGCAGCGGCGTCCCGCAACGATGGCAGTCCAGCCGTTCCTCCTCGAACGACACGATGCACCTCCGCCTGTACGACCCGATCTCGATGATGGAGCCGATCGCGCTCCAGGAATGAGTCGCATGCCGCCATCCTGATGGTTCGTTGTGCCAGCTTGCATGGCACGCCGGGACCATCGTCGTCGATCTCCTCGACGACCGCATGGTGACGGTGTGGCGGCGGGGTCGGAAGCCAACAGGGGCGAGAGCGGTCGGCTTCCGGGTCCTCGAGCCGGCCGGCTGAGGCGTTGCGCAGACGGTTGACCGAGTCGTCGATCGTCAGCCACCGAAGAAGAGGTCGAGGATGCTCTCGATGAGACCGGGATCCTGGGTGGGCGCAGGCGTCTTGTCCGCACGTTCGTGGATCCCCAAGCCGGCTGCACCTGCCTCATCCTGCACCTGGCGCAGCCAGGCATCGTGCCTGGTGTCCGGCTCGTAGGCTCGCACCTCTGCCAGGCCCAGCGCCACCAGCTCGCCGTTGACCATGCGCCAACCATCGGCCTGCTCTACCCAGACGTAGCGCAGGAGCCGGTCGTAGCGGTCGCGCTCGCTGACATCGCGCTCAAGGAGCACCGCCCGGCCGGCCACCAGCGCGGCGTTGGCGGCTGACGCTTCCGGACCCCATGGCTCGACCGGCTCACTCGGGTCGACGGTCTCTGGCGTATCGATGCCGATGTATCGCAGGCGCTCGATCGCCCCGTTGCCGAGGTCGACCTTGATGGTGTCGCCATCGGTGACGGCCACCACCCGTGCCAGCTGTCCATCGACGGGCGGCGTTGGGGCGGGGATGCCTTGCGCCCAGACCGTCGGCGCAAGCGGCAGGGCCAACCCGGACAGCACCAGGAACAGCGCAGTGATGACCCGGAGCAGTTGCCGCATCGACCACATCTTGCTCGTCACGTACCCAAGGATGGCGCCGGCCGGTGCCACCTGCATGGCGATGATCGACAGGACTCCCCTACGCAGGTCACCACGTGGCACGATTGGACCCCCACCGAGGAGGAATGGTGATGCCAGACGCGCCGTGGACCCATAGTTGGTGACGCTCCCCTTCGAGGTCATCGCTCCGATCGGGACACGCCTGCCGGTGGTCGCGCACGTGCCACACTCGTCGACGCTCATCCCAGCCGACGTGCGCGCCGAGATCCTGCTGCCGGACAACGAGCTGAGGGCCGAGCTGGTGCGCCTCACCGACTGGTATACGGAAGAGTTGTTCGCCTGGCTAAGCGATCTAGGAGTTACGCGCTTCGTCAACCGGCTGTCGCGCCTGGTATTCGACCCAGAACGCTTCCTCGACGAGCTGGCCGAGCCCGCAGCGGCGCATGGCCAGGGCGTCGTCTACTGGCGCGGCACGAACGGTCAGCCGTTGCGCGAGCAGGATGCGGATCTGCGTGCGCAGCGTGTCGAGCAGATCTATCGGCCGTACCACGCCGCACTCGACGCCGTCGTAGCCGACCTGCTCGAAGAGTTCGGTGAGTGCACCCTCGTCGATTGCCACTCCTTCCCCTCAGTACCACTGCCGAGCGAGATCGACCAGGCGGCCGACCGGCCTGACATCTGCATCGGCACAGACCCCCTGCACACGCCACCCGAGCTGGTCGATGAGATGACGGCAGCATTCGAGTCGGAAGGCTTCCGCATCAAGCGCGATTCACCCTTCGCCGGGACCTTCGTGCCGAGCGGGTTCTTTGGGCAAGACCGTCGTGTGCGATCGGTGATGATCGAGGTGCGGCGGGGCCTCTACCTGAACGAAGTGACTGCGGAGCCACTGCCCGATTTCGACGACATCAGCGCGGCCATCGAGCGAGCGCTGGGATCCGCCACGATCATCCGCCGCGATCAAGCCTTGGGCGGAGGGGCCGGCCAGCACTCGTCGTAGATGACCTGCTCGCGCGGCAATCGCGCGGTACCCGGCCGGGACTTGGGGGCCAAGGCGTCCTCGGTCGGGTGACCCACGGCCACGATCGTGCACACCGAGCGATTGACCGGAAGGCCTAGCAGTTCGTTGATGCCGTCGCGGACATCACCGCGAACCCGTGAGATGCCTCCACCCAGGCCCAGCATGGAGGCAGCGATGAGCATGCGCTCCGCGGCGCGGCCGTCGTCGAACGCCCGCGAGAGGCCACGCTCCGGCTCATCCGGCTCGACGATGGCGACCGCGACGCTAGCCGACCGCAGACCCCGTGTCTGGGGCAGCCCCAGCTCGGCGATCTTCGCGATGACGTCCCTGTCGCGCAGCGTGATGAAGCGACAGGACTGCTCGTTGCGGCTGCTACCGGACCAACGGGCGACCTCCGTGATGGCCTCCAACTCCACCTTGGTCACGCGCTTGCCGGTGAACTCGCGCATCTGCCGCACGCGGACGAGCGGCTTGACGACCTCGAGCGGGGAAGGCGCCTCGGCAGCGGACGCCAGCCTGGCCTTGGGCTTGACTTGGGGCTTGGGCGTGGCTTGGGGCTTGGGCTTGATTTGGGACCTGGACTCGGCCTGCGGATTCGGCTGGGAGGGGCTGGTCTTGGCGGACATCGAGGGCTCCTTTCGGGAGCGCGGACACATCGGAGCGCGACTGCGTGCTTGGGGACCCTAATCGTGACACAGCGGCCGAGCGGTGATGTTGCGTTCGGGCGCCGCTCGGCGCCCGGGGGCCGGACTATCGGACCAATGGCGTGGACTGCTGCAGAGGGGTGTACTGGTTCGCATGTGCCGGCGCGCTCGCCGGTGCCGACCCTGTGAAGTGCGAGGAACAAGTGATGACGACTCCGACCATCGTCTCCGGTGCTGTATCGACCGTGAGCGAGCTGGGCAAGGACGAGGTCTGGCTGCAGGGTTGGCTGAAGGAACAGCCGACTCGCCTGGGCTTGGGCGATCTCCAGGTGACCGATGGCGCCGGCGATACCGACGCTCGCTGCTTCGTGGCGACCGATGCGGAGCGCTGCTTCAGCGTGGATGTCCGACTCGGCGAGATGGAGGCATCGCACGGCTTCCAGCTGCTCGATAACTGGGCGCGCAATCGAGTCCGCCATCCCGACAAGACACACGTCGCAGTGTTGGTGACCGAGAAGGCCGGCGACCGCTATCGCACCACCCTTGAGACGCTGTCGCAGCACCTGCCGCTGGTGGTCGTAGAGCTGGCCGTGTGGCGTGGTGATACGGAGGCCATCGTGGTGCCGCATGTCGCACTCGCGAGCGACGAGGTCGACCTGCGCACGACACCGGCCGTCAAGGCTGCCGAGGCGATGGTCGCGCAAGCGGACGATGTCGAAGACCTGGCCGCCGATGCCGAGTCGGATAGTGCAAGGTCCGAGGATGAGACGGACGAGACGGACGAGAGCGAGGCTGAGCCGTTCGACTCGGTCGAGTCCCTTGAAGCCGAGACCGAAGTCGAAGGGTCCGACGCGTCCGACGCGTCCGACGCGTCCACCGAGGCGCCGGAGAACAAGGATGACACCGGTGTGTCCGACCCCTGGGGACTCCCGTCCCACGATCCCGAGCCGGCCGAGACGTCATATTCCAGTGGGCGCCACCTCCTGAACAAGATCGGCAGCTGACCCACACGCGCTTGACAGGCTCTGGGCCCGGGCTCGCACCGCCCGGGCCTTTTGGCGTGCGTCTGGCGCAGCACTTCGAACGCCCGGACGCGCTGGGGGCCGAAGCGGAAGATGGCGAAGTCGTCATCGAAGGTGATGACGCGATGGACGCCCAAGCGCTGCATGACCGCGAAGCTGGTGCGATCGACCAGCGAAAACTCCTGATCAGCGAAGACCTCGCCGGTGGCAGGCATTCTCCAGGTCGGCGGGCTCGACGTACTGGACGACCCCGGCCGCTCGGCGCAGGCCATGCCAGAGGTGTCAGAGCGTCATCTCGGCACCGTAGCGGCGGCCGCTTACCCCGGACTTCACTCCCGTTGCGGGCACGCTTGCGTCGGGGCAGACTCCGCGAATGAGGCGTGGCGAAGAGGCTGAGCGGATCGTCGAAGCGCGCCTGCGGGCAGCCCTTCCGGAGCCCGACTATCGCGTCTACGTCAATGTCAACTGGACCGGCCCGGTTCGCCACGACGGTCCCGCGCGCGATGGCGAGGCCGATGCCGTCATCACCCACCCCGAGCACGGCTTGCTGGTGCTGGAAGTCAAGTCGGGCGAGCCCTCACGCGATGCTGCCGGCCGCTGGCACCTGGGCCCGGTAGTGTTGAAGGAGTCACCCTTCAAGCAGGCTGAAGACAGCAAGTATTTCCTGCGCGCCAAGTTGCTCGATCTGCCTGACTGGCCGCGTGATCTCGACCCACTCGCCGGCCACGCCGTCGCCTTTCCGGACGTCGACCTTGAGAGCCTGCCTCGAGGTCACGCCCTGCTGGGCCTGGACGCGCCCACTGACCTGGTGCTGGATGCGCACGCGCTTGAGACTGTCGACGGCATCCAGCGCTGGCTCGATCACGTCTTCGACTATTGGACCGGCGATGGTGCCGGAGCGCGGCGACCACTCGGCGAGAAGGGCGTCGCGCTGGTCGATGAGCTGTTGCGGCCGACCGTCTCGCTGCATCGGCTGGTCCGCGGCCGCATCGAGGATGACCGGTACGCGTTGGTGGCTGCCAGCCGTGCGCAATCGCGCATCCTCAACCAGTGGCGCTCACTGCGCCGGGTGGAGGTGGTCGGTCCTGCCGGCAGCGGCAAGTCGATGTTGGCCGCCGAGCGTGCACGACGGCTTGCCGAGGAGGGCTATCGAACGCTGCTGGTGTGCTTCAACCAACGATTGGCCACCACGATGCAGCGCGATCTGGCCGACGCCAAAGCTCCCGCGGGACTCACGGTCACGACCTTTCACCGACTGTGCGAGCTCATGGGAACACGGGCCGCCACCCTCCCCTCCCGACCTTCGCCGATCCCGCGCGAATGGTGGGATGAGACGCTGCCCGATGCGCTCGATGGGGCCATCGATGCCGACCCGGATGAGCGCTATCACGCGGTCATCGTTGACGAGGGCCAGGACTTCAGCATCGGCTGGCTGGAGTCGTTAGCCCTGCTACTGTTCGATACCGAGCACGGCGTCTTCTGGGTCTTCCATGACCCGGCGCAGGCGTTGTTTCGTCCTGATGTCGTAGCGCAGCTGGGGCTGGAGCGATTGGAGCTATTCGAGGATCATCGCAATCCGCCGGCGGTGGCGAGGCTGGCCTCGCGCTTCCGCAGCGGCTCCGACGAGGTCGAGATCTACCGCGAAGAGGGGCTGCCGGCTGAGATCGTCGAGGCGGCGCCGGGTGCCGCGACGGTGGAAGCGCTACGCAAGACGCTGCATCGGCTGACCGTCGAAGAGCAGGTGCCTGAGTTCCGCATCGCCGTGCTCTCGGGTGTCTCGGCTAGCGCGAGCGACGTCTGGCGCAAGCGGAAGTACGGGAACGTCACGCTCTGGAACGAGGCACACGACGATGCGGGGCGCTCGAGGGGGTTGCCACCCGAGCAGGTGCCCGACGAGCCCGCTGATGTGGTGCTCTTCGAAACGATTCGCCGCTTCAAGGGGCTCGAGCGCGAGGTCATCATCTTGTGCGAGCTGCCAGAAGAAGCCGGCCGACTCGATGAGCTGCTCTACGTGGGCCTGACCCGGGCTACCACCCACCTCGTCGTCATCGCACCCCCGGCGTTGGCGAAACGCCTGCGCGGTAGCTGAGCCCTCAGACCCGCAGTAGCTCGGCGTGGGGCGTGGCAGCGGCCAGGCCGCGGTCGACCGTGATGATCGGCACCGAGAGTTTGACAGCCAGCGAGATGTAGAGCGCGTCCACCGGCCTGACGTTGTCAGGTAAGCCCCAGGCCGACGTCAGCAATGGACCGATCGCGTGCCGCTCGAATGGTGCTGCGGCAAGCGCAACGAGACGCTGAGCCACCTCGTCAGCATCAAGCTCGTTCGCGCGGTGGAGACGACCCAGGGCGGAGAGGACCTCAGCATCGAAGTGGGCAGGGACATGCACCGGGGTCCCGGCGATGCGCTCCGCCACCTTGTTGGCCACAGGCCCGCCGATCAGGAGCGTGACCATCGCGGACGCGTCGAGAACCAGGGTCTCCGTCAATCGGGTCCGTGACCGAACTCGTCAGCCGCATCACGAACTGCGGCAAGCACGGCCTCAAGGTCCACCTCAGGGCCGTTCATCTCCAGCACCTTGTGAAGCCACCCATCGGTCCGACGAGCATCGAGCGCCCCTCGCAACGCGACCTGTGCCAGCGCCGAGACGTTCAACCCTGCCACGCGGGCGTCCTTCGCCAGATCGTCAGGCAGATAGACGTTGACCCGAGCCATGCGCTGGCCCGCCAAAGCATTCGTCGGTGACGTCGGGCAACGCGGCGTCGGGATTCTCGTTGACAGGACTATCGTCCTATCGGCACGATGGGACCCATGCTGATCCAGACCGGCGAGCGAGCTCGCACTGCCTACCAGGCCCGCTTGCGGGGCGGTCCTGACGACGGCGCTGTCGTCCGCGTGACGGCGCTTCCCGGCGGGGAGGCTCCCGACTTCTTTCACGCCGGTCCCGACGACCAGGGCGTTTACGTGCTGGCCGGCTCTGCCCACGCTGATGAGACGCTGCCCTACTGGTGGATCGCCGATCACAGCCGGCTTCCGAGAAGTACCGGCCCGGAGAGCGCCACCTGGACGCTCATCTCCATGAGTCACGATGGCAAGTCGGCCAAGGTGTGGCACCAGCACGGAGCCGGCGCGACACCGACGCGTCTGCTGCCCGAGCCGATGCACTCGGCCAAGGTGCCCCTGTTCATCGGCCGCGGCTACATCTGCAGCGAGTGTGACGACCTGACAGTGGTGAGTTTCCCGCCTCCCGAGGACCACGCCGAGTAGGTTCGTCGACGCAGCCTGCGCTCAGCGAGGGGTCGCGGTCGGGATGCCCAGGGTCGCGGATGCCTTGATCATCCGTTCGTCGTACGTCATGACCATGCCCAGGTCGTCGCCCAACGCCAGTTCCGTGGCTACGTGGATCGCATCCAGCGTGCGCAGCAGTCCGGGCGCTACTAGGCCGGCGGCCTCCAGGATGCCATCGTCGATGGTGACGAGGTCGACGCGGCGCAGCCCCTCGCGAGTGGCTCGCAGGGCGTCGGGACCCTGATAGCGGATCGCTCGCAACGCTTCCGTTCGGAGCAGCGATGAGGAGACATAGCGACCGCGTTCGCCGGCCAGGAAATCACGCAAGCAGGCCGACTCGGGCTCCGCGATGATGGCCTTCACGAACGCCGAGCTGTCGATATAGATGGTGCTCACTGCTCGCGAGCTTGTGCAACCACTTGGGACGGGAGATCCGCGCCTCGTCGCGGCTTGATCGGCTCGATGGCCAGCAGGTCCCCGTCGGCGTGTCGCAACATGCCCTCGCGCTCCAGGCGAGCCAAACCGTCCGGCATGGCGCGAACGATGAGCGCCACAGGCCGACCCCGGTCAGTGACTTCTACCGTTTCGCCGGACGATACGCGCCGAAGGATGGCGCTGGCCTCGCGGCGAAGCTCGCGGACACCGACTCTCGCCGACCAGCACGACCTCACCATCTACGACGCTGCCTACGCGGCCGTGGCACGGTCACGAAAAGCCGAACTCGCCACGATGGACGCCGCGCTCTTGAGCGTCGGCTTGGGTCGGCGCCCGAGGGAGATCGTGTCGCTGGCCGAGGGCTGAGGGCCTGTAGCCGATCGTCGCGTCAACGACATCGTCGCATCGCGCCTACGGCAAGGCGGTCGACAGTGTCCGACCGAGGGGGCCCGCCCTCGCGCGACAGGCAGACGACCGGCGCGCTCCCCGCGAAGACACGTGTTCCACCGTCGTTGCGGAGCCGCGCGATGATCTGGGCCTCGAACGGCTCGGGCGCCGCGACCGGTGGATCATCGCCGCTCCGATGTTTCACCCGTGGGGCGGGTCATCGGACGGAGCATGGCCCTTCGCTCCGCTGGTTCACCCGTGGGGCGGGTCATCGGACGGAGCATGGCCTTCGCTCCGCTGGTTCACCCGTGGGGCGGGTCATCGGACGGAGCATGGCCCTTCGCTCCGCTGGTTCACCCGTGGGGCGGGTCATCGGACGGAGCATGGCCCTCGCTCCGCTGGTTCACCCGTGGGGCGGGTCATCGGACGGAGCATGGTTCGCTCCGCTGGTTCACCCGTGGGGCGGGTCATCGGACGGAGCATGGCCCGTCGCTCCGCTGGTTCACCCGTGGGGCGGGTCACGGTGGCACCGTGGCACCCGATGCGCTCATCACGGCGCCGGATCCCCGTCTGATCCCCACGTTCGGCTCTCACGGCGACAAGCCTGCGGCCACGACCGGCCACAGGTTCTGAGACGGGATCAGTTCAATCGGAGGCCCATGAGCACGCCACCGGGTCGGCGCTGCAACTCGACGAACCCCAGGTGCGCGTAGAAGCCCATCGCGCGCTCGTTGTCGTCGCCAACCTCCAGGTGGACCCCGGCGACGCCACGCTCGCGCAGCTCAAGCAGCAGTCGTTCGATGAGCAGGCGACCGAAGCCAGTACCTCGGGCACGATCCTGCAGGTCGATGTGGAGGTGCGCAGGGTAGTCGTCGAGAATCTCGGGCGGCGCGAGCGATGGCCGGTGGATGAGCCCGATGAGCTCGGCGTCGAAGGTCCCATCCACGGGGCGGCCCTCGACCAGCGGATACCGAGCCCGCAGTTGCGGCCACCAATTCGCCTCCGCCCAAGCCTCGTGATCCCCGGTGTCATCGGTCGAGAGCAGGTATCCAGCCGAGCCAGCTTCATCGACGAGCACCAACTGCGTTCCGATCCCGCGCGCCAGATAGGGTCCCACGTAGACATGCCCCAGCAGGTCGGGGTCGCCCGCCATCGCCGAGGCATCCGCTCCGGTGTCACCGGTGAGCAGACACGTCCGATACGCTCCGGGCAGATCACAGAGACGGGCAGCTTCGATACGCAACATGGGCACAGGGTAGCGCGTTTCCGGCCCTCGACGAAGCTTGCGCGAGTGGTCCACGCGGCTGCGACCAGAACGGCACCAAGCGGTCTACGCGCGTGTCGACGGCGAGCGAGACATGAGTACCAAGTGGTCTACGGCGCAGGAGGCCAACTCGGACGAAGTGGTCTGCCGCGGGGCTTGCGTCGAGGGCTCGCCTCCGCTACGCTGCCGCCCGTGTCCACCGGCAAGGAGGTCAGCAGGCAGGAGGTGCGGGCCTTGCTGAGAGAGTCGATCGCCAGCGCCCGACCGGGTGACCGACTGCCCAGCGAGCGAGACCTGAGCCTGCGTTGGAACGCCGCACGCATGACGGTGCGGCATGCCACCGATGCCCTGGTGGCCGAGGGTCTGGTGGTCCGGCGACCCGGTTCGGGCACCTACGTGCTGCCGCCACCGGTGGTGCGCTTCCTGGGCCTGACCTCGTTCACGCAGGACATGCAGGATCGCGGCCTGGTCCCGAGCAGCCGACTGCTGGCCTTCGAGGTGGAGCCGGCGGATGTCGAGACCTCGCGCCGATCGGGCGTGCCGGTCGGTGAGTCCGTGCACCGCTTCACGCGGCTGCGCCTGGGCAGCGGGGAACCTATGGCCATCGAGACGGTCTGGATCCGATCGGCTCTGGTCCCGGGCCTGGAGCCTGCGGACCTCGAGGGCTCGCTCTACGAGCTCCTCGCCAGCCGATACGGCCTGGCGCCCGGCTCCGCGGACGTGACCATCGAGCCGATGGTCGCCGACGAAGCGACGTGTCAAGCCTTGAACATCACCCCGCAGCAGGCCACGCTGTTCATGCGCATGACCGACGCTGATGCGGTCGGCCGCGTGATGATGATCGCGGACTGCATCTACCGCGGCGACCGCTACCAGCTGAGTGCCCACGTACCGGCGCGAGCCTTCACCGCGACGGCACCGGCCCTGGGAGCCAGCGTGGCAGCCAGGTGAAGCCGGCGTTGCAGGTGTCGCAGGCGTTGCAGGTGCTGGCCATCGATGGTGGCCAGTCGGCCATCGGGGACTGCCATTCGAACGCCGCAGACACGCCTCGCGCGTCGGACGCGACCGCCGCGGTGGAGGTCCACGGCGTGAGCCGCCTGGAGGGTGACGTTATCGGCTCGGTGCCCAAAGCCGTCGCAGAGGGATGGCGCAGAACCGGGGCGCCACCGACGGATCGGGACGTGCGGGGCTTGACCACGGCCCCGACGGACCACCGAGCGCGTCGTCGACTATGCGAAGCGATCGCCGCGGCCATCCCGGTCCGCGAGGTCTGGCTGGCCGACGACGCGGTGACCGCTCACGCCGGAGCCCTGTCACTGCGATGGGGCAGCAGCATCACCGTCGGCACGGGCGTGCTGCTGGGTCGGGGCGATGATCCCGGCCGCTACCGAGAGCTGGTCTATGTCTGGCGGGCGGCCTCATGACGAGCGAGCGAACTCCGTCGGCGCAGCCGCCCTCTGCGGGTCACGCCTACCTCGCCACCATCGCGACCCTGATCGAGCGCCTCGAAACGCAGGAGTGGCCCCAGATCGATGCGGCCGCGGCCATCATCACGGACGCCATGGCAGCGGGTGGCGTCATCCACGCCTTCGGCTCCGGCCACTCGCACATGCTCCCCGAGGAACTGTTCTATCGGGCGGGCGGCCTGGTGCGCGTCCGACCCATCCTCTTCGAGGGCCTGATGCTGCACGCCAGCGCACCCCTGAGCACCACCCTGGAGCGGGTACCGGGCCTGGCCACGGCCATCCTCGACGATCACGGGGTCGAATCGGGCGACGTCCTGCTCATCGCGTCCAACTCCGGCAGCAACACGGTCATCACGGAGATGGCGCGCGTGGCGCGCGAGCGTGGTCTCCGCACCATCGCCATCACCAGCATCGGGCACGCCACCTCTGACGCTGCCCGTGCGGCCAGGGAGCCGCGCCTCCACGAGCTGGTCGATGTGGTCATCGACAACGGCGGCATCGTCGGTGATGCCACCGTCGATATCGAGGGGCTGCCCGTGCGGGTGGCGCCCACATCCACGGTCGTCGGCGCCGCCATCGCCAACACCCTGGTGGCGGAGGTGGTCCAACGGCTGCTGGCCCGCGGTGTGGTGCCTGAGGTGTTCGCGAGCAGCAACGTGGCCGGCGGTGACGCCGTGAACCAGGCGCACCTGCGCCGCGCGGACAGCCGGAGCGACGGCCGAGGGGAAAACTGATGAACACATCGCCCTTCGCAGTCCGGGGCGCGATCGAGGGCTTCTACGGCCGACCATGGACGCATGAGCAGCGCCTCAGCCTCATCGACTTCCTGGCTGCCCGCGGCATGAACACCTTCGTCTATTCGCCCAAGGACGACCCGCTCGTCCGCCGCGATTGGCGGGCCCCCTACGACGACGCCGCGCTCCATCGACTGGGCGAGCTGGTCGTGCGTTGTCAGACGGCCGGCATGGAGCTCACCTGGGGCATCTCACCGGCGCCGTCGATCCGCTATTCGGACCCGGTCGAGCTGGACACCATGATGGCCAAGATCGGCAGCGTCATGCGGCTGGGCGTCAGCCATTTCGGCCTGTTCCTCGATGACATCCCCATGGAGCTCCTCCACCCGGAGGACCGCGCCGCCTTCTCCGACCTGGCCGATGCTCACGTCGCCCTCATCGACGGGGTGTTCGCCGCCCTGCCCGATGGAGCCCGCCTCATCGTCTGCCCCACGGTCTACCGCGGATCGGGCACAGAGGCGTACCTGGCGACCCTTGGCCAACGCATCGATCCGCGCATCGACCTCTTCTGGACCGGCCGCGCCGTCTGCTCAGCCACGCTGGACCTGGCCGACGCCGCCGTCTTCACCCGCACCGCCAACCGACCTCCCACGTACTGGGACAACTACCCGGTCAACGATGTAGCCATGGGCTTCGAGCTGCACATCGGGCCCTATCGCGGTCGCGATCCGCAGCTGTGGCGGTCGTCGTTGGGCATCGTCGCCAACGGCATGGAGCTGTTCGAGGCCTCGCGCATCCCCTTCGCCACCATCGCCGATTACCTGCGTGACCCGGAGGGATACGAGCCCGAGGCCAGCTGGCAGCGCGCCATGCGAGACGTCGTGGGCGAGGCGGACCTCGAGGCATTCGCGCTGTTCGCCGACAACGTGCGCTCCTCGTGTCTGTGCGACGCCGATGCACCTATCGTGGTCGACGCCTTGGACGCGGCGCTGTTCCGCATCGAGCACGGGGATGCCGCGGCCGCGGAAGCCGCAGCGGCCGACCTGGCAGCCCTCGCCGACCGACTGCTCAGCGCGGCCGACCACCTCCTGCGAGGGCCGGTGCCCAATCGCGCGCTGATCGATGAGATCCGCCCCTGGCTGCTGGCCTTCGAGATCGGAGCGGAGGCCATCGGCAAGCTGGCTGAGCTGGCCGCCGCGGGGCGAATCGACGGGGACGGGCCGACTGAGCTGGCGCCGTTCCTGATCAAGCTGCGTCGAGCGCGCGTGCGCGTGTTCGGCGACGTGTTGGAGATGACCTTGTCCGTCCTGTCCGGGATGATGTTCCGGCCGGGCGAGGTGCCGTAGGTAGAAGGAGACACTTCATGAGGAACCGACAGCGCGCGCTCGTCGCGGTCTCGGCTGCGTTCGCCTTGAGCGTGGTCGGCAGCACCGGCGGCGCGTTCGCCCAGGACACCACCTTGCGCATGGCCATGGGCTCGCCCGGCGAGGCCGCCATCCGCGTCTTTGACAGCGCCGCAGCGCAGTTCGAGGAGCTGCACCCGGGCGTCAAGGTAGAGATGAACTACCAGGACGACGACCTGTACGAGACCATCGGCCTGCCCAACCTGCTCTCGAGCCGCAACGCGCCTGACATCTACTTCGAGTGGACCGGCGCCCGCATGGCCCAGCGGGATGCCGATGGCTACGCGGCCGACCTGACCGCTGCGGTCGAATCCGGCCCGCTGGCAGGCATCTTCGATGAGAGCGCCTTCGGCGCGGCGACGATCGACGGCAAGGTCGTGCTGGTGCCGTACACCGCCGACGTGACCAACGTGCTCTGGTACAACGTGCCCCTGCTGGAGGAGTACGGCATCACCCCGCCGGCCACCTGGGACGCGCTGCTGGCGGCGTGCGATGTGCTTAATGAAGCCGGGATCATCCCCATCGCCACCGGCAACAAGGACCTGTGGGCGGCGGGCAACTGGCTCAGCCACATCGCCTCACGCGTGGTGGGCGAGGATGTCTACGACGCCACCCTCTCGGCCAAGGGGCCCTTCTCCACGCCCGAATGGGAGCAGGCCTTCGGCTATATCAAGGAGCTGGCCGACCACAAGTGCGTCAACGCCAGCGCCAATGCTGTCGATGACAACGCCGGTGCCCAGCTCTTCTTCCAGGGGCAAGCGGCCATGCACCCCATCGGCTCCTGGCTTGTCAGCTGGGCCATCGATGAGGCACCTGATCTCGACTTCGACTTCGTCAACCTGCCGGCTATGCCCGAGGGTTCGGCCGGTGACCAGAACAGCGTCATCGGCGTGGAGACCGGCTTCATGGTCAACGCCAATAGCGAGAACATCGACCTTGCCACCGAGTTCCTGGCGTTGCTCAACAGCCCGGAGAACGCGCAGGCCTTCATCGACGATGCGGAGCTCTCGCCGATGGCACCGGCTGCGACTGCCAGCGACGTGGACAGCCGCTCGGCGCGACTGAACCAGCTGCTGAGCAGTGCCTCGGCCGTGGTGCTGCCGCCTGACACCGGCTACGACGTCCCCACGGCGCTCGAGCTGTACGCCGCAGAAGCGGCCGTGCTCGGCGGCCAGCAGGATCCGGCCACCGCGCTCTCGGAGCTCGACGCACGGATCAGTCAGTAGGCTCAGTAGTAAGTGGGTGGGGCGCTCGCGCTGGGCGCCCCTTCGTCACCTAGTCATCCGTAGGGTGGACCGTTGAAGCCGACGAACCGCCTCACCCCCTGGCTCTTCATCGCCCCCGGGCTGGCGGTCTTCGCGGCCGCGGTCCTGCTGCCGATGGTGCTGACCATCGGCTACAGCTTCACCGAGTGGAGCGGCTTTGGGCCGATGACCTTCGTCGGTCTGGACAACTACAGCCGCGCGCTGGGCGACAACCTGTTTCGCGACTCGTTCGTCCACGTCGTGATCTACATCGCCGCCACCATCGTGCTGGAGGTCGGTGTCGGCCTGGCCCTCGCCGGACTCATCACCATGCGCGGGGCGGGTATGTGGTTCCGGGTCGCCATCTTCGTGCCCGTGATGCTGCCCATGGTGGTCATCGCGGTGCTGTGGTCATTCATCTACAACCCCGACTTCGGCCTCGTCAACGGGGCACTCGATGCCCTTGGGCTGGAAGACTTCCAGCGCATCTGGCTGGGCGACCCACAAACCGCGTTGCTGGCCATCAGCGTCGTGTCAGGCTGGGTCTTCGCGGGCTTCTACATGGTCATCTTCTACGCCGCCTTCCGGCAGATCGACGAGGAGATCCTGGAGGCTGCGCGGCTCGACGGCGCTGGTGAATGGGCCCTCTTCCGACGGGTCAAGGTACCCATGATCCGTGGCGCCACCGGGGTCGCCATCCTGCTCTGCGTGACCGGCGGCTTCCAGGGCTTCGACCTCTTCTTCGTGCTCACCAACGGCGGGCCCTATGGCGCGACGGAAATCCCCACCACGCTGCTGGTCAAAACCGTCTTCCGCAACGCCGACGTGGGTTACGGCTCAGCCATGGCGGTGCTGCTCACCGCGGTCGTCGTGGGCGTGGGCCTCGTCTACATGCGCGTGCAGGATCGCGACAGGAGCCGGGCCAGCGGCGGGACCTCGCGGATGGGCGTGGAGCGGTGAGCAGCATCGCTCGACCCCGCACGGAACAGGGCTGGGGTGCGCGACTGGCACGCTGGCTGACCGGCGCCGCCATGGTCCTGCTGGCACTGCTGTTCTTCTTCCCGCTGGTGTGGATGACGCTGTCCAGCTTCAAGTCCAACCGGGCCATCTTCGCCACGCCCTTCGCGCTGCCAGAGTCGTTCGACCTGTCGCGCTGGGTCGACGCCTGGGAGGTGGGCCACATCGGCAAGTACGCGCTCAACAGCGCCATCGTCACCGGCGCGTCGGTCGCCCTGATCCTGCTCTTCGGCTCGCTCGCCGCCTATGCCTTCAGCCGCTATCGC
This sequence comes from uncultured Chloroflexia bacterium, assembly GCA_963838115.1. Classification (GTDB taxonomy): domain Bacteria; phylum Chloroflexota; class Limnocylindria; order Limnocylindrales; family CSP1-4; genus JAFMJV01. Next base: position 206,674 of record CAWIPU010000011.1, read on the forward strand.
TTCCCGGGTCGCGGGCTGGCCATGGGTTTGTTCGCACTGGGCCTGCTGCTGCCGCTGCAGTCGTACTTCATCGCCCAGTCCAACCTGTTCACCGAGCTGGCCATCACCGACACGCGCTGGGCGCTGATCATCCCCTACACCGCCATGGGCCTGCCGCTGGCCACGTACCTGCTCAAGGTCTTCATGGACGGCTTGCCCAGCGAGCTCTTCGAGGCGGCCCGCATCGACGGCGCCGGTGATATGCGAATGTTTCGCCAGCTGGCGCTGCCGCTGCTGCGGCCGGGTCTGGCCACAGTGGCCATCTTCTCCGCGCTGGCGGCCTGGAACGAGTTCCTGCTGGCGCTGCTCTACATCCAGGACGACGATCTCAAGACCATCCCCACGGGGCTGCTGGCGTTCTCCAGCCGCTACCAGACCGACTACTCGATGCTCTTCTCGGCGCTGACCATCGTGACCATCCCCATGGTCATCATCTACATCGTCTTCAACCGGCACATCGTCGACGGCATCACGGCCGGCAGCGTCAAGTAGCGGGGCGGTTTGGCCGGCGAGCGCCACCTATCGCCGCACGACGGGCAGCCAGTTTCGCCCGATGCCGGCATCTCGGTTTAGATGGAACTGTGATATTTGGTGTGTCTCTGTTTATCCGGTGGAGTGCGGCGGCCGACGAAAGTGGCATAGCGGTCGGATGGGCCACCCAGGCTATCGTCCGCGACAACACACAGGAGCCCTATATGAATCACCGCTCACTCTCCACCGCTGCCATCATCGGCACCTTCGCCGTCGCCCTCGTAGGCGGGGCGGCTGCAGCCCAGGACGCCTCACCTTCGGCCCAGGCTTCAGCTGCACCGAGCTCGACCGACGGTACCGGCCCAGCGTATCCGGCGCACATCCATTCCGGTTCGTGCGGCGACCAGCTCGGTGATGTGGTCTTCCCACTCAGCGACGTGGCTCCGCTGCCAAAACAGGACGGCACGCCAGACAGCGAAGTGATGGTCAGTCAGTCTACCGTCGAAGCTTCCCTCGACGACATCCTTGCCGACCCGCACGCCATCAACCTTCATAGCGACACCGCCATGGACGTCTACGTCGCATGCGGAGAGATCGACCCGCCCCATCATCCGCCTCAAGGAGCTCGACGGCAGCGGCATCAGCGGTTTCGCGGTGCTTGCCAACGATGACGCTGGCACCACTGTGACCATCCTCGTTGCTAACGACGCCACCATGATGTCCGGCGACGCGCAGCCGGCCGAGAGCATGGCCCCGGTCGAGAGCATGGCCCCGGTCGAGAGCATGGCCCCGATGGAGAGCATGGCCCCGGTCGAGAGCATGGCCCCGATGGAGAGCATGGCCCCGATGGAGAGCATGGACACCGGCATCGTCTCGGCGTCACCGGAGGCCAGTGCGGCCACCGATGTGACCGTTGATGTCAACGTCGACGTCAACGGTGAGAATGCCGCCGATGTGACGGTCGAGGCCAGTCCGGCCGCCTAACGCACCCCTGCTTCTACTCCCCCACGAACACGGTGCCCCGGGTCCAACCCGGGGCACCGTTCGTCAGCCAAACCTCGTGTCAGCTACCGATGGTCCACCGGCGGCGTGGTCGAACCGCCCGCCGCAGTCGTACTTCATCGCCCAGTCCAACCTGTTCACCGAGCTGGCCATCACCGACACGCGCTGGGCGCTGATCAGGCATAGCCGGTGGCGGTCACGACCACGAGGGCGAGAGGCTCCCCTATCTTCTCGGTGTCATGACCGAGCTTGACCTCGAATGCGGCCCAGCGGTGGTCCGTGGTTTCGATGATCGCGTCTGCTGCGAGACCTTGCGCATCGCGATAGCAGAAGACCTCGGCCTCGACCGCTTGCGCGTACACCACAGCTCCCTGGCCACCAGGTTCTCGAACAAGAGACCGAGCCACTCCGGGTCGCTGAGCAATGACTGCGGGCTCGCCTTCGTGGCCGCGACGGCTAGGGAAGGATCGGTGAAGTGCCGAACCTCCGCCTGGCGCAGGCGCGTGCGCGATCGCAATGATGGATGCCAAGCAGCCAGGTCCTCAGCGACCATCAGTCGCGCGAGCGCATCCAGTCTGGATGATGGGATGCCAGTCATCGTCTCCCCCGTTTGGTGCCAGCGAGAGCCACATGCGATCTCTGGCGTGGGGTCCTGCGCAGGGCACGGTTCCACGATCGACCGGGGCTGGCGGGCCTCGTTCCCCGGCCGGATCGAATCACGCTCGGCAAGGCTAAGCGTGGCCTACCTGTGCCAGTTTGTGTGGCACAGGTGGCACCCAACACATGCGCTGCCGCAGCCGAGCGGAGCCTGCCCGCGTATCGAGGTCGTCGCCGATACGCGAATTCATCTCCGACTGACGCTCAGACTCGCGGAGACCGTCTACAGACTCCGCCGCAGTGCCTTGCCCTCGATGTCGCGCGACCGCAGAGCGTGGCTGCTCATCGCGTAGTGCTCCTTGCGAACACGCTCGTTCATGACGCGATGGAACGTCTCCGACTCACGCATCAGCCCCTCCACGATGCCCTGGAGCACCGAGTCGTCGCCGGCATAGGCGCCGATCTTCCGCGCCGTGGAGCGCAACGCATCACGGGCCCGGTCGAAGTCACCGTCACGATTGAGCGCCACCGCATCCCGGCGAGCCCGCGCCGCGTAGATGCCCGCGATGAACCGGTCGACTTCGCGGTCACGCCGCTGCTCGTCGTTGGCGCGGTCATCGGCGTACTGCCAGGCGAGCCGGGTGGCGACCCCACTGAATGCACCATCGCGGTCGGAGATCTCGACCACGGCCGAGGATGTGGCACCCATCTCGCCGAACGGGAACGACAGCCGCAGGGGCACGTCGATCTCCTGGCCGGACACCAGGTCACCCAGGTCGATGATCGTGCGACCGCCTTTGGTGCGTGCCGCGAACGCGCCGATCGACTCCACGCGGACCTCGCCCGGGAAGACGACGTCGAGCGTGACGTGGCGCGCCACGACCTCCAGGGCCTCGCCCACCTCGCTCTCGATGTGGTCGCGGATCTGCGCCGCGGTGGCGATGTCGTAGAACTGGCCACCGCCGGCCTGGGCCATCGCCTGCAGCAACACCTCGTTGAAGCTGTCGCCGACGCCGAAGGTGGAGGTCGAGACGCCACGCTTGCGCAGCTGCGCCGCGTGATGCTCCAGCTCCTCAAGCGCAGTGATGCCCTGGTTGGCGAGTCCGTCGGTCAGGAGCAGGGTGCGGTTCACGCCCAGCTCGAGCAGCTCGGAGGCGACCAGCTCGCAGCCGCGCAGCCAACCACCGCCCAGGTCGGTCATACCCCGCGCATCGATGGTGCGCAGTCGTGCGATGGCATCACGCTTGGCAGCGGGCGTGGCCAGCACCCCCGGCACGATGGTCTCGATGATGTCGTCGTACACGACCACGCTGAAGCGGTCGCTCGACTTGAGTCGGCCGATGGCCTCCTCCACTGCCTGCAGCGCCAGCGCCAGGCGCCCATTGGCCATGGAGCCCGAGCGGTCGATGACGAAGGCCAGGTTCACCGGCGGCCGTTCGGTGCTGGTCACCGCCTCGGGTGCGGTGACATGGGCGACGACGAAGCGCTGGCTGTGCCACCGCGTGCGGACGAGCGTGCGGTCCTGCTTGACCGCCAGGCGCCCCTTGTCGTTGTTCGAAGTCATGTTCTATCCCCTTCCTCGAGCATCTCCCGTCCCAGGCGGATGAGGCGCTCGATCTGCTGATGCTTCCGCTTGCCCAATGGCTCGCGGATGTGTAGTTCCACGTTCTCGCTGAGGGGGACGCGTTCCCAGCGCGTCCGTGTGTCCAGCGGCGGCTTGGCAAGTTGCGGCTTGGCGAGCGGCGCCGGTCCTGACTCTGCGATCGCCCGGAAGAGCATCCGGGACTGGTTGGGGTCGATCTCCTTCAGTGCCATGTGGTCAAAAGCCGGGTCGCCGCCCTTCAACTGGTCGATGTAGGCCAGTGCCGAGTCGCTCGGCAGCGCCGATAGGTCTGCGTCGAGGGCCGCCCCTACGGCCTCGTCATCGAGACCGCCGAGTCGGGCACCGATCTCTCCCAGCGGCAAGTGCTGCCGCTGGAGATGCCGGATCAGTCGCAAGCGCTTGAGGTGTCCATCGCTGTATCTCGTCCTGGGCCCGGCCTGCTCTGGCGCAGGCAACAGGCCGATGGACACGTAATAGCGGATGGTCCGTGGCGTCACTCCTGCGAGGTCCGCCAGCTCCCCGATCGCGTACTCCTGGTCAGTCGGCATGTCGACATGATGACAGTCCTACGTGATACTGTCAAGACCTACCTCGGGAGGAAGAGGAGTTTGCGCAAATCGGTCAAACGTTGACCGGGCAGCACGGATTGGACGCCAGACAGCATGGCGCTCGATCATCGACGACCTCGACGGACTCTTCGACGGCATCACAGTGCTTCTTGAGGCCGAACCGTCCTGACCACGACGACTGCACCCGTCACGCCATCGGCCGCCGCCGTAGACTCCCGACAGGGAGAGTTGCTTGGCCTTTCGATTCATCCATACCGGTGACCTGCACCTTGACAGCCCGTTCGTCGGGCTGACCACGAAGGCGCCCACCAACGTCGTCGAGACACTGCGCGAAGCCACCATCGCGGCCTGGCGCAACATCATCGAGCTGACCCTCGACCAGCAAGCCGACTTCCTGCTCGTCGCCGGTGATGCTTTCGAGCACGCCAACCGCACGCTGCGTGGCCAGTTGGTCTTCCGCGACGGCCTGAAGCGCCTCTCCGACGAGGGCATCGGGAGCTTCGTCGTCACCGGCAACCATGACCCACTCGACGGCTGGGAGCCCAGCGTCACCTGGCCGGAGCTCGCCTTTCGATACCCGGCCCACGACATCAGCACCCGCCCGGTCATGCGCGACGGCGAGGAGATCGCCCGCATCTACGGCATCAGCTACCACCAGCGTGACATCACGACCAACCTCGCCCGGCGCTTCGCGCGCGAAGCTGATGCGCCCTTCACCATCGGCCTCCTCCACGCCAACGTCGGCGGTGCCGAGGGCCATGTCAACTACGCGCCCTGCACCATCGCCGATCTGCGCGACTCCGGCATGGACTACTGGGCGCTGGGCCACATCCACGCCCACCGCGTCCTCTCGGCTGAGCGTCCCACGGCCGTCTACTGCGGCAACCCCCAGGGCCGTGATCCCGGCGAGACCGAGCCGCGAGGCTGCTATCTGGTCGATGTCGACGACGCCGGCCACGCGACCCCGAGCTTCCATCCGGTCGACATCGTCCGCTGGCAGCTGCTCGACGTGCCTATCACGGATCTCGACACCGAGGAAGCGCTCATCGGAGCGGTCGTGGATACCGTGGATGACGCCCGGACCAAGGCCGCACGCTCGGTCGTCGCCCGCGTCGTTCTCACCGGTCGGGGCCCCTTGCACGCCTCACTCACCCGCCGCGGTCTGGCCGAGGATGTCCTTGGTGCCGCGCGCGAGAGCCTGGGCACGGCCCATCCGTTCGCCTGGATCGAATCGCTGCGCGACCGCACCCGGCCCGACGTCAACCTGGAGGAACGCCGCCGCGCCGACGATTTCGTGGGCGACCTGCTGCGCCGCCTCGGCGCCACCCGCACCGGCTTGACGACCGACCGCGAAGGGGAGGCCGAGATCCCCGGTGTCCTCGATGCCGCTGAGATCGAGCGGACCCTCGATGACCTCTTCGCCAGCTCCCGTGCCCGCAAGCACCTGAAGGCGTCACGGCCGGACGCCAGTGAGGTCGCGCTGATGCTCGACGAGGTCGAGGCGCTGCTGCTCGACCGCCTCGGGGACGCGGACTGATGCGCATCGAGACCATCGCCATCGACGGCTTCGGCCAGTTCCACGACGAGCGGCTCTCCCCTGCCCCCGGGCTCACGGTCGTCAAGGGGCCCAACGAGGCCGGCAAGACGACGCTGCTGGCGTTCACCCGGGCCATGCTCTTCGGCTTGCCTCGCCGCGGCCACTACCCGGCGCTCGCGGGCGGCAAGCGCGGCGGCTGGCTGGACGTGGTCATGGATGACGGTCGGTCATTGCGGATCGAGCGTTACGGTGAACGCGGCGGTGACGGCCGACTCCGGGTGGTCGAGGCCGACAAGGACCTTGGCCCGGGGCACCTCGCCGCGGTCCTCCAGGGCGTGGGAACGTCGGTCTACCAGAACATCTTCGCCTTCGGCCTCGGCGAGCTGATGCGCTTCGAGACACTCAAGGACGACGAGGTCGCGGCGCGCATCTACGGCGCGGGCCTGGGTACCGGTGGCGTGTCGGGCCTGAGCGTAGCGGGGTCGTTGGCCAACCAGATGGAGGCCTGGTTCAAGTCCGCTGGCAGCAAGCCGCAGCTCAACGTGCTGCTGGATCGGCTCGATGATATCGACCGCCGGCTCGAGGGCCGCGACCTGCCGCGAGCGTATGCGCAAGCCGGCGCCCGACTCGACGCTGTGAACGAGCAGCTGGACGAGCTGGCTGCGCGTCACGAGGAGCTGGCGACAGAGGACCGGCGCCAGGTCCGACTCAAGGATGGCTGGGCGACCTGGCTGGAGCTGCGAGGTGCGCAGGGTGAGCGTGAAGCGCTGGGTGACGTCCACGCCTTCGAGCCCGATGTCCTGGAGCGCCTCAGTGTCATCGAGACCAGGTTGTCGGCAAGCGAGCGAGCGGTCGAAGCGGTAGTGCGGGAACGTGACGCAGCCGCGGCAAAGCTCGAAGGAGCCATGGTCGATGAGGCGGCGCTCAGCCAACGCGATGCGCTGGAGGGGTTGGCGCAAGCCACCAGGCTGGAGATGGCCCGGGCCGATGAGCGAGCCCGCGCCGAGCGCGAGCTGTCGGGGGCGCGGGCGGCCGTCGCTGCGTCGCTCGCCGGTCTGGGCGCTGGCTGGACGATGGAGCGGCTGGATGCGTTCGACGACTCCATCGCCGTCAAGTCGGAGATCTCCGGGCGCTTCCGCACGTCGCTGGCGAAGACCGAGCAGGCCGCGACGGCCGCGCGCGATGCCCACCAGGCTGGCCAGGCGCAGTCGGAAGAAGCCACCAAGCTGGCTTCGACCGCCGCCGAGCGCGTCACCGAGCTGGACGAAGCGTTGGCCGACCGAGCACCCGCTGCTGCCCGCGAGCGCAGCTTGCGAGAGCTCCAGAGCCTGGCTAACGACCTGGCAGTGCAGCGTCGCTTGTCCGAGGACCTGCCGACCGATGACCTCGGAGCCATGCGAAGCTCGTTCGAAGAGCGCCGACGCGACGCTCGGGAGCTGGCCGACGCCCTGCGTTCCAAGCAAACTGCCCAGGAGACGTTGCCCAGTCTCCAGGCGATCGATCAGGACGCCGATAGCCAGGCGCAGCGGCAGTACCTGCTGCCAGCGGCCCTGGGCATCGGCGGCGTCGTGGTGGCCATCGTCCTGGCGCTCATGGACGTCTCGCTGGCGGCGTCGATCGTGGTGGCCACGGCCGGCGTGGGCGGTGCCGTGGCCTGGATCCTGGTCCTCCGCCGGCAAGGTGTCGGAGGAAGCGCGGCCACTCGCGAGCAGGTGGAACAGCAGCTGGCTGACGCGGAGGCGACGATCGCGCGTCTTGGCCCCGCGCTCGAGCTGGGAGACTCGCCGAGCCCGTCTGCTGTGGACCAGTTCACCGACCGACTCGACCAAGAGCGCCGCCTTCTCGAACGCGAGGAGGACCGACTCGAACACGCGACCGCTGCCGGGCGCGAGGTGGAACGACTCGAGACCGAGCTGGCTGTGGCCGCGAGCGCTGCCGGTCTGTCCGCGGAGCCGTCGGCCGCCGAGCTGGAGGCATTCGGCCAGGCCATCGTCGACGATCGCGCGACGGAGGCAGCGCATGCCGCAGCGATCGAGCGTGAGCAGCAACTTCGGGCCGCCGCCGCGACACAAGAGAAGCGTGTCACCGAGCTGGCGACGACGCTCCAGGAGCGGACGGAGGAAGCGTCGGCCGCACAGGCCGAGTGGCAGGCGTGGCTGGAAGCCCACGACCTCGATCGGTCCTACGACCGCGAGACCGCCGGCCGTGTGGTCGATTCGGTGACCGCCGCCAAGAGCACGCTGGCGACCCTGCGCAAGGTAGAGGCTCGCAGCGCTGACCTCGCGACCGAGTACGACACCTACGTCGCGCAGGTGCAGGCGCTCGTGCCGCTCCTGGGGCTGGCCGAAGTCGATGCCGATGACATCCCCGCGACCGCCACCCTCCTGTGCAAGCGACTGGCCGATTCCCTCGCGGGCGAACGCGTGCACACGGAACTGGCGAAGGCGCTTGAGGGCAAGTCGGAGGCGCTGGCGGCAGCGACCGAAACCCACGAAGTGGCGGCGGGCGAACTCGCCGGATTCCTGGCGACGTGTGCGGCCCAAGATGTGGCCAGCTTGCGGACTGAGGTCCAGCGGACCCGGACCGCTACCGACCTCGACCACGATATGGCCGGCGCCCGCGCCACGCTGGCGGCGCTGTCAGGCCCCGGCGAGGCGCTGGAGAAGCTGCTGGCCGACCTCGACGCCGTGGAGGACATCGCCGCTGTCGATGCATCACTCGCGCTGATCGCAGAGGAGAGAGGCGAACTCTCCGATCACCGCGCCCAGTTGCACGAAGAGGCCGGAAGCCTTCGCACGAGCCGTGCGGACATGGAGTCCGACGCGGCCGCGACCGAGTTGCGCCAGGAGCGAGAGGACGTGCTTTCGCAGCTGCAGGCCGGTGCGCGCAGCTGGTCGGTGCTGGCCCTCGCGCGTGCGGTCCTGGACCGTTCGCGCAACGTGTACGAGGCGGCCCATCGACCCGCCGTCATCGAGAAGGCGGAGCACTTCTTCACCGCCTGGACCGATGGCCGATACCAGCGCATCATCGCGCCGCTCGGCGAGGACATCCGCGGCATCGAGCGAGCCGATGGCGTCGAGGTCGGCCTGGGCAGGCTCTCGCGTGGCACCTCGGAGCAGCTCTACCTGGCGCTCCGCTTCGGGCTCGTACAGCACTTCATCGAGACCTCCGGCGAGCCGCTCCCCATCGTCATGGATGACATCCTGGTCAACTTCGACCCGGTGCGGGCCGCCCGCGCCGCGCGTTCCATCGAAGAACTCAGCGGCTCATGCCAGGTCATCTACTTCACCTGCCACGACAGCACGCCGCTCAACGCGGAGAGCGAGCAGGTCCTACCTGTAGCCGCAGTCGGGTCCTGATGCGACACGTCGATAGCACACGTACATCATGGGTCCATGGCGAAGTCCAAACGCACGTACAACCTGAACGAGGAGACGGTGTCTCGAGTCCGTGGGCTCGCGGGGCCCTATGGAGCGGCATCGAGTCAGGACGGCGTCGTCGAGCTGGCGGTCGAACGCCTCTACCGGGAGATCCGCGATGAGCAGGATGCCCGCCTCTGGGCCAGCGCCGCGGAAGATCCGGAGTTCCAGGCAGAGATGAAGTCGCTCGCAGCTGGTCATAACGACGCCGAGTCGTGGCCCGAGTGACGCCGCCCTCGCGATGGGCCGTCGTACTGGTCGACTTCGATCCCACCGTCGGCCATGAGCAAGCTGGACAGCGGCGAGCACTCGTGGTCTCGTATGAGCCGTTCCACCGTTCGGGGATGGCCGTGGTGTGTCCCATCTCGGCGCGGGCGCCAAAGTACCCGGCGGAGGTCCCGTTGCCTCAGGGCCACGCGGAACAGACGAAGGATGACGTCATCCTCTGCCATCAGGTGCGGACGATCGACCTTGGCCGAGTCACCACGTTCGGGGTAACCGGGCGTCTCCAGTACGTCACAGACCCAGGCGTCAGGCGCGCTGTCAGGGCGGCGATGGCACGGCAACTCGGCCTTGACATGGCTGCCGCGGAAGACGGAGTTGGCTAGCGTGACCGGCGGCGTCGAGACACCAGCGGGATCGCCAGGTGGTCGGCGGCTGCCACCACGGCTGCGTGCTTGAGCGTCAGCGCTTCGGTCGGGCCGTCCAGCACCACGGCCCCCGCGTCGAGTGTCCGCTCCGCGAACAGCGTCACGTTGGTCCAGGCTGAATCGAGCGTCGACCACCAACTCAGGCCCAGTCCGCCACGATCGAAGACCCGCACGGCCATCGCCTGGGTCACCATGCGGTCCCGACTGGCCACGCCCGACGGCCGCCAGCCCTCTTCGGTCAGCACCGCCGGCTCATCCAGGTCCGCCACCGCACCCAGGCCGGAGTCATCGAGCGTGGCCAGCGTCAGGCGCGAACCATCGGCCAACTCCAGATCGTCCGCTGTGAGCTCGCGGCCACGGAAGGCCTGGATCGACTCCGCCACCGCGGCCACCGGCGACCGCGCCGCATAGAAGGCACCGTACCGGCCCGGGCTGTCGTGCCGTCCCGCCCCCTGGCGCTCCCGTGGCACGAACAGTGCACCGCCTCGCGCCGTGGCCGCAACCCCTGGGAGCGCGCGATAGACGCGGAACAGCATCAGTCGATCAGTCCCGGCTACGCGTACGCGCCGGTCTCATCCGCCTCGATGGCCCGCAACACGTCAGACACGCGACCCCGTGTGAGCAGGTCGATGGGCCGCGCGTTACCCAGGTGGGCGTTGAAGCCGTAGAGCCACTTCATGGCGGTGGAGCGCTGGTACGTCAGCTGCAGCCGTGACAGCGCGAACTCGACCGCTTCAAGCTTGAGCAGGTTGTCGCGGTCGGGCTCCTCATCAGCCAGCCAGCGGCTCACCCGCGAGCGGTCGACGTCGAGCGCCCGCGCCACCTGTGCCTGACTGCCCATGTCCGCGACCAGCGTGGCCAGCTTCTGTCGTGCGCGTCCGTCCATGCGAACAAGCGTACCGCACCGGTCATCGTTGCGCCAGCGCTGCGGTGGTCAGATCCCGAGCGGCGGTTCTGCCAGGACGGGGAGGGCCTCAACACATCGGCATCAATGCCAGCCTTCCTGGATCACGTCCACCAGTGCGATGTCGCCAAGCACCACGCCGGCTCGGAGCTCACGCAACTTCGCTACCGCCGCCTCCGGGGTCAGCGACGACTCGTCATCGATCGGCCCGAGCACGGCGACCGGGTTTCCTCGCCGAGTGATCATCACCCGTTCGCCGATGGCGGCCAGGTCGAGCAGTTCCGAAAGGTGGGCCTTGGCTTCAGTGGCACCGATGGTCTTCATCATTTGGGCACCACGATAGCCGCCCCGCAGGGGCGAGTCGAGCGCCTTGCTACCCGGCTACCATCATCCACGTGAACCCCCTTGAATTCGACAGCACCAACTTCGTCGGCCAAATGGAGGCGTACCTCCGGGACATCCCCGCGGGTGAGCGTCGCATCGTGGCCATCGCAGGCGCTCCCGCCTCGGGCAAGTCCACCACCGCGAGCTCCGTCGAGCAGCACCTCAACACCCTTGAGCCCGGTAGCACGGCCCTGCTGCCGATGGACGGCTTCCACTACGACGACGAGGTGCTGGTCCCCCGCGGTTGGCGGCCACGCAAGGGTGCTCCGCACACGTTCGATGTGGGTGGCTATGCCTCAGCACTGCGTCGACTCAAGGCGAATGACGAGCCTACTGTGGCCGTGCCGCGGTTCGACCGCGATCTTGAGATCGCGCGCGCTGGCGCCATCCTCATCGAGCAGAGCATCCGACTTATCGTTAGCGAAGGCAACTGGCTGCTGCTGGAGGATGATCCCTGGCCCACTATCCGGCCCTACTTCGATCGTACGGTGCTCGTGGTGGCTGACATGGAGACGCTGGAAGCCCGCAACCGGCAACGCTGGGTCGACTACGACATGGATGAGGCGTTCGTCCGCACCAAGCTGGAAGAGAACGACCTTCCCAACGCGCGCTACGTCTACGAACACAGCACCCGGCCCGACTGGATCATCCGCACGTAAGCATCGGATGGGCGCCACATAGGTGACAACGAAGCCCCCCACGATCGGCCGATGCAACACGACCTCCAGTTGCCGGTTGACGTGAGCGCACAAACGCAACAATCTGCGTATATGCGCACTACCATCGAGCTTCCCGACGAGCTCTACCGCACGCTGAAGACGCGCGCTGCTATCAGTGGTGTGACCATGGGCGAGCTGATCCAGGGCCTCATCGAGCAGGGACTCAACCGAACCGAAGGGCGCACGGCAGCCGCGGGACTCGGGGACGAGCCGCTCCCCGTGGCGATACCGGCTCGCGGCATCCCCATCACGCTCACACCCGAGGACATCCACCGCCTCGAGGAGGAGGAGGACCTGGAGCGGTCTGAACGATCTCTTGGACGCTAACGTCTGGATCGCGCTCACCGTCCCTGATCACGTCCACCATGCGCGAGCGGTGCGATATGTGAAGGCTGAAGCCGGTGGGCCGCTCGCCTTCTGTCGAGTCACGGAACTCGCCCTCCTGCGCCTGCTTTCGAACGTGCGACGCCGACTTCGGGCGCTTTCCCGGCCTTTCCTGGCTTCGTCTGAAGGACGAATAGCTGGGCTTCGGTCCGCCCGACGCTACTGATCGGCCACGATGGCGAGGATCTCCGCGCCGTACTCCCCTACTTTCCCGGGGCCGATGCCGGGGATGGCCAGCAGTTCTGGCTCCGACTGAGGACGCCGCTCCGCGATCTCAGCGAGGACCGTGTCGTAGGCGACGATGAAGGGCGACACCTTGTCCGCCCTGGCCCGCTCCAGCCGCCATGCACGCAGGGCATCGAAGAGCAGCGCGTCATCCGTACTCAACCGAGCGCGCGCGGCCCCAGGCTCTCGCTGCACCTTGGGCACTGACGACGAGGACGCCCCGGCCGACGCCCGAGACGCCGGCCCGCCCACTCCCAGCATCGCGAGGAATCGCGATGGCGTGCGGCTCTGGAGCTTGCCGGCTGGGGACGGCCGCTGCTGAGCCCATGACAGCGAGAGATGCCGGCGCGCTCGCGTGATGCCGACATAGAGCAGCCGCCGCTCCTCGGCGATGGCGACATCATCGGCCGCCTGGCTCACCGGCAGCGAGCCTTCCTCCAACATGGGGATGAACACGGCATCCCACTCGAGACCCTTGGCTCGGTGCAAGGTCAGCAATTCGACCCCATCGGCGTCGTCGGCCCGCTCAGCCTCCGCACGCGACGCCAATGCCGCCACCACGGAGTCGCGGTCCGCCCCCTCCTCCGCCGCCAGCTGCAGCACGATCGCCAGCAGCGTCGAGAGCGAGGCATGTCGCTCCCGCGCTTCCCGACCCTCAGGCTCTTCATCCGGGTCGAAGCCCAGCTGCCGATGCCATTCGCGCTGAACTGCCTCCACCAGGGCATCACCGACGGCGCCGTCCGGCACCCGCTCCAGTCCCCGGACCGCAGCCCGCACCTCACGACGCTCGAAGAAGCGCTTCCCGCGCAGATGGTACGGGATGCCAGCGCGGGTAAGGGCGGACTCGAAGCCAACGGTCTGTGCGTTCAGCCGCAGCAGCACGGCGATCTCGTTGGCCGCGACCCCATCGCCGATCAGTTCCCCGACTCGTGCCACCACGAAGGCTCCTTCCTCTGCGGCCGAGCCGAAGGAGCGAACGACCGGGTCTGGGCCCTCGTCCTGGGTCGCCACGAGCCGTTTGTCGCCGCCCGTTGACGCCAGCAACCTGTTAGCTAAGGCAAGCACTTGCGGGCTGGAGCGATAGTTCGACAGCAGCGGGAGGACCTTGGCGCCAGGGTAGCGCCGACCGAAGCCCTCGAGGTGCTCCGGCGTTGCCCCCGCGAACGTGTAGATGGTCTGGTCGACGTCGCCCACCACGCACAGATCTCGTCGCTCACCCAGCCACAGCTCCAGCAACCGAGCCTGCAACGGCGTGGTGTCCTGGTACTCATCCACCGTGAACCAGGCATACCGCGACCGGACCGCGGACGCCGCCTCGGCGTCATCCTCAAGCAGTCCCACGGTCAACCCCAGGATGTCATCGAAATCGATCAGACCACGTCGCGCCTTCGTCCTCTCATAGTCGCCGAACAGGCGCACGAACAGGTCCATGGTCGTGGGAGGCGTGCGCCCGATCGCCCGGGCCTCGTACGTCTGCGGCGTCAACCGCCGGCTCTTGGCCCACTCGATCTCATCCATGAGGTCCCTGGCGGGCGTGAACCGATAGCCACCCGGCAACGCTCGCGCCAGTGGCGACACGATGCGCCACTTGTCAGCCATCACCTCCGGCAGCGGCGCACCCTCGTGCCGCAGCGGCCAGAAGTGGCGCAGTTGCGCCAGCGCCGCCGAGTGGAACGTCCGGGCCATCACACGCCCCAGTCCCAGCCCACGCACGCGTGCCGCCATCTCAGCGGCAGCCTTCTCGGTGAACGTGACCAGCAACACTTCACGCTCAGAGACCACACCAGTGGCGACGGCATACGCCGCCCGATGGCTGACCACGCGCGTCTTGCCACTGCCGGCGCCCGCGATGATCGCCAGCGGCCCGCTGACGGTCGTGACCGCCTCACGCTGGGCGTCGTTCAGCCCCTTGAGGATGTGCTCGGCATCGGCCACGACGGCCGCCTACGGAGCGATGACGTCGATACCGTGGCTCCCCATGCCACGGTCGAACGAGGCCACCGCTGTCGCTCCAGCCTCACGGGCCATGGCCAAGTTCAACGCATCCGCGAACGGCACACCCGGCGACTGCCGAGCTCGCGCCAGCGCCACGAGCGTCACGTCCGTCGGCAAGCCGAGCACCTCGACATTGGCTCGTGTCACGAGTTCGATCAGAACCTCCAACACGTCTGGCCGGGAAACGCCGTACTGCGTCCGGAGCACGTGGCCCGTCTCCAGCAAGACCACGATCGGTACTCCGATGCGATCCGCTCCCTCCAGCAGTGCGCACGCGCGTCGAGCCGACTCAGGGGGATCGCCAGCAAGACATCGGACCACCACGGATGTGTCGATGGCGATCACAGGTCCCAGTCCGGATCCGGAGTGTCCCGGGCGGCCTCGATGATGGCGTGCCAATCGTCTTCATCGGGGGGTCGCTTGGTGATCTTGCCGGTGAGAGCGCCGTAGAGCGAGCGCCGATGCGGAGCCGGCACGAACGCCACCACCAGGCGGCCATCCTCGACCCACTGGACCGCCTGGTCTCCCGCGTACACGGCCAGCTCCTCGCGGAGCGCCTTCTCGATGGTGATCTGGCCTCGTTGTCCGACCCGGCTCGCCATACGTACTTCCGCCTTCCATGCATATCTAGGGGACGCAAGTATGACTCATGGCCGCTCGACGGACAAGTGCGAGTGTCAGGTTCTGCGGTCGCCGACGGCCGACGCGCCGGGCACGAACGAAGCCACCTCCCCCAACAGCCGGTGCAAGGTGTCGATGGGTGGCCACGCGGGCACACCGCTGCGTTCCAGGGCCACGATCCGGCTCCACAGCACGGGGGCGTCAGCCAGCCTGACGGGCGCCAACCGACCCGCCTCGAACTCCGGTACGGCGGTGGTCGAGGGCAGCCACGCCACACCCAGGCCACGCTCGACCAGCCGGCGCGCGGTATCGACACTATCCACCTCGATGACCCCGTACGGCACCACGCGCGCTTCCTTCAACATCGCCTGTGAGCGACCATGGTCGTCCGAGCCACGGTCATAGAACACCAGCGTCGCGTCGGCCAGTCGGGCCATGGGGATGGTCCCAGCGACCACGAAGGGGTGATCCGGCCTAGCCACCAGGAGCAGGTGTTCCTCGTACAACGGCGTGACCGTGAGACGCGGATCGCGAAGTGGTGCCGCCTCCCCGACGAGCCCGACCTGCGCGCTCCCGAACGCCACCAGTTCGATGATCCGCTCGACCGAACCTGTGCGGACGTAGAGGTGTACACCGGGGTGGTAGCGTCGGAAACGCGCCACCAGCTCCGGCACGACCGAGGCGTTGATGCCCGATGCCGCCGCGATGACCAGCTCCCCCTCGTCGCCCTGCTCCACCTGGCCGACCGCGGTCCGTCCCGCTTCGACCGCGTCGAGGACACGCTCCGCATGCGGCAGCAACGCTCGCCCCGCGAGGGTCAGCCGCACACCACGCTTGGTGCGCTCGAAGACACGTGCGCCGAGATCGTCCTCGAGCGCAACGATGCGGGCCGACAGCGCCGGTTGACCCAAGTGCAACGATCGAGCTGCCGCACGCATCGAACCAAGCCGGGCGACCTCCAGGAACGCCTCGAGGCGCGGGACATCCATGTCACATCTCTCCTCTGTGAACGCTCCTATCGTTCACCAGCATCTCACAATTCGATTGGACACGCCATGGGCCGGGTCGTACGCTGGCCGTCACATCAGACAGCCAGACACGACTCCAGGGAGACACCCATGACCGCTCCCACCGTTCAGACCAACCGCAGCGCCGCCTCCGTGGCCGATCGCATGATCGATCCGCGTGGACATCGCTTTGGCGCGGCACTCTCAGTGGTGATCCTGCTGGCCGGCTTCAGCCTGGGAGCCCCGGTCGTAGTGGCATTCCTGGCCCTGGCACTTGGCGCGAGCGCCTTCTTCGGCACGCGCTACTCCATCCTCGGACGCGCCTGGCCCATCGTGCGCCGCGTCTTCCGCATCGGCCCGCCGAGGGAGTTCGAGCACGAACTCCCACCGCGTTTCGCACAAGCTCTCGGCTTCTTCGGCTTCACCGTCTCGACCGCCCTCTTCCTCTTCGGGCTACCGACGTTGGGCTGGGTCATCGCGGCGGCAGTCGGGGCTCTGCAGGCCGTCCTAGCGGCGACTGGCTATTGCCTCGGCTGCCGCCTCTACTTCCTGAAGTGGTGGGTGCCGGCCAAGTTCGGCAAGCTCACGCGACGCACCACGCTCGCGTAGACCACATACGTCGGCCTCGGGCGGCCGACATGCGTCAAGCCGGGGCCCGGCGCTCTCCCCCGACGTCGGGCCCCGTTCCTTCTTGGTCTGCCCGCCAACCGAGCGGCTTCGACGAGACGCGTGTCGTACCCCACGAACTCTTCAAACTCAGCGCCGATCATCCTCGCCGATGCCAGGTGGATCGCATCGAGGGTCCGCAGTGAGGTTGGTGCCGATCGGGCAGCGGCCGCGACGATCTGGTCTTCGACTAGTACATTGACGATCCGCTCCATGACGACATCCACGGCAACCAGCTTCGGGGATGACGAGCACACGCATCGATCGGTTCGGGCAGACCTGGTTCGGCGTGGGTCAGCGAGGGACGGGAAGCTTCTCGAGCGTGGACTCAACGACGTCGATGGGGCCGTGCAGCATCCACAGCGTGTCACCCTGATCGTAGACATAGAGTTCGACGGTCTCGTCATCGTCGCCGCTCGACGAGATGATCGTGACTTCCTTGCCGCCGGCGTTGCCATCGGCGACGCTCGGGTCGACCAGGTCGCCGTACAGGATGGGCAGGTACGCCGGCAGCAGGGTGCCCGGCTCCGCCCCCGCGACGCGGATGGCGACCACGAAGCTGAAGAGATCATCCTGCGAGACGAGGGCATAGCCCGACACCAAGTCCTCGATGTGAGCACCGACCCGATCGAGGAATGCCTCCAGGTCCACCCGCCTCTCATCGTCTGCGCCGAGGTTGGCGAAGTGCTCCACGCCGCGCGTCATGACGACATCGGGTTCGTAGCCGCCCAGGTAGTAGGGCATGTCAAGGTAGAGGTCACGAGCCTCACCCGTGGGCGTAGGCGAGCCTGCCATCGGCTCCGGCGAAGCTGCCATCGGCGTGGGTGAAGCCTCGGCCGACTGCCCTGGGGTGCCTTCCGCTTGCGCGAGTACGCCGGACGACTGGAGACAGAGGGCGCAGAGCACGATGGACGCGATCAGTCGGGGTCTCATCGGTGTCAGCGTACCCGCCTTGAGGTTGCAGGGTGGCCCGTCTGATCGGGCGTGGCGTGGATGCCTGGGGCATAGCGTGGATCGCTCGGGTTCGGTGCGGAGCTGCGGCGCTGCCGCCACCAGGCTGGCTGGGTGGAGCCAAGCGCAGTTGGCCGAGCGGTCATCCGTCTCGCAATCGACCATCTCGCGACTGGAGCGAGGCAAGGCGCCAGCGGCGGCCATGATCAAGCTGGTCCTGCTGAGTGAGTCGCTTGGCCAGCGTTTCGGGCGTGCGAGAGGGCAACCCATGAGCAGCGAAGGCTCGACCAAAACCGGAGTTGGGACCATCAGCGACTTGCCTTCTGACGCTCGAAGCGGCACATTAAGCATCTCGAAACAACGAGGTGACTCCATGGCCGATCCACGCGCCCCGACTTCCAAGATCGAGTTGCGCGTCCTGCGCAGCCATCACACCGCGAGCATGCGGGCCGAAGTCGCCCGCGATGACATCTCGGAAACGATGGGCGGCTTCTTCCGAGCTGTCCGTGAGGCACTGGCCAGGCAGGGTGTGATTGCCGACGGTGCGCCGTTCGCGAGATACCACGCTTTTGGGGAGATGGTCGACCTGGAGGCAGGGGTGATGCTGGCGACGCCGATCCAGCCCGATGGCGAGGTGAAGCCGGGCCAGCTGCCAGCCGGACCTGCGGCGATCGCCGTCCACGCCGGTCCCTATGAGTCCCTCGGGCAGACCTACGAGGCCATGGAACGGTGGCTGGCCGCGAGCCGCCACCAAGCTAACGGTGGGCCTTGGGAGCTGTACATCACCGACCCCTCAGCCGAGCCGGACCCGGCCAGGTGGCTCACCGAGATCATCTTCCCGCTGCGGCCGGGCTGAGCCGCGCCCGGACCACGAGGGAACCGCCCGCCATCATCCGGCGTCTTGCTTGTGCGGGCGGCCACGTCTGCGGCCACGCCCGCGGCCATACGGCCCCGCCCAGGCGGATCTCCCGACCTGCGGACCAGATAGACACTCGGAGGAACCACGGTGAACACGACTCTCTCCCTCTCTCGGCCGGGTCTGCGCTGGCTCGCCGGTGGCCTGTCCATCGGCCTGTTGGTCGCATCCCTCGCCGCACCGGTGGCCGTCACCGCGCAGTCGACGAGCGACGCAGACGTAACGGTCCGGACCATCAGCGTCAACGGCACCGGCCGTGTCAAAGCGGAGCCGGACGTCGCCGACATCAGCCTTGGCGTCACCAAGCAGGGCAAGGAAGCCGGCGAAGCCAGCTCCAAGGCGGCCAACGCGATGGACGCGGTCGTCAAGGCACTGCTGGGGATGGGCATCGACGAGAAGGACATCCAGACCACCAATCTCACTTTGAGCCCACGCTATGACTGGAACAACGAGCCGGCCACGATCGAAGGCTGGGAAGCCAACAACATGGTCAATGTGACCATCCGCGACGTGACCACGGTCGGTGCCGTCGTCGATACCGCCACTGCAGCCGGCGCCACTGACGTCAACGGCATCAGCTTCCGTGTCGAAGATCCGACAGAAGCACAAGCCAGTGCTCGAAGTGCCGCAGTCGCCGACGCCAAGGCCAAGGCCGAACAGCTGGCCGCCGATGCCGGCGTCACCATCACCGGCATCGTCAGCATCACCGAGTCCGGTGGCCAGCAGCCCCAGCCGCTCTACATGGAGCGTGCGATGGCTGAAGGCGCCGCCATGGACATGGCTGCTACGCCGGTCCTGCCGGGCCAGGTAGAACTCTCGGTCGACGTCTTCATCGAGTATCAGATCGCGTAGCCAAGACCCGAGGCGTCCAACGCCTCACCACGACCCCGACGACGAATGGGCCGGAATCTGCTCCCGGCCCATTCGTGTGCCTGCCACCATGGACTACCCTGAGTCGATGCGAGTCGCCGTCTTCAGCTCCAAACCGTACGACGAGAGATACCTGAGCGCCGCAGCCGCCGGCTCCAGCCATCAGCTCGACTTCTTCGAAGCCAAACTCTGCTGCGATCACGCCCCTTTGGCAGCCGGCTACGAGGCTGTCTGTGCGTTCGTCCACGACGAGATCGACGCCAAGGTGATGCGTGGCCTGGCGGATGGCGGCGTGCGGCTCATCGCGCTGCGCGCTGCAGGCTTCAACAACGTCGACCTCGACATCGCCAAGGAGATGGGCATCCGGGTCGCGCGCGTCCCGGCCTACTCACCCTATGCCGTCGCCGAATACGCGGTGGCACTCATCCTGGCCCTGGACCGACGGACCCATCGGGCCTACAACCGCGTACGCGAGGGCAACTTCTCGCTCGATGGTCTGCTCGGCTACGACATCCACGGTCGCTGCGTCGGCGTGGTGGGGACGGGTCGCATCGGGACCGTCTTCGCTCGCATCATGGCCGGCTTCGGCTGCCGCCTCATCGCCTACGACCCCTTTCCCAACGACGCGATGCGCGAGCTCGGCGCCAGGTACGTAGACCTGCCGCAACTCTTCGCCGAATCGGACATCATCGCCCTGCATGCGCCCCTCACCGCGGAGACCCATCACCTGCTGAACCGTGAGTCGCTGGCGAACGTCAAGCCGGGCGTGACCATCGTCAACACCAGCCGCGGTGGCCTCATCGACACGGAAGCGGCGATCGATGCCCTCAAAGACGGCCGCATCGGCTACCTGGGCCTGGACGTGTACGAAGAAGAGGACGCTGTCGGCTTCTTCGAGGACGTGAGCCAGGACATCATCCAGGACGACACCTTCGCCCGTCTGCTGACGTTCCCCAACGTCCTCATCACCGCGCACCAGGCGTTCTTCACCGGGGATGCACTCGCGAACATCGCCGAGACGACCATCGCCAACCTGACCGCCTTCGAGCGTGACGGAGCCCCCTTGCACGAGATCTCCGCCGACTCGGTCAGCTGAGCGTTCCGGTGGCCCGCCGAAGAGTGGCGCCCACGTTCAGTCCGCATGGGGCACGATTCACATGTGACGCAGCCCGCACTCACGGGCCGTCGTCGAGTCGAAAGGACCTCTACCCAGACATGCTGACGCTCATCTTCCTCGCCATCGGCATCATCGCCATCATCGGCGCCGTCATCGTCATCGGCCAGTCCGCCTCCAACGTCGGCTCCGGCTTCAGCGTCGGCAAGATCGCCCTCGCGAGCGTGCTCATCGTGGCCGGCATCGCGACCATCATCGTGGGCTTCGGCTGGCGTGAGATCGGCCCCGGTCAGGTCGGTGTCAAGGCTCGCTTCGGCCAGGTCCAGGCAGGCACGCTAAACCCGGGCTTGCACTGGCTCGTGCCCGCCATCGACAACCTCACCGTCTTCGATGGCCGCGTCCAGGCCTACAACTTCGAGAACATCGAATCGGCGACCCAGGACCTCCAGCAAGTCCGCCTATCGGGCCTCATCAATTATCACATCGATGCCAGCAAGGCCGACCAGATCCTGCAGGAGATCGGCGGCCCGGGAACGTACGCGGAGAAGGTCTTCCTGCGTCCGTCCAACACGGCACTGAAGGAGATCACGCCGGCCTACAGCGCCGCGAACGTGGTCAGCAAGCGTGACGAGATCGGCAATCGCACGCTGGCGACCCTGCGGGAGCGCATGGAGCCATTCCACATCATCGTGGACCGCGTCAGCGTCGAGAACGTGGGCCTCAACGAGCTGTTCCTGACCTCGGTCGAGGCCAAGCAGATCGCGGAGCAGGATCTTCAACGCGCCGACTTCGAGGCGCAGACCAAGGTCAAGCTGGCCGAGGGCGATCGCGACTCACGCATCACCCGCGCCGAGGGCGAGGCCCAGGCCAACGACCTTCTGAATGCCTCGCTGACGGGGCCGCTGCTGCAGTGGACCTACATCCAGCAGCTGGCTGACAACATCAAGCTGATGATGATCCCCACCGGGCAGGACTTCATCTTTGACCTCAGCACGGTCGCCGAAGACGCACTGGCCGAGTAGATCCGGGCGGGTGCCGCCGCGTTCGCACGGTCAGCCCTCGCGCGTGGTTGCGAGCACCTCGGCGGCAACGGCGGCCGTGGCGGCATCGGCGGGGAGCAGGAACCAGCGAAGGCCCTCGAAATCAGGGCCGACCAGCAAGTCGGCTGCGGTCTGCGGTGGTTCTGCCGGGGCGGGTGGGTCGGCCATCAGGGCGCGCGCCTCGGCCAGGTAGTCGGCCAGCCGGGAGATGGGTTCCTGGCGCCGGTGTGCCTGGAAGTCCATCCCAGCCGTGGTGTAGCGGATGTCGTGGAGCGAGAGCGGCGCCTCCGCCTGGCGACCGACATGCTGCCAGAGACCGCTGGGTGGGTCCAGCCGGTAGTGCGGCAGCAACCGCCAGCCACCGTGAGCGATCAGCTCGACGGCTTCCAGGATGTACTCGAAGACGGCCTCGTCGATGAAGTAGTTGAAGTTGACGCGTATCCAGCCGGGCTTGATGCCTTCACAGCCGCGGTTGATCTCCCGCTCGAACTCGCGGCTGGTCGCGATGTCGATCCCCAGCAGGCGGTGGCCGTACGGCCCGGCACAGGAACAGCCACCGCGTGACTGGATGCCGAAGAGGTCGTTGAGCAGCGCCACCACGTAGTTGTGGTGCAGGTATCGGTCGGCGTGGCGCACGACGAAGCTGACGATCGACAGGCGTGGGCACTGCCGGCTGCCGAGGACCTCCAACCCTGGCACTGCGTCCCAGCGTTCGAGAGCACGCCGGATGAACGACTCTTCGTGATCCCGGATGGTATCGGCTCCAACGGCCTCCTTCAGCCCGAAGACGAGGCCGGCACGGATCGACTCGATGATGGCTGGTGTGCCGCCCTCTTCACGGTGTTCTGGGCTGGCGAGGTAGACATGCTCCTCGGCGTTGACGTAGGCGACGGTGCCGCCACCCGGAACGGTGGGCACGGAGTTGGTCAGCAGGGCCTTGCGGACGACGAGCAAGCCTGGTGTTCCCGGGCCACCGATGAACTTGTGCGGTGAGATGAAGACCGCGTCCTTGTAGTCGAGCGCGGCATCGGTCGGGTGCTCGTCGCGCTCGGTCGGCCGGTGGGGGTTCATGCGCAGGTCGACGTAGGGGGCCGCCGCCCCGTAATCCCAGAAGGCCAGCGCGCCGTGGCGATGCAGCAGCACAGAGATGGCGCGCGTGGCTGTCTTGATGCCGCTGACGTTCGACGCCGCCGAGAAGGAGCCGATACGCAGTGGCCGGTCGGCATGGCGAAGCAATTCCTCGTCGAGCCGGTCGAGATCGATGCGGCCGTCGGAGTCCTCGGGGATGGTCACGAGGTCGGCGATGGATTCGCGCCACGGCAGCTCGTTGGAATGATGTTCATAGGGGCCGATGAAGACGACCGGCCTCTCGTGAGGCGGGATGTGGTCGGTCAGGCCGTAGCGCTTGTCGAGATCGGCCGGGACGCGCAGGTTGAGGATGCCGATGAGCTTGTCCACCGCGGCGGTGGAGCCGGACCCGCAGAAGATGACGGCATGCTCATCGCGGGTGGCGCCGACGGCCTCGCGGATGATGTCTCGGGCATCCTCGCGGAAACGCGTGGTCTGCCGACCGGTGCCGCTCGACTCGGTGTGCGTGTTGGCATACAGCGGCATGACCTGTTCACGGATGTAGTCCTCGATGAACGACAGGCTGCGACCGGACGCGGTGTAGTCGGCATAGGTGAGGCGGCGCACGCCGAACGGTCCCGCGAAGGCCTCGTCATCGCCGATGACGCTGTCGCGGATGAGGCGGACGAGCGCCTCTGGGTCGGCGTCGGGCAGGGACGGCAGAGCGCTCTCAGGCATGGGACTCATCGTAACGGCTGTTCGGCCAACGTTCGTGGAGCTTCTCGGCGTCACTGTAGCCAGCGACGTGAACCGGGCAGCTAGTAGACGAGACGACGAGGCACTTGGAGCGCTACAGCTTCGATGACATCGAGGCCTGGTTGCGGCCGCACACGATCGCCTTCGAGATGCGGGAGGACATGCTCGAGTCCATCGTGTCGCCCTACTTGCGACCGGCGACGGGCCTACCCGACGATGCCCTCATCCGCCGCAAAGCCAGCCTCTCGACAGGGAACGCCCTTCGGCCGCATGATTCACGCTTCAACGGTCGCGCAAGGGCGGCCGCCGACGCGCCCCGAAAGGACATCATGCTTCGACTCGGTTACAAGGCCTCCGCTGAACAGTTCGGCCCGCAGAGCCTGCTCGACTTCGCCGTCTCCGCTGAGAAGCACGGCTTCGATTCGGTCTGGACCAGCGATCACTACCAGCCCTGGCGTCACACCGATGGCCACGCCCCCAACGCATTGGCCTGGCTGGGCGCGGCGGCGGCGTCGACCGAACGCGTCATCCTCGGCACCAGCGTGCTCACCCCGACCCTGCGCTACAACCCCGCCGTGGTGGCACAAGCCTTCGCCACGCTGGGCTGCCTGGCCCCAGGCCGCATCATCCTGGGCGTAGGCACCGGCGAATCGCTCAACGAGGTCGTGGTGGGTGCTGCCTGGCCCGAGCAGAAGGAGCGTTTCCACCGCCTCAAGGAATCGGTGCAATTGATGCAGCAGCTCTTCCGCGAGGACTTCGTCAGCTTCGAGGGCGAGTATTACACGACCCACAACGCCACCGTCTACGACAAGCCCGACGAGCCGGTGCCGGTGTACATCGCGGGGTCGGGTCCGGCCGCCTCCAAGCTGGCAGGACGCATCGCGCAGGGCTACATCTCCACCTCCGGCAAGCCTGCCGAGCTCTACACCGAGAGCCTGCTGCCGGCTGTGGCAGAAGGCCTGGAGAAAGCCGAGCGGGCAGACGACGCCATCGACCGCATGATCGAGATGAAGGTCAGCTTCGACACCGACCGAGCGCGGGCCATGGAGGACACCAAGATCTGGGCCGCACTGGCACTGTCAGGCGAGCAGAAGACTGGCGTCGACGACCCGCGTGAGATGGAGCGGTTGGCGGAGACGGTGCAGGACGTGGCCCACAAGCGCTGGATCGTCTCCGACGACCCCGATGAGCACATCGAACGCATCAAGCCCTATCTCGACTGGGGCTTTGACCACCTGGTCTTCCACTTCCCCGGCGACGATCAGGAGCGGGCCATGGCGCTCTATGCCGAGCAGGTGCTGCCGCGGCTGCGGGAGCGCTTCGGCTGAGTTACAGGCCCCGGCTGAGGCGTTACTCCTCGGGCGAGATGACGCCCTTGCGCAACATGAAGCAGCCGTAGAAGCGCCGCTCGCCGGTCTGGATGATGGCGTAGGCGCCCCGCGCCAGGTCATAGAAGGCGAACCGCTCGATGGAGACCATCGTGCGCGATTCCCCGGACGCGGCGATCTCCGCCTGGACTTCGGCTTGCACGGGGGCGATCTCAGCGGGCTTGTCACCGACCTCCATGCGGCCGGCGAAGTCGTCGACGAAGGTGTCGAGCGGTAGCACGGACAAGATAGCGTTGACAGCCTCCGCCGCAGTCAGGTTCTCCATGCGGAGCAGCTTCCCGGTGACGGTCGCTCGCGCGATGGAGTCGGCCGGGAAGTTCGAGTCAGACACGATCAGATAGTCGCCGTGCCCCATCGCCCGCAGGCAGCCGAGCACGTCGGCGTTGAGCCGGTTATCGATCCCCTTGAGCATCATCTTCTCCCTGATTGGTGCGTCACATGAGCCCGCGCGTCTGATTTCTGCGGCTCCTGATTCGGCGGATCCCTTCACCTTGACAGCGCTACTCTAGCGTTGTCATCCTGCCTGATGTCCAGCGCGTATCCCTGCTGGACGGGCAGCGTGCTTTCCAAGGAGGAGGGACGAATATGAAGATCGAGCTCAACGAGACGACGACGCGAGCGAGGGCCTCGCGTCGCAGGCTGCTGCCGAGGGCGGCCGCCATCGGGGCGGCGGGGGTGCTGCTGGTCGGGGTCCTGCCGACCTATGCACAGGACGCACAGCCGATCTCGCCGGAGGAGGCCGCACTGCGGGCCCAGATCATGGCGATCCCCGGGGTGGGCATGGGCCAGCCTACAGATGCCGATTGGCAGAAGGTCGGCGAGCTGACCTTGGGGCCGACCAAAGCCAACATCGCGGAAGGCGAGTGCGCAGACGTCCAGCTCAAGTTCCTGGGGCTCAACAACCAGAACCTGCACAACAACCTCTTCCGCGGCTTCCTGAAGCCCTGGGAGGACTACACCGGGGCCACCATCGAGTGGATCGACCTGGCGCAGGCCGACTACAACGGCCGGCTGCAGCAGGCTATCGCCACCGGCACGGTGGACTGGGACATCATGGAGATGGGAGCGCCCTTCGAGGGCGACACCGCCGGCCGTGGCCTGCTTGACCCGATGCCCGACTGGGTGGCCACGCAGATCGACATGAACGACTACGTGGACTACCTGAAGGCGCCCGTCGGCACCTGGGACGGCATGACCTATCGCGTCTCCATCGACGGCGACACCCATACCCTCGCCTACCGGACCGACTACTACGACAACGCTGACTTCGCAGCCGCTTGGACAGCCGAAGGGCATCAGGGCGAATGGGCACCGCCAAAGACTTGGGAGCAGGTCAACGAACAGACCAAGTTCCTCGCCGGCAAGACCGACCCGCTGACGGGCCTAGATGCCTATGGCATCGTCGACCCGCTCAACTACCTCTGGGGCGGCTTCGGCTTCTACTTCCTCGAAGACCGCGCCACTCCTTATGTCAAGCACCCTGACGATCCGGCCTGGCTCTTCGATCCCGACACGATGAAGCCGCGCGTCAACAACCCCGGCTGGGTCCAGGCCATCCAGAGCGTCATCGACCTCATGAACACGCCGGGCGCATACCCACCGGACCAAGTCAACCAGGATCCGAACGGGACCGCCGTCGGCGAGTTCGAGGCCGGCACCGGGTCGATGGTCATGTGGTGGGGCGACGTCGGTTCGCAGGTCCGCACCTCGGACACCTCCGTCGTGGGGCCAGTGGTGGGCTTCGACATCAACCCGGGCTCCGAGCGGGTCTACAACTCGCTGACCGGCGCTTGGGAGGAGACGCCCAATGTGTCGCCCAACAACGCCTACCTCGGCTGGGGCGTGTATGTCACCAACCAGGTCTCCGGCGACGAGCTGAAGCGCAAGTGCGCGTGGTCAGCTGCCGCGCACCTGGGCGGCAAGGACATCGCACTGTGGATGTCGGCCTATCCGTCCGGCTTCCAGCCCTACCGCAACTCGCAGTTCAACTACAGCGAATGGGAGGCCGCCGGCTACGACCGAGCCTATATCGAGGACTACCTCTCGTCGAACCTCGATAGCTACAACCACCCGAACGCCGCCAATGAGCCGCGCATCCCCGGCATCTTCCAGTACTACTCGGTGGCCGAGGATGAGCTCACCAAGGGCCTGAACAATGGCACGTCGGCCCAGGAGATCGCGGACAACATCGCGGCCGCCTGGGAGAAGATCACCGACCAGATCGGTCGTGAGAATCAGATCAAGCTTTACCGGGCATCGCTCGGCCTGTGACGACAGCGGGTATCGCGGGTATCGTGCTACCCGTCTGCTAGGCAGCATGATGACGACGGGGTGCGTGGCCATCCGCGCACCCCGTCGCGACTTCCGCGGGGAGTCCCCTGCCTGCACCTGCTCCCCTGAACTGACAGGTCACGAGACTTGAGCGACGGCAACCTCATCCACATCGTAACCGGCGAAGACGTCTCGGAGTCTCGCCAGCGTTTCGGCCACTTCATCATCCGGGGATCGTTCCTCGTCCTGGTGGCCGTCGTCGCAGCTCAAACGCTGCAGGCACTCGGTGTCTGGGACCTCGGCTTCAAGAACTGGCAGCCGGCCATGTTCGCCTGGATCGCCTGGTGTGTCTCACTATGCGTCGGCCAGGTGCTGATCCGGGGTGAGCAGGGCGAACAAATCCTCTTCGTGCTGCCAGCTGCGCTCTTCGTCGTCTCCCTGACGGTCATCCCGCTCCTTCTCGGCGTAGCCATCGCCTTCGCGGACTGGAACCTTTCGTCGCCGAGCGGTCCGAAGTTCGCCGGGCTGAGCAATATCGAGCGGATGCTGTCAGATCCCTTCTACTGGAATGCCCTCACCAACATGGTGTGGTACGCCTTGGCGGTCGTCGTGGAGTATGCGGTCGCCTTCGGCCTGGCCCTGCTACTCAGCGCCGAGATCCGGGCGCGTAGGTTCTTCCGCGTAGCGTTCCTACTGCCGCTGATGCTGTCGCCCGTGGCCGTTTCGTGGATGATCGGCAAGTCCATGCTCGAGTTCCGCTTCGGCCCAGTTTCCCAGCTGGCACGGGCGCTCGGCTGGCAGGATCCGGCGTTCTTCGCCAGTCCCGAACTCGCGAAGCTCACGATGATGGTCCTGGATGCTTGGATCTTCATCCCCTTCATGATGATCATGCTTCTAGCTGGGCTACAGGCCCTGCCCAACGAGGTGGTCGAGGCCGCTCGCGTCGATGGGGCATCAGCCTGGCAGACCTTCCGCAAGGTGATCTTTCCCCTGATGCTGCCGGTGTCGCTCACCACGATCATCGTCCGCATCATCTTCAAGCTGAAGCTCGCCGACATCGTCATCACCATCACCTCGGGCGGACCGGGCGGCGCGACGGACACGGTGACTAGCTTCATCTACCGCGAGTACCGGGACCGTTCGAACGTGGGCTACGGGACGCTGCTGGCCATGTTCTACCTCGTCGTCATCGTCATCGGCCTGACCCTCCTCATGCGCGGGCTGCGTCGCTGGATGAGGCCCTACTCGTGACCGCCATCTTCCGCGATAGCGAGGCGGACCTGGGCTACAAAGCCAAGTGGTGGACGAGTCGAGCGGTCATCTACGGCGTCCTGATCCTCTGGGCCATCATCTGCATCTTCCCCATCTACTGGACCATCACCACGAGCTTCAAGTCGGCCCCAGACGTCATGCAGGGCCGCCTGATCCCCTTCGTGGACTTCCAGCCGCAATGGCTGGGCTGGAGATCCTGGGATTGTCGCCCGACACGATCGGGGCCTACAGCACGGTCCGGGATCAGTTCCTGAGCCGGTTCACGAATTCGGCAATCGTTTCTCTCTCAGCCTCGGGCCTCGCGGTCCTCCTTGGCTCGCTTACCGGCTACGGGCTGTCGCGGTTCGGCTATCAGTTCGGCCCCATGAAGAACGCCGACATCGGGTTCTTCTTCATCAGCCAGCTGATCCTGCCGCCCGTCGTCCTGGCCCTGCCCTTCCTCGTCCTGTACAAGGAGCTCGCGCTGCTCGATACGCATATCGGGCTCGTGCTGATCTATACCCTCGCGGTGTTACCCATCGTCGTCTGGATCATGCGCGACCAATTCATGACCATACCGACGGAGCTGGAAGAGGCCGCCCTGGTCGATGGTCTGGGGGTCTGGGGAGCGTTCGCCAGGATCATCATGCCCATCGCCCTGCCGGGCATGATCGCGGCGTTCGTACTGTCGCTCGTGTTGACCTGGAACGAGTACTTCTTCGCGGCGCTGCTGACATCGAGCAATACCATCACCCTCCCGGTGATGGTGGCGAGTCAGACAGGCAGTCAGGGCATCTCCTGGTGGACCATGGCCGCCATCTCCTTCGCCGCCATCCTGCCGCTGATCGTGGTCGGCGTCTTGCTTGAGCGGTTCATCGTCCGGGGCATGTCCGCGGGCGCCGTCAAGTAGCGCGCGCCGACCAGCTGTAACGGTCCCTCGGGTCCTACAGGCGGACTGGCACTACTCCATGTTGGTGTGACGCGCCCGCATCGTCTCCGCCGTCTCGCCACAAGCCTCGCGCAGCCGCAACACCAGCACCTCGAAGACCAGGAACATCGCTCCCTCGAAGAGCGAGCCCATGGGCAGCACCGACGAGCCACCGATGTCGCTGGCCATGGTCTGCGCGGGGATCACCAGCAGCTCGTCCGCCAGCGCCGAGGTGGCGCCTTCCGGTTCGGCCGTGATCACGAGCACGCGCGCCCCGGCGGCACTCGCCACGCGACACAGGACTGACGCGGTGGGCGACTCGCCCGGGCCGGCAGCGCAGAGGAAGAGGTCACCTTCGTCCAGCGGGAACGCGTTCATGTCGCCCTGCATGCAGACAACGAGCCCCAGGTGGTGCAATCGCATCGCGAGCGCACGCATCATCAGGCCCTCGCGGCCACAGCCGTAGAGCATCACGCGTTCGGCACCGGCGATCGCCTTCACGGTGGGTTGGAGCGTCGCGTCTTCCATGCGCCCGATCGCCGCAGCCAGCTCGGCAGCGGCCTCACGCATCGTCGACATCTCAGCCCTCGGCGACGCCGGCGATGATCTCGCGACAGCGTGCGTTGTCCGGGAAGGACCGCTGTGTCCCGGGGCGCAGGACCGACTCGGCAGCGATGGCACAGCCGAGGCGAGCGGCCGCCGCCTCGGACCAGCCGGAGGCAAGCCCGAAGACGAAGGCGCCCACGAAGGCGTCGCCCGCCCCGGTGGTGTCGACGGCCTCGACCTTCGGCGTGGTCACCCGCTGGAACTCGCTGTCCTTGCCGACGATGACCGCTCCACGCTCACCGAGCGTGACCAGCAAGCGCACGCCGAGGCCCTCCGCGGCGGCCGCGAGCGCGGCTGGGTCGTCGACGTCGCCGGACAGGCCGGCAACCTCGGCGATGATCAAGAACTCCGTCTCGTTGGGGATGAGCCAGTCGGTGACGGCGGCGAGCTCCGCGCTGACCGCGGCGCCGGGCGCCGGGTTCAGGACCGTGATGGCGCCGCGCTCGTGGGCAGCGCTGAAAGCAGCCGTGGTCACGGCCTGGCCGATCTCGAACTGGCCGATGACGGCGTCCACGCGCGCCAGCTCCGTGACGGCGGCTGCACCATGCTCCGGTAGGAGTCCGTCGTTGGCGCCGGGCACGACGATGATGCGATTGCTGCCGTCCGGCTCCACCCAGATGGGCGCGACACCGCTGGAGCCGGGAACACGGCGGACATAGGTGGTGTCGATGCCGAAGCAGGCGAAGTTCTCGATGGTCTCGCTACCGTAGCTATCGTCACCGACGGCGTTGACCATGGCCACCTTGGCACCCATCAGGCGCGCCATCACGGCCTGGTTGGCACCTTTGCCACCAAAGCCCTGGGCGAAGCGGTCACCGATGACCGTCTCCCCTCGTTCGGGCATCCGCACTGCATAGGCGATCTGGTCGATCATCGTGCTGCCGACCACGGCCAACCACGGTCCAGATCCGCTCTCCATCGCCTCCACGGCGTCCTCCTGCGCGTCAGTTCGGTGACCCTAGTTTCGACCACATTCTGGCACTCGCCGACGACACTGGAGCCGGACGCCCGCCTATAGTTGGACAGATACGTACAGCACGGGGTGATCGACTTGAGCTGGCTCCAAGAGGTCTTCGGCGTCCACAAACCCGTCATCGGCATGTGCCACTTCGCGGCCCTGCCGGGCGATCCCGATTACGACGAGCGGGCCGGGCTCTCGGCCGTGGTCGAGCGGGCCAGGGCCGACCTGCGCGCGCTGCAGGACGGCGGCATCGACGCGGTCATGTTCTCGAACGAGTTCAGCCTGCCTTATCTCACGAAGGTCGAGCCCATCACGTCGATCGCCATGGCGCGGGTCATCGCCGAGCTCTATCCGGACATCTCGGTGCCCTTCGGGGTCAACGTGCTGTGGGACGGGGTGGCCTCGATCGAGTTGGCGGCCGCGACCGACGCCCGCTTCGTGCGCGAGATCTTCACCGGCGTCTACGCCAGCGACTTCGGGCTCTGGAACACCGACGTCGGAGCCGCGGCGCGGCGCCGACGCGCGCTCGACGCGCGTGACGTGCGGCTGCTCATGAACATCGTGCCCGAGGGTGCACGGTACCTCGCCGATCGCGACGTGGCCGAGGTCGCGCGCTCGACCGACTTCAACGCCAAGCCCGACGCCCTCTGCGTTTCAGGCCTGACCGCCGGCGCCGAGACCGACACGCAGGTCCTCTACCGGGTCAAGGAGGCCGTCGGGGATACGCCGGTGTTCGTCAACACCGGGGTGAATCCGGCCAACGTGCGCGAGCAGCTGGCCATCGCGGACGGGGCGGTCGTAGGTACCTACTTCAAGGTCGACGGTGTCTTCGAGAACCCCAGCGACCGCGAGCGCACGGCAGCCCTGATGAAGGTCGTGGCGGACCTCCGCCAGAGGCTCTAGCGCGCCATGTTCATCGGTGTCGACGTGGGGACCTCCGAGACCAAGGCGGTGCTCGTCGACCACGGCGGCCGCGTGCTCGCTTCGGCGTCCGCCCCCAACATACTGCGCGTGCCGCAGCCGGGCTGGGCAGAGCATGACGCCGACACCGACTGGTGGGGGAACTTCTGCACCGTCGTGGGGGAGCTGTTCGCGCGGAGTGACGTCGTCCCGGCCGACGTGGAGGCGGTCGGCTGCAGCGGCATCGGTCCCTGCGTCCTGCCCGTGGACCATGCGGTCAGACCGCTTGGTCCTGCCATCCTCTATGGCATCGACACTCGCGCCAGCGCGCAGATCGCTCGGTTCGACGACGAGCTCGGTGCGGCAGCCATCCTCGAGCGCACAGGTAACGCTCTGACGTCGCAGTCGGCCGGCCCCAAGGTGGCTTGGCTCAGGGATGAGCGGCCCCAAGTCTTCGCCGCCGCTGCGATGTTCCACACGAGCCAATCCTTCCTCGTGGCCAAGCTCACCGGCGAGCACGTCATGGACCGCACGACCGCCGCCTACTGGGGGCCTTTCTACGACATGCACGCGAACGCCTGGATCGACGAGTGGGTCTCCGGCACGGTGGACCCTGCGCGGCTACCGCGCCTGGTCTGGCCGACCGAGGTGGTCGGCCGGGTCGGTTCCGATGCGGCGCGGGTCTGCGGCCTGGCGATCGGCACACCGGTCATCGGCGGCGCCCCCGATGCCCCGGCCGAAGCCATCAGCGCGGGCGTCCTGGGACCGGGCGACCTGATGGTCATGTACGGCTCCAGCATCTTCATGATCGCCGTCGTCGGCGAGAGCAAAGTGGATCCGCGCATGTGGGCAGCTCCGTTCGTGTTCGAGGGCACCTCGATCGTGGCCGGCGGAACCTCCACCGCCGGCACGCTCACGCGCTGGCTCATCGAGCTGTTGTCGGACGAACACGACAGCGCAGCCATCTCCGACCACTACGGCGATTTCGCCGCGTGGGCAGCCGACTCACCACCGGGCGCCAACGGGCTCGACCTGCTGCCCTACCTCAGCGGCGAGCGAACGCCCATCCACGACCCTGACGCTCGGGGCGTCATCTTCGGCCTCTCCCTCCGCCATACGCGCGCCGACGTCGCACGCGCGGCGCTGGAGGGGATCGGCCAGGGCATTCGCCTCAACGTCGAGGTGATGCTCGAGATCGGCGTGCCGATCGAGCGCATCCGGGCCGTGGGCGGAGGCGTCAGGAACGACACTTGGCTGCAGGCCGTCAGCGACTGCCTGGGGCGGCGTCAGGAGGTGGTCAGCCAGCGCGGGGCAGCCTACGGCGACGCCATCCTGGCCGCCATCGGCGTGGGCGCGTTGCGACGGGAGGACGTGCCGACTTGGATCGACGTCGACCGGGTGGTCGAACCCGACGGGGAGCTGGCGGGCCTGTATGACCGGCAGGCATCCCGCCAGCGTCGGCTGTACCAGTCCACCAGGACCTTGATGCATGAGGTGGCCCGCGATGCCTGACCACGCCGATAGCGACCAGCTTGGCCCGGGGACGGTATGGGACCGACTGGCCGACCGCATCCTCGACCGATCGGTGGAGCTACGATCGGACCAGAACCTCTTGGTCACCCTGACCTCGCCCGCGGTCTACCCGCTCGCCAAGGCGCTGGCCGAGGGAGCCGTGCGCCGGGGCGCGCACCATCATGCGCTGCTGCATACCGACGATGTCGACGAGGCCATCCGACAATTCGGCAATGACAAACAGGCCCGACAACGACTCGAGGTCGAGCTCCACGCGATGTCATGGGCCGACACACACGTCGCCCTGCGTGCCCTCGTGCCACCGACCGGCGAGGCCGGCGATGAGGGGTCCGGACGGCGCGCAGCCCTGTTGCGGGCGGCCCACGGCGAGGTCTCGGCGGCTCGCTGGGCGGAGACCCGCTGGTGCATCGTGCGCGTGCCCACCGCCGAATACGCCCGGTATCTTGGACTGCCGGTCGAGAACCTCAACGCCGAGTTCATGCGCGGCAGCATCGACGACGACGGCTGGTCGGGCTGGCGCGGCCTCGCCGCGGCGCTCGATGGTGCACGCGAGGTGCGCATCGTGGGTGACGACACGGATCTGGCGTTCTCGGTCGAGGGACGGACCTGGAAGCTGTTCGACGGCCGCATGAACCTGCCCGATGGCGAGGTCGCCACCGCTCCGGTGGAGACGACGGTCGAGGGCTACATCACCTTCACCGACCCTCTCGTCTTCGGTGGCCAGCGTATCGACCGACTGCGGCTCGACTTCCAGGGGGGACGGGTGACGCGCGCGGAGGCTGGTCCCGCAACCGGCTTCGTCGAGACCATCCTCGCCACTGACGACGGCGCTGCACGCGTGGGCGAGTACGGCATCGGCGTCAACCGTCACATCCAGAGCTGGACAGAGGACTTGTTCTTCGACGAGAAGATCGTGGGCACCACCCACATCGCCCTCGGCCGCGCCTACCCCGAGTGTGGCGGTATCAACCAGTCGGCCATCCACTGGGACATCGTCAAGGACTTACGGCCCGGGCCTTCGCGGACCGGCGGCGCCGTCTACGTCGACGGCAAGGCCGTCCTCGACGGCGCCCAGCTACACCTTCCCGACAGCCGGCGCGGGCGAAGCTAGGGCGCTCGGCCCTCCAGCAGCGCCTCGACCGCAGCCGTGCCGATCGCCGCGCGCTCCGCCTCGGGCGTGCCCACGTGCAGGGCAGCCGCGGCGTTGGCGTAGCGCAGAGCGTCGGGTAAGAGAGCGTCTCCGGCCAGGCGAGCGGCCAGGGCCCCGACGAAGACATCACCCGCGCCATGGGCGTCCGGCGCCTCGACCGGGTGGGCCGGCACCGTCCAGCGTTCCGCGCCCGTGGCAGCGACCACGCCGCACCGCCGGCGGTGACGATGACGACCGGGGCGACCGTCAGCAGCAACTGCGCGGCATGCCCGGCAGTGGCCAGGTCACCGACGGGACCCGCGCCCAGCATCTCCGCCTCCACGGTGTTGACGACCAGCACGTCGATGAGCCCACTCATCGCACCCATCGGCCGCGCCGGGGCGGCATTGAAGATGACCCTGGTTCCGGCTCCACGGGCGAGTTCCGCGGCCGCCACGTTGGCCCGCTCGTCGATCTCGTTCTGGAGCAACAGCACCCGGCTGTCACGGAGGACGTCCGCGCTGGCGGCGACCTGCGCAGCATCGAGGTCACGATTGGCCCCCGAGACCACGACCGCGGCGTAGTCGCCATCCTCCTGGGTGATGGCCACGCTCATGCCCGACCCGGCTGCGACCGAGCGCAGGTGGCCCAGACCGACCCCGGCCGCATCCAGCTGCTCGCGTAGCCGCTGGCCGAAGCCGTCCTCGCCGAGGCAGCCGATCATCGCCGCGGCCGCCCCGTGGCGAGCCGCCGCCATGGCCGCGTTGCCACCCTTGCCACCGGGCTTCCACCACCAGCGCTCACCGATGAGCGTCTCGCCCGGCCGCGGCAGGTACGAGGCCCGCACCATGATGTCGTAGTGCAGGCTGCCGACCACGACCACCTGCGTTGGCTCGGCCATGCGACGGCGCTTCAGGCGTCCGGGCGGAACAATCGCCGCCTGGAGGAGACGATGCGCGGTCACCGCGTCCCCGGCCTCCAGCGCCGCGTCCATCTCGGCATCGGGCAACCGGTCGATCACGTCGAACATGGCCTCCACCGTGGCGATGTTGACGGCGCACTCAGCCACTGGATCGAGCGCGGCTCCCTCGGGGAAGGTGTCGAAGTAGACGGTACCTGCGAAGCCGCCGCGACGCAGCTGGCGCAGGAACTCGATCGTCTGCACCGTGTGGACGGCGCCCACCATCAGGCCGTCGTCGCGCTTGCCATAGCCATCGTTGAGGTGCAGCCCAAGCATGCGGCTGCGACGGTGCACGAGCGCCAGGGCCATGGCCGGCGACTCGTCGCCATACAGGACGTGGGCAAAGTCGAGCGTGATGCCCAGGTTTGGTACACCCGCCTCCTCGATGGCCA
>CAWIPU010000012.1:0-26422 GCA_963838115.1 uncultured Chloroflexia bacterium
GCGCCCAGCTCACTTGCTCGCGGATGTTGGCGGGCAGGAAGAGATAGGGGTTCATGCTGGCGCGGGGTCGACCGCCTTGCGGAAGGTCGTCTCGTGCAATGACGGAGTGCAGGCCGCGACGATGACGCGGTCGAGGTCCAGCTCCTTGATGTCCTCGGTGATCTTCTGCTGCCCCTCGTCGGAGCACATGAAGGGCACGTGGCGCGCGATGGTCACGCCCTCTTCGCGGCTGAGCACGTCGGCGACCGCGTCGACGTCGACGACGTCGCTGATATTGCCGCCGCAGTGGCAGACATAGACGCCCAGGCGCTCACCGGGCCCGGCTTTCACGTCGGAGGCATCGAACGCGATCGATCGGACCCAGTGATAGGACCCTGGTCGCCGGCCGGCTCGGGGCAGTCGGGCTGCTCGGACGGGGGCCACTCCTGGCTAACCATGGTGGACCTCCTCCAGGACGCCGGCGGCAGCCAGCTGGTCACGGCTCATCTCTCGTACCGAGACGAGCGGCTTCGCCTTCTGGGTGCGGGCCCCGGTGGTCGAGGCCAGGTAGCCCTCCACCTTGGCGGCAGCAGCGCTGGCCTCCACGACGCTATCGACGATGTCCTTGGGACCGATGGCCGTGCCCGTGGCGAACAAGCCGGGCATGCGGGTACGGGTGGTGTCGAGCTTGGGGTCGGCGGGGGCGATGAAGCCATCGGCGTCCAGATCCACGCCCACGAACGAGCGTGGGTCGGTACCTGGCAGCATGCCCACCGAGAGCACCACCAGGTCGTGGAGCGGCTCGTCCACGGAGCCGTCGCCTTCCATGCGTTCGATGCGCAGCTTCAGGTCGCCATCGGCCTCCTCGTCGATGTGCGCCACCTTGGCCTT
The DNA here is from genome assembly GCA_963838115.1 of uncultured Chloroflexia bacterium. Classification (GTDB taxonomy): domain Bacteria; phylum Chloroflexota; class Limnocylindria; order Limnocylindrales; family CSP1-4; genus JAFMJV01. Next base: position 871 of record CAWIPU010000012.1, read on the forward strand.
GACGAACTCGATGCCCATGGCGCGCGCGGTCTGGAAGAACTGTTCGTAGCCCTTGCCGAAGGCGCGGATGTCCATGTAGTAGATGGTGATATCCGCCAGCGGCAGCGCACCTGACAGCAGCATGGCCTGTTTGATGGCGTACATGCAGCAGACGCGCGAGCAGTAGGGCACGCCCAGCGTCTCATCACGCGAGCCGGCACATTGCACGTAGGCGACGCGATCGGGGATCTTGCCGTCCGACGGTCGCAGCACGCGGCCATAGGGACCGTTGGGCGACAGCAGGCGCTCCATGTCCAGGCCGCCGATGACGTTGGAGGCCTCACCGTGGTACTCGGCCTTGGCATCGATGGGAGTGGTCTGGTAGCCGGTGGCCAGCACCGCGGCGTCGAAATGGAGCTGCGCGGTGCGCGGCAGCTGCGCGAAGTCGATAGCTGTAGGCGTGGTGGGGCAGACCTTCTCGCACTTGCCACAGAAGATGCAGTCGTCGGCGTTGATGATGGCGTTCTGCGGGATGGCGGTGCCGAAGGGGATGTAGGCCGCGCGCCGGACACCCATGTTGCCCTCGAACTCGTGGGGCACATCGACCGGGCAGGCGTACTCGCACAGACGACAGCCGATGCAGACGTCCTCATCGACGTAGGTGGCCTTGCGCGTGATGGTGGCGTCGAAGCCACCCCCGTCGTTCGGCTTGAGCTGGTCGATCTCCGAGTAGACCCAGATATCGACGTTGTCATGATGGGCGGCGCTGGACATGCGCGGCGTGGTGATGCAGGAGGCGCAGTCCATGGTGGGGAAGACCTTCGACAGCGCGATCATCTTGCCGCCGATGCTGGGCTCCTTCTCCACGATGAGGACCTTGCGTCCACGGTCACCCAGATCAAGCGCCGTCTGCAGGCCGGCGATGCCACCACCGATGACGAGGACGTCGTAATCGTTGGCTTGCGGAGCTGCGGTGCTCATGCCGCCACCTCGGCCGCGGGGCCGATGGGGCCGATGGGCCCGAGATCATCGAGCACCTTTTCCATGTCCGCGATCTCCTTGATGAAGGCCTTGGTGCAAACGCTGCAGATGGCCGTCAGCTTGAGCCGGCGGATGTCGATGTCTCGCGCTCGCATCAGCGCGTAGGTGCGGTCGATCTGCTTGGCCAGTTGCTCGAAGGAACCCTTGTAGGGGCTGTCGGTGCCGCAGGAGGCGATGACGATGGCGTCCACGCCACGCTCGAAGCAATACAGGTAGAACGACTCAGGGAACATCACCGGGTCAGGCGTGGGGATGACGTAGGTGTTGGGCGGATACTCCATGTGTGCCTGGCCGGTGGCATCGATGCCCGGATACGAGCACAGCAAAGTGGCGATGACGAGCATGCGGGTGGGCCGGGTAGCCGACTCCAGCACCACACTCGCCGCGACGTCCGTCATGATCCCACTCGTCCTCCTGCGATCAGCCCGGCTGGCGGTCAGCTCACCGGGCAGTCAGCTGGTCGGCGTGCCTACTTGGCCCGCTTGACGTAGACGCGCTCGTAGCCGTCCGCGCCGGCGACACCGAGGTAGCCGTGGCCCACCTTGTTGCACCAGGCGCCGATGTCCGACTTGGTCTGTGGGTCGGTGGTCAGGATCTCCAGCACGCCGCCGACGGGGACGCCGCCGATGGATTTCTTGGCTTCCAGCAGCGGGCCGGGGCAGGAGCTGCCGCGGGCGTCGGCGACTTTGGTGGTTTCGAGGGCCGCAAGGCCGGCCTGATCGAGCTGAGCGTCCATGTCGTTGGTTCCTTCCGTTCGTGGTCGACTAGTAGTTGAGCGTGGCCGTGGCCGAGGTGATCTCGGTCACCAGTCGAGCCGCGCCGATGACCTCGACACCGTCGAGCATCTGATCCTCGGTGATGCCACGGCTCTCCAGGCACGGTGAGCAGGGCATCAGCAGGCCACCGATCTCAGCGACGGTGCCGATGAGCTCGGCCAGTGGCGGGAAGCTGTCAGCGTGGACGCCATCAACGCCACCCTTGGTGATGAGGCGCACACCCTCGGCCTGGAAGGCGATGACGACCTCGACGTCGGAGACCAGCGCGCCGGCGGCCATCACGAACGGGAGCGTCGCCAGCTCGGGCTCGTCGGGTCCGTGAGTGACGATGATGACCAGCTTCTCAGGTGCGTCCATGCGCGCGTGCAGCCTCCGGGTGGTTGGGGTTGGCGAGTGTTTGGGCCCTCCCTACTATCTAGATGGCTCGTCCATCTATATGCGTGGGCCATATTGTACCGACGTGGCAGGCCGGATGGACCGTCTGATGCCCGCAAGCGCATGTGGGCATGTGGGTTGGCGATGGCCGGCCGACACCGCCCCTGCAGCAACCCCGATCGCCACAGCGGTCACACGACGGCTTCTCCATACTGGCGAGCGAAGCCGGAGCAGGAGGAGCAGCCGCATGAGCTCGGTATCGATGGCCGGACATGAGCATCACGAGCGCATCCACGCGATGCTGGACGGGCTCCCCGAACTGGCCGACATGCTCGACCAGCGACCCCGGCCGGCGGCCTTCGAGGCACGTTATGCCGAGTCGTATGCGTTCGTGACCGAGATGCTCGTGCCACACATGGAGGTCGTGGAGAGCCACCTCTACCCCGAGCTGGACCGGCTCATGCAGAACCGCCACTCGATGGTGCAGATGCGCCGCGAGCATGAGGATCTGCGCGGGCTCGTGGCGCGACTCCGCGCCTTCGGCGAAGCCATCGAGGAGGACGCACTGGGTCCTGCCGGCTCCATCGGGCTGCGACGCGTGCTGTACCGCCTCTATGCCGTGCTCAAGGTGCACCTTGCGGAAGAGGAGGAATACCTGCGGGTCCTGGACCATAACCTCTCGGCCGAAGAACAGATGGAGCTGGCCAGGGCGCTTGAGCACGCCGCCGCCGAGCCGGTCTGAGCGCGCCGGGCGAGCGGACTGGGCGGGGCCGCCGAGCGAGATGAACGCGGCCCTGACCAGACCCGCTGCTAACCCCGGCTGCGTCGGGGCTTGCTCACGCCCTCAAGGTAGTCGGCATTGAACTCGCCGATGAGCCTGGCGCGCTCGCGCATCACGACGGCCCAGTCGTCGAGCGCACCCAGGCCGGCACCGGTCAGCTCATAGGCACGGCGTCGGGGTCCTGCCGATTCCTCCGCCCAGGACGAGCTCACCAGCCCGTCGCGCTCAAGGTCTCGAAGCGTGCGGTAGACGAGTCCCACGTCGAGCGTGCCATTGCTGATGTGCATCTCCTCGAGTCGTCCGAGGATGGCGTAGCCGTAGGTGTCACCCCGCGCGAGCATCGCCAACACGAACGGCTCGATCCAGCGGCGCCGACCAGCGAGCGGCATCCAGCCGCGGTGGATGGCGTCAGGGGCACGGCCGCCAAGGTCCGTGATCTCAGTACTTGTCTTAGACATATGCTTCGCGTCGGATGGCACAGGCCCAGTCTACCTTCGGCGCCTGGCGCATGCCGGTCGAGTCCTCAGCCCGGTCGGGTCCTCAGTAGAGACTGGGGAAGCGGCTGTGATAGCGCCGCAGGACGCCTTTGCCCATCTCCGCCCGGAACGCCTCCAGGAGTCGAGTGTTGCTGCCCAGGCCAAAGCGATGATCCCGCGTATAGGCACGCACCGCAGCCTTGTACTTGCCCCCACCGAAGTCCTTCCGCAGCTCGTCGAGGAAGCGCGACCCCTGGATGTAGATGACCTCGAAGTAGCAGGTGTCGGAGTACGAGCGGATCTCGCGATCGAGCCGATCCATGCGACATCTCGAGGCACGGATCGAGAGGTGCGCCTTGCGTGAGAAGTAGTCGGCCAGGGCCTCGTCGGCGAAAGCATCGGTGGACTGGTCATTGCCCACCGTCGAGTACCACCACTGGTGGGCGGTCTCGTGCGAGACGAGATAGGGGTGGTCGTACGCGGGACGTGCCGCCGGGATCCAGATCAGCGCCGGCGATTCCATGGCCGGTCCGCCGCCGGTCTCGGCGATGCCATAGGTGGCGTATGGGTACCGCACACCGGTGATGCGCCGATAACGTGCCAGCTCTTCCTTGGCGAGCGCCACCAGTCGGCGAGCGTCGTGCTTGCGCGTGTACGCGACGATGGTGGTGCGGCCGTCATGTGACGTGGTGCGAGCCGTCTTCCAGCCCGGACTCGCGGCCACGTTGAAGTCGCGCACCTCGGTAGCCACGAAACGGGAGGTCTTGCCGTCGACCTTTGCCACCCGGTGTCCGCTGGTGGCCCACACCAACTTGCGGTCGGCGCTGAGCGTGACCACCACACGCGGGCTGGTGGGTGTCACGAAGGGTTCGCCGTGGTTGCCCGAGCCGAAGGGGATGCGGCGACTGAGCCAGGGGATGAAGCGGTAGATCTGGGCCACCCCGTTGAGCTTGGCGAAGAGGTACCCCCGGCCTGCCGGGCTGGTCAGCAGGCGGGCCCGGTATGAGACCCACACTTGGGCCCAACCGCCGGGCGGGAGTGACTTCCCCAGGGGCACCTTGATGGTCTGACCGGTCGTCCTGGCAGCGATGCGCGTGCCATCCACCTTGACGCGCAGATCCCGCAGGCCGCCCAGCTTGGCGGCGACGGTGTTGAGCTCCAGCCGGTCGATGGCAGCGCCACTGGTGTTGCGCAGGTCGATCTCGGTCTTGACGCTGATCTGACGCGTGTCCCAGTCGAGGTGCAGATCGACGTCGTAGCGCGCCTCAAGGTCGTAGCCGGTCGCGCCCTGGACGGTGGCTGACGGCAGCAGCAGGGCCAGCATCAGCAGCGTGAGCAACATGAGCAGCAAGGCAGTCGACCCTGTGTGAGCGTGGGTGCTGGAGGACGGCGCCATGGCAGCACCACGGTAACGCCAGCGGCCACGATACGCGCGCGACCGAAGGGGCCGGACCGCGCCGCCTGAGGCGGACCCGGCCCAGCAGCCCGGGGTGGGCTCTCACAACCTGGGGCCGGCCCTGTACGTCAGCGCTTTGCCTGGGAGTGCGGCTGCCGACCCGACGTGACCGTGGTTTGCACACGAAGCAAATGAGTGACGATGAACGGAGGTCGGGAGTCAGCTACGTGACTCGATGTACGGGTCGGACCTCACAACTCCTCAGCGATCGGTGCGCAGGGTCAACGATCCGAATCTCATCGCATCCGTGGACATCCGGTCGCGCTACGTGGTGCTACTGACGCATGAGTCCGTACCGAGTTCCGTATCAACACGGATGACCTCGCTAGCTGATGCAGGCATCATCCTGAAACAACAACGAACACCCGCACTTGCTCCCTTGGCCCTTCACGGCGGGGTCGGAATGAGCGAGAAGAGAGTCGGACTGCGCTGGGGCGCGTCCGGCTCTCGCATTTTCTGGCGGTTCTATCATCGCTTTCATGCAGAGCCCTCGCGGCACCAGGCATCGACGTCGCACCATCCAGCTCGATGTGTTGCTCTTGGCGACGGCTGGCATCCTGCTCGTCGCCACACTGCTGCCGCAGTTGGACCCCGATCTGAACATCGTGATGAAGGACCGCACGCTCGACGTGGCGTTGTCGGCCCTGACGTTCGTGGCGGTGGCCGGCTTGGCCGTGCTGACCTACCTGCGCTATCGGGAGACCGGTCGGCTGGCGTCATTCCTGCAGTCGTCGGCATTCGCGCTGTGGGCGATGTTCACGCTGGCCACGCTGCTGCTGATCGTCTTCCGACTCGATGTCCGTGTGGGCATGACACTGGGTGCCCCCGAGCAGTTGCCGGCATGGGTGTCGGGCTTCGTGCGCATCAGCGTCTCAGGCATGTTCATGCTCAGTGGCATCGCCGCAATCACCGGCATCTATGGAGGTGCCAAGCGGCGCTTCCGCATGGTCTTCCTGCCTGTCGCGGTCATCTTCGTGGTGACGGTGGTCACGTACCCCTTGCGCGACCTGCTACCGGAGCTCATCAAGGAAGAGGGGCTGCAGGCGCTGCTGGCCGCCCCCGGCGACCTGGGCGTGCTGCCGGGCTTCACCGGCGTCGCGCTGGTCATGGTCGTGGCCTCGGTGACCGGCCTGGTCGCCGCCATCGTGCTGTATCGACTCACCTGGGCACGCGGCGGACCGACCAGCGACGCCTTCACGGCGCTGGGCCTCGTCGTCCTGGCGGTGGCGGAAGTGCAGTACGCGCTGTGGCCCAGCGTCTACACCAACCTGGTGACCATCTCGGACGTGATGCGGCTGGTGGCCTACACGGTCCTGCTCGCGGGAGCCTTCGCCGACCAGCGCAGCGACCTGCGGGCGTTGCGTTCTGCCTACACGGCGCTCGACCGGATGCGCGTCAATGAAGCTGAACGTGCCACGCTCGAAGAGCGCGCCCGACTGGCGCGTGAGATCCACGACGGCCTGGCCCAGCACCTTTGGTTCGCCAAGCTCAAGTTCGAGCGCCTCAGCTCCACGCTGTCGGAGGACGACCGTCCCCTGGCCGATGAGGTGACCCAGGCCCTTGACGCTGCCATCATCGAAGCCCGCGAAGCGCTGGTCACGATGCGCTCCAGCCTGGAGGGTGATGTGCCTTTCGCCGACATGCTGGTTCGAACCGTCGATGACTTCGAGGATGCGTCCGGGCTGCGGGCCGATTTTACTGCCTCGACCGGCATCCCCTCAGCGTTGGCGCCACGAATGCAGGTCGAACTGCTGCGCATCATCAGCGAGGCGCTCAACAACGTGCGCAAACACGCCGACGCCACCACCGTGCGCGTGGTCGCTGAGGTGGCCGATGGCGAGCTGCTCATCACGGTCACCGACAATGGACGTGGGTTCTCGCAGGAAGAGGCCTTCGAGCGGGGCATGGGCCTCCAGGGCATGCGCGAGCGTGCACGCCTCGTTGGCGGCAGCCTCACGGTGCGGTCGGAGATCTCCGGCGGCACCACCATCGAGGTGCGGGCCCCGCTGGCGATACCTGGCATCGGCAACGTCTCCGAGACCAGTGAACGAACCGCCATGGCGCCCCGGGAGGCACCCGAACCGTCGCCCCCGACCCAGCTGGAGCTGCCCGGCGTCCTCGCCGCTGACGATGCTGAGATCGGTCAGCCCTCACCCATGCCAGGCACGACGAATGCACCCGACGTCAAGCCCAGTGGTGTGCGAGGCTAGTCGGGATGACCCTAGGAGAAGCGCAGATCGCCGCGGCCACGTCCGGTGCCACGGGTGCGCGCACCCTTCGCGTGATGCTGGTGGACGACCACGCGTTGGTGCGCTCGGCGGTACGTCAGGCCATCGACGCGCCGGATGTGGAGATGGTGGGCGAGGCGGCCACCGCTGAGGATGCCTTCGCGTTGGCGCTGGCCGTTCGACCGGACGTGATGCTGCTGGACATCGACCTGCCGGGCATGAACGGTCTGCAGATGCTTGAGGAGCTGGCGCCGCGCCTGCCGGACACCAAGATCGTGATGCTGACGGTCTCGGATTCGGAGCGGGACATGATCGAAGCGCTCGCTCGCGGCGCGGCCGGCTATCTCACCAAGGATCTCAACCCAGAGGCCCTGCTGCGGGCGCTTCGGGGGACGCAGAATGGTGAGCTGGCGATGTCGCGCCGCTACGCCGCGCGCGTCATGCGCCACTTCGTCGATGCCGCACGGAAGGGCCGCAGCGGTCGAGGCGGTGCACTCGAGGGACTCAGCCCGCGTGAGACCGACGTTCTGCGGATGCTGGCCGAAGGCCTGACCGACCGCGAGATCGCGTCGGCGCTGATCATCTCACCGCGCACGGTCGAGACGCACGTCAGCAACATCCTGCACAAGCTGAACGTTCGCAAGCGCGCAGAGGCGGCGCAGCGGTACCGGGAGACACGGTAGGACTTCCGCCCGCGACCCAAGGAGAGGCCATGAAGATCGGTATCGTCGTCCCCCAAGGGTGGGTCCTGGAATACCGAGGCTGGGATGCCGTGGCGGCGTGGGATCGCACCGTGGCTGTGGCCCGACAGGCCGAGCACCTGGGCTTCGAATCCATCTGGATGTACGACCACTTCCATACTTGGCCGCGGCCGACCGACGAGATCGTCTTCGAGCCATTCGTGGCACTCACGGCGTTGGCAGCAGACACCGCGCGCGTCCGCATCGGCCACATCGTCATCTGCACCGGCTTCCGCAACCCGGCGTTGACGGCCAAGATGATCTCCACGCTCGATGTCGTCAGCGGCGGGCGGGCAGAGCTCGGTATCGGTGCTGGCTGGAAGCGGGAGGAGTGGGACGCATTCGGCTACGACTTCCCTTCGACACGCGAGCGACTGGCGGCACTGCGGGACCACCTGGAGGTCATCACGCGCATGTTGGAGCCCGGCGCGGGTCGGGCGGTGTTCCAGGGTCCGCACGCGCGCGTCGATGGGGCAATCAACCAGCCCAGGCCACTGCAGCGGCCGCGGGTGCCGGTGATGGTGGGTGGCAACGGACCCGACGTGACGTGGCGTCTGGCAGCGCGCTACGCCGACGAGCTGAACCTGGACGGCATGAGCCCCACTGAGGTAGCGGAGGCACTGCCCATCATCAGGGCGCGCTGCGAGGAGATCGATCGCGATCCTGACTCGCTGGCGGTGTCGGTCCACACCTGGTACGAATCTGCCGGCGTCAGCACGGCCGGCCAGGAGCGCGTCGACCTGTACGGGGCCTATGGTGAGCTGGGCATCTCGCGTGTCCAGTCGTTCATCGAGGGCATGGTCGACGGACCTGAGGCCCTTGTGGCCTTCGCTGCCGACGTGCGCGCCGCCGGAGCTGACCTTGAGCCCGAGGCCACCGGACATCAGCCTCCCTAGCGACGAGCTCGCCATCGATCGCACCGCTGAGCGCGGCATCCGATGGCGATCCACGGCGGGTACCCAGCCATGTGGCCGATGCGAAGGCGAGAGCAAGAGCAAGAGCCGGGGCCCGAGCCAGAGCCGGGCCCGAGCCCGAGCCGGGGCCGGACTCTACTCGCCGGTGTCGCGGGCGGCGTGGTCCAACACGAGCGCACCGAGCGCAGCACCGGGCCACGCGAACCAGTGGCGGACGGCGGCGCCGGAACCATCGGGGTCGTATGCCTCGGGCAGCATGCCGTCACCGAATGACGATCGCGTGAGTCGCTCCAGGGCAGCCTCCGAGGCGGCTCGCATCTCCATCAGGCCGAAGGACAGCCAGCCTGCGATGTCACCGAGCGGCCAGGTGCCCGGCGTATGCCGCGAGCCGAGCCCGCCCAGGGGCCCGGTCTCGAAACCGGGGTTCTCAGGGTCGAATGCGAACCGCATCGTCGTCTGCCAACCTGGGTCGGTCGGCTTGCAGAAGCCCCACAGCGGCGCCAGCGCCAGGGGCAGGTCGGTAGCGTCTACGTAGCGCTCGAAGCCACCGCGGCCGTTGACCGAGCCGGCCCACATCGAGCCCAGTGGCCCTTCGACCATGAAGCGTTCCGAAGTCGCCGCACGCACCCGAGTCGCCAGCTCGAGCAGCGGCGCTTTGGGCAAGCCCAGTCGGTCCGCCACCGCGGCCAGCCGCCGCGCGGTGTGCCACAGGAGCAACTGATCGGAGAGCAAGTATGGATTGGCCGGCACATCGCCGGTGGCGTTCTCCTCGGTCCGGACGAGGCCCACGTCATCGTCGATGGCACCCTCCGCGGCTGACCAGGCAACCGCGACCAGGTCGGGCCAGTCAGCTCCGGGCGGCAGAGCCGGCAAGCGCCCGGTGACAGCGATGTAGTCGGCCAGCTCCAGCAGTGGATAAAGCTGCTGGTCGGTCACGAAGGGATGGTCCTTGCGACGCCCGTCGGCGTAGTGGCTGCGAACCCAGCGACCGTCGGGTCGTTCACAGCGCAGGAAGAGCCAGCGCAGATGGTCGGCCACGATGCGCTCGTCCTCGTCGTGCCCGCCGCGGCCCCACGTGGCCAACAGCAAGCGCGCGCTCCAGTAGGCATCCCGATTCCATGACAGCGGCAGGATGCGATGGTCGGCAAGGATGACGCGCTCGGCCCCATCGACCTGGAGCGCGGTGCAACTCCGGACATAGGTAGCGGCGCGCTGGTTCATGCGGCCCAGGGCCTTCACCAGCCGGGCCGGCACGAGCAGCGGTCGCAGCTGCTCGCGGACCGCATCGGGTGAGGCCGGAGGCGGTGCCAGTCGTGCCGAGTCCAGCCAGTCGGACGGCTCGCTCGTGGGCGTGTCGAAGGTGCAGGCGATGTCCAGATACACGTCTTCTGCCTCGCCTGGCCAATCGATCCAGGCCACCGCCGTGGGCATGCGACGACGCAGCACCTTCCACTTGATCCGCGCGTCAGACCGCCGTTCGGTCGAACCAGCCGACGACTCGCCACCCTTGCGCAGCCAGGCCTGCACCACGACGGGGCCGCCATCGCCGTTGAGGCGCAGCGTGCCTTCACGGACCTTGAGGCGGGACTTGACGCCCGACTCGGGCGGCGGCGGATCGACCTCGCGGATCTCAGCCATGGCGGGCGAGCTCAGCCGGCCATTGAGTCTGATGCGGATGCCCGCTGGGCGGTTTCGCAGTGGCGCACTGATGACTAGCCGCTGCACCACACCCCGCGTGCCCCGCGGCGCATCCTGGCGGGTGGAGATGGTGGCGCGCCCCGCCTCGACATGCAGGAAGGCGTGCTCCTCGCGCCGCATCCAGGAGCGATAACGGCGCACCGCATCGGTGTCACCACGCCACTCGGGTGCGAAGAGCGGCAGACCGGTGAGCTCGACGAAACCGGCCTTCGGATGGACGGTGGCGAGGCTGAGCCATTCACCGCCCGCACCAAAGGAGGCGCCGACGAGTCCATTGCCGACATCACGCGGCTTGCGCGGGGCGATCACCTGCCGATGGTACGTTCGCGCGGCGGATCGTTCCAGGCGCTGGCGAGAAAGTCGGTGATGAGCAGCGCCAGCTCGGCAGGTGCCTCCAGCGCGATCATGTGGGCAACGCCCGGTAACAACACCGCTCGGGCGTTAGGGGCGTTAGCTTCAAGATATCGGGCCGTGGCAGCAGCGAAGGAGAAGTCGAGCTCGCCCGCCACAGCCAGGAGAGGCGCGACAAGTCGATCGAGCCGCGCCGCGGCCGGTGGCTCCATCGGGATCGGCGTCCCCTGCGCACGGTCGGAGGCGGCTAGTTCTCGATCCATCTCGCGTACCAGCTCGCGGATCTCATCGGGTACGCGGTCGGTCGGCTGGCCCGGGCCATCGACCCAGGCGCGCACATCGAGGTCAGCGCTGGCATCGGCATCGCCGCTGGCCGCGAGGCGTTCCATCTCCGCGTCGAGCGCGTCCTCCTGCGGGGTCTGCTGCGGAAACCAACCGCCGATGTTGGCGCCGATGGTGACCACGGCCGTGACACGCGCGGGGAACTCGATGGCGGTATCGACCGCGATCTGGCCGCCGACGGAGTTGCCGACCAGGGCTACCCGGTCAAGCTCAAGGGCATCGAGCACCGCGCTGATGTCAGCACGGTTGGAGTAGGACACCTCGTCGGTCACCGAGTCGCCCGTGCCCCGGCGGTCGAAGGCCACGACCCGGTAGCCGGCGTCGAGCAGGTACGGGGTGAGGGGCTCCCATGCCCACGAGTTCACGATGCTGGCGTGCAGCAACATGATGGGCGGCCCCACGCCGAAGTCGTGGACGGCAAGCTGACCCCCAGGAACGGCGATGCGGCGTTCGGACATGTTCCAGAGTCTGCACCAGACGCTGCGATGCATGTGCGATGCGCGCGACGGCGGCCGAGCTGTTCCTGTGATGACCTCGGCGTGAGACTGCGAGGAGCCATGAGGATCAGCGGCAAGATCTATCGCAAGGGCGCGGACGCGGTCGAGACGGTCGAGTTCGACGCTGAAAAGTTGGCGCACATCGCTGCGCGGGACGTCGTCTGGATCGACATCGGCGCTGATCCTGAACAGCTGCGCGCGTTGGGTGACGCACTGGATGGGGCGAAGGTCTTCGAGGACGTAGCCGGGTCAGACACGGTTGGGATCAGGTTCCATCCGAATGGCTTTGAAGCCCTGGTCCAGGCTGTGCCCGCGAGGCAGGGCGGGAACAGCGACGACGGACTGCGGCCGGTGGCGCTGCGCTTCGCGGCCACCCCCAACGTCGTGGTGTCCATCCACGACGTTGCGGTCCGGGGCCTCGACCGGGCGCAAGTTCCCCTCGCTGATCCACGGCTGACGAACCTCGCGGCGGGCACGCTCGTGGGGATCCTGCTGGACAGCGTGCTCGACGGCTACTTCGAGACCATCGAGGAGCTGCAGGAGGAGGTCGAGCGACTGGACGAAGCCGCGCTCAGGACACGCCATGGTGACGACGACATGGTCGGACGCATCGTCAGCATGAATCGCCGGGTTGCGGACGTCCGTCGCGCTCTGGCACCTCAGCGACGGGTCATCAGTGCCTTGGTGCGGCCGTCGCCGGAGGGCAAGGACGACGGACTGATGGGTAGGCCCTGGCCGGGGCTGGACGACCGACTGGAACGCGCGATCGATGCCACCGAGCACCTGCGCGAACTGCTCATGGGCACCTTCGACATCCTGATGGCGAGGATGGCACAGCACACCAACGATGTGGTCCAGCGCCTGACGGTGCTCTCAAGCGTGTTGCTGCCGGCTGTCGTCATCTCCGGGGTCATGGGCATGAACTTCAAGACCGATCTCTTCGAGCACGGCGAGTTTTTCGGCTGGACGGTCGCGATCATGCTGGCGCTGGCGGTCGGGACGCTCATCTATGGGCGCGTCCGCCATTGGTATTGACCGGGCGCGATCTTCGCCGGGTCCGGACGTGACCGGTATCCGTGATGCATCAGTCGCGCGTGTCGAGATCGGCCACGGTGCGGGCGACCGCGTCACGCAAGGCCGGGATGGAGGCCTCGACCGAGGCCGTCGGCTCTTCTCCGATGGCCACGGCCTCGACACCCATGCCCACGAAGCGGCCCACCACCGGCTCGTCGCGGAGCAACTGCGCGATCGCCACCACCTGGTCGAGCGGGAGCTGATGGGTCGAGGTGGTCACGACCCGCTCTGCCCGGCCGCTCATCTCGGCAAGGTCCATCTCCACCAGCTGTCCGGCCGGCGGCCCCACCACGGCGTCCACGACGATCACGCGCGCGCCCGCCGGCAGGTCGCGCAGATACTCTGGCTCCAGTGCCCCGACGAGCCTCACCTCCACGCGTGCCAGCGTCTGCGGCGACAGTGACCTGCAAGCACGCGGCGCCACCGAATCGTCGCCTCTCAAGGGATCGCCACAGGCGAACACCACTACGCGCCCACTCTGCGCGCTCACGCGTCTTGCATCTGCTGCAAGGCGGCTCCGTGGCTGAGGCACAGCGAAGAGAAGGCCGGCCGCCGCGTCCAGCTCCGGCCTAGACGCGCTCGACCTCGAGGCGCAGGAAGTGCGTGGCGCAGCTGATGCAGGGGTCGTAGCAGCGGATGAGTGCCTCCAGCCGCGAGGCCGCCTCTGGCTCGGGCAGGTCCAGGACGCTGCTGACGTAGCCACGCATGTCGTCCTCCATGAAGGCCTGGTTCTGCGAGGTCGGCGGCACGATACGGGCCTTGACCACGCGACCCTGCTCGTCGACATCGTAGCGGTGGAAGAGCACGCCACGCGGCGCCTCGGAGGCCCAGGCGGCGACCCCCGCCCGAGGCTCCCACGGCGTGTACGGACGATCCGGCGGCACATACGCCTCGATGATGGCCATGGCCTCCGCTGCAGCGTGGATCATCTCGATACCGCGTGCTGTGATGGCCGCGAACATGTTGCGCCGCAACACCTCCGTGCCGCCCGCTTCCTCGAGCGCGGCCTTGGCCAGCGGATGCAGCGCTCGACCGGCCAGCACCACGCGTGACGCCGGGCCCAACAGGTGATGTTTGCCATCCAGGCCCGTCGCCTGCAGGGCCGTGGAGTGCTCGACATGCTGCTCGCTGAACGATGAGTCCCACGCACCCGGGTCGATCTTGAGCCCCTCGGTGGTGATCAGTCGACCCGTGTCCAACGCGTACAGCTCGGGGTCGTGCATCGACAGCATCAGCGGATCGCGCTCGAAGTCGGGCAGATCGAAGGCGGCTGTCCACTTGACCGTCTCCTGTGCGTCGGCCAGGGCCTGCTCCAGGACCGGCAGCAGCGCTCGCGCCTGGTCGCGGCTGGGAACATGGTAGAAGCCACCCACGCGCATGCTCACCGGATGGACCGCACGGCCACCGACCAGCTTCAACAGGTCCACCCCGACCTGCTTCAGGGACAACCCGCGCTCGACGATGGCGCGGTGGTCGCGAGCCATGTCGATGGCGCTGTCGTAGCCCAGGAAATCGGGCGCGTTGAGCAGGTAGATATGCAAGGCATGGCTCTGTAACCACTCGCCCCAGTAGAAGAGGCGGCGCAGTTGCCGCACCTGCGGATCGAGCTGGACCTCGAAGAGCCGCTCGAACCCCTCCGCGGCCGTCATCTGGTACGCCACCGGGCAGATGCCGCAGATGCGGGCCACGATGTCCAGCACCTCGTCGGGCTCGCGCCCCACGACCAGTCGTTCGAAGAACCGTGGTGCCTCGAAGATCGAGAGCTCCGCGCTCAACACCTCGGAACCGCGGACGACGACCTTGAGTCGGCCCTCGCCCTCTACCCGCGACATCGAATCGACCGCGAAGGTGCGCTCTTCCTGCTCGACGACCGCCTCAGGCATCCTGGCGCGGCTCACGAGACACCACCTTTGGACACAGGCGTGTCGGCGGCATCGGTGGCACGCATACCCGGTGGACCTCCATGGGCATCGATGACCTCGCGCAGCTCCGGCGCCCAGGCCGTGAAGCCGGCGAACCTGGCGGCGACCTGCTCATCGGTCAGACCCAGCGACCCGGTGAACCAGTTCGAAAGGGCCGTGCCGTTGGCGCTCTCGCGAGGGCCGAAGCAGCCGTAGCAGCCGCGGTCCATGCCAGGACACAGCGCCCCGCAGCCGGTCGAGATGATGGGCCCCAGGCAGGGTTCGCCACGCGCCACCATCACGCACACCCGCCCCGCGCGCTTGCAAGCCACACAGACAGCCTCGCTAGGCAGTTGCGGCCGACGGCCGATGGCGGTGGCGGTCAGCAGCTCCACCAGCTGCCCGGTGTCGATGGGGCAGCCGCGCAGCTCGGCATCGACTTCGACCAGCTCCGAGACCGGTTGCGCCCGCTCCAGCGTGTCGACGTATTCCGGCGTGGCATAGACGGCGTCGATGAAGCCGCTGATGCCGCGGTCGTTGCCGGCCCATGCCCGCAACGCCTGGATGCCGCCGCTGGTGGCACAGGCGCCGATGGTGACAAGCAGCGTGGTGCGGTCGCGCAGGTGCCGGATGTGCTGGGCCTGCTCCTGGGTGCTGACCGAGCCTTCCACGAAGAGGATGTCGAACGGACCCTCCGGCGTCCGAGCCGAGGACGCCTCGCCGAATTCCACGATCTGGAAGCGGATGCCGATGTCCAGCAGCACGTGGCCAAGGTCGAGGAAGCCCAGCTGGCAGCCGTCACAGGAGGCGAACTTGACGACGCCCACGCGCACCGGCTTACCACCGTTGGAGACAGCCATCACAGTCCCTCCACGTTCAGCGACTCGCCCAGCTCACGGCGTGAGAACACCGGACCGTCCTTGCACACGAAGTTCTTGCCCATCTGACAGTGGCCGCAGAGGCCGATGCCGCACTGCATGTGCCGCTCCATGGACAGGAAGATGTGCTCGGGCAGGATGCCACGCCCAGCGAGGGCATTGGCCGTCGCCGACATCATCTTCTCCGGGCCGCAGATGTATGCCGTGGTGTGGCTGCCGTCGATAGGCTCGCGATCGAACAGGTGCGTGACGACGCCCACGGCGCCACTCCAGGTGCCCACCTGCGCGCGATCGACGGTGACGCCGACCGTGATGTCACCGCGCTCGGCCCAGCCTTTCAGCTCTTCGGTGTAGAGCAAGTCCTTGGGTGTGCGCGCGCCGTAGTAGAGCCGCACGCGGCCGAAGTGCCCACGGCTGCGCAGGATGTTGTCGATGAGCGGTCGCAAGGGGGGCAGGCCGATACCGCCGGCGACGATGACGACGTCACGCCCGAAGGACGCTTCGATGGGCCAGCCGCGCCCGACGGGACCGCGCAGACCGATCTGCGAGCCCGGCCGCAGCGAGGCGAGGGCACGCGTGGTGGGGCCCTCGGTACGGATGGTCAGGCAGATCTCACCCTCGCGGTAGCGCGAGACAGAGATGGGCACGGCACTGAAGCCGGGCAAGTCCAGCATCAGGAACTGGCCGGGCGTGCCTCGACACACGGCCTCGGGCAGATCCTTCAGCCTGAGCGTGTAGACGTTCTTCGTCTCTGGCCAGAGCTCAGCGACGGTGCCGATGGAGTAGCGCCCGGGGTTGGCGGAGACCGGTACCGGCTGCAGCGTGCCCTCCAGGGGCGGCTTGACCGGTGCGATGCGAGCCAGGGCCTGGCGCACGTCGATGCCCACCGGACACCAGGTGATGCAACGACCGCAGCCGACACAACCGTAGCTGCCGAACTGGTCCACCCAGGTGCTGAACTTGTGGGTCAGCCACTGGCGATAGCGGTCCTTGACCCCGGGTCGGAAGTTGCCGTGCGCGACGCGCGCGAAGTCGAGCGTGAAGCAGGATGCCCACTCGCGCTCCGAGCGCGTCTCTGTCCCCATCAGGTCGGATGTCTGCTTGACGTCGGTGCAGAAGCAGGTGGGGCAGGCCATGGTGCAATTGGTGCAGGCCAGGCAGCGCTCGGCCACCTCGTCCCAGCCGGTGCTCTCGAGCTGGGCCATGAGCCGGTCCCGCAGCCCGTCGCGGGTGACACCGAGCTGCTCGGACATCGTGGCGCGAGCCTCGACGCCCACACCGGCCGCGGCATGCATCTGGACCGAGGAGGCCGCGTCGAGGCCCAAGCGTTCGAGCAGCTGCTGGCCGGCATCGCTGCCCGCCCGTGCCACGTAGCCGTCGTCCAGCTCGATGAGGGCGATATCGAAGCCGGAGCTGACCTCCGGTCCGGTGCCCATCGAGGCGCAGAAGCAGGTGCCCGACGGCCTGGCGCAATCCACGGCCACGATGAAGGCCTTGCCGCGCCGATCAGCGTAATCCTCGTCGATGTAGGGACCGCCGCTGAGCACGTCGTCATGGATGGCGAGTGCGGCCAGATCGCAGGCGCGAACGCCCAGGTAGGCGAGGCGCGGGGCGTCGTGCTCGACTTCCTCGTAGGCGAGCTGATCGCCGTTGCGCAGTGCCTTGGCGATGGGCACCGAGGCGGGGAACGTGAAGGACTTCCAGGAGGTCGGCGATGAGGCATAGTCGAACGACTTGTGAGCGCTACCGTTGCTGTCCCGGCTGATGCGATAGCGGCCGGGAGCCTGCTCATCGACCATACCCGTGGGCAGGTCGGCACGCGATCCGATCTCAGCGTAGACGATGGCCGCATCGGCGACCGTGGGCCCCATGACCACCCGGCCATCCTCGCGCAGCAGCGCGATGAGCTGATCCAGCCCCGCGCGCGGCAGCCATGCCCTCGTTGTCAGATCGATCACAGCCAGGTTTCCTCCTTGCTGCATCTGCCGGTCGCGGCTTGCGTCGCTGCCGGTCGGTTGCGTTACGGCCTACCAGGGATCCCGTTGCTCCGAGCCATAGAGGTCCAGCAGCTGTTGTCGAGTGGCACCCAGTCGGCGAGCCAGGGCCTCCAGCAGCCGGGGATAGATGCCCGATGCCAGCACGCAGTCGTGGTGGACCTCATCGCGCAGGCTGGCGGCATCGAAGGCGATGACCTTGACCGGTTCGAGGCTGACCACGGTGGAAGTGGCCTTGTAGGGTTCGATGAGTGCGGACCAGCCGAAGACGTCACCCGGCTCCACGGTCAGTAGGGTCACCGAGCCGCGGCCGGCGACGTGTTCGGTGAGCGCGACGCGCCCATCCACCAGCACGCTCAGCTCCCGGGTCTCATCGCCTTCCCGGAGCAGGCGCGCGCGAGCCGGGGTCTCGTACTCCCGGGCCATGCCGGCGAGACGCTCGACCGAGCCTTCCGACAGGCCAGAGCCGAACCACGTCGCACCGATGCGTGAGACCAACGTGGCGGTATCGGTCATGGACCCACGGTGCGCCTCATCCGCGGGGAGGCCACAGGGCCGACAGGCATGGTCACCATGGGCCGTTTGGCGGTGCTGGACAGATCGCGATGCGTGTATCGAGCGACAGGGGCCGCATGTACCGTCGCGGTCGGGCCGCTCGGCATCGGCGCGCTCCGCGGAGGTGCGGCATGCTTGGTGGCATGCATGAGGCAGGAGCCGTCGGCGGCGCCATCGAAAAGGTCATCTGTGACTGGCCCAAGTCGGGTGCCGGTGGTCAGCTTGAGCTGGAGATCCGCGACGCTACCCGTGCGGAGGCGGAGGCGGTGGCCTTCTATGCAGAGGCCATCCTGGCCGACCACGGCTTCAGCTCGACCGTGTTCACCATCACCACCAACGATGTGCACTGCGCGCTGTGTGGTGAGCTGGCCGTGACGGCCTCTCCTGCCGATCCGCAGTGCAACCATTGCGGCGCTCCCCTGCCCCAGGTTCCGGGACCGGCCGTGGTATGCCGGGAGGTCGCCCCATGTGCCTGATGGCACCCGCTCGTGTGGTATCCGTTGAGAACGGGATCTGTGAGGTCGAGGTCGGCGGTCGCGTCGACAAGGCCTCCATGTTGCTGGAGCCGGACCTGGTCATCGGCGACTGGGTGCTGGTGAACTCGGGCACGGTCGTGCGCAAGCTCGACGAGGACCAGGCGGCGGAGATGGCGCATGCCTTCGGCGTCGTGTACGGCCTGACCGACATGGATGGCAATCCGATCGACGAGTCGGCGGTGGCTGGCCCGGAGGCTGAAACCGAGGCTGTTTCTGCGGTGGCTGAGTCCGGCGCCTGACGCTCGCCCCTCTCCGATGGATCCGACCATGCTTCCGACCCACCCGCCAGCCAACGCGCCAGCCACTCCCGGGGCGGCGACCACGCGGCCGACACCCACCGGTCCGGTGCTGTTCGCGCGCTACGCGTTCGGCCCCAATCGGCTGGGCCTGTGCGGGCCGGAGGACTGGCGCTCGCTACTGGAGCTGGGTGCTGCGTCCGATGCCACCAACGCACAGGCGATCGAGATCGACCACGGCTTGCGGGATCTGGCTGCGGGGTTCGAGGGTGCCTATCCGTATCTGGAGCTGATCGCTTCCGCACACGGCATCGCCGACCCCATGGACCTGCGCGTGGTGGATGCCTACTGGATCGGGAACACGCTGTCCGATGGCGTGGATCCGGGCTTGATGATGGCCTCGATGGATCAGCGCTTCCGTTCGCAGGTGCTGCCGGAGGCCTGGAAGTGGCTGGAGGGCAAGCCTGAAGCGGGCGCGCGGCCGACACACGCCTTCCATGTGTTTGACATCTTCCCGCGCGTCGGGCTCATGCGCGGTGGTGCCGTCACCGATGCCGTCGGCCTCATGGATTCGTGCCGCATCCGCTGGGGTCGCGTGTTGGAGATCAGCGGCGATTCGCTGGTGGTCAACGCGGTGCCGCTGGGCCTGGTCGAGGGCAAGCTGGCATTGGCCGAACCGCAGGTGCAGACGGTGCGACGCTGGCTGGACGGCGCGGGCTTCGTTCGGGACGTGGAAGCCGGGGACGTGGTGTCGCTGCACTGGAATTGGGCCTGTGAGGTGCTGAGTGGCTCCCGCCTGGAAGCGCTGCGGCGGCGGACGTTGCACCAGCTGGAGCTGGCCAACCAAACCATCTGAGGTTGGCGGCGGGGCCGGTGCTGCGCGTTCCGTCCGCGAACGGTTCGCAACCACTGTGCGCCGCACCGCGCCTCCCACCGCTTGGTGTCGCCACGCGTGATGCACCCAGCGACTCAACGAGCCAAGTCGACGGGATCTGCGGCCCGAACCTGGCCCGGATCCGGCCAAGCTTGGTCATCTGAGTCGCCGCGTGACTCAAATAGCCAAGCCAAACAGTTTCTGAGTCATGGGACGACTCAAATGGTCGAGCTGCGATCCGTGCTTCGCTCGTTGAGTCGCCGGGTGCATCACTGGGGGTGGCAGGGGTCCAGCCGCAGCGTGGCAGGGGTGGGGCCGTGGGGCCGTGGGGCCGTGGGGCCGCAGCGTGGCAAGGGTGGGGCCGTGGGGCCGTGGGGCCGTGGGGCCGTGGGGCCGCAGCGTGGCCGAGCCGGGCCGGGTTGCGGCGATCGCCGCCCGAGTCGGCCCGGGTATGAGATGAGCCCGCCCGGAGAAGGCCCGGACGGGCTCCGCTTGAGCGGTATTTCCTAGAATCGATCGTCGCGCCTACCGGTGCGAGTAGTGGCCCTTGTGCGGCGCGACTTGCTGGCCGCGGATAACACCCAGGAACACCGAACCGAGACCGACCATGGACGCGATCAGCGCCACGATCACTTGGTCGGACACCGCCGCGGCGATGCCGATGCCGATCACGATCAGGCCGCCCAGGACGAAGGCGTAGCCGGGAGCGTGGTGCCTGCGCTCATCACCAGCACGGATAGCGCGGTACTCGATGAGGACGATCGCCGCCAACAGGACGCCGATGGACACCGTGAAGACCCAGGACATAGACCCGAACCTCCCTTGTAAACGTTGTCACGCCAGCATGACATCGTTTACATCGTTCGTCAAAGGGCCGAATGGACCCGATGTTGACCCAAGTCGTCCTACGCGGAAGCCGCTGCCTACGCCGACGCCGAGGCGGACGCCGTTGGGCTGGACTCCGCGGAGCGGTAGATGAGCAAACCCGCGATCAAGCACACGATCATGCCCGCCACGAAGAACCAGAAGGGCAGCCCGATGCCGCGCTCGAAGAGCTGGCCCGCGACGATCGACGCCACCGTCAGCGCCAGTGTCGCCACGGCGCCGAACAATCCCTGGGCCGTGGAGGCCCGACCCGGTGGCGTGCCTCGGGCGAGGATGGCGTAGAGCGCGGGGAGCATGGCTGCCGTCGCCGCCGCCTCGAACGGCACCACGGCCGTGGGCACGAGCGGGCTGCGCGCGAGCGCATACATCGAGCCCGCGATGATGATGATCACACCGCTGCCGAGCACCGCCCGCACCGGTCCGTGTCGGTCGACATAACGACCGGCGATGGGGCCCACGATCATCTCAGGGATGGCGAAGATCACGAATGTCAGCCCGATCCACAGGACCGTGGCACCCAACGCGATCATGTAGATCGACCAGATCACCTCGTAGGTGCCAAACGAGAGGTGCAGGCCAAACGACAGCACCAGGGCGGCGATGACCCGACGGTTGAAGATAGCCCGCAGCGGCGCTTGTTCACGCTCTGGTATGGGGTCGGGAGGGACGATCACGACCTCCGAGGCCGTGAACGGATCACCCGCGGGCAGCGGCAGGGCATCGGGATGATGCGCGAACTCGGGCGACTCGACGACGTGCGGGTTGGGTGAAAGGTAGAGGGCGATCACCGCGGTGCCCACCAGGGCCAGCAGGAACGTGATGATGAAGGGAAAGGCGTAGCCGTCGAACAACCATGCCCCGATGGCACCGAGGGCGGGTCCGATGACGAAGCCGCCGGTGGAGAACGCGCCGTAGTAACCGAAGGCCTCGCCGCGCTCGTCTTCATCGGTCGCCTCCACGACCATGCCACGGGCCGCAGGGTCGTACATGGCCGTGGCCACGCCGGCCAGGAAGCGCAGGGAGACGAAGGCGGCGAAGCTGGTGAAGAAGAGTGGCAACAAGCTGACGATGGCGAGCAGGAACAGCCCCGCCACCATCTGCGGCTTGCGCGAGTGGCGATCGGCCCACCAGCCGAAGATGGGCTCGAAGATGAGCTTGGCAAACGACCATGCGGCGACGATGAGCCCCAGCTGACCGGCGTCCATGCCGTGTTCCTGGATGTACAACGGCAGCACCGGCAACAACGCGCCGAAGCCGATCATCACGATCAGCCCAGCGCTGAGGAGTGGCAGCATCGGTCGCCAGCGCCGGTGCCATGCGGAGATACGGAGTCGCCATGCGGCACGCGAGGTGGGCATCGCACTCAATGTATCGCGTCCTGTGCCACACGAGGTGGCACGACGGCCGCGTACCATCGGGACCATGCAGCTGCTCGACGGGAAGCCCGTCTACTCCGCCACGGACCTCGTCGGGTTCCTTGCCTGTGGCCATCTGAGCGACCTTGAGCGGAGTGTGCTCGCGGGCCTGGCAAAGCGGCCCGATCGCGATGACCCGGAGCTCGATCTCATCGCCCAGCGCGGCGAGGAACACGAGCGCGTCTACATCGGGCGCCTAAGGGAGTCGGGTCGACAGGTGGTGGACCTCTCGGCCGAGCGCCCAAAGGAGGTCGACCGCGGGGACTTCTATCGGGCGCAGGCAGCCGTCACGCGGACGGCCATCGAGCGTGGTGACGATGTCATCTTCCAGGCCTGCTTCTTCGATGGCACCTGGCTCGGCTTTGCTGACTTCCTGCTGCGCATCGATGATCCAGGTGCGCCACTGGGTTGGTCCTATGAGGTCGCGGATACCAAACTGGCCCACCGGGTCAAGGCCTCCGCGCTGCTCCAGATCTGCGTCTACAACGAGATGCTCGCCGCCATCCAGGGGGTGTATCCAGGTCGCATGTACGTGGCGCTCGGCGGTAAGGACAAGGAGACCGCAAGCTTCCGCACGGCCGACTTCCGGGCCTACTTCCGAGCTGTCCGGGCCCGCTTCCTCGCCGCCGTTGGCGCCCCGCTGCCGACCGACTACCCTCCCCCGCCGCCGTCATATCCAGAGCCGAACGAGCACTGCGGCGTCTGCAGCTGGGATGAGATCTGCAGCAAGCGACGCCGGGCTGATGATCACCTCGCGTTGGTGGCCAATATCACTGGGCGCACACGGAGTGCGCTGGTGGACCGTGACATCGGGACTCGCCGGTCGTTGGGCGCCCTTGAACTGCCGCTTACGCCCCGACTGGAGGGCACGCGGCCGGAGGTGCTGGAGCGCGTTCACGAACAGGCGCGCATCCAGGTGCAAGGCGAGGACGAGGGTCGCCACATCCATGAGCTGTTGGAACCCCATCGCACGCCGGACGGCGAGCTCGACACGACCAAGGGACTGCTGGCGCTGCCGGTGCCCAGCCACGGTGACCTCTACCTCGACCTGGAGGGTGATCCCTTCGCCGGCGAAGATGGCATGGACTACCTCTTCGGACTGCTTCAGCCGAGTGAGCGGGGTGCCGACGGTGGGCCGCTGTTCCATGCCTTCTGGAGCCGGGACGCCGAGGGCCGGGTGACAGAGGCCGGCGAGAAGGCCGCCTTTGAGGCCACCATCGACAAGATCTTCGGCTGCCTGGATGCCGAGCCGGACCTGCACGTCTACCACTACGCCCCGTACGAGCCCAGTCACCTGGGCAAGCTCATGGGCCGCTACAACACGCGCCAGGATGAGGTCGATCGGCTGTTCCGTGGTGACGTGCTCGTGGACCTCTATGGGGTCGTGCGGCAAGGCATCCGTGCGTCGGTGGAGAGCTACTCGATCAAGAAGATGGAGCCCTTCTACGGCTTCGCTCGCGAGATCGAGCTGCGCGATGCCGGCTCGTCCATCGTGGAGTTCGAGCGTTGGCTGCAGCTGGGCGGGGTCGGCGGTGTTGGTGAGGAGATCCTCGACCAGATCACCGCCTACAACCGTGATGACGTCGTCTCCACGCTGGAACTCCATCGCTGGCTGGAGGTACAGCGCGCGGCGCTGAGGGAGCGACTGGGACAGGAGTTGCCCCGGCCGCAGGCACGGGACGGTGGATCAAGTGAGGAGCTGTCGGCCTGGCTGCAACGCGTCAAGGACGTGGCCGACCCACTGATCGAGGGCATCCCGGTCGATGAGTCGGTACGCGAGTGGACGCCGCAGGAGCGTGGGCGGGTGCTGCTGGCCAACCTGTTGGGCTGGCATCGGCGCGAGCAGAAGCCCGACTGGTGGCGCTGGTTCAGCCAGCTGGAGATGACCGAAGAAGAGCTGATCGAGGCGCGTGAGCCACTGGCCGGACTGGAGCTGCTCGGCGTGGAGGATGAGGCCGCACGGACCTATCGATACCGATACCCAGAGCAGGACTTCGACGTGGGCAAGGCGGCCACTGACCCGGTGACGATGAAGCAGCTGCCCGTCGTCGAGACTGACCTCGACCGCAGCGAGATCGTGCTGCGCTTCCCGCGTGGACGGGAGATCGAGCACCCGCGAGCGCTCGTGGCCACGACCGTCGTGGCCAGCAAGGCACAAGAACAGCGACTGCTGGACATCGGCACGTCCGTGGTGGAGCACGGCATCGAGGGTGACGGCGAGTACCGAGCGGCGCGTGATCTCATCATGCGGCGCACGCCGCGCATCCTGGGACATACCGACGGCGAGCCGCTGCGTCCCGAAGGTGAGTCGGCCGGTGATGCGGCGAGACGGCTCGTGAAGCAGCTCGATCGGACGTGCCTGGCCATCCAGGGACCGCCGGGCAGTGGCAAGACGTGGATCGGCGGGCGCATGATCCTGGACCTGGTCGCGCAGGGCAAGACGGTGGGGGTCACCGCCGGCAGCCACAAGGTCATCGGCAACCTGCTGGACAACGTCTGGATGGCGCAGGCCGATCATGCTGCATTCAGGGATCGAACGGTGCGGATCTGCCAGAAGCCCGGGGACTCGGATGAGCTCACGTGTTCATACGCAACCGGCATCAGGACCGCAGAAGGCGCGGCGGCGGCCCTGGCAGATGGCTCGGTCGATGTCGTCGGGGGGACGGCCTGGCTGTGGGCTAGCGACAAGATCCCGACCGAAGCGGTCGATGTCCTCTTCATCGATGAGGCCGGGCAGTTCTCGCTGGCCAATGCGGTGGCGGTGTCGGCCGCGGCCAAGTCGATCGTGCTGCTGGGTGACCCGCAGCAACTGGACCAGCCGCTCAAGGGCTCCCATCCCATCGGTGCCGAGGGCAGCGCGCTGGCGCACCTGCTGGGTCGGGAGCACTCGGTCATGCCGCCGGAGCTGGGCCTGTTCATGGACAAGACATGGCGGCTGCACCCGGATATCTGCGACTACACGTCGGAGGCCTTCTACGAGGGCGCGCTGCTGCCGGAGGCGGGCAATGAGCGGCAGGCACTGTCCGGGTCGGGGCTGGCGAATGGACAAGGCATCCGCTTCATCGCAGTCGACCATGGGGATGCACGCAACGACAACCGCTCCGTCGAGGAAGCGCGCGTCATCGCCGATCTCGTCGCGGATCTGCTCGACGGGCGGGCGACCTGGGTCGACCGGGACCTAGCTGAGGCGCCGATGACGCCGGCTGACATCCTCGTCATCACGCCCTACAACGCCCAGCGCAAGGTCATCGGAGCCCAACTGGCGGCACGTGGGGCGGCCTGCGCGGACGTGCAGGTGGGCACCGTGGACAAGTTCCAGGGCCAGCAGGCGCCAGTGTCGATCTACTCGATGGCCACGTCGCGCCCGGAGGATGCCCCGCGCGGGATGGAGTTCCTCTACTCGCTCAACCGCCTCAACGTCGCCACCTCACGCGCCCGCTGCCTGACGCTCGTGGTCGCGTCACCGGAGCTCATCCGTGTCCACGCGCGCTCGCCCCGCCAGATGATGCTTGCCAACGCGCTCTGCCGTCTGAGCGAAGTGGCGGAGGAG
>CAWIPU010000013.1:0-64224 GCA_963838115.1 uncultured Chloroflexia bacterium
CGGCATGGCATAGAGTGCTCGCCAGTCCCTATGCGGTGACCTCGAGGCTGAGGTCCAGCGCCAGCACGAACATGAGCACGATATCGGCGACGAGGGCGCTGGTGGCGGTCGAGCGCGGGGACTGGCGGAGCCACGGGGTGACGGAGGCCCACGAGAAGAAGACCCCCATCTCGGCCCAGGCGGCCCACCAGGGTTGTTTGAGTGCGAGGCCCAGTGCCGCGAAGACGAAGAGGGCCGTAGCGGTCAGGGCCACCAGGCCCAGGACCTTGCCGATGGCGCTGCGGATCGTCACCTGGCCCGGCAGCATCCAGGTGCCATCGCCGACGCCAGTGTGAACCGACGTCCAGGCAGCCAGGAACCAGATCAGGTGCAGCAGGCCATGCATCACCAGCAACAGCGCCAGCAGGACCCGGAACAGGTCCATCATCAGGCTCGAACCTTGTCCCGGGGCATCGGATCGGTCGATTGTCGCGACGCAGGGACAAAGGTCCCACCATGCCGGTCATGAGTATCCAGATGCGATCCCTCCACCGGTCGTTGCGCCTCCTGAATGACTATCTCATGCTCAGGCGTGTCACCCGCTAGGCTGCGCGCATGCGCGTTCCCGAATTCCTCGTTCGCCAGTTCTATGTCGCCGGCAGCCTCCAGCATGATGGTGACGGTTTCCGACTCCAGGCCCGCAACGGCTTGGGCGACGGCACGCTCGTGGGCATCGGCCGCGTGGCGGTCGACGGGACCGTCATCGATCCCGTCAGCATCAGCGCCACGCGAGTCGGCGAGGACACCATCTATGAGGCCGCTCACATCTCACGCCTGAAACCCGTCAAGTTCGGTCGTGGTGATGTGGTCACCTTCCACATCGCGCGCCACCGCCTGGCACGCGGCGAGCATCGCTTCGAGGTGGAGGTCATCGAGCTCAACGCGGGGTCATTGCAACTCGCGCTGAAGGACAGTATCGGTCCACTCGACTAGGACTCCGCGACCGCCTCGATGAGCGCCAGCGTGGCTGCCACGACCTGCTCCTGCTGCGCCGCACGTGAGATCGTCGCCTCGCCATCACCATCCTGATCGCCGTACCAGCCGAACTGCGCATGGTTGCCGCCATCGATCTCGACGAACGCGGTGTCGTCTGGCAGCTGAGCCGCCGACGCCTCGATCTCATCGACCGTCGCCAGCCCATCCTCGGTCGCATAGACCGAGGTCAGCAGCAGGTCGCTGTCACTCAGGTCGGTGCCATCAGGTGGATAGGCCGCCCACAGCGCCAAACCATCGATCTCGTCGTGGCCCTGGCTGTACTGCGCCGCCATGGCGCCACCGAGCGAGTGCCCGCCGATGACCCATCTGTCGATCTCAGGATGGGCCTCGATGATGCCGTCAGCGGCGTTGGCATCGAGCACGGCGAGGCCGAACGGCATCGGTGCGATGACCCCGAGATAGCCGGCTTCGGCGATGGCGCGGACCGCTGGTGCGTAGGCTTGCGCCGGGACGCGGCCACCGGGGTAGAAGATGAAGCCGGTATCGGAGGGCTCGGCGGGCGTGAACGTGAGCCAGTCCTCCGTATCGACCGTGACGGTCGGCGATGAGACCATGGCCCCTTCGGTCTCCGGCATGGGGTCGACCAGGTCGTTCAGCCACAGGAAGCTGGCCACTCCGACGGCGAGCAGGGCAGCCACGATGATGCCCGCGATCAGACGCCAGTGCTGTCTCATCATCGCAGTCTACGGTCCAGGCGGCGGATGTGACAGCCGGCGGGTGTGATGTGGGTCCACCCTGCTACCATCCGCGCGATGACCACAGCCCAACACGCCGGGAGCCTCGACCAGCCACGGGGCCTCACCCTTGGTGACGTCCTGCTGCCCGATCGCTTCGCCTCGCTTCGCCGGCGTGGGCGCGCGACGTGGCGCTCATCGCGGGCGGGGTGATCCTGCTGATCGTCGGCGCTCGCGTCGCGTTCGACCTGCCGGCCGTCACCTTGGGGCGTCTGTACGTGCCAGAGAACCCATACGTGCCCATCACGCTGCAGACCTTCGGCGTGCTCTTCAGCAGTGCCGTCCTGGGCGCCCGACGCGGCATCAGCGCGACGGCCCTCTACCTGCTCATCGGCGCCATCGGGCTGCCGGTCTTCTCCTTCGAGCGTTCCGGCCTGGAGATGTTCGCGGCACTCGATTCGGGTCACATCGTGCTCGGCTCGACCGGCGGCTATCTGCTCGGGTTCCTGGTCGCGTCAGCGCTCGTCGGCGGACTGGCGCAGCGAGGTTGGGATCGTCGCCTCGGCGGCTCGCTGGGCGCCATGCTGCTGGGTACCCTGGTCATCTACGTGGTCGGCTTGGTCTGGCTGTCACTGGCACTCGACCGCAGCGTCCTTGACGTGGTGCCCTTCGGCCTGTACCCGTTCGTGCCTGGTGACGTGCTGAAACTGCTGCTGGCGGCTGTCGCGCTGCCCCTGGGCTGGCGACTGGCCGGGCACCGTGCCTCCGGGGTCCGACGCGCCTTTGGAGCCCAGGGAGGCTCGACCGGACCGACCTGATGGCCGCCATCCTCAGCCAGGCGCTGACCAAGACCTACCGTGGTCGCGGGACGCTGCTCCACCGAGACACCGCGGTGCGGGCCCTGACCAACCTCTCTCTCGAGGTCCACGAAGGCGAGATATTCGGCTTTCTTGGCCCCAACGGGGCGGGTAAGTCCACGACCATCCGACTCCTGCTCGGCTTCCTGCACGCCACTTCGGGGCGCGCTCAGGTCCTCGGACATGACATCGCGACCGAGAGCGAGGAGATCCGACGCCGCACCGGCTACCTGCCCGGCGGCATCGCCTTCTACGACTCCATGACGGGTGACGAGCAGTTGCGCTACCTGGCGGCCCTCGACGGGCAGCCGGCACCGCTGCGCGAGGAGCTCATCGATCGCATGGAGTTGAGCAAGCGTGATCGGGGTCGGCAGATCCGTGACTATTCACGCGGCATGCGCCAGAAGATCGGCATCGTCCAGGCATTCCAGAATGATCCTGAACTGGCCATCCTCGATGAGCCCACCGAGGGACTGGACCCGCTGATGCAACGCTCCTTCTACGACATCCTCGGAGAGCGCAAGCGCAACGGGCGCACCATCTTCTTCTCGTCGCACATCCTCAGCGAGGTGGAGCGCGTGTGTGACCGCGTCGCCATCGTGCGCGAAGGTGAGCTGGTGGCGCTCACCGACGTGGCCGGCCTGCTCAGTCGCCGCCGCCGCCGCGTGGAGCTTCGCTTCAGCGGGGAGGCGCCCAGGCTCGATGGGGTGCCGGGCATCAGCGATGTCCAGCTCCGCGAAGATGTCCTTGCCTGCCAGCTGGAGGGAGACCCGGGGCCATTGCTGGCGGCCTTGCACGGTGTCGCCATCAGCGACCTGCTCATCGAGCCGGCGCGCCTCGAAGAAGCCTTCATGGAGTACTACGCCGCCGACGCTGGCGTGGGTATCTCCGCCGGATCGGGTATCGGGGCGTGAACCTGCCGCTCTTCCGTCGCACCGTGGCGGCAAATGCGGTGCGCGTGGTCGTCATCGTCCTGGGCTTGATGCTGATGGGGATCATCATGCCGCTGATGTACGCCACCTTCGGCAAGGACCTCGGCAGCTTCGTCGAGAACATCCCATTGCTGGCGCAGTTCTCCAACTTCGGCGGCGGCGACCTGTTCACGCTCACCGGCATGGTGGCGATGGGGTTTGCGCACCCCTTCACGCTGCTGCTGATGGGCATCATGGCCATCGCCTTCCCGGCCCTCGCCATCGCCGGTGAGCGCGACAAGGGCACGCTGGAGGTGACGCTGTCGCGCCCCCTCTCGCGACATGGTCTGTACGCAACCCTGTTCGTGGCCGGCGTGCTCTTCATCATGCTGCTGTCAGCGGTGCTCGTGGCCACCACCAGTCTCAGCATCATGGTGGTGGGCTTCGGTGATGAGGTGCGCCTGGCGAGCTTCGCCCAGCTCTGGGTCGCGGACGTCCTGCTGTTCGTGGCCATCATGGCCCTGGCGTTCGCAGCATCGGTCGAATCCGATCGGGCAGGGCCGGCCATCGGTGTGCCGGCGGTCTTCGTCCTCCTGAACTACCTGGCCTTCGCCATCGGCTCCATCTGGCCTGACGCGAGCTGGCTACAGGACTACTCGATGTTCAACCTGCTGAAGGCGCAGGACGTCCTGCAACGGGGCGTCGCGCCCGGTGACATCACGGTGATGGTGCTCTTCGCGGCCCTCTTCATCGCTATCGCCTGGTATCGCTTTCCACGGCGGGACCTGCCAGCTCCGGCCTGAGCGCCGGACGCCGACGCCTTTGAGTAGACTACGGGGGACATGCGCATCAATCGGAGCCTGCTCAATTGGGGCGTGTTCCTCATCGCGCTCGGCGGCATCCCGTTGGCCGTGCATCAGGGCTGGATCGCTTCGGACATCGCCCGTGAGCTGGGCCAGCTGTGGCCGCTGATCCTGGTCGGGATCGGTTTGGGCCTCATCCTGCGCTGGACGCCATTCGCCTGGTTCGGCGGCGCGCTGGTGGCGGCCACCTTCGGCATCATCTTCGGCGCCGCTGCGGTCGCGCTGCCGGACGATGACATCGGCAACGCGCAGGGCCTCATCCCCGCCTTGGTCAGCGGTGCCTGCGCGGCCGACGACGCGGGGCCGGCCAGCACCACGCAGGGGAGTGTCGCCAACCCCGACTCGTTCGAGCTGTACGTCTCGCTCGCTTGTGGGGAGCTGTCGGTCTCTCGTGCGGCCGCGACGAGCTGGGGGCTGCAGGCTGCCCATGGACTCGAAGATGCACCGTCGATCCGCGAGCGCGACCTCGATGGCGCGACGTCCTATCTCGGCCTGGTCCAGGACGACAGCGGCGATCTCGCCTTCCTGGCACGTCAGCAGCCGAGCGACTGGAGCGTGCAGGTGCCCGCGTCCGCGGCGCTGACCGTGGGCGCCACACTCAACGCCGTCAAGGCCGATCTCCGACTCGGCGCCGGGCCGCTGACGCAAGTCAGGGGCACGCTCAACGCTTCGGTCGCGACGGTCGACCTGGCTGATGCCCTCACGCCCAGCCAGGCCGCGGTGGAGCTGTCGCTCAACGCCTCCAAGGGCCGCCTGATCTTGCCTGCTGGGTCCGTGCAAGTAGATGTCACTCTCAACGCCTCCTCGCTCTCGGTCTGCATCCCTGTCGGTGCGTCGCTCCAGGTCGAGCTGGATGCGACCGGCTCGAGCGACGATCTCGCCAGCAGTGGCCTCCAGGAAAGCAGTCCCGGGCGATGGGACGTGCCAGACGACGCAGCGGCCGGGGACGGTATCGTCCTGTCCATCGATAGCAACATCTCGTCCCTGTCTGTCGAGCGACCGGAGACCTGCTCATGAGCTACGACCGGGGCGGCATGCCGCCGCAGGATTCCTACTACGGCGGTGCGGCCGATCCCTACGCGCAGGCGCCGCAGCCCAGCGACCCGTACCTGGGTGGAGGGGGTGACCCCTACGGGCAGCCTTCAGGTCCGAGCTATGCCCAGCAGCAGGCCTGGTATGCACAGCAGCAGGCCTGGTATGCCCAGCAGCAGGCGGCGGGGTCACGGCCGCCCCCCGAGGCTCGACGCGGTCGAGGTGGTGCCGGTGCGGCCATCTTCGGGCTGCTCCTCGTGCTGCTCGGGGTCTGGATCCTCTTCGGCGACCAGATCGCTCTCGACTTCGACCCTGCTGAGGTGTGGCCGATGGCTGCGGTCGCGCTCGGCGCTCTCATGGTCCTCGCCTCTCTGATCCCGCCGCGCCGCCGCAGCTGAGAGCAGCGGCTCCGGCATCGCGTGGCGCCGCATCAGGTGGCGCCGATCAAGATACGCAGTCCTGCGTGTTGACCGGGCGCACCATCCCGAGGTGACATCGGTGCGGTCACCATGAGAGGAGTGTGCGATGGATGCGTTGCTGCGCTGGTTCGACCTGAATGGGGCTCTCGCTCCCATCGGGCCGGCCTCTGCGGCTGAGATGCCACTCCCGCAGCAGCTGCTGCTCTACGGTGTGGTAGTGCTGGGCGTGCTGCTCTCGGAAGCGGTGGCCATGGCGCGCAGCGGCTCGCCCATCACGATCGAGCTGAACCGGGCCTGGGTGGCGCTGGCTTGCCTGATCGCGCTGGTGGTGTTCCCGGCGGTGTGGCGCGAGATCGGCTCCATGGCCGAGGCGAACCTGCTGGTGCAGATGGGGTTGGCCGCGCAGGGCGGCGTCTTCTGGGGCGTGCTCATGGCCGGTGCCGAGAAGCGCACCAGCAGTGGCACCGGGTCGATCGTCCCAACGACACCCGAGGCGCGCGGACGCTAGCCTGTGGTGACCAGACCACGCACGAGGAGCGCGAGCATGAGCCCACTGGCCGCCATCTATCATCCCGGCGGTTCCGATCCTAATGGCTACCCCGTCAGCGTCATCGACCTCGTCAGCAGTTGGTCCGAGGTCACGGGCACGGTCACCCAGGCCGTCTGTGTCACCACTGACGGCACCATCCACACCTTCGATGCCGATCGCGTGCAGGTCGTCGACCGTGCCGTGGCTGCGGCCATCGTGACCGCTACGGAAGCCAATGCGCTGCAGCGCGGCCAGATGGGGACGGTCCCGCCCCGCCGGTAGGGCCCCTCCATGTACCCGACCTGTCGCTATCACAACGCAACCTGCCACACCGTCGTGGCGCGGCGCGGGCGAACCGCCCGGGGACTTCCGGGCCATGGCTCGCCGTTGGCTCAGGCGCCACCATCACCGTCATGAAGTCGCTATCGATGTCCCCTCGGCGGTGCGCCCGTATCGCCGTGATGGGTCTGACCCTGTCTCTGGCGGCCAGCTCGTTCGCCGCCGCTGCCGAGGCCTCCATCACGCGCCCGTTCAAGCCATCGAGCACGGTGTCGTTGGCGCCCGGGATCCAGTACCAGGTCGGCACCATGAAGACGACCGGTGGACTTCGCCAGTCTGTGCGCGTGGCCACGGTGGAGCCGCTCCGGGACGGTGTCCAACTCATGTCCGTCCTCTCCAACGACCGCGTCGTCAGGCGTGACGTCGTGAGCAAGATGGCCATCCGTAAGAGCCGGCCCGATCGGCAGGCCATGGTCGCGACCAACGGTGACATGTCGACGCGCGATCGCGTCGATGCCTACGCTGCGCCACAATCGATGGCCGTCTCGGGCGGCGAGCTGCTGCTGGCGCAGGCCTGCACGCGCCCGACGCTCGGGATCGACGCCGATGGCAGCGCCCGCATCGGGGATGTCCGCACACACGTCTCGGTGCGACTACCCGGAAAACAGGTCGTCAAGCAGATCCATCGCGTCAACACGCATCGTGATGACGGCAAGGTCGTGCTCTTCACCAAGCGCTTCGCATCGAGCACCCGCACCAAGGCGGGCGGCATCGAAGTGGTGCTGGAGCTCGAGGACATCGTTCGCCCCAATGACACCCAACAGACCAAGGTGGTCAAGGTCCGTCGGGGCGGCGGGAACACCAAGCTCCGAAGTGGTCAGGCGGTCCTCTCGGTGAACAATCGAGCCCAGAAATGGGTGTACAAGTTGGTGAAGGGCCAGCGCATGGATCTCACCACGAGCGTGGTCCGCAAGGTCGATGAACGCTGCGGTGGCACCATCGAACAGGCACCGGGATGGTCGGGCATCGTGGAGGCGGTGGGCGGCAACCAGTTCACCGCGCGCGATGGCAAGGTGGCGGCGCCATCACGTGCGCAATACCCTCCGAGTGTGCAGCGGCACCCCCGGACTGGCGTGGGTGTCACCGCTGACGGTCGCGTCCTGATGGTCACCGTGGATGGTCGCCGGCCCGGCTACAGCGTCGGTGTGACGCTCGCCGAGATGGGTCAGCTGATGACCTCCATGGGCGCGCGGCAGTCGTTCAACCTCGATGGCGGCGGCTCCACGGTCATGGCGCGCCGGAACCTGAAGAACGGCGAGTTCGTGGTCGCCAATCGCCCCTCCGATGGGCGTCAGCGCCCCGCCACGCAGGCGCTCGTCGCCTTCCGGGTCGACACCGCGCGATAGCCGGATCCGCCCTGAGCTGGGATCGGGCGTGGCTCCTCAGGCGGACGACGCCACACCTTGCCGCTTGACCCGTCGGGCACGCACCAGCGCGACGTAACCGATGGCGGCGGCCACGATGATGGCGCCCGCCAGCGCCGCGGCGACGACCAGCGGTGGCTCCTGCTTCGCCGCGATACCCACATAGGCCCAAACGATGACTAGCGCGTAGGCCCAGTCGAACTCGCGCAGCAGCATGATGACGGCGATGGCGACACCCGTGGTCAGGATGATCACCGCCCACAGCTCCTGGCCCAGCGGCTCGCCACGATAGCCCGCGCGGTACAGCATCTGGGAGATGTTGGCGATGGTGGCCACGGTGATCCAGCCGAGGTAGACCGAGAAGGGCAGGGCCACGACCCAGCGACCGACTCCACCAGCCTCGCGGCTCGGCCGCAGGCGAAGATGGATGGCGATGAGTGTCCCAAGTAGCCCGAGCATGACTGGCACCGTCAGCACGAAGATCTCGAAGTGCCAGAAGAAGATCCAGATCGTGTTGAGGATGCCTGCGACCGCTGGCAGGTAGCCGATGGACTGGAGTGTCGGATCGGTGCGCTTGCTCGGCAGAGCCTGGTAGACGGTGAATGCGGCGAGCAGGAGATAGATGACGCTCCAGATGCCGAAGACATAGTTGGCAGGCGCGACGAAGACCGGAAAGCGGTCGGATATCTCTGCCGTGGTCAGCCCGTTGAGCGGCAACGCCACTGCAAGGCCGTTCACGACCACGGTCACCAGGTAGGTGATCGCGTTGATGACTTGCCGCCGCAGGTCCTTGTCCATCGTCTCCCTCCCGTTCGGGTGTGCGGGCGGCAATCCTCTCACCCTTCCCCTTTACCGCGCCGTCGACCTCGTCATCTCCGCGCCTCGCAACCGCATGGCAGCGCAACGATGCGATACTTGGCTTCTGGCGCCCGTAGCTCAGTGGATCAGAGCATCTGACTTCGGATCAGAGGGTCGGGGGTTCGAATCCCTCCGGGCGCGCCACGTCCACGAGGCAGGGCATGGCTTTCGGGTACTGACGCGCCACTCAGAGTCTCTTGGGGCGAAGACGCTCTGACCGGCCAAAGGGTCACCACCACAGCCATGAAGCTGTTTGCCCGTATCAGGCCGGCGGCGTGCCAGCAGTCATGGCGAACGGCATGTTTGACGTCCCTCGAGATGCCATCCGTGCGGTGACGTACGCCGCGTCGCGCCCCGCGCCGGCTACCAGCATCGAGGTGAAGGCGTACTGGAAGGGCAAGCCCAGGAAGTACACCCCCGGCGCCGAGTCGACAACTCCTCGATATTGCAGCGGCCAGTCATGGTCATCGAAGATGGGAAGGTCGATCCAGCCGTAGTCTGGGCGAAAGCCCGTACACCAGAGCACGTTCGCGACGTCGAGTTCCCGTCCGCCGTCCAGGATGGGCTTGCCATCCTTGGCGCCGACGACGCGGGCCTCTGTCGACTCCACGCCGGCGCGATCCAAGTCGACGGCTCTGACGCGAAGCAGGGGGGCGCCCGACTTCCTGACTTCTGGTGCCACCTTGCGGCCGATGGGCGTCCCCAGGGTCAGGACGTCCCATGCGAGGAACTTGAGCACGGGCCACGCCAAGCGTGCAGTCCCGCTGTCGATCGAGAAGGGCAACTGCCCGTGGCTGCGGCCCGACAAGATGGTGCGATGACCGTTCCGCACCGCCTCGAGCGCGAGGTCGGCGCCAGAGTGACTCCTGCCGACGACCAGCACGGGGCCGTCGGCCAACTGTGACGGATCCCGGTAGTCACCCGAGTGGAGCTGCCGGATGTCCGGGTCAAGGTCGATGGCGAAGTCCGGCACATGCGGCTTGCGGTAGTAGCCACCGGCGATGACCACCTGCGGGGCATGGAACACGCCGGCAGCCGTCCTGACGAGGTAGCCGCCTGATCCGTCCGTGTCTGCCTCGAGTGCTTCGACCTGCACGTCGGTCCGGACCGGCAGCTTGAACCGCTGTGCATACGCCTCGAGGTAGTCGGCCATCTGCGGGCCGGTGGGAAACGCGTTGCCTGGCAGCGGAAATGGCATCCCCGGCAAGGCATCCGCCTTGGCTGGGCTGTACAGACGCAGCGAGTCGTAGCGCTTGCGCCAGTTGTCACCGACCCGTGCCGCACTCTCGAGGACGACGAAGTCCGCGCCTTGCTGGGCTAGGTGGAATGCGGCTGCCAGGCCCGACTGGCCAGCGCCGACGATGATCGCGTCGTGATGCTCGCTCTGGATCCCATTCACCGCTCGCTATCCTCCGCTTCCGAGATCGCCCCCATTTGCCGAATGTGAGTGATGCTGTCGGGCGCCGATGATGCGGTCGAGTCCGAAAACAGAACTCGTGGACTGGGGACGGCATGGGACAATGCCCGGCATGGGACTGGGCACACACGACGACTATTGCTCGTTCACGAAGGCCGTCGAACACCTGGGTGACCGCTGGAGCTTCCTCATCGTGCGGGAGTTGGTGATGGCAGGTCCGCAAGGCTTCAACGCCTTGGCCACCGGGCTACCGGGTCACATCTCACGATCGGTGCTCACCGACAAGCTGCACAAGCTCGAGGATCTGGGCCTCATCTCGCGACAGGCGCGTTCGGGTCGCACGGAACCGTATCGACTGACCTCAGCAGGCGAAGCGCTCGTTCCGACACTGCTCTCCCTGCGGGATTGGGCCGAGGCGTGGATGCCCGACGATCCCGCCATGGTCGAGCGTGATCCCGAGATCATCTGGGGCTGGCTCGCAAATCGGATCGACCCCGCCCGACTGCCTATCCGCCAGGCGATCATCGCGATCACGATGCGACGCGAGGATGAGCGCCGCTCGTGGATCGTGTTGCAGAAGGGCATCGAGCCCTACGGATGCCTGGAGGACCCGCTGCTCGACGAGGATCGTTACGTCTACGTCGAGGCCGGACTGGCGGTGCTTCTCTCGCTCGCGAGGGGCCACCGGAGTTGGCGCGATGCCATCGCAGACGGATCGGTGCAGGTCTTCGGCGATCCCGACCTCGTGGCTGCCGTGCCGGATTGGTTCGTCGATGACCCACGCACGGCAGACTCGACACCAGCCCCATACCGGAAGCTGGAGTCCCAGCACTCGCCTGACGACGACGAACGGCGGTCTCGCGTTCAGATCGGCGGACATGGAGCTGCCTCGGTGCAGACGAGTCCTCGCTAGGAAAGGACGAGCCGCTTTACCTCGACTACGCGGCACGGAGCACCTCGACCAACTCTGGAACACCATCGATCTCGATGGTTGGCAGTGTGCGTTCGAGTCCCTCCGGGCGCGCCAATGTCATGAGTCGCGACATAGGAGACACATGAGTCGGGACATCGACGACAGTCGATGGACCAGCCCAGGACGTCACCTCGTCGCTTGGGGACCCCGGCCATCGGCGGGGGTCTCGTCGTTGGTCGCGCCAGTAGCCGCGGTCGGGCTCGATCAGGTGGCTCGAGAGGATCTCACCGGTGCCGAGGTCGACGACGGTGACCTCACGCTCGTCGACGATAGCCAGGACCCGTCGACGGGCATGGGCAGCGCCGATCTTGCGGTGGTGCATGCGGCCGGCCCGGCGCAGGCTGATGGCACCCTTCTTGTCGGCGACGTCGTAGCGCAGGCGGAGATGACCCTGGGCGCGAGGACCGGTGGGCACGGCCACCGGCGTCGCCCGGTAGGCCTCGGCGGGGGCCCGCCGGCCGATGGCCCGGTGGGTCGCTCTTCGTCGTAGGCGTGGCGGAAGGCATCGAGCCCAGGCCTGCAGATCGGCGCGGGTCCAGGCTGCCGGCTGTCGCCCGAGCCAGCGCTTGAGTGTCTGGTGGAAGCGCTCGATCCTGCCCTGCGTCTGGGGATGGCCAGGCGCCCCGTTCCGCTGCTGGATGCCGAGGTACGCGAGCAGGTACTCGAAGGCGTTGCGCCCGCCGGTGAAGCGCGAGGTGTCGATGGCACCGCAGTCGGTGAGCGTAGCGGCGGGCCAGCCGTACGCCTCGCCCGCCGCGCAGAACGTGGCCACCACGTCGTCGCCGTCGACGCGACCGAAGGCCGTGCAGTCGAGCAGGTAGCGGGAGTGGTCGTCGAGCCACGAGCAGATCTCGACCTCGCTCCCGTCCGCGAGGTGCCAGTGGGTCATGTCCGACTGCCATAGCTCGTCGGGTGCGGCAGCTTCGAAGCGATGCCAGGAGCTGCGGGGACGCTTGCGTGGTTCGGGTACCACGAGGCCCGCGGCACCGAGGATGCGCCGGACCGTCGAGCTCGAGGGTGTGCGCAGGCCTTCCCGCTCGAGGTGCCAGGCGATCGTCAGCGGGCCGGCATCGAGCCCTTGCGCGGTGAGCTCCGTGCGCAGCGCCACGATGCGGTCACGCACCGCCTCGGGCGTCCGTCCCGGGTTGGAGCGTGGCCGGCGGAACGTGGCTCGACCGCCTCCAGGCCGCCCTCGCGGTATCGGCACAGGCCGGTGCAGATGCTGGCGGCCCAGGCCGCACTCGGCCGCGGCGGCGGTGACGGACAGTCGCCCGGAGACGACCTTCAGGACGGCGACCCGATGCTTCGACATGCATCGGCCTGTCGCCGATGTCCCGACTCACCTGTCGCCTATCACCTGTCGCCTATGTCCTGAACGCAGACACTGCCGGGCGCCTCCATCACCGGCTGTCCCGAGGTTTGGCCAGTAACCGCAAGGATGCCGACACCAAGCTGCGAGAGTGGTGGTGGAACGCGACATCCGGTACCTGGTGACAACTGCGGTGAGATCGTGATCGACCCCGTCGTGGCCGGCCAGGTGGTTCAGCCGGAAGGCACCACATGGTCAGTCGTTCGGACGCCCGGGTCGACTGACATCATCGTTGAAGCTATCCAATGGCAGCTCGGCTGCTCGCTCGGCGGCCGCGACGACCGGCTGCATGGTGATGTCGGCGAGCCGTGGGTCCTCGGCACGCAGCCGTTGCTCCAGGTCGGCGACGACCTGCGCCAGGCGATCACCCTCGGGAGAGGCGAACCGGACTCG
The DNA here is from genome assembly GCA_963838115.1 of uncultured Chloroflexia bacterium. GTDB lineage: Bacteria > Chloroflexota > Limnocylindria > Limnocylindrales > CSP1-4 > JAFMJV01. The sequence continues at coordinate 13,034 of CAWIPU010000013.1, forward strand.
GAGGGTGATGACGACGTGATCCGGACCGAGGTGCATGCTGCGGATGTCCTCGACCGAGGCCACTTCCTCGTCCCGCTCGGCGATGCGCCTCAGGCGCTCGATCAGTTGCACGTCGGCGCGTTCACCGATGAGCAGACCCCGGGACTCGGATGCAAGGAAGAGCGCGACCGACACGAGGATGGAGCCGATGATGAGCGAGGCCACGCCATCGATCCAGGGTGCCTCAAGAGCATGCGCCAGGTAGATGCCCACGGCCGCGACGACCAGCCCCGCCAGTGCCGCCGAATCCTCGAGCAGCACCGTGATGACCGAGGAATCCTTGGATGTGCGCACGCTGTCGATGAAACCTTCGTCCGGCTGCACCTGCCCGGATACCTCGCGCGCGGCGAGGAACCAGGAGCTGCCCTCGAGCGCGAAGGCCACAGCCAGGACGATGTAGTTCACCAACGGATCCTCGAGCGGCGTTGGGTCGAGGATGTGGGTGATGCCCTCGTAGATGGAAACACCACCGCCGATGCCGAAGATCAGGATGGCCACGATGAGGCTCCAGAAGTAGAGCTCCTTGCCGTGGCCGAACGGGTGCTCCTCATCGGGAGGGCGTTTGGAGCGACCCAGCCCCAGGAGCAGGAGGCCCTGGTTGCCGGTATCGACCAGCGAATGGACACCCTCGGAGATCATGGCCGAGCTGCCGGTCAGCGCCGCGGCCACGAACTTGGCGATGGCGATGCCAAAGTTGGCGGCGATGGCCGCGTAGATGACGATGGGCCGCTCATGGCTCGGCTCCGTAGCGACGCGGTCGTGCATATCGCGGAGCATGGCATACCCGGGGCCGCCGGGGTCACTGGCTCCGCGCTCCGCGTGGCTCCGTTTCTTGGAGCGAGCGGCTATCATTGCGGCACACCTCGACGGGCGCCTCCGGTCCGCGCCCTGGTTCCTTGACGCGACCATCCCCCGAGTCCTCATGCCCTGACCGGCCCTCGCCACGACGCGAGACGGGCCCCCGTCAGGAGACACCTTGACCTTTTCTACCCTTGGCTTGCACGCCAATTCCCTTCGCGCCGTGGCCGATCAGGGCTACACCGAGCCCACGCCGGTCCAGGCGCAAGCCATCCCCATCATCCTGGCCGGCCGCGATCTGCTGGCTGGTGCGCAGACGGGGACCGGCAAGACCGCAGCCTTCGTGCTCCCGATGCTCGATGGCCTACGGGCTCGTCGCGAATCCGGCCATCGCAAGATCCGTGCCCTCGTCGTCGTGCCCACGCGCGAGCTGGCGCTGCAAGTCGAGGCCAGCGTCCGCGCCTACGGCGGCCGCAACCCCATCCGGTCGGTGGCCATCTACGGCGGTGTGCGCTTGGACCGGCAGGTCCGGTCGCTGCGCCAGTGGCCGGAGATCGTGGTGGCGACCCCCGGCCGTCTTCTCGACCACGTCCGCCAGGGGACCATCGATCTGGGCACCGTCGGGGTGCTCGTCCTTGATGAGGCCGACCGCATGCTTGACATGGGCTTCATCCACGACATCAAGCGCATCCTCGCGCTCCTGCCCAGGGAGCGACAGACGCTGCTCTTCAGTGCCACGTTCTCGCCGACCATCCGCCGTTTGGCCGATGATCTCCTGCGCGATCCGGCTTCGGTGGACGTAGCGCCGCGCAACGCCACGCCGACGCCCATCCGGCAGCTGGTCCACCCGGTCGACAAGGCGCGCAAGCGCCATCTGTTGGCCCACATGGTGCGTGGCGAGGGGGTCGGTCAAGTGCTGGTCTTCACTCGCACCAAGCGCGGTGCCAACCGACTGGCTGAGCAGCTGGGCAAAGACGGTATCCGCGCCACGGCCATCCACGGCAACAAGAGCCAGTCGCAACGGGTGCGTGCTCTAGCGGACTTCAAGAAGGGCGACGCCCAGGTGCTGGTCGCCACCGATATCGCGGCACGTGGCCTCGACATCGAGGCGCTGCCGCACGTGGTCAACTACGAGCTGCCGACGGTGCCCGAGGACTACGTCCATCGCATCGGTCGGACGGGTCGCGCCGGCCAGGAGGGCACCGCCATCTCGCTGGTGTCGGGCGATGAGCGCGAACTGATGGTCGCCATCGAGAAGCTGTTGAAGCGCTCCATCACCTCTGAGGTGGTGGTCGGCTTCGAGCCCAGTGCTGCCTATCGACCCGAGCCCATCGTGACCACCCGCCCGCAGCACGGTCGGAGCCGACAGCGTGGCAGCCAGGGCTCGCCGCGCAACCAGGGCGGGGCCTCGCCGCGCAACCAGGGCGGGGGCTCGCCGCGCAACCAGGGCGGGGGTTCATCGCACCAGCAGCTACCCGGTGAGCGTCTCTCCGGGGGACGACCGCCGCAGGCCGCGAAGCGGCGATGGGCGAAGCCGGCAGGTCGTCAGCGTCAGGCGCAGCCGGGACGCGGCTCCAATGCGCGCGGCTGACCTGGCCGTGCCCGTGAGGTCCAGCGCCACCAAGGTCCACCCGATGTACGCTCTGGCATCTGGACCAGCACCGCAGCGAGGATGAGCGTGACCATCTACCGTGACTACACCGCCGACCAACAACGCCTCCTGCTCGGCAGCCTTGAGGCGGCTGCCGTGGCCGTGTCTGCCGCCAGTCCCGGTCGTGGTGAGGAGACGGTCAGCGAGGGGTTCGCCGCGGCCGAGTACATCCTCGGCAGCCAGGCCGACCACGTCGATAGCCCCCTGATCACCTCCGTGCTGGTGGAGTTGGAGGCTCGTGTCAAGCGCGAGTCGGCATTCCCCGATTTCGTGGTCGCGTCGTCCGAGCCGGGCGCCCTCGCCACTGCGCTCCAGACGCTGCGCTCGGTCGTGTCGCTCCTCGACACTAGCGCCACGCCGGATGAAGCTGCCCACTACAAGAGTTGGTTGCACCAGATCGCCACGGTGACGGCCGCTGCCGGCAAGGAGGACCAGGGCTTCCTGGGCAGGGGCGGCGTGATGATCAATGACACCGAACGTGCGGCGCTCCATGAGATCGCCGCCATCCTCGGCATCGAGGCGTAGTCGCCCGAGTCGGACGAGCCAACAGTCGTCGCTGGAAGAAGCGCTCCCTCGAAGAACTGGTCCGGCCGACCCGACCGCGAGGGACCAACGGCCCGAGGTGGTCGGCGTCGGCCCTGATACCCTCGATGTCGACAACACCAAGAGCGCGGCATGGATGGGCCCTGGCAGCGGGACCCCGGGGGCCGTCGCGGCTCACCAAGTCGCTGCTTCAAGGAGACCGTTACCCGATGCTCCACGCACGTTCGCTCACGCTGCTCCGCGCCGCTATGGCAGTCTCGCTGTGCGCGGCTGTCGTGAGCGGCCCCACATCCGCCCAGGATGCCACCAGCCCGCCGGTGACTCCGGTGGATGGTGAGGTGGCGCTCTATACCTCGGTCACGCAGGACACCATCGACGCGGTCCTCGCAGCCCTGTCCGACGTCCATCCCGACCTGCGTGTCGAAGTCTTTCGCGCACCGACCGGCGAGCTCGACGCGCGCATCGCGACCGAGCAGCGCATCGGCGGGGTCGGCGCCGATGTCTTGTGGCTGACCGATCCGCTCTCGGTGCAACGCTATCAGGCTGATGGTCTGCTGGCACCGCTGGCACCTGAGGTGGCAGCGGCTGTGCCAGCAGCGTTCCGCGGCGACACGTTCGTGGGTACCCGCCTACTCGACCTGGTGCTCGTGGCGGGGGAGGACGTCCTCCCGCAGCCGACGTCTTGGGCCGATCTGGCCGACCCCGCGTATGCGGGGCGCGCCGCCATCCCTGACCCCGGTTTCGCGGGTTCCGCGCTGGCGGCGTTGGGCTACCTAGGCAGCGCAGATGGTTACGGCATGGACTTCTACCAACGACTGAAGGACAACGGGACGGTCGTGGTGGCATCACCGGTGGACGTACTCACGGGCGTGGCTGAAGGCAACTACGACGTCGGCATCACGCTCGACAAGCTGGCTCGCGATGCCATCGACAAGGGTTCGCCTATCGCGATGGTATGGCCGGAGCCGGGCGCCATCGCCGTGTTCAGCCCGGCTGCCGTGGTAGCGGCGAGTGACGACCTGGCGGCGGCACAGGCGCTCCAGGCGTTCCTGGTCTCGCCAGAAGGGCAGTCGGCCATCGCCAGCACTGGTTGGCAGCCCGTCAGAGAAGACGTGGCCTGGCCCGCCGCGGGCCCGGTCGTCTCGCCCGACTGGAACGCGCTATACGGCAACCAGCAACGACTGCTGGAGGAGTACGACGCCATCTTCGGTGACTGACCGCGACGCACTCGCATGGAGCCGTCGGCTGGTGCCGCCCGCGGCGCTGGCCGGAGCGGCCGGCCTGCTGGTGGTCGTGCCCTTGACGGTCCTCGCGCGAACCGCGCTGGAGCAGGGTCTGGCGGTGTTGCTCGACGCGGTGGGCACGGCCTCGCCGGCCATCTTCGCGTCCGTCTGGACGAGCCTGGCCGCCAGTGCGCTGGCGCTGCTCATCGGCACGGGGGTGGCGGTGCTCACGGAGCGAACAGACGTGGCCGGACGGCGAGGTTTGCGTCTGGCCATGTTGCTGGCGTTCATCGTGCCCGGCTATGTAGCTGCCATCGGCTGGCTTAGCGCCTACGGCCCCGGTGGGCTCCTTGACGACACACTAGGGCTGGCTGTCCCGGCCCTCCTGGGGCCACTCGGTGTGGTCGTGGTGATGGGCGTGGAGGCGTCGCCCGTCGTTTATCTCATCGTGGTCGCTGGCCTGGCGACCCGAGCCGAACCTGACCTGGAGCGCGCCGCCCGTGCATCGGGTGCCGGCCCCACCGACACGTTCCGTACCATCACCCTGCCCCTGCTGCGGCCGGTCATCGCGGGTGCGGGAGCCATCGCCTTCGTGCTGAGTGTCACCTCCTTCGGTGTGCCAGCGGTGCTGGGGATCCCGGCCGGTTTTGGCACCATGACGACCAGCATCTACCGCGATCTCGCCTTCTCGTCGGACCCGGAGTCGTTCGCCAGCGGCGTGGGGCTGGCCGTCGTGCTCGCGGTGGGTGCGGCCCTGTTGATCGTGCTCGCGGATCGGCTCATGGAACGGCGCCGCACCGAGCGTTCGGGAGCGTTCAGCGGGCCGAGGGGATACACCGGTTCGGCCCCACGAGCGTCGCTGGAGCACGCCGATGGTGTTTCCCCTCGGCGTTGGCAGGCTCTCGCGGCCGGGGCTGTGGCCTGGCTCCTGGTGACGCTGGTGGTGATCCTTCCGCTGCTTGGCCTGTTGGTGACGGCCCTGGCGCGAGCCCCGGGGTTGGCGCCGCTGCCGTCCAACTGGACGCTGGACAACTTCCGTGAGGTCCTGAACGCGCATACCTGGGATGCGTTCGCCAACAGTGTCGTCCTGGCGACCGGCGCCGCCATCGGGGTCATCGTCTTGGCGGGCCTGGCGGTGCTGGCACGACGGGGCCATGGCGCCGGTCTGACCGGTGGGCTGTTGGGTCTCACGTTCGCACTGCCGGGATCGACGTTGGCAGTAGCGGTCCTGCTGGCCTATGGCGTCGCGCTGCGCGACACGCTGGCCATCATCCTCATCGCCTACCTGGCCAAGTTCTGGGCCCTCGGCTACCGCCCCCTGGCGGCCGGACTGGACGCCATCCCGGCTGATTCGTATCGCGCCGCCCGGATGTCAGGCGCGGGGGCGTGGGTCACGGCGCGCACCATCATGCTGCCGCTGCTGCGGCCGATGATCGTGGCGGGTGGTCTCATCGTGTTCATGTTCGGCATCCACGAGGTCACCATGTCCAGCCTGCTGTATGGACCCGGGTCGTCGACCCTGGCGGTCGTGGTCCTGAACCTGCAGCAGTACGGTGACAACGGCCTGACGGCCGCGTTGGCGCTGATCCTGGCGCTCATCGTGGCCCTCGCCAGTCTGCCGTTGTTGGGCCGCACTGGTGTGCTCGGGCGAGTGGGGTGGAGACGGTGACCGAGCGACCCACCGCCACGGCACCGGCGCTTGCGGTGGTGGTGCGCGGTGCGGTCGTCGACTACGGTGACGCAGCCGTGATCCGCGGCGTGGACCTGGAAGTCGCGCGCGGTGAGACCGTGGTGCTGCTGGGCCCATCCGGTTCGGGCAAGACGACGCTGCTCTACGCCATCGCCGGTTTTCTGCCCCTGGCCGATGGCGAGATCCTTCTCGACGGTCGCCTGGCCAGCTCGGCCACCTCGAGCGCGGCGCCCGAGCAGCGGCCCCTTGGCATGGTCTTCCAGCACTACGGGCTTTGGCCGCACCTCGATGCCATCGACACGGTGGCCTATCCGCTTCGGCGGGCGGGGCGCACCCGCAGTGCCGCTCGCGCCGAAGCGGCGGAGTTGCTCGACCAGTTGCACATCGGCCATCTGGCGGCCCGGCGCCCAGCGGAGCTGTCGGGTGGCGAGCAGCAACGAGTCGGCCTGGCCCGCGCGCTCGCCCGGCGCCCTTCGGTCTACCTCCTCGACGAGCCGACCGCCCACCTTGATACGGTCCTGAAAGCGGGACTGCAGACCGAGCTGTCGGCGCGCATGCACGCCGATGGCGCCGCCGCCATCCACGCCACCCACGACGTGGACGAGGCGCTCGCCGTAGCCGACCGAGTGGTGCTCCTGCGCGATGGGGTCGTGGTGCAGGTCGACAAGCCTCGCGACGTTTACGCCCGTCCTGTCGATGAGTGGGCCGCCGGCTTGACGGGGCCGGCCGCCTTCATCGATGACTCGGTCGGGGCGAACGGGGCCGACGGGCCCGGCCGTTACCTGGTGCGGCCCGACTGGGTCCGCTTCGGGGGCCCCCTGCCGGCGACGGTCGAGGATGTGCGCTACCACGGCACCCACACCGACTACCGCCTCCTGACGACGCTTGGATCCTTGGTGCTCCGTGAGCCCGGTGCGGCGCGGTTCAGGGTGGGCGAGCAGGCCGCTTGCCGCGTGGAGCGAGTCTGGCGCATGCCCACGTCCCGGTGACCGGCACTGGCGCCTATCCTGTATCGCCATGGCCATGACACGCGAGCAAACCGTGATCTCCGCGGCCGAACAGGCCTACCTGTTGGCCATCCGCCAGTCGCGTGGTGGCCCCGCCATCAGCGCTGCCGACCTGGCGCGGCGGATGCGCGTCTCGCCACAGGCGACCAGCGAGATGCTGCGTCGGCTATCGGGGGCCGGCCTGGTCGGGATCGGTGAAGCGCGCCATGTCGAACTCAGCGCCAAGGGTAGTGCCGAGGCTGATGCCATCTATCGGCGGCACGCCTTGGTGGAGTGGCTGCTCTCGTCGGTGCTGGGCATCCCGTGGGCAGAGACCGACTGCGAGGCCGTGCTGCTGCAGTCACACATCTCACCGCGCGTGGAGGCCGCGCTTGACGAGCTGCTGGGCCATCCAGAGATCTGTCCCCACGGCAACCCCATCGACGAGGCCGCATCGGAGCGGCGACCTCCCGGCGATCGCCTCAGCGACGTCGCTTCCGGCGCCAGGGTGACGATCTACCGCATCACCGAAGCCGCCGAGGAGGACACCGGGCTCGTCTCATACCTGGAGGCGCGCGGGCTGCGGCCGGGGGTGCAGGTGACGATCCTGGCACGCTCGGAGTCGACGGATTCGCTGACGTTGGAGGGGCCGCTTGGGAGAGCCACGCTGGGGTTGCGCCCGGCCGGCCTCATCCATGTCCTTTCCGGCGAGCCCGACCCAGCGCTGTTCCACCAGGTTCCCGGCCGCCACGGCTGAACCCTCCGCGCACCCCAGGGAGCTCGCCCCATGCTTGTCGTGATGTCCGTCACCGCCACCGAAGAAGAGATCGAAGCCGTCCGCCAGCACATCCAGTCCGACGGGCTGACGCCACACGAGAGCCGTGGCGAGCAGCGTGTCGTCATCGGTGTCGTGGGCGATGTGGGCCTGCGCAAGGAGCAGGTGATGAACCACATAGCCGGGCTTCCCGGGGTCGAATCGGTGACTCCCGTCAGCAAGCCGTTCAAGCTCACTTCGCGGGAGTTCCACCCGGCTGACACGGTCATCGAGGTGGCTGGCACCACCATCGGTGGCGGCTCGCTCACGGTCATGGCGGGGCCGTGCGCCATCGAGAGCCGTGATCAGCTGCTGCGGACCGCGGATGCGGTGGCGGCCGCCGGTGCCACCGTCCTGCGCGGCGGAGCCTTCAAGCCGCGCACGAGCCCCTATAGCTTCCAGGGTCTGGGCATGGACGGCGTGCGCTTCCTCGCGGAGGCGCGCGAGCGGACCGGGCTACCCGTCATCACGGAGGTCATGGAGCCCGCTCAGGTGGAGCAGGTGGCGCTCCACGCTGACATCATCCAGATCGGCGCTCGGAACATGCAGAACTTCGCCTTGCTGATGGCGGCCGGGCGAGTCGATCGGCCGGTGATGCTGAAACGGGGCATCTCCGCCACTGTCGAGGAGTGGCTGATGGCGGCCGAATACATCGTCAGCTCGGGCAATCCCCAGGTCATCCTGTGCGAGCGTGGCATCCGCACGTTCGAGCGCTATACCCGTAACACGCTCGACCTGGCGGCGGTACCCCTGCTGCACCATCTGACCCATCTGCCGGTGATCGTGGACCCCTCCCATGCCACGGGCAAGCGCTGGCTGGTGCGGCCCATGGCGGTGGCGGCCGTAGCCGGTGGCGCCGACGGCATCATGGTCGAGGTGCACCCCAACCCGGACGACGCGCTGTCCGACGGGGAGCAGTCGCTCACCCTGGAGCAGTTCAGCGAGATGGCGCCGGTGTTGCGGACGGTCCACGGACAGGTGGCAGGGCTGTACGTCGCAGCGTCGTAGGCCGGAGGTCGGAGGTCGCTTCCTTGCATCCGCTGCACAGGCGTGGCGAACCCTTGCGTTGGATCCACGATCTGGGCACATCTTGGGCTGGCCGCGTCGAGATCGTGCAATGGATGCTGCAAGGTCAGTCAGCCGGCCACGACCCAGAGATGCGCAGACGAGACCGCCGCCCTCAGTATCGGCGCCGCGAGCCCTTAGTGGCCGCGTTCACCGCGCACGTACGGCAGGCCCAGTGAGGCGGGTGCGCCGATGCGCTTCCGGTTGGCCTCGCGGGCGGCGATGACGAGGACGAAGATGACCGCGATGTAGGGCAGCATGCCCAGGAAGAACGTCGAAGGCTGGTACTCGAAGAAGATGTTGGGGATACCGAAGAAGTCCCTCGGTCCCTGGAGGTCGAAGGCGAGGCGGATGATGAAGCCGACCATGTATGCGCCGAACGCCGTGCGTACCGGCTTCCACTGGCCGAAGATGACCAACGCCACCGCGATCCAGCCCTGGGTCGTCACCGTGATCCCCGCATGCCAGCCCGGCACAAGTGCCATGGTGATGGTTGCTCCGGCCAAGCCGGCCAGTGCGCCGCCAAGCATGGTGTATGCATATCGCTGGCGGTAGACGTTGACGCCCAATGCATCGGCGGCACTGGGCTGTTCCCCGACGGCACGCAGGTGCAGACCCGGCCGAGTGCGGAAGATCCAGATCGTGGCGAGGGGCAGCAGCAGGTAGCCGAGGTAGACGAGGATCGACTGCTCGTTGAAGAAGACGCCACCGAGCAGCGGGATGCCTGAGAGCAGCGGTAGCGTGATCGAGGGCAACAGCGACGGACTGCTGGTGGGAAGTCCGTCGCCGGCTACCAGGGCGATGCCGGTGCCCAGGAACGTCAGCGCCAGGCCCGACACGATCTGGTTGGCCTGGAGGTGGATGGTCATGATGCCGTGTACGCAGGCCAGTGCCGCACCCGCGACCATGGCCAGGGCCACGCCAAGCCAGGGGTCGACCTCCGTACCGACCTTGAAGCCCACCAGGGCGCCCACGAACATCATGCCCGTCACGCCGAGGTTGATGATCCCCGAGCGCTCGGCGAACAGCTCGCCGATGGCGGCGAAGAGCAGCACGGTGCCGGAGGCGATCCCCGCCGCCAGCGCCAGCTCGAGGTTCACTGTCGGACCACTCGCACGCGGTAGCGCAGGAAGACATCGCTGGCCACGACGCAGAAGAGGACGATGCCTTGGACCATGGCCGGGATGCCGGCCGGCTGGATCTCACGGCCGGCCAGGATGAGGGCGCCAAAGGCGATGGCCGCGACGATCACGCCCAAGGGGTTGAAGCGCGCCAGGAAGGCCACGATGATGCCGGTGAACCCGTACCCGGGCGAGAAATTGTCCTGCAGCCGGTGCACCACGCCACTGATCTCGGTGGCACCGGCGAGGCCGGCGAGCCCACCCGAGATGAGCATCACCAGGATGATGGTGCGGCCGATGTCGATGCCGGCGTAGCGGGCGGCACGCGGATTGTCGCCGATGAGGCGGATCTCATAGCCCTTGCGCGTGCGGTTCAGGAAGATCCAGACAAAGCCGGCCGCGATCACCGCGAGGACGAAACCGAGGTGCACAGTGAGTCCGGAGAAGTCCGGGACCGCAGCGCCATAGTCCGTCAGGCGCGGTAGCCACGCCTCACGTGGGAACCGTGGCGACATCTGGAAGCCACCCTCGCTCCACGGTCCGAAGACCCAGAACTGCACCCACGGCAAGGCGATGTAGACCAGCATCAGGGTGGTGATGATCTCGTTGACGTTGAGCCGGGCACGCAGCCAGCCAGCGATGCCCGCCCACAACGCACCCGCGGCGATGCCCGCCACCATCATCAGCGGCAGATAGACGAAGCCGGGTGTGCCCTCCGGCAGGACGCCGACGAGGACGACCGCAGAGGCACCCCAGGCGCCCATCAGCAACTGACCCTCGGCCCCGATGTTCCACAGCCGCATGCGGAAGGCGACGGAGCAGGCCAGACCGGTGAAGATCAGCGGGGTGGCCTTGACCAGCGTGTCAGACAGGACCCCGACGCTGCCCAGCGACGAGCGCACGATGTGGGCATAGGCATTGATGGGGTCGCCACCCATCATCCAGATGAGGACGGCTGAGATGAGCAAGGCCACTACGACCGCGCCGATGGTCAGGGCGGCTCCGAGTCCCCGACGGGTCTCAAGGCGCCGCTCCAGGCGGATCGCGAATGGCAACAGGTGTCGTCGCGCTGTGGTGGGGGCGCTCATGGGCGGATGGGTCGAGCGGTGCTGGCTTCGATGATGGAGCCGGTCATGAGCAGACCGAGTTCCGCGATGTCGGCATCGGTGGTTGCGACCGGTTCGCTGATACGGCCTTCATAGATGACCGCGACCCGGTCGGCCAGCATCAGGATCTCATCAAGGTCCTCGCTGATGAGCAGCACCGCCGTACCGCTGGCGCGCTGCCTGAGCAGTAGCCTATGCACGGTCTCGATGGCGCCGACATCGAGCCCACGGGTAGGCTGGACCGCGACCATGAGGCCCGGCTCGGAGCTGATCTCGCGCGCCAGGATGAGTCGCTGCAGGTTCCCGCCCGAGAGCAGCCGCGCCTCGGTGTCGATGGACGGCGCAGCAACCTCATAGGCGTCCTTGAGTCCCTGCGCCTGGACGCGGGCAACGCTGGAGTCGATGGTCCAGCCGTGACGGATCGGCTCATTGCGGTAGGACTTCATGATGAGGTTGTCGGTCAGCGACAAATTCGGGGCACTGCCGATGCCGGTGCGGTCCTCGGGCACATGGGCGACTCCGGCGTCGATGGCCTCGCTCACCGGGCGATTGGCGAGGTCCTTGCCGTTGACGAGGATGTGGCCCGTGCACGGCCGCAAGCCGGTGATGACCTCGGCCAGCTCGGACTGGCCGTTGCCGGCCACGCCGGCCAGGCCGATGATCTCGCCCGCGTGGATCGTCAGGTCGACACCATCGAGTGCGCTGATACCGCGGTCGCTGATGGCCCTGACGCCAGTCAGCTCCAGGACGACCTCCCCGACCTTGTGCTCCTCTTTGTCCAGTGTCTCAAGGAGCTCGCGCCCGACCATCAGCTGGGCCAGGTCACGCTTGGTCTTGCCGGCCGCGGGCACGCCGGCGGCGGTGACCACGCCACGGCGCATCACCGTGACCCGGTCGGCGATGCGCAGCACTTCGTCCAGTTTGTGGCTGATGAAGACGATCGACGCACCGGCCGCGGTCATGCCCCGGAGCGTCTCAAAAAGCTCATCGATCTCCTGGGGCGCAAGGACGGCGGTGGGCTCGTCCATGATCAGGATGTTGGCGCCACGGTAGAGCATCTTGAGGATCTCGACGCGCTGCTGCTCACCGACCGAGAGCTGCCACACCTTGGCGGTCGGATCCACCGCCAATCCGGTCTCCTCGGCAAGCGCCCCGACCTTGGTTTCGAAGCGTGGCGCGTTCATCCAGAAGCGCGGTTGATCGAGCCCCAGCAGGATGTTCTCGGTCACGGTCAGCGAGTCGACCAGGGTGAAATGCTGGTGGACCATACCCAGTCCCACCTTGATGGCGTCGCGAGGGGAGTGGAACTCGACCGCCTGGCCGCGCACCCGCGTGATGCCGGCGTCGGCCGCGTAGAGGCCGGCCAGGATGTTCATGAGGGTCGACTTGCCGGCGCCGTTCTCGCCCAGGAGGGCGTGCACCTCACCGGCGCGCAAGTCGAAGTCGACTTGGTCGTTGGCGACCACGCCGGGGAACCGCTTGACGATGCCTCGCATCTCGACGGCGAGAGCGTTGTCAGTCATGGGACGCAAAGCACCTCGGGAGTCGGACCGACTCCCGAGGTGCGCTTCGATGGCGGTCTACTAGAGATCCGGCAGCGCGGCGTTCACGCCGTCCGCCCACCAGTACATGCAGGTGGGGCAGTTGCTGTGATCTTCGTTGGGGAACTGGTCGAGGTCAGCCTGGACCAGGGTGTCACCCTCGGCGAGGATCTCATTGCCCTCGTTGTCTGTGATGGGCGCAGCGAAGACATCGAAACGAGTGAATTCACCTGCCAGCATGGCGGCCAGCGTGTCCTTCACCATCTGAACGTCCTCTTCGGGGAGGTCTGCGATGCCGGGCTGCGGGGTCTGGCCCTCCATGAAGCCATACAGGCCCATGGCGCCAGCGTCGGCGTCGAAGTACTCGTAGCCAGCGGTGTAATCACCTGCCGCGACCTGTTCGGCGATGCGTAGGTACTCCGGACCCCAGATCCAATATGGGGCCGTCAGGCAGGCGTCGCTGGTGCACGAACCGGGGTGATCGTAGGTGACGCCCCACTTGCCCTTCTCCTCCGCGACCTGGGCCACGGCCGGCGTGTCTGCACCGGTGAAGACGACTTGGGCGCCGGCGTCGAAGAGCGAGGCGGCGCCGTCGCGCTCCAGTGAGGGATCGTGCCAGGTGTTGATGAAGCGCACGTCCATGGTGCACTCAGGGCACGTCTGCTTGGCACCCAGCATGATGGCGTTGCCGAGGCGCAACTCCTCGGGGATCCCGAAGGTCGCCATGTAGCCGATCTTGGGATTGCCATCGAGCTTGGCGCGCGAACCGGCCAGCATCCCGGCGAGGTACTTGAAGTCTTCAATGGCACCGAAGAAGTTGCCGAAGTTCGTGCCGTTTGACTTGTAGCCCGTCAGGTGCAGGAAGGTCGAATCGGGGAACTCCTCAGCCACGATCTCCATGGGGTCCATGTAGCCGAAGGACGTGCCGATGATGAAATCGAAGCCCTTGCGCGCGAGGCTGCGGAAGACTTGCTCGGAGTCCGCGCCCTCAGGCACGTTCTCCATGTACGCGACATGGACGTTCTCCATGTTCTCGCAGAGATACTGCAGGCCCTCGAAGTGCGCCTGGCTCCAGCCACCGTCGTTGTGGGGGCCGATCAGCACCATGCCCACATTGAACTTGCCTTCGACCGTCTCCGGGAGTTGGACACCCCCTGAGATCGCGGAACAGTCATTCTCGTCTTGTGCTGCGGCGAATGGGGCCCCGCTGACCCCGATCGCGCTCGCCATCAACGCGCCCGCGAGTGTGACGCGTGCGAGCTTTGCCCAAGGCTGCCTGGTCATCCGATAGGTCCCTCCTGGTGACTCCGCCGGGGAACCAAACTCCGGGGCCCCCGGTCTCCACGACGATACGCCAGTCGACAGGTCGAATCAGGGGCACTTCGGCAACACTCGGGGGGCCATTGGGAACCGTCGCATGTCGTGGGCATTCGGCGAGTCCGTGGGTCGATGGTCGGCGACCATCGCTGCGGACCGGCATACTCGTTGGCATCTCGTCCCAGAGGAGGTTCCCGTGGCAAGTGAACTCGCCGGCCGATCCGCCCAGGCATCGGCGCTGGTGGACCTCGGCGCCCTCGTCGACGCTTACTACTCGGGCCTGCCCGATCCGGCCGAACCGGCGCAGCGTGTGGCCTTCGGCACCTCCGGCCACCGCGGCTCGTCGCTGACGTCGTCGTTCAACGAGGCCCATATCGTGGCCACGACCGCGGCCATCTGCGCCTTTCGGCGCGAGCAGGGGTATGTCGGTCCGCTGTTCATCGGTCGCGACACGCATGCGCTGAGCGAGCCTGCCTGGCAGACGGCGTTGGAAGTGCTGATCGCCGACGGCGTCGACGTTCGCATCGACAGCGCTGACGGGTACACGCCCACGCCGGCCATCTCGCACGCCATCCTGGCCTGGAACCGGGCGAACCCCGAGGCGCTGGCCGACGGCATCGTGGTGACGCCGTCCCACAACCCGCCCGCGGATGGCGGCTTCAAGTACAACCCGCCCAGCGGTGGGCCCGCCGACGCAAGCGTCACGCGCGCCATCGAGGCTGCCGCCAATGCGCTGCTGGTCTCCGGCCTTGCCACGGTGAAGCGCACACCCATCGAACGCGCTCGCGCCGCTGCCGGTCGATACGCCTTCCTCGATGCCTATGTGGCGAGCCTGCCAGAAGTCATCGACCTGGATGCCATCGCCGTCTCCGGTGTGCGGCTGGGGGTCGATCCCCTGGGTGGCGCGGCCGTGGCCTACTGGCCGGCCATCGCCGACCAATTCGGCCTGGACATCACCATCACCAACCTCACCGTGGACCCGACGTTCGGGTTCATGACCCTCGATTGGGACGGCCAGATCCGCATGGACCCGTCGTCGCCATACGCGATGGCAGGGCTGATCGAGCTGCGTTCGCAATTCGACCTGGCGCTAGGCAATGATGCCGATGCCGACCGTTTCGGTGTGGTCACACCGTCAGCCGGATTGCTGAACCCCAATCACTTCCTGGCCGCTGCGGCCGACTACCTGTTCGGCGGTGCCCGCGAGTGGGGCGAACAGGCTGCCATCGGCAAGACGCTGGTGTCGTCGAGCATGCAGGACCGCATCGCCGGGTCGCTTGGTCGCCGCCTCTTCGAGGTGCCGGTCGGCTTCAAGTGGTTCGTCGACGGCCTGCTCGACGGGTCGGTGGCGTTCGGTGGCGAGGAGAGCGCGGGCATGTCCTTCCTGCGGCGTGACGGACGCCCCTGGTCGACGGACAAGGACGGCATCATCGCCTGCCTGCTGGCGGCCGAGATGACGGCCCGGACAGGCCGCGACCCGGGCGAGTCCTACCTGGCGCTCACAGAGCGCTTCGGCGCGCCGGTCTACAAACGCATCGACGCGCCCGCGACTCCGGCCCAGAAGGCCGCGCTCGGGGCCTTGTCGCCTGACATGGTGAAGGCCACCGAGCTGGCCGGTGGGGCGATCACGGCCAAGCTCACCGCGGCGCCCGGCAACGGCGCCCCCATCGGTGGGCTCAAGGTGGTCACCGAGCAGGGCTGGTTCGCGGCGCGGCCGTCAGGCACCGAGAACGTCACCAAGCTCTATGCCGAGTCATTCGTCGATAGCTCCCACCTCGAGCGCATCATCGAGGAAGCGCAGGAGATGGTGAGTGAGGCGCTCGGGGAGTGATGCGGAGGCCAGCTCCGGTCGCCTGGCCTAGGCGAAGAACTCCACGATGCGGGCCGTATCATCGGAGAACGCCCAGCGTTCGGTGACCTGTCCGTCACGAACGTGGAAGATCTCCGCGGTGTCGTAGTCGAGCGTCTGGTCGCCGCGCACCGCGTGCGCCTTCACCAGCGCCACGACATGCTCGTCACTGGCGGTGACGTCGTGCACCTCCACGCTGATGGTGTAGTCGCGGTTGCCGGGAGCCATGCTCTGGGACATGGTGGCCTTGCCGCGGAGGGGCTCGTCTCCGCCGATGTAGTGCCAGGCGATATCGTCGGCGACGATCTCGTCCAGGACAGACATGTCAGAACCATCCATCGCGTCCAGCGCCCTGCGGACGAGCGCGGCGTTGGGGTGTTCGGCCATCGTGAGACCTCCGGTGTGGCGACAAGCCAAGCCCCCCGGGCGCCACTCGAAGCATAGACGCACGGTCAAGTCCGGAGTCGGCTCGCCTCGGACGATGTGGTCATGGGTCGGACCCAGTAGCATCGCTCTCGTGTCGTGGCCGCGTAACGCAAAGATCGCCTTCATCGGTTCCCATGGGATCCGCAAGACGACGGCGGCCCTGGCCTTCGCCAGCGTCATGCAGCGGGCTGGCCGATCGGTGGACTTCGCGCGGGAAGTGGTCCGTGACAATCCGCTCGGCATCAACGAGGGCGCCACGTGCGAGGCGCAACTGTGGGTCCTCACCTCGCAGATCCGCCGAGAGCTGGAGCTGTCGCGCAATGCCGAATGTCTCGTCACCGACCGTGGTGTCATGGACAACTTCGCCTACTACCTGCGTACCGGTCGGGGCGACGACCCGTTCGACATCGAGCCGCTCGTGCGGCGCTGGTCGGGTACGTATGACCTGGTGGTCCGCCTGACGCCGGACGTGGGGATCCGGGCCGATGGCGTCCGCTCCACCAGCGACCGCTTCCGCGATGAGATCGAGTCCATCCTCGACGAGCGCCTGCCACGGCTGGTGCCACGTGAACGGCTCATCATCACGGCTGCTTCGAGCATCACCGAGGAGCATGATTGGTGGCCGTTGGCCGAACAGCTCGCGGACTGCATCGGTGAGCCGCTGCTGGCGCCCGGGGTGGGCCGGCCCACGCGACCGCTCCGGACCAGGCCTCCAAGAAGCAGGCGACCCAACCCGGCGGCCCGGGATCAGCTCGCCCTGGACCTGGAGCGATGAGGCCCTTGCCGGTCACATCGGCGCGAGCCGGGTAGATTCAGCCACGATGCCAGATCGATCCCCCGGCTGGGGCGGTACGCCCACGCCATCTTCATTCCCCGATCCGGGACGGCCCGGTCCGCTCGACAGCGATGTCGCGGTGGGACTGCTCAAGCGTGCGCAGGTGTTGGCCGACCAGGGCGACTGGGACCTTGCGGCGGGCACCTTCACGCGTGTCGTGGGCAACGACGATCCGGCCCTCCATACTGCGGCACTCCTGGGACTGGCCGAGTGCCGCTATCGCCTCGACCAGGAACCGGCGGCGTTGCAGGCCTGGATCTCGGCCACCCAGGCGCCCGAGAATGGGCTCACGTGGCGAGCCTGGAAGGCGCTGGCCGCTGCGCGCGTGCGAGGTGACGACGTTCCCGGTGCGGCTCGCGCCTACCGCGAGGCGGCTCGACGCGCGCCCGCCTCGGAGCAGGCGGAGCTCCAGTCCCGTATCGGCTGGCTGAGCAAGGAGCTGGGTGACGATCGCAGCGCAGAACGAGCCTTCGGTCGCACTCGCGCCAACGGCATGGCCCAACCGATGGTCACCTACGCCATCATCGCGGTCACCAGCATCATCAGCCTCGCACTGCTCTTCACCCAGACACCAGACGGCCAGCCCAGCGACCTGGAGCTGCTCTTGTGGCTGGACAAGAGCGCCGTCTACAACGCCCATGAGTACTGGCGCCTGTTGACGGTGGCGCTGGTGCACGGTTCTATCATCCATCTCGGCTTCAACATGTACGCACTCTGGATCATCGGCCCGCTGGTCGAGACGCTCTACGGTCCCAGGCGCTTCCTGGGCATCTACCTCGTTTGCGCTGCGGCAGGCTCCGCGGCCAGCTACGCCACGTCGGTCAACCCAGCGGTGGGCGCGAGCGGGGCCGTATTCGGTCTGTTCGGCGCGCTGTTGGTGGCGGACCGCGTGCACAAGCCCGCGCTGACACGGAATGCGCGCAACCTGACAGCGCAGATCGGCATGCTCATCGGCATCAACCTGTTCATCGGCATCAGCATCCCCGGCATCGACAACGCCGCCCATGTCGGTGGCCTGTTGGCGGGAGCGGCGCTGGGCTTCCTGTTGGTGCCGGCCGGCGTGACACTGGGCTCGTTCTGGTCGCGTCCATCGGCTGACCCGGTGACGCCCACCGGCCCGCCGCCCGATCCGACCGCGCGCAGCAGGCCCTTACGCTGGGGTGGTGTGGCCGCGCTCATCGGCGTCATCGTGGTCGTCGTGGCCATGAGCCCCATCACCTACCAGCCCCCTCTCTGGTGGCAGCTCAGCCGCCAGCCAGTCGCACCCACCGAAGCGATCCGCGATGCGGTAGCGGTCCCGGCGCGCACCGCGAGCGTCCCCGGCGGTCGGGGCGGGCGCCTCCCGCAGCGCCACGAGGGGCAGCTCCAGGGCCACGGCTCGACGTGCCGGCGTGTCTGCGTCTTGATCTCGCAGGGCCAGGCTCAGCCAGGCAGCCACGCTGTCGGGCAGCTGGAGGCGGGCGTCGATGGGCCCACGGGCGATGGCGTCGGCCCGCCGGAACGCATAGCAGCCTGAACGCACGACGGTGACATCGCCTGTCGCTGCCGGTCGGTAGTGGTGCAGATCGGCCGAGCAGAGGCCCGCCGCGCCCACGATGGCCACCGTGGGGTCAGCCAGTGCTCCCGTGAGTGGGCTGATGACATCGGCAACCGGTTCAAGGGCTGCTGCCACCACCACGACGACGCCACCGCTGGCTCGCCGCAGCGCGGCCATCAGCGCCTCTCCGGGGCTGAACGAGCCTGCCGTGCGGATGATCTCAGCGGCGGGGCCAGCGACGGCGTCCGCGCGCCCGCAGACGACCACGACCTGCGTGCCAGCGGGGCTGTGGGCCGCCAGGGCCGCCAGTACCGTCGTCGTCTGGCCGGGCCGCGCGATGACGACGACCGTGGCCCAATCGCCCGCCGGCTCCTCCAGTCGCGAGGGCACCGACGCGACCGATCCGTAGAACGTGTGTCCATCCTCGATGACGTCCGCTGGCCACGCCGGCTCCAGTTCGAATCGGTCACCCTCGTCGATGATGCGCCAGCCCGCGTGCTCGATGCGGAGCTTGATGGCATCGGCCGAGTCCCAATCGCCGGCGGCCCGTGCGGCGGCTCGCTCTTGCGCGAGTGTCGTGATCGACGGGGGCAGGGCTGATGGATCCACGGCCCGAGCATATCGTGTCGGCTGCGTCCACCCTCAAGGCGCCCGCGGAACGTGGCATCACGGCCGTGGCCGCCGCCACCTTCGCACTGCGCTTCGCGACCGGGTTGACCGGCGCCCTGTTGATCTTCTACCTGGCCGACCTTGAGACGTACGGCGGCCCGCCGGTCGGCCCTGCGGTCATCGGCCTGCTCACGGCGCTGTTCTTCGCCGCGGAGCTCGTGCTCTCGCCACCCTTCGGTCTGCTCTCGGATCGCATCGGCCACCATCGGGTCATGCAGGTGGGGCCCGTCTTCGGCTTCGTGGCTGTGCTTCTCACGGCCGTGACCGCCGAGCTGCAGCTGCCCGGCTCCATCGGTCTGGCCATCCCCGTCCTCGCCGGGAGCTTGCCGCTCCTGGGGCTGACCCGCTTGCTGGAGGGAGCCTCCACCGCCGCCAGCGTGCCCTCGGTGCTGGGCTTCATCGCGGTCGTGACCAGTGGTGACGAACGCCTTCGTGGGCGTGCCTCGGCGCGCTTCGAAGCCGCCACCATCGCCGGTCTGGCGGCGGGCTTCGGCGTGGCCGGGCCAGTGTGGACGGTCCTGGGCCCGGCCGGGTTCCTCGCCAACGGACTGGTCTATGTGAGCGCGCTCCTGCTGTTCCGGTTCGCCGTGCCCGACATCGAACCCCCAACGCTGTCGATCAGGCCAGGGCCACGAGGCTGGGCGCGCTACCGGCGACTGCTACGGCGTTCGCGCGTCTGGCTGCTGGCACCGACGTGGATCGCGCTCAACGCCGGACTCGGCCTCTACACGTCGCAGACGCTGTTCCAGCTGGTACGGACGCCCGATCCGCGTTTCGCCGGCCAGTCACTGGTGGGCGGCTTCGATCCGCTGCTGGTGACCGCCGCGTTCCTGCTGGGTGGCGTGGTCTTCTTCGCCGGTCTCGTCTATTGGGGCGGCCGTTTCGTCTCCCTGCGGCGAACGACCATCATCTTCTACGGCATCGTCGGCGGCGCCGTCTTCGTAGTTTCGGCCTTGCTGCTCAACCACAGTGGCGATGCGTCGCCGCTGGTGCGGCTGCCGACCATCGCGGGACTTGGTCTGGGGCTGTTCCTCATCGCGGGTGCCACGCCGGCGGCCTTGGGTCTGCTGGCGGACATTTCCGAGTCGTTCCCGGCTGACCGTGGCGCCATCATGGGCCTCTACAGTGTCTTCCTCGCGTTGGGTCAGATCGTCGGTGCACTCATCGGAGCCGCGGCCGCCGAGCTGTGGGCGTTCGACGGCATCCTCGTTGCGACGCTGCTGTTGCAGGCCATCGCTCTGATGCCCTTGTCACGACTTCGTCGCTTCGAGTTCCACTTCCAGGCCACCCCGGGTAGCGGTCCCGATCCGATCTCGACCGCGGTCGACCTCAGCGTCACGCGAGCCCACCGCGACGATGGCCCTCGTGCGCCAGGGGAATAGCAGTCGCACCACACGGGCCCACAGCGGCAGGCCTACGGGGCGGCGGCTCCGCCGGATTCGGGCGCGAACCAGATGAGCGGGCGCGATCCGAGCAGCAGTTGCAGCCCGGTCTCGCTGGGGATGAAGGTGTCAGCGAGTTTGAGTCGGTCGAGGAACAGGTCTTCCTGTTTGCAGGCCCGCTTCTGGGCCCGCTTGCCATCGCAGTACGTACCGTTGACATAGAGATCCTCGATGACGATCGCCGAAGCGGCCGGGGTCCGGTAGCCCGCGGTGTAGTAGTCGCTGCCGGCAGCGGTGTCGCCGATGACCGATTCGAAATCGTCGAAGGTCGCGGTGATCACGGTGTCGGGCACCACTTCAACCTGCTTGGACTTGCCACGCAGGTTGGCGTTGAGGTGGGTCACGACCCACGTGGTGCCCACCAGATCGGCCTGCGGCTGCAGCCGCATGAGCGTGACGCCGTTGACGTCCTTGAGCTCAAGCTCCGAGCCGCGCAGGGCCTGCGAGGAGGTGTTCGCCAAGGCCTCGAGGAAGGCTCTCTCCACTGCCCGCAAGGGGCTTTTCTTGGCACAGGGCTTGCCCTTCAGCTTCAACTCGGAGGTGCTGAGCGCCAACCCTGAGCTCAGGCCCTGCCCGTCGAAAGAGCCGCAGGCGGTGTGGCCCTCGGTGGAGCGGCCCTGGAACTTGACGGTGGAGGTGGCAAGGCTCGCAGCGTCGAAGGTAACATCGCCGTTGGCATCGAGGATCTCGATGGGGGTCCACGTCCGGGCCGCCAGGTCGATCGCCGGCACCAATGCCAGTCGCGTGCGACCTGCCTCATCCTCAAGGGACATGCCCGCCGGGAGCACCTCGAAATCGGTGATGTCGGAGAACGTCTCCACCATCAGCTCGGCCTGTCGACGCGCGCTCTCGGTGCAACCCTCCAGCCGGTCGGCGACATCAGTGATGCGCATGGTGCCGTTGAAGATCTGATACGAGCCCAGCAACGAGCCGCAGCCGGTGCTGCCGACAACGTGCCCACCGCGGAGGAACTCCAGCCACGGATCGAGGCCCTGGATGACCGGTTCGATGGTGCCGTCGGCGCTTCCGATACGCGCCAGCTCCCAGCGAGCCACGGTGGGATCCTGGTCGATGACGGCGCGCGTGAACGTCATCAGCTCCTGATCGATCTCATTGCGCAGGGTCATGATGGAATCGGTCACGAGTGCCGAGGTGGTCGCGGCGAGGTTTTGGTAGAAGGTCTCGTCGAAGGCCTCGCTGGCCGGATCGCAGGTGAAGCGCGCGATGGTCGGCGGGTCGATATAGATCGCCGGGGGCGCCGAGGCGTTGAAGCTCGCCTCGAACGTGCTGCAAGCCGCCTCGCCAGATGCGTTGCCGGCCCACAGCTGAAGGGTGGCGCCGACGCCCGCTGGCACGGTCTGGATCTCGTCCTCCGCGTCTCGATAGCTCAGCAGCTGCCAGCGCTGGTTGACCTGCTGGTCGGTGAAGGTGGCATCCCCGGCGCTGCTGGCTTCCTGGGCGGCGGTGACGCTGGGCAGCACGATGGCGAGGGAAACGAGCATGACCAGCGCTGCGCCGAGATCGCGGCTCGACCAACGATGATCGCGGTTGGTGGTGTGACGACGACTCATGCGACCTCTACTGTGATGCCCGAACGTGACAGCCTGGTGAACCGCTCGCAGCGACCCTGGTGCGCGTAGGCTCGCACATCTTCGGCATCCAGGGCGACGGGGATGCGATCAGGAAGTCCCGGTATGGCATGTCTGACGTGGCAGGCTCCTGTTCGATCTCATCAGCTCCCCAAGCGGATTCCTTGCGACTTGCCGAGATTTGCTACAGTCTTGGGGTCGTGGGCCGCTAGCTCAACGGTAGAGCAAGTGACTCTTAATCACTAGGTTGAAGGTTCGAATCCTTCGCGGCTCACCAACCCACGATAGCAACGACCCCTCCGGAGTTCCGGAGGGGTCAAGTGTCGTTCGAGCGGGCCTTGTCGTGCACTAACTCGATGGTACTGGCGCTTTGTGCCGCCCGATACGGTCTCGCCCGTGCCGCGCAGGATGGCCGCCCGGCGCCCGTGGTGCGTGATGACGACATCGCCGTTCTTCCGCCTCGTGAAGGCGAACCCCATTCGGATCGGACATAGCTCGAGTCTCGCATCGCAGGACGATCGCAGCGTGAGGGGGCTGTGTCGACAGTCATAGAAACAGCCCGCCGGGTCCGCTCACCGGTCTGCTAAGGGAGTAGCAGGCTGGCTGGTCGAGCGAAGTCCCTGGCGGGCTGTGGGAGAGGCGACCGGGTCCGGCGGAGGAGGTGGAGGAACCGTCCCCGCTCGCTCTCGTATGTGGTGGTGCCGCTAGACGGCGGAGGGCAGGTCCATGATCAGGCGGCGGGTGTGGCCGAACGCGGTGAGGCGCGAGACGAGGCCCCTCAGACCGGTCGTCGGCTCGCTCCGACTGGAGCACTCCATCCAGACGCTGTGATCGTCGGCGATGGCGATCATGTGCCGGCCACAAAGGCAGTAGGGTGCGGACCGCTCGGCCCGCTCGATGAGGTCTACGGCTCGCGAGTTCTCACGTTCGCTGAGGAAGGGCGTGGACTTGGCCGCGACCCCCGGGATATTGGTGTGGGACATCTCAACCTCCTGGGTTGACTGTTTGATGGCATCTCCGGTGGATCGAACACGGCTGGTGTTTCGATCCGATGCGTATCGTACATCAGGTCCTCTCGACTTGCAATACGGCCCGTATCGTTAGTTCGGTGACGAATGGGTTGCGAACGAGACGCGGCGTCTCATATAATGAGCGAGTGACCCTGGATGCAGGCGGTGCTGGCGATCCCGCGCCAGACATGCTTGACGAACTCATCGCACGCGAGACCGCGCCCGTGCGTGTCCCGGGTGCCGGCAAGCAAGGCCGGCCCAGGAGTGTGCGGGCCCATCGCAGCATCACGCGAGCGTTCCGGGAACTGCTTCTTGAGGATGGCTTCGACAAGCTCCGCATGGAGCATGTGGCTGCCCGGGCCAACGTGGGTAAGGCGACCATCTACCGCCACTGGCCCTCAAAGCAGGCGCTCGCCCAGGAAGTCCTGCTCGAGCTGGCGACACCGCACATCGCGGTGCCAGACGTGGGGGACACGCGCACGGAGCTACTAGCGACAGTGCTGGCGTCCATGCGCGCACTGACAGAGACGGATTTCGGTCCGGTCATCCGCGAGTTGCTCTCGGAGATCGCACGCAATCCCGAGCTGGGGGACCCGTTCCGGGGTGCGGTCGGGCAGGCACGTCGCGATGAGGTCGCGCGGGTGCTCGCGCGAGGCGTGCGCCGTGGTGACCTGCGGCCGGACGTGCAGCCGGACGTGGCCGCGGAGATGCTGGTGGGGCCGGTGTACTGGCGCCTGATGTTCGGTGGTGCGCTCGACGCGGAGTTCGCGGAGCGTATCGTCGATGAGGTCCTGCAGGGTTGGTCGATGCGCGGCTGGGGTGAAGTCGCCACCAACTGGCTGTAGCCCGAGCCTGGTGCCGGCTGGGCGCCAATCCCCCAGCGGCAAGCGTTGCAGTGAGACCGGGAACGGCCGCGCCGGTCCTGGCTGCGGCTCGTCGACCAAGGGTCGCTCACTGGCGCGAGAGCCATTCTAGGGCTGCCCACTGCGCCGAGCGGCTGGCATCTGACTGCTCCTCGGCTGTGGACGCACCGCCTGCTGCACGAGGATACCGCACTGCCGCTCCGATGGGGTGCGCAGCGATGCGGGGTATGCTCCGATGTCAAGAGTGAAACGGTCCCTCGCCTGGTGGTTGGTCGTGGCGTTGTCCCTGGCAGCGTGCGCTGGCTCCGGGCCCTCGACAGCATCCCGACAGGCCCCGCCAGCGATCGCCTCGAGCGAGCCGGCGCAGGCTATTTCGGCCACGGCCGCGCCGCCCGCCTTCGAGGAGCCCATCCGCCTGGTCACGCTGGGCGATGGCTACACGTATGGCACCGCGACGAGCGCTCCGCGGCGAGACAGCTGGCCGTCGCAGCTGGTGGAGGTCATGGAGCGTGGCGGCGTCCACGTCATCCTCTGGAACCTGGCCGAGCAAAGCCACACCAGCGGCCTGGTGGTGGAGGAGCAGCTGGGACAGGTAGCGTCGCTCGAGCCGGACGTGGTCACCCTGCAGGTGGGTGTCAACGACATCTTCTCTCGAGATACATCCTTTTACCGCCACAACGTGGAGACCATCTTCGACGAGCTGCTGACCATCCTGCCACCGCAGCGGATCTTCGCCATCAGCATGCCCGACCACACGCTCACTGACTGGGGCCTTTCATTCGGCCACAGCGAGGAAGGGCATGCCGCCGTGGATGAGCTCAATCGGATCCTCTCTGAGGCAGCCGCCGCGCGGGGCATCGGCTACATCGACATATCGTCGGTCAACGATCTGGCCGCCACCGATGCCAGCCTGGTCATCGATGAGGGGCCGTACGGCACACCCAAGCAGTACGCGGGCTGGGTGGAGCTCATCGGGCCGCGGATCCACGCGGTGCTGCCGACGATCGAGCCGTAGTACGCTTGCGGCCTCTTGTACATCCGGTCCGGTGAGGCCGGTCGCCCGGTCCCGTGAGGCCAGCCAGGAGGAAGCCTGCTGATGTCCCCCGCAGCACCGACCCTGGTCTCGCCATTGCCCTTGCCCGCTGACGCCGTCGTCGATCCACGCATCGGCAGCAGTGGCCCCTGCCTGCTGGCGCTGGAGGACGGGACCGTCTTTGCCGGCGTGGCCTTCGGCGCGCCGGTCCGGGGCGGCGGCGATCTCGTGGTCAACACCTCGCAGACTGGCTACCAGGAGGTTTGCACCGACCCCAGCTATGCCGGACAGGTGGTGGTGATGACGTTCCCCCTCATCGGCAACCACGGTCGGTTCGCCGACGACGACCAGTCGGAGCGACCCTGGCTCGATGGCCTGGTGGTCGGTCATGCCACCGCCGGCGTGCTGGGAAAGGCACGTCAGATCGTGCACCTGCTGCGCTCGCATCGGATTCCTGCCATGGCCGGCCTGGATACCCGTACCCTGGCGCGACATCTGCGTGAGAGCGGTTCGTTGCGTGGAGTGATCACGGCGCCAGGCGAGACTGACCCCAGCGCGGCCGTGGCTTGGGCGCGCACGGTGCCAAGGTGGGAGGAACAGGACTTCGTCTCGCAGGTCTCGGCCAACGGACCCTACGAGGTCGGGGACCGCGGTCCCGTGGTTGCCGTCATCGATCTGGGCCTGAAGACCAATATCATCCGTGCCCTGCATCGACGTGGGGCCCGAGTTCGAGTGCTGCCGTATACCGTTTCCGCCGAGCAGGTGTTAGCCGCGGATGTCGCTGGCGTGGTCATCTCACCGGGCCCCGGAGATCCGGGCGTGCTCACGGCGCAGGTGGCGCTGGCGCGCGCGGTCATCGCCGACGGACGCCCGCTGCTGGGGATCTGCCTGGGCCATCAGATCGTGGCTCGTGCCGCCGGCGCGACCACGCAACGACTGCGCTTCGGTCACCACGCTGCCAATCACCCGGTGCGCGACGAGGTGTCGGGCCGGGTCACGGTCACGGCACAGAACCACGAGGTGGAGGTCGTGGCGGACTCGCTGCCGGCCGCGTCGGGCTTCTTCGTCAGCCAGCGGAACCTCAACGACGGCAGTGTCGAGGGTCTGCGCCATCACGCGCTGCCCATCGAGACGGTGCAGTATCACCCCGAAGGCTCGCCCGGCCCCCTCGACGCAGCCGAGGTATTCGACCGCTTCCTGGGGCACGTGCGCGCCCACGTCGGCGCCGCCGGGCCATGAGCGAACGACCGCGGTCCATCCTCATCATCGGCTCCGGCCCCGTCGTCATCGGCCAGGCTGCGGAGTTCGACTATGCCGGCACACAGGCCTGCCGCGCGCTTCGCGAGGAGGGCATCCGCACCATCCTGCTCAACTCCAACCCGGCCACCATCATGACCGACCCGGGGGTCGCGGACGTGGTCTACCTGGAGCCGCTGACGGTGGCCTCGGTCGAACGCATCCTGGAGATCGAGCGCCCTGATGGCATCCTCGCCAGCCTGGGTGGACAGACCGGCCTGAACCTGGTGATGGACGTGGCGCGAGCCGGTGTCCTGGAACGGACCGGGACGCGCATCCTGGGTACGCCCATCGAGGCCATCGAGATGGCCGAAGACCGTGAGCGCTTCCGCGACCTGCTCAATTCCATCGGGCAGCCATACGCTCCCTCGTTCATCGTCGAAGGCAGGACGGAGGTCGAGCGTGCGGCTGCCTCTGAGCGGGCCTTCGAGGACATCGGCCTGCCCGCCATCGTGCGCCCGGCGTTCACGCTCGGGGGCACCGGCGGTGGCATCGTCGAAACGCGCGCAGCGTTCGACGAGCGCGTCCGTGCCGGTCTGCGCCTCAGCCCCATCGGGCAGGTGATGGTGGAGCAGTACCTCACCGGCTGGCAGGAGATCGAGTACGAGGTCATGCGCGATGCCGCCGACACCTGCATCGCGGTGTGCTCGATGGAGAACGTGGACCCCCTTGGCGTCCACACCGGGGATTCCATCGTGGTGGCGCCGGTGCAGACCCTGCCAGACCCGGTCCACCAGCGGCTGCGGACCGCCGCGCTGGATATCATCCGTGCCCTCGGTGTCGAGGGTGGCTGCAACGTGCAGTTCGCGCTTTCGCCCGACTCGAGCGAGTACGCGGTCATCGAGGTCAACCCCCGCGTGAGTCGCTCGTCAGCGCTGGCCTCCAAGGCGACCGGCTACCCCATCGCGCGCGTGGCCGCCCAGATCGCCATCGGGCGACGACTCGACGAGATCCCCAATGCCATCACCGGGACCACTGTGGCGGCCTTCGAACCGGCGCTCGACTACGTGGTGGTGAAGCTGCCGCGCTTCCCGTTCGACAAGTTCCCCGGGGCCGATCGCGGTCTGGGGTCGCAGATGAAGGCGACCGGGGAGGTCATGGCCATCGAGCGCACCTTCGGGTCTGCGCTCAACAAGGCGCTACGCGGCCTGGAGCAGGCCGGTGCCGGGTTCCTGGCTGAGGACCGGGCGTGGCGGCCCACGCTCGATGTGCTGGCCGGGTGGGCGGCGGGCATCCGCGGCGGCGAGCACGCAGCCATCCCGGAGAGGACGATCCGGCATGAGGAAGCGTTCGCGGACGTGCTGATGAGCGCTGACGGCCTCGTCGTCGATGGCGGACCTCAGGCACGACCGGCATCGAGGGCGACGTTGATGGCGCGCTTCCTCGCGCCGTCCAATTCGCGGCTGTGGCGAGTGCTGGCGCTGCTTCGGCGTGGCGTGGCGGCAGCGGATATCCAGCGTGTCACCGGTATCGCGCCCTGGTTCTTGTCCGAGATGGAACGGCTCGCCGAACTGGAGCGGCGCATGCGCGCTGAGGGTCAGCAGCTCAGCGATGGCCTCCTCGTCTCTGCCAAGCGTGCCTCCTTCAGCGACCGTGACATCGGTGCCTTGACGGGCCTGGGTGCTGCCGCTGTCAGGGCTCATCGCCATGACCTCGGGCTTCGTCCCGGCTTTGCCATGGTCGATACCTGCGCGGCTGAGTTCGCCGCTGAGACGCCCTACTTCTACGCCACCTATGCAGCGGCCGGCTCGCCGCCCGAGGCGCTCCCGGTGGCACGGCCCGCGGCACTGATCATCGGCTCCGGGCCGGTGCGTATCGGCCAGGGTATCGAGTTCGACTACTGCGCCGTGCAGGCAGCCCAGACTCTGCGGGAAGACGGCGGCGCGGCGGTGATGATCAACTCCAACCCCGAGACGGTGTCGACCGACTTCGATGCCTCATCGCGCCTGTATTTCGAGCCGCTCGACGACGAGAGCGTGCTGGAGGTCATCGCTGCCGAGACGCCCGAAGGGGAAGAGCCATTGCCGGCGCTGATCGGCTTCGGCGGCCAGACACCGCTGAACCTGGCGCCGATGTTGGAGGCGGCCGGAGTGCGACTGCCGGGAATCGATAGCGAGGCCATCGACCGCACCGAGGAGCGCACGCGCTTCGCCGGCATGGTCGATGCGCTGGGCATCCCGCAGCCCCGTGGTGGCATGGCGACGTCACTCGATGAGGCAGCGGCGGTGGCCGACGCCATCGGCTACCCAGTCCTGCTGCGGCCGTCCTTCGTCATCGGTGGCCTCGCCATCGACTTCTGCTACGGCCCCCACGACCTGGCACGCCAGCTGGCAGCAGCCACCATCGTGACCGAGGATCGGCCCGTTCGGATCGACGCCTACCTGGAAGGTCTGGAAGTCGACATCGACGCGGTCACCGATGGCACCGACGTGCTCATCCCGGGGCTCATGGAACACGTCGAACGAGCCGGTGTCCACTCCGGCGACAGTACCGCCTTCTTCCCGCCCCAGCAGTTGAGCCGGGCCGACCAGGGCCTGATCGTCGACGCCATGCGCCGGATCTGTCTTGAGATCGGCGTGCGTGGCCTGGTCAATGCCCAGTTCATCGTACGCGACGATGGCGTCTACATCCTTGAGGTCAACCCGCGCGCCAGCCGCACGGTGCCGTTCATCTCCAAGGTCACGGGGGTTCCGCTGGTGGCGCTGGCGACGCGCGTCGCGGGCGGCTCCTCGTTGGCTGAGCTGGGCTGGGCGGACGGCCTCTTGCCGGAGCCGCCGTTCGTGGCCGTCAAGGCGCCGGTGTTCTCCACGGCCAAGCTTCGCGGCGTCGATCCCAGCCTTGGTCCAGGCATGCAATCGACCGGGGAGGTCATCGGCGTGCATGAGGACGCTCGAGTCGCCCTAGCGAAAGCCCTCTTGTCCGCCGCGTTGCGTCCCCCGCTGCCCGGTCCCGAAGGAGCTGCCGCCTTGATCTCGGTGGCCCCGCGCGATGAGGCTCGCGTCGGCGAGCTGGGTGCGGCCCTGGCAGCCGCGGGCTACCGTTTCGTGGCCACGCCGGGCACGGCGGCGGCACTTCGAACGCATGGCCACGAGGTCAGTGAGGTCGCGCTAGTCGGGGATCACGACAGCGAGCTTCCGGGTGTCCTCGAGGTCATCGCCAGCGGCGAGGTGGCCATCATCATCAACACGCCCATGCCGCGTGCCGGAGCCATCCTGGATGCTGCCGCCATCCGCCACGCCGCCATCGCCGAAGGCATCCTGTGCATGACGACGATGGACAGCGCCATCGCCGCGGCACATTCCCTTGAGCCTGCCGCGCAGGCACGCATCGGCGACGTTCGTTCGCTCGACGCCTGGTTGGGCCGCGCGGATCAGCGCCGCGCGGATCAGCGCCGCCCGGATCAGGGCGGCGCGCCACTTCCCCGCTAGGATTGGACGATGCCCACCGTCCTGATGGTCGTGTCGTCGTGAACGACAGGCCCCGTGTCCGCTTCAGCCAACACACGCTGACCAATGGCTTGCGCCTGGTCATCGCACCCGACCGCGTGGCGCCCGTCGTCGCCATCAACCTGTGGTACGACGTCGGCTCCAAGCACGAGCAGCCAGGCAAGACCGGCTTTGCCCATCTCTTCGAGCACTTCATGTTCCAGGGCAGTCGGCACGTGGCCAAGGCCGAACACCTCGCCATCGTGCAGGCTGCCGGGGGCGTGCTCAACGCCACGACCTACTTCGATCGCACCAACTACTTCGAGACGCTTCCATCCCACCAGCTGGAGTTGGGATTGTGGCTGGAGGCGGACCGCATGGCGACGTTGCTCGATGCGATGTCGCAGGAGAACCTCGACAACCAGCGTGATGTGGTCAAGAACGAGAAGCGGCAGTCGTATGACAACCGCCCCTATGGCTCCTTCTACGAAAAGCTCATGGCGGCGGTGTTCCCTGCAGGCCATCCCTACCACCACACGCCGATCGGTTCGATGGAGGACCTGGACGCGGCGGGCCTGGAGGACGTGGCGGCGTTCTTTCGGACCTACTACGTCCCCAACAACGCCGTCCTGACCGTGGCCGGCGACGTCGACGAGGCCCCCGTCATCGAAGCGGCCGAGCGCTATTTCGGGCCCCTCGAGCCCAATCAGGAGCTGCCCGTCTGGCGGCGGCCGACCCTCGCCCCGATGGTGTCCTTTCGCGAGCTGGTGCCCGACGACGTGCCACTCGAGCGTGTCCACGTGGGCTACCGCTGCCCCGCATTCGGCACACACGAGTTCGACGCGCTCGAGGTGGCCACGCAGATCCTGGCGGGTGGTCGCGGCAGCCGTTTGCACCAGCGCCTGGTGCGGGCCGAGCAGGCCGCCCAGGATGTGGCCTTCTTCGCGCTGCCGTTGGTGGCGGGTTCCTCGATCGCGGCAGGCTGGGTCACGGCCCGCCCGGAGGTGGACGTCGCCACGGTCGAGACCATGCTGGACGAGGAGCTTCGACGCATGACCCGCGAGGTCGTGACGGACGACGAGCTGGCGCGGGCCCATGCGCTCATCGAGTCCTCCGAGTTGTCCGCTCTCTCGCACATGGATGAGGTCGCCGACCGGCTCTCGATGTATACCACCTACTTCGACCGGCCTGAGCTGGTCAATGAGCAGCTGGGCCGCTATCTGGCAGTCGATGCCGAGGCGGTACGGGATGTCTGCGCGACCGTCTTCGAGGGTGAGCGCGCCACCATCACCTACGTTCCACGCACCCCCGAGGAGGCCGCGGCATGAACGACCGCCTCACGGTCCTTGATCAGCGCCCACGGCCGGGTGAAGCACGCCACTACGACTTCCCCGGCTTCGAGCGAACGCGCCTGCACAACGGCCTCACGCTGGTGCGTGCCCACGTCCCCGGTAGGCCGTTGCTGCAGGCGCAGCTGCTGGTCCGTGGCGATGCCGGCGGTGGTGCCACCAGCGAGGAGCCGCAGCAGGCGGGCGTGACGGTCCTGGCGGCCCGTGCCATGTCCGAGGGCACCGCCGTTCGTGATGCGGTCGCTTTCGTCGAGGCCAGCGAGCGCCTGGGCGCGGAGATGGGCGCGGCGGCCGGCTGGGACAGCCTGGCGCTGCACCTGGAGGTGCCGCGAACACACCTGGCGCCGGCCATGGCGCTCTTCGCGGAGATGGCGTTGCAGCCGAGCTTTCCGGCTCGAGAGGTGGAGCGGCTGCGCGATGAGCGCATGAATGACCTTCGGCAGGTCATGGCTGATCCACGGCGCCGCGCTGAGAAAGCGTTTCCCAGCGTCATCTACGCCGCCGAGGCGCCCTATTCACGCCCGACCGGTGGCGTCGAGGAGACGGTCGCCGCCCTCGACCGCGACATCGTCGCGGCTCGCCACGGCGAGTTGTTGCGACCGGAGGCGTGCACGCTGTTGATCTGCGGCGACCTGGGGGGCCTGCCAATCGAGGCCATCGTCGCCGACTCCTTCGCCACCTGGGTGCCTGCTGCGGCGCCGCGGGCAGCGGCGATCACGCCAGACACAGCAGCGACAGGACGTCGTGTCGTGCTGGTCGATCGTCCTGGCGCCCCGCAATCGGAGATCCGTATCGGGCATGTGGGTACGCCACGCCGCCTCGCTGATTTCCATGCGCTGTCGGTGACGAACGCGCTGCTGGGTGGGCTGTTCAACTCGCGCTTGAACCGGCTGCTGCGCGAGGAGCGCGGTTACACCTACGGGGTGAGCTCCGGCTTCGAGATGCGGCGTGCCGCAGGTCCTTTCGCGGTGCGCTGCGCGGTGGAGTCGGACGTCACGGCCCCAGCCATCGCCGACATCATGGCGGAGCTGGGCAGAGTTCGCGAGGCGCCGGTCGAGCCGGCTGAGCTGGACGCTGCGCGCGACTACCTGGTGGGTGTCTTCCCGCTCCGCTTCGAGACCTCGGCCCAGGTGGCCGACGCGATCGCCGGCCTCGTCATCCAGGAGCTGCCCGACGATGAGCTCGATCGCTATCGACCCAGCATCGCGGCGGTATCGGTGCAGGATGTGCGCGCCGCCGCGGAGGCCCACATCCATCCCGAGGCGGCGTCCATCGTCGTCGTCGGCGACGTGGCCAGATTCGAGGCGGCCATACGCGCGGCCGACTACGCGGCTGTCGAGGTCGTCCATGACGACGGCTTCGAGCCGGATGTCGAGGTGTAGCGCCATGCACCTCGAAACGCCAACGGTGGCCAGCGCATGATCGTGGTGTTGGGCCGCCCACACGTCTACCGCCCGGAGCCTGATGGCGAGTTGGCACCGGGTGGCCTGGCGGTCGAGCTGGCCGTGGCTGCGGCGCGCTCCGGAGCCGACGTCGAGATGGTGGGCAGCATCGGCGATGACCCGGAGGGGGACCGCATCGTCGTGGAGCTGGGGCGCGTCGGCGTCGGTCATAGCGGACTTCGTCGAGATCCATCCACGCGCACGCCGCTGCTGGGGCAGGCCAGGGGCCTGCGTCCATTGCCGAGGCTCGATGGCGCCGACGTGGAGCGGGGGATGCGTGAACTTAAAGACTGCCGGGTGCTGGTCGTGAGCGCCGAGCTGGACGGCGAAGCACTGCGCAAGGCACAGGCGGCGGCCGAGCACCATCACGCCGCCGCGGTCATCCTGGCTCCGGCTGGCAGCGTCGACCTCGCTAGCCTGGCGTCCGAGGTGACGCTGTTGGAGCGTCCCGCCGTGGAAGACGACGATGGCGCGCAGGACGTCGACGGCGCGCAGGACGCTCTGGCGCTGGCAGCCGATGACGCCGATTTCGCGGCCTTCGTGGCTGACTACGCCGTCCGGCTTGACCGCGGAGAGCGTCCGGCCAAGGCGTTCTCGGCCGCGCTTGGCGAAAGTGCCTGGGAGGCCGCCCTTGAGTGATGGGGGAGGCGAGCGGCCCCTCATGGTCTGGAGCGAGTCGCTTCGCGACTACGACTTCGGGCCTGGCCACCCACTGTCGCCCCGGCGGTTCGGGCCTGGCGTGGACCTGCTCCGCAGCGTCGGAGCGGTGCGCATGGTGGAACCTCGGGAGGCCACCGATGAAGAGATCGGACGGCTGCATGCCGCGCACTTCATCGAGCAGGTGCATTCCTTCTCCGACCATCCCTGGCAGCCGGCCTCCATGGGCGTCGGAAGCCGCGACGTCCCTGCCTTCCACGGCATGCACGAAGCGTCAGCGCGGGTGGTGGGTGGCTCGATCGTCGGCGTCGACCGCATCCTCAGCGGTGATGCCCGGCATGTCTTCTCGCCAGCGGGTGGACTGCACCACGCCATGCGCACTCGCGCCGCCGGCTTCTGTGTCTACAACGATGTGGCCCTGGCGGTGGCGAGGGCTCGCGATGCGGGTCACCGGGTCCTCTACGTGGATCTGGACGTGCACCACGGCGACGGTACACAGGCGTTCTTCTGGGATGACCCGCAAGTCCTGACCTATTCGATCCACGAAACGGGGCGCTCGCTCTTCCCCGGCACCGGCATGGTGGAGGAGTCAGGTGGCCCAGCGGCAGCAGGGCTTGCCGTCAATACGCCCCTCGACGAGGGCAGCGGCGATGAGAGCTGGTGGTCGGTGCTCGAGGAGGTGCTCCCAGCGCTGGCGGCAGCCTTCCGTCCCACGTTCATCGTCTCCCAGCACGGCTGCGATAGCCACGCCCTTGACCCGCTGGCGCATCTGCGCCTCACCACCGCGTCCTTCCATCGCGCCGCGGCGTTGCTCGACCGATTGGCGCATGAACACGCACAGGGACGTTGGCTGGCCACTGGCGGCGGCGGCTACGATGCCTACCGGGTCGTGCCGCGCGCCTGGTCGCTGGTGTGGTTGGCACAGGCGCATCTCGAGGTCCCGGAACCGATGCCGCAGACGTGGCGAGAGCGGTGGGCCGCGGAGGCAGACGCCTTCGGCCAAGCGCCACTGCCGGCCGAGCTCATCGACCCACCACGCACCGTGGCGCCCGATCCCGAGGTCATCGTCGAACGCAACCTGAAGCGTGCGCGGGCCGCCCTGGAGCAGTCGTTGGAGCTGCAGGCTGCGGGCTGAGCAGAGCCGGCGGTCAGGTGGGATCCGTGCGCCACGTAGCCGACGGGCGCATGGTGTCAGGCGCGCCCTTGGTGGGGATGCTGATGAGGCGCACGTCGTCGAAGGATGCCGACTCGCCCATGCCCAGCAGTGTCAGGCTCTGGTTCGCCCCGGGCGGCATGCGTGGATTGCCCACCGCGTTGGTGTCGATGTCGAGCGAGTGCCCGTCGTGGAACAGCGTGGCTCCTTCCCACTGCGGGGTGTGCCCAAAGACGACCCGCGCGATGCCCGCGGCCTGGTAGGCAGCGAAGGCGCCCGAATCCCAGGCTGTGTCGAAGAAGCCTGAGCGTACCCAGAGATGTTCCTCGGTGTCGACGCCGAGATCGTCGAGACCGTACCCGGGTGCCAGGCCGCCGTGCACGAACAAGACATCGCGCCAGCGCACGGCCTGCGGGAGTGATGCGAGCCATGCGAAGAAGCCCGGTGCGCAGCCTTCGATCGCTGCCACCATCCGCTCGGGCCGTGCCACGCCATCCTGGTCGCAACCATATGCCGCCGCGGTAGCACCGCCCCCGTACTCGAGCCAGGTCTCCAGCCACTCGTGCTGGCCGCGTCGCACCATGAGTGGCATGAGCTCGTGGTTGCCGCGTGCCAGCACCACGGCACTGCCGGCCTGCGCGGCCTCGCGCTGCAGTCGACGCAGCAGCGACACCAGGCCGCGCACGTCGCCACCGCGGTCGATGTAGTCACCGCAGCCGACAAGGGCGGTGCGTGGCGGCGCCACCCAGCGCTGTGATGCATCGATCAGGCCCGCCTGCTCGAGCGCGCTGGCGACGGCGGTGGTGACCCCGTGGGCATCGCTGAACGCCCACACGCTCCAATCGTCGGGCAGGTGGGGGAGGCGAGTGTCGAACATCGACCCAGTATCGCAAGTCGGAGTGACCGGACGCCTCTTCGGATCGGTGCGGAGTCCTCGGAGAGACGCTGCGGCGCGCTACGCTGGGGGAGCAGGACACCGCAGGAGGGCAGAGCCACGTGACCGAAGTGCGACCTACGCGAGACCGCGTGCCCATCTGGCTGGCGGTCGCGATCACCGTGGTGGTGAGCTTGCCCTTCGGGTCGTGGCTGGGCGACTACGACCTGCCCTTGTGGGTCAGTTTCATCGTCTGGGCCGAGTATTTCGTCCTCGGCGGCACGCCGGCCGCCCTGCGGATCATCATCCCGGCGTATCTCATCGGCGTGTTGGGCGCCACCTTCGTCACCACGCTGACAGCCGGGCTGGAGCAGGCCTTCGGAGGTCTGGGCTTCGTGGCCCAACATGATGTGTCTGCATTCATCGGGATGTTCGTGGGCTTCTGCGTCTTCCTCTACGCGGTGCGCTGGGTGCCGATGCCGCTCTTCGGCTCAGCCTCGCTGCCATTCTTCAACGGCGTCTCGATGATGCTCGGGGTGCTCTACACGGCCGCCTTCATCACCGCTGCTCCGACCGGCATCGATCCCATCCTGGAGCCGGCGGTGGCGGCCGTGGGTGCTGCGCTGGCAGGACTGCTGGGCTGTTTCCTGGGCTGGTTCAACGTGACCATCCTGTTCCGTGTGCCGGCTGAAGCAGCGGTGTCGTCGCCGAGCTGATGGGCCCGACCGAGGACACGCGGAAGGGCCCTCCCGCCCTGGAGGCGGAAGGGCCCTTGACTGGCGAGGTCAGGCTTGGAGGCCGACCGCTACCAGGTGCACTCGTTGGGCGGATCCGCTGGATCACACTCAGCGTTGGTCTGGATGGCGTCGAGGATCTCGAGGCCCTTGGAGGCATCGAGAAGCACCGGTGCGGCTTGCGAGCCGTCGGCATTGAACTGGATGTACGCCGGGGTGACGGCATTGACGCCACCGGCGGAGTACGTGCCGGGACCGGTCACGCCCTCATAGTCGATGTCCTTGCCCTCACGAATGAGAGCGAGGCAGTCGGCGTAGGTGTAGCAGACCTCGCCGGGCGCATCACCGACCGCGAACATGGCCGGAGCCCAGTCGCTGGCGTTGTACGAGCCGCCGGCCTCGACCGCCAGTGCCGTCTGGACCATCAGGTCGTAGGTCGAGAAGGCGTACTGGTTGCTGGCATCGTAGGGCGGGCACTCGGCGATGCCTTCGGTGCAGGATGTCTGTGCGTCCCACAGGGGCTGGAAGAACTCCCAAGCTGGGGTGCTCGTGTTGGGGGCGAAGGTGGTGAAGCCGATGGCTTCCTGGGTGGCGATCGGGTCGGCCCCGAGCGATCCGATGAACTCGGCTTCACTCCAGCCGGTCTCGCCGATCCAATTGAGCGACAGGCCGGCCTCTGCGGCCGACTTGATGAGCGTGGCGGACTCGACTGATCCCGCCTGGATGAGCACCGCGTCCGGGTTGAGGTCAGCGATGCGCTGGGCCTCGGCTCGATAGGACGGCTGCTCAGCCGGCGCATCGATGCGATCCAGCACGTTCAGACCCAGGATCTCGGCGGTCTTCTCGTTGGCGTCCGCTGCCAGCTGAAAGCCCTCGACCTGGGTGGCGAAGATGACGACGTTCTTGGCGCCGATCGAGTCGGCATAGAGGCTCCCGAACGTGCCCAGACCCTCGTCGAGGCCCTGCGCCCGGAAGATGGGCTCCGCGGGCTTGCCGCCCAGGTTGCCCGGGATGGCACCACCGTGGACCGACGGGCCCAGCGGCGAGTCGTTCTCCTGCCACACTTCCATCATGTAGTCGCGGTAGGTCCGGTACTGGTGAGCGATGCTCACCACGATCTCCGCGCCGAACTGCTCGATGCACTTCTTGGCAGCCTGGCCCTCGAAGCTATCACCGATGTCCTCGGAGACCAGCTCCCAACTGCGCCCGAGTGGCGGATCCTGGTTGATGACTTCCTGAATGGGGAAGCGCACATCGTTGGTGAGCGACGGGCCGTACGAAGCAAACGAGCCGGTGTAATAGGCAAGTTCGCAGACCACCACCGGTTCGCCATCGGATTGCGCCGTGACGGCGCCGCCGAACGCGGTGGCAAGAAGAGCCGGGATGGCGATCATCACCGCCACGCGGCGCGACTTGATGTTCCGGGTACTCATGAACCTTCCTCCTGTTGTGCCTGACCAAGTTGGTGAATCGTCAGATCCGGTAGCCCTCCTTCAGCTGCTTCGTCGTCACCGTGGCGGCATCCACCACCGCGGTCGCCTGACCCAGGCTCAGGACCATGACCCGGTCGGCCACCTGGAGCGCCTTCGTCGCGTTCTGCTCGGCGAGCACGATCGCGACGCCACGGGTCTGGTGCATCTCGGTGATCTTGTCCATGAAGAGATCGACATAGAGCGGCGAGAGGCCGGCCGTCGGTTCATCCAGCAACAGTACCTTGGGGTCCTGCATCAGAGCGCGCCCGCAGGCGACCATGCGTGACTCCCCGCCACTCAGCGTGCCCGCCAGTTGTCGCTGCATGTCCTTGAGGGCTGGGAAGAGTCCGAACACCTCATCCATCCGTTCGTCGTTCGAGCGTTTGCCGATCATGCCCCCGACCTTCAGGTTCTCGAGCACGGTGAGGTTGGGAAAGACTCCCTGCTCCTGGGGCACGTAGCCGATCCCCAGCGCCGCCGTCTCATAGGGCGGGAGATGGGAGACGTCCTGACCGTCGAAGCGGATGGTTCCCTCCATGAGCGCGAGCAGCCGAGCCAGCGTCGCGAGCAGCGTCGTCTTCCCGGCGCCGTTGGCGCCGAGCACGGCGAAGACCTCATTCCCGACCGTGAAATCGAGGCCTTTCAGGACCTCTACTCCGTGGTAGCCACTCTTCAGGCCGGTGACCTCGATGGTGTGTTGGGCCGATGCGCTAGACATGGCCTTCTCCGAGGTACTTTTCGACGACCGTGTGGTGCTCGCGGATACTCGCCGGGTCTCCGGCCAGGACGACGCTGCCCTCAGCCATGAAGTGGACCCGGTCACAGAGGTTCCAGATGAGGTTGAGGTCGTGCTCGACGATCACCACCGATGTGCCCTGGGAGGCCAGTTCGCGTACGACGTCCATCACCTTCTCGGTCAGATCATCGGGGAGCCCAGCGGTGGGCTCGTCGAGTAGCAGGAATCCCGGTTTGAGCAAGAGGCAACGGACGATGTCGAGCAGTTTCTTCTCGCCCGCCGAGAGGGCCAGCCGGCAGGGGTCTTCGAAGTCGAAGAATTCGAGGTAGTGCCGCATCTCCTCCTCGTGGCGGCGAAACACGGTGCCCTCGGCCAGGACACGCTGGGGCTGCTCGTAGCGGGCTTCTGCCACCGCCAGGAGCAGCGAATCCCAGATAGTCAGCTTGTCGAAGTCCATGATCACCTGGTTGGACTTGGCCACGCCATGACGAGCCAGCCGATGTGCCGGCAGCGACGACAGCACGACCTCAGCACCCACGGATGGCCGCAGGCTGACCGTTCCGTGATCGAGCGGGAGCGAATGCATGATCAGCCGCATGAGCGTGGTCTTGCCTGCGCCATTGGGGCCGATGAGACCCTCGATCGGCTCCGTGCCCAGGACCAGGTCGTCGACATCGACGACCACACGGCCGGCGAACGACTTCACCGCGCCGCGCACATGGATCTGGGGGCCGGCCGCCGCGGCGGCCACCAGCGTCTCAGCGGCCAGCGGCGTCTCAGCGGCCATGGATCTTCCTCATCAGTTTGTCACGCCGCATGTCGCCCAGGATGCCAAGGGGCCGGAACAGCAGCACGATGATCAGGGCCAGGCCAAAGGCGGCCTGTCGGAGCACGGGGATCGTCTGCGTGTACCACTCCCGCGGCAGTGGCAAGTAGGACGAGATCACGATGTCGAAGAGCCCTACCGAGAGCACGACGCCGACGACCGCACCCCAGACCCGGACGCTGCCGCCCAGCACCAGTCCCACCATGGTCGCGAGGGTGATCTCGACGCCGAGGTTGCCCACGTCCAGGTAGCGGACCATCGCACCGTTCATCGCTCCCAGCAAGCCCATGGCCGCGGAGGTGACCGCGAAGAGTCCGATCTTGGTCCGATACGTGGACTTGCCCAGGCTGCGCGCCAGCGCCTCACTGCTGCCCACGGCGATCAGCAATCGTCCATAGGGCGAACGGTGGACACGCCAAGCGTACAGGAAGATGACAGCGACGACGGCGGTCAGGACCAAGAGCCACGCGAACTCATCCTCCTTGACGGTGCCCACATCGAAGGGGATGCGCAGTCCGCCCATGCCACGCGCGCCGCCGGTCAGGTCGTCCTCAGTCGTGGCCAGGATCGCGATGACCGTGGCGAACCCCAGCGTGCCCACCAGCACTCCGTCCGTATCGAGGTCGGCGATGAGCCAACCGACCACGACGCCAGCCAGACCAGCGACGAGGGTCGCGAGCGCGGCGCAGGCCAGGAACTGCCAGGGGTCCCCGAAGGGCCAGTCGACCTTGACGTAGAGCACGCCGAAGGCGAACATGCCGAGGCCCCAGAAGCCCACCACGCCGAAGTTGGCGATGCGGGTGAGGCCCAGCTGCAGATGCAACAAGAGGGCCAGGCCGATGATCATGACGACCTCGAACAGGCCCGTGATCAGGAAGGCGTCGAGCCAGTCGATGTTCATCGCATCACACCTTCGCCGTTTCGGTGAGCCGCCGGCCCTGCCACTTCAGCAGCACGATGAAGGCCACGATCAGGGCCAACTGCGCGTACAGGATCTGGCCGAACGTCAGGGCCATCGCCGTGAGCAGGATACCGGTGGCCACCCCTACCGCGATGACACCGCCGAGCCCCCATGCCCCACCCACGAGGACGACGAGGAGGATGAAGAGGAACTGGCGCCAGCCAAGGAGTGGAGCGACCGAAGAGCCGACACCGTAGAAGGCGCCGGCAAGGCCACCCGCGACACCGGCCACGAACCAGATCATGACCGAGACGACGAGGGGCCGGATGCCGCTCACCTTCGCCAGCTGCTCGTCAGCCGAGAGCGCCCGCGCCTGGAGACCATAGCTGGACCGCTGGATGAAGAGATAGAGCAGCAACGCCAGCAGGGCCACACTGACCAGGGCCACGAGCCGGAAGGAGGTCACGCCTACCCCCAATACCCAGATGGTGTCGGGCGGGGGGACATCGAAGAAGCGCACGGGGTAGCCGAAGATGAACTGCAGCCCGTGGCGCATGAAGATGGACAGGCCGAAAGAGATGATGATCATCTCCAGGCCGCCCACGCCTCGGTGTTTGGCCGGCCGGAAGATCAGGACGTACGTCGCCACGCTCAGCAGTCCGGAGAAGATCGCGGTCGGGAGCAGTGTCGCGTAGAAGTCGAGGCCGAACGTCGAGTTCAGCCACATCGCGAAGTAGGCCCCCAACGTCAGCGTCTCCGAGTAGGCCACGTTGATGAGGCCCGTCAGGCGGTAGATAAGCGCGAACCCGATGGCCGCCAGCACCAGGGGGGCATGCTCGGTCAGGCCGATGACCACCGACTGAGTGACGAACTCCATCAGCAGCCCCCCTTGGGCACGGTCGCGATCACGCCGTGGTCGTCCTCGGAGGCGTGACCGCACGCATGGTTAGTCGCATGTCGTCACTGGGCCATCGCTCGCGAGCAGCTTCTGGACCCGCTGTGCCACCCGCTCGGCGGACAGGCAATACATGTCCAGCAGCTCCTCGTCGGTGGCTGATTCGGTGTAGTGGTCCTGGATGCCGATACGATCGACGCGGGTGGGCCGATACTCGGAGAGGGTCTCGGCCACGGCACCACCGAGGCCACCGATGACGGTGTGCTCCTCGACGGTCACGACGCGACCGGTCTTCTCCGCGGCGGCCACGATACCAGCCACGTCGAGGGGCTTGATGGTGGGCACATGCACGACGTGGGCGTCGATGCCCTGCGCCGCGAGCAGGTCGGCGGCATCGAGCACGCGCGGGGTCTCGGTGCCGGTGCTGATGAGCGTGATATCGCGGCCCTCGCGCACCACCTTGACCTCGCCGAAGCGGAAGCGATGGCCGGGCTCGAAGAGCGTCTGGGTGGTGTCACGCACCAACCGGATGAAGACCGGTCCCTCGTACTCGACGGCCCAGGCGAGGACCCCCTTCGTCTCGACCTCGTCGGCGGGGCTGATGACGACCATGCCGGGCATGGCCCGGGCGATGGCGATGTCATCGACGATCTGGTGCGTCTTGCCGGCCTTGCCGGTGAAGAGCCCGGTGTAGCCAGCGGTGATCTTGACGTTGGCACCGGTCTGCGCGATGAGCACCCGGATCTGGTCGAGCGGGCGGTGCAGGGCGAAGGCCACGAAGGTGCTGATGAAGGGCACCAGGCCGACCTTGGCCATGCCCGCCGCGACGCCCAGCATGTTCTGCTCGGCGATGCCCATCTGGAAGAAACGCTCGGGATAGGCATCCTCGAAGAGCTTGGCCTGGGTACTGGAGCCCAGGTCGCCGTCGAGCATGACGATGCGCGGATCGTGCGCAGCGAGCTCGGTGACGGTCTCGCCGAAGACGAGGCGCAGCTGCTTGCCCATGGGGCGGGTCATGCGGCACCCCCGTCGCTCTCGCCGAGCTCGGCCATGGCGATGGCGAACTCGTCAGCCGTGGGCACGCCCATGTGCCACTGGTAGTTGCCGGCCATGTAGCTGACGCCGTAGCCCTTCAGGGTGTTGGCGATGATCGCGGTCGGCAGGCCCTGTGGCTCGATGGCCTCGTCGAGCACGCGCACGACATCGGCCATGTCGTTGCCGGCCATCTCCAGCACCCGCCAGCCGAAGGCCTTGAAGCGGGCCACGAGGGCACCCGGGTCCTCCGGGGGCAGGCGGTCGCTCGCACTCTCCCCGCGCCAGCCGAACTGCTGGAACTTGTTGTGGTCGACGATGGCGATGAGGCTGTCGATGCGGTAGCGGGGCGCCACGTGTGCGGCCTCCCAGACCTGGCCCTCCTGGCACTCGCCGTCACCGAGCAGCACGAAGGTGCGGAAGTCCTGGCCCAGGTAGCGGCCCCCGAGGGCCATGCCCAGGCCGGCGCTCAAGCCCATGCCCAGCGATCCGGTGCTGATGTCGATGCCGGGCAACTTGTTCATGTCGGGATGGCCCTGCAGGCGGGCGCCCTTCTGGTTGAAGGTGGACAGCTCGCTCACGGGGAAGTAGCCCGCCAGCGCCATGGCCGCGTACTGGCCCAGCGAGGAGTGGCCCTTGGACAGGATGAAGCGGTCACGCTCGGGCCAGTCGGGCTCTGCGGGTCGGATGCGCATGACGCGTCCGTACAGGGCGGCGAGGATATCGGCCGCGGACAGCGGACCGCCGACGTGGCCGACCTTGCGCTCGGCCACCGTGCGGATGACCGCCACGCGGATGCGCCGGGCCAGGTCCTCCAGGCGGGCGATCTCGTCGGCGCCGGCGGGGGTGCGGGTGTCAGCCGGGGCGTCGGTCATCAGGACCTACTTGCCCTTCTCATATGAGCCGGGCACCACCGGGGGGCTGAAGAAGCAGGCGATCTCGAGCGGCTCGGGGCCGTCCGATTCGGTGGCGTGGTGGGTGCCGGGGCTGACCCAGACGACCGACCCCGGTTCCAGCTCACCGACCCCGTCGGGGGTGATGATGCGACCACGGCCAGCGACGCAGTAGATGGTCTCCTCCTGAGTGTCGTGGACGTGGCCCTCCGGATGCGAGCCCGCGGGGAAGATCGAGACCCCGAAACTGATGCGCTCGGTGGGCACGTTCTGCGGGCCCAGGTAGGTATGCCAGTCCCGGCCGGGCAGGGGATAGACCTCCGCCTCAGCACGTGACACCCGCTTCATCATCAGACCACCTCGTTACATCCCTGTGGAGCCTGCTCCCCAAGCTCCGTGAGCCAGGGCGAACTATCACAATCGATTATCGAGGATACGCTTTCTGACCCCGCCAATGTCAAGCGGCCTCGCAAGAACGGGCCATCCGGCCCAACGTCGCAAACTGGGTCGCAAGCCACCTGGGTCGCTTGAACCTGCCCATGGGGTGGGTCATCTGACGGAGCATCGCGCGGATCGCCGCTGGTTCACCCATGGGGCGGGTCAGCCGACGGAGCAGTGGGCGCAGCAGTGCCCGGCTCCGTCCGTTCACCCATGGGGTGGGTCATCTGGCGAACCAGTGCCCGTCGATCCGCTGGTTCACCCATGGGGCGGGTCAGCCGACGGAGCAGTGGGCGCAGCAGTGCCCGGCTCCGCTGGTTCACCCATGGGGCGGGTCAGCCGACGGAGCAGTGGGCGCAGCAGTGCCCAGCGGCCCACGATCCCGCTGGCGACACCTCCCAAGGTGCCGATCGGACCCGTATCGACGTGACCAGACGCCCGGTCCGGTCGTCTTGACTGGCGTAGGCTAGGGGTCGTATGGTCATCGGTAATCGATTATCGAAGACCAGCGTGCCGAGTGGGCGTTCCATCGCGGCGCGGGAGTGGAGGGTCGCTGCATGCGATCTCCAGCAGCGGCCGTGGAGGACGACCGTCAAACGAAGGAGGCGACGGACTTATGGGGCTCATGGACGATCAGGTCCTGGGGCAATTCCTCGGGGATGAGCAATTCCCGATCGAGTGGGTGTCGGAGACCGAGAAGCGGCTCTTCTGGGTCTATGACGACCTGCACTGCCCGAAGCCACTCAGCCCGATGTACGAAGACATCGGCGGCTGGTGGCTCTCCTGTGATCACATGTTCCGCCGCTTCGGCACGCCATTCGCGACCGATTGGATCTACAAGAACATCAACGGCTACCTGTA
This sequence comes from uncultured Chloroflexia bacterium, assembly GCA_963838115.1. Taxonomy (GTDB): domain Bacteria; phylum Chloroflexota; class Limnocylindria; order Limnocylindrales; family CSP1-4; genus JAFMJV01. The sequence goes on from CAWIPU010000013.1 coordinate 57,165, forward strand.
CACCACCGCCATCCCGGCAGAGGCCGGCGTGTCCGTCGATACGCAGGAATACAACTACCGCACCAACCCCATCGTGCCCGAGACGGGCGACGCCGATTACGCCGGCAAGATCGGGGCCTATCTGGGGGTCGTCCTGCCCGTTTACGGACAGAACTTCGTGACCTGGTGGCGAGAGCGCTTCGTGCCTGAGATGCAGCGCAACTTCGACTACATCGAGAGCGTGCTCGAGCGCAAGGATGAACTGAGCCTGGCCGAAGTGGCCGTCCTGCTCGAGGACGCCATCGACATGCACGATCGGCACTGGAAGATCCACTGGATGCTGAACTTCGCGCAGCTCAGCGCCACGCTCAACCTGCGTGCGGTCATGGAGAAGACGCACGGAAAGGTCGACGAGGTCCTGCTGGGCCGCCTGCAGAACTCCGGCAACGACCGCAACTGGGACAAGATCCGCGCCTTGTGGGAGATGAAGGAGGAGATCAAGGGCGACGCTGAGCTGCAGCAGATCTTCAGCGCCTCGACCGCGGCTGAGATCGTGCCCGCGCTGGAAGCCAGCGATCGTGGTCGCCGCTTCATCGACGAGCGCATCGTGCCCTACCAGAAGGAGTTCGGTTGGCACGCCGTCTGGAGCCACGAGTTCATCTTCCCCTCCTTCCGTGAGGACATGAACCCGATCGTGCAGCTGGTCCGCGACCAGTACAGCTCCGACTACGACTACCCCACCAAGATCGCGGCGCTGCGAGCGGACATCGACGCTGCCGCGGACGAGATCCTGCAGGGACTCGAAGGCGAGGCGCTCGAGGAGATGCGCGCCGCCAACGAGATCAACCTCAAGATGGCGCCGCTCACGCCTGACCACCACTTCTACATCGACCAGGGCGCCAACGCGCACGTGCGCCTGGTGCTCATGGCCATCGGTGAGAAGCTGGTCGAGCAGGGCGTGTTGGACCGTCCCGACGACGTGATCATGTTCCGCTACAACGGGCTGCGCGCCTTCATCGGCGACCCGTCGAGCATGGATGGCCGTGCCATCGTCAAGGCTGCCCGCGAAAAGTGGGCCGCAGCCGAGAAGGTCCAGCCCAAGGACTGGGTCGGCACCGCGACCGAGTCCCAATTGGCCTTCCCCTACCTCAACCTGTGGGGCTTCCCCGACAAGTTCCATCGGTCCAAGGAAAAGATCCAGGGCCAGGTCAAGGGCATCGCCGGCTCGCCCGGCGTGGTCGAAGGCATCGCCAGGATCGTCTCGTCAGAAGCGGAGTTCGACAGCCTGGAGCAGGGTGAGATCCTGGTCTGCCAGATGACCAACCCAGCCTGGCAAGTGCTCTACGGCAAGATCATCGCCGTCGTCACCGATGCTGGCGGCACGGTGTCACATCCGGCGGTGCTGGCACGCGAGTACGGCATCCCGGCCGTGGTCGGAACCTCCACCGGCACCTTCGAGATCAAGTCGGGCGACCGACTGCGAGTCGACGGCACGGCCGGCGTGGTCGAGATCCTGGCGAGCTGATCGATCGCCACCATGTCGGACGAGATGGGCATCACGCGCAGCGTGCTGTCCGAGCAGGTCAAGGGTCGCCTTCTGCAGGCGATCCTTGACGGCCGCTACCCACCCGGCGCCCGTATCGTGGAGACGCGGGTGGCCCGGGAGTTCGGGACCAGCCAGGCGCCCGTTCGGGAGGCGCTGCGCGATCTCGAGGCCCTGGGCGTCGTCGAGACAGCTCCCTTCAAGGGCGCACGCGTGCGCCGACCGAGCACGGAGGAGCTGCTGGAGGCCTTCGACGTCCGCGCCATCCTCGAGGGGCACGGCGCCGCGCTGGCCATGGAGAACGTCACCGAGATCGAGCTCGGCCGCCTCGCCGAGCTGATCGAGCAGATGCGCGTGGCGGCTCTCGCAGGCGACCCCTACAGCGAGGCTGCCGCTGACACCGAATTCCACCGGCTGATCATGCATCTCTCCGGGAACGCCACGCTGGAACACGTGTGGCGGACCCTGGAACCGTTCCTGCGCACCTACATCACGATCGTGTCGCCCGGCGTCGACCGACGCGCCGTGGCCGACCGGCACATCCCCATCATCGAAGCCCTGCGCCGCCACAACGCCGACCTCGTCCAGGAAGCCATGCGCCTCCACTTCGAGGCGGCAGCAGCGGCATTGGCGGAGGTCTGGCCACACCACCTCAGCGATGCCGAGTCCGCCGATCGATTACGACCCGATCAGGTTCAGGCCATCCCGCTCTAGTCAGTCATCACCGAAAGGAACTCATGAGCCCAGAGTCAGTACTCAGCCAGGAGATGTCGGCAGGACCGGCGCGACTCCGCGTCGACGTCCTCGGCGGCCCCGCCCGCGAAAGCATCGTCAACGACATGGACTTCCTCAACTACCGCTTGGCGGCGGTGACCATGGAACCCGCGGTCTCACTGTCGGAGCCCGATGTCACCTGGGATGTCGAGGCCGCCACGGACATCAGCTACGACGGACGTGCCATGCATCTCGCGGGCGAGTGGAGCGTGGGCGCCATCCAGAAGATCCTGGTGACGATGCTGGCGCTGCGCATGGAGGCGGTGGGCCTGCACCCGTCACACTCGTCGGCGGTGCGCTACCAGGGCAAGTCCATCCTGTTCCTTGGTGGTGAGTCCAACCATGGCAAGTCGATGGGCCAGATCGAGGCCTGCCGGCGTGGTGGGCTGCTGATCAGCACGGAGACCACCGTCATCGATGAGGACATCAGGGCCGTCATGGGCTCCAAGTCCGTGTTCCTGCGCGAGAAGCGCGCCAAGGGCACCGAGCGTGCCGACAAGGCCGCACCGACCCAGGGTGTCAGCAAGTTCTGGGGTGACATGCCGACCTGGGAGGAGTACCCCGAGGTCAGCGAGCTCGATATCGTGGTGCTGCCCGCCATCGACGGCAACTTCGATCCCAGCACCAAGCAGCTGGGCGAGTTCGAGTCGCAGTTCCAGGCACTCCACTCGTTGCAGAACTATTTCCTCACCAACGAGCTGCTGGCTCCGGGCTTCCCCATGCCGCTCGTCGACACCGAGGAGCTGCGCCGCGTTCGGGCCACCTTCGTCAAGAAGTTCGGCGCTCGACCCTTCTACTTCGTCCGTGCAGCCACGCCGCAGGTGCTGATGGACGAGGTCGACAAGATCCTCTAGCGGTCAGGCAGCAGCATGCGCAGGTTCGATTACGAGCGGCCCGGGACGCTAGCCGGGGCCATCGCGCTGCTTGCCGATGCGGGCGTGGGTGCCCGCATCCTGGCCGGTGGCACTGACCTCGTGGTCGGCCTTCGAGACGACTCTATCCGGCCAGCCGTCGTGGTCGACCTCAAGTGGGTCGCTGAGTTCGCGGGCGAGACCATCGTGGATCGCGGCGACGTGATCCGCTTCGGGGCGCTGGCCACCATGAGCCAGATCGAGCACAGTGAGCTGGTGCTGGGGGAGCTACCGGCGCTGGCAGAGGCAGCCCGCGTCGTCGGTTCCGTCCAGATCCGCAACCGGGCCACCCTGGCCGGCAACGTGTGCAACGGGTCGCCCGCCGCAGACACCACGCCGCCTCAGCTCATCTACGGCGCCACGGTCGTGGTGGCGGGTCCGGACGGTGAGCGCCGCGTGGCCATCGACGCCTTCATCGTCGGTCCCAAACGTGTGGACCTGCGGCCTGGCGAGCTGGTCTCGGCCATCGAGATCCCCAAGCCCTCGCCGACACTCGGTGCTGCCTACCTGCGTTCGGTACGGCGGCGCGGCACGGACCTGGCCTCGGTCACCATGTGCGCCGCCGTCGACCAGGACGACACCGCGCTCCTCGCCTACGGCAGCGTTGGGCCGCGACCCTTCCTCGTTCGCGATGAGGGCGGCCTGCTCGCCGACCCCGATGCCGATCGGGACCAGCGCGCTGCCGTGCTTGACGAGCTGCTCTCACAGGCGACGCCGTCGCTGCGCTCGATCCGCGCCAGTCCCGACTACCGCCTCGCGATGCTGCGTGTGCTCGCCCTGCGGGCACTGGCGACTGCCCACGACCGACGCTCCGGGAGAGCTGCCTGATGACCCAACGACTCACCATCGACCTGACCGTGAACGGTCGGCCGCGCCAGCTCGACGTGGCCGTACACCACACGCTGCTCGAGGTGTTGCGCGACGATGTCGGCCTCACCGGCACCAAGGAGTGCTGCGTCGTCGGCGAGTGCGGGGCCTGCACCGTGCTGGTGAACGGACAGTCGGTCAACTCCTGCCTCATGCTCGCGGTCGAAGCTGACGGTGCCGATGTCAGGACCGTCGAGGGCTTGGCCCGTGATGGTGAGATGGACCCGCTGCAGGAGGCGTTCCTGGACCAAAGTGCCGCCCAATGTGGCTTCTGCATCCCCGGCCAGCTGATGTCCGCCACCGCGCTGCTCGACCAGATCGACGCTCCCACCGATGAACAGATCCAGGAGGCCCTAGCGGGCAACCTCTGTCGCTGCGCCGGCTACGAGCAGATCTTCGCGGCCGTGCGCCAGGCGGCGCGGGAGCGTTCGGCATGAGTACCATGAAGGTGGGGCTGTCGCCGCACCGTGTCGGTGGCTACGAGCGCGTGACCGGTTCACAGGAGTATCTCGCCGACATCCCCTTCACCGACCTCCTGCATGCCAAGCTGGTGACCATCCCCTGTGGTCGCGGTCGCATCATCAGCATCGACAAGCGCGCGGCCCTGGCGGTCCCGGGGGTGCGCCTGGTGGTGAGCGCCGCCGATCTGCCGCAGCCGGTGGCGCGCTACGGTCCGCAATACCAGGACCGGCCGGTGCTGGCGGTCGGTGAGACCAAGTTCCACGGTGAGCCCGTGGCGGCGGTGGCCGCTGACAGCAAGGATGCGGCTGAGGAGGCCGCCCGGCTGGTGAAGGTCGAATACGAGGTGTTGCCCGGTGTCTACAGCGTCGCGCAGGCCCTCGCCTCCGGCGCGCCCCTGGTGCGTGAGCCGGAGCTGCGGCCAGGCGATGAGCTGGCAGAAAGCAATGTGCTGACTCGGCGCGTGTTCGAGTGGGGCGATGTGGACACGGCCGCGGCTGACCTGGTCATCGATGAGACCTACTCCTTCCCCATGGTCACCCACTTCGCCATCGAACCCCACGCCTTTGCCGCGGCCCCCGATGAGGACGGCATCGCCATCTGGTCGACCATCCAGCACCCCTATCTGTTGCAGCGGCTGATGGCCAAGCTGTTGGAACTGCCGCTGGCCAAGGTGCGGGTGTTCGCGCCCGACCCTGGCGGCGCTTTTGGCGGCAAGCAGAACATCAAGCTGGAGCCGCTGGTGGCCATGATGGCCCTGCAGACCGGCCGGCCGGTGCGCCTGGTGCTGACGCTCGATGAGTCGTTCCAAGCCAGCCGTCGCGTGTCGGCGGAGTTCAGGGTGCGCAGCGGCTTCGACCGCGATGGCCGCATCATCTTCGAGGACATCCACAGCGACTACATGCTGGGTGCCTATGCGGACATCGCGGAGCGCGTGGTGGCCAAGAGCCAATACACCGCGGCCGGGCCCTACAAGGTGCCCAACGTACGCATCACCGCCCGCTCCATCCTCTCCAACACCACACCCGCCTGTGCCTTCCGTGGCTTCGGCACGCCCCAGGTGAACTGGGCCGTGGAGTCGAACATCGACGCCGCCGCCCGCGCCCTCGGCATGGACCGCGCCGAGATCCGCTTGCGCAACCTGGCCACCCGAGGCGAGGACGTGGTGCCGGACGACACGCCTGCCGACGGCCTCTGGCCAGAGACCGTCAAGGCCGCCATGGATGCCATCGGCTGGGACACGCCGACGCCCGCCGGTCGCGGCCGTGGCATCGCCGTCGGCATCAAGGCCAGCGCCACCACCGGATTGTCATACTCGACGGTGCGCCTGCTGGCGGACGGCAGCGTGCTCGTCTTCGCCGGGACCAGCGACATGGGCCAGGGCGCGCGCACCATCTTCGCGCAGATCGCTGCCACCGAGCTTGGCGCGCCCATGGACGCGGTCAACGTCGTCTCGGGCGACACCTCCGTGGTGCCCTACGACCAACAGACTTCGGCCAGCCGCTCCACGGTCTTCATGGGCAATGCCATCATGCGTGCCTGTCGCGACATCCAGGCGCAGGTCCGAGCCATGGCCGCGACGGCCCAGAGTGTGCCCGAGAGCCAGATCGTGGTCGACCGTGGCGTGGTCAGCCTGCCTGGTGGTGACGTTCCCATCGTCGACATCGTCAGAGCCGGCCTGGGCAAGCTCGGCGGCGAGATCATCGGCAACGGCATGTACCGCAAGGAGGTCCAGCCAGAGCACCCCCTCGGCGGTAGCCCCGCGTTCTACGAGTTCAACTGCACCGCGGTCGAGCTCTCGGTAGACGAGGAGACCGGCCACATCACCATCCACAATCACGTCATCGTGGGCGATACGGGCAAGTCGTTGAATCCGGCGCAGGTGGCCGGCCAGGATGAGGGCGCCGCCATCCAGGGCCTCGGCCATACGCTCATGGAGCACATGATCCTCGACGAGTCCGGCCGCATCCGCAACCTCGGTGCCATCGACTACCGCATCCCCACGTCCATGGACCTGCCGCTGCACATGGAAAGCGTGGCCATCGAGAACGGGGATGGGCCCGGGCCCTATGGATCGAAGGGAGTCAGCGAGGGCGGCTTGCTCTCGGTGCAGTCGGCGGTCGGTGCAGCGGTCGCCGACGCGACCGGCGTGGTCATCCGCCAGCTGCCCCTGACACCAGAGCACGTGTGGCGCTCCATCCGTGACGCCCGCGCCGCGCCCGATAGCAACCCCGCGCCCGATAGCAGCCACCGAGGATGAGGAGAGACGCCATGCCCAGGCCCGGAGAGGTCGGCCCCATCAAGGACATGCCCGCGGAACAGGTGGTCAAGGCCGCGTCGATGATCAAGCAGGGCCGCATGATCTCGCTGGCTGCGACGCGCTTCGATGGCATGCCCCTGTTCCCCGGCCATCCGCCGTTCCAGGTGCTCAACGCGGTCAGCCCGCGTGGCATCGTGGCCGGTGGCCGGCAGCCCTGGGGCCCGGTCAACGACGTCAACCTGGGCTACATGGCCGAGTACCTGATGT
>CAWIPU010000014.1:0-182295 GCA_963838115.1 uncultured Chloroflexia bacterium
CCAGATCTCCTTCTGGGTGACTTCGGGCACGTTTATACCGACGATCGCCACGACGCCTTCGGACTCCTCGACTGCCTGGATGCTCCGGTCCGGCAGATGCCGAGGCTCCACATCTCGGCTCCAGTCGCGGCGGTAGTCCCACTGGACCAGGTGATACGGGGCCCGGCGGAACCTCAGATAGTGGTTGAAGCGATCCAGCAGGTCGACCGCGATCGAGCGCAAGGCCGGACATATCGTCACCGCAGCTGATCAGCAGCTGGATCTCCTCGCTGAGAAATGAGGAGGACAGGGCGCGGCCACCCGCCGAACCGGGCTGGACTGCGATCGTCACCGACTCAATCGTCCCAAGAACGCGCCTCGATGGCTCATACGGACGAGGTTAGCCTCCAGCCACAGAAACCGAGCGGCGGTTGTGCCACCGTCGCCCAGGGGTGAGGCGCCAGATGCAGGGTGTCACCATTCGCTTGTTCCTAATCGACGGGACCTCGCACGGACCACGCGTCGTCGAGAGGTCGAATTGGACCGGACGTGGCTATGACTTCGCTCGGCCCGATTGGCCGACAGTTCGCGTGCGGGAAGACTTCGAGCGCCCGGGCGTCTATGTCTTGCGTGGCAAGGACGATGACGGCTGGCCGCAAATCTGCATCGGCGAGGCCGATGTGCCGATCCTCCAACGGGCGCATGGATTGGAGGGATGCGACTGGGAAGCCTCTGAAGGCCATTCAGGACGAGTCAGGTCGCCTGACGGTCTGAACTTGGGTCTTGCCCCACTTCCTGACGTGGCCGTTGTCGCTGCAGAGTCCGGCCCAATCATGGGCGCAGCAGGTTCACATTTGCCGCGGTACTTCGTCGAACCCTCAGCCGAAGTAGCGCTTGACAACCGCCGCGATCTCGCCCGAGTCGATGCCGCCACCCTCGTTATCACGGGACGTAATGAGGGTCCCGACGCGCCCAGCCCCCTCCTCGATCGGCAGGATCTGCTGGGCGCGATCCAGTCGAGCTTCTCGTTCCAGCGCCGCTGGTACTCGGGCACGTGCAGCATGCCGAGGTGTTCCAGAAGAAGCGACGACCGGTCACGTCCTCGATGGTGAAGTCGGGGTACTTCTTCCGGCCGTCCGTGCCTCGGAGCTGTTGCTCATAGACGTAATCGACATCCCGCGCGAGGAGCTCGTTCGCAATGATGACCTCGGACTTGCTGCGTACAGCCTCGCCGCGCTTCGTACGGTGGATGAGCCGGTCGTCGAGGAACACGTCATGGACCTGTACCGGCTCAGGTGGTCCGAAGAGGTTCGTCAAGCGTCGGGCGGTCTCGGACCGGCTGTTGTCGGAGTAGTCTAAGATCGAGGAAGTCGCCCTGGTGGAGGATGACAAGCCGGCCCTGCTGCCGCGTCAGTGCCGTGTACAAGAGCTCACGGCTGAGCAGGGCAGGGGTTCGGTATCACCAGGATAACAAAACCGAACTCACTGCCCTGAGCCTTGTGGACCGTGATCGCGTAGGCAAGCTCGAGCGGACGACTCGACGCGTCCCCGTCGAGCTCCTTCCTGCGGAACCGGTAGGAAGCGCCAGTTCGGGTATTAAATTCGACACGAAGGTCGATCGGCTCCGTCCTGCCCATGTGGACGGTACTCCCCGACCACGTTACCCATCTCGCCATTCGCGATGTACTCCTGGCCCTGGTGCGGCGGCTTGACGTCGTCACGGACATGGTTGCGGACGCAGATGACCTTGTCCCCGTAGATCATCTCCTCGGGACCGACTGGCTTCGGGACGCGGCGTTCCCCTCGAGGTGATCGGGCTCGCTGCAGCGCGCCGGAGCGGAAGCGACATTGATCAGGCGGTTAAGTGGCTCGCCCGGATCCTGGCCGCGCAAGGGCGACAAGAGCTGCCCGTCGTCGACGCGGGCGCCGGAGCTGGTGCGGCCCGGACCTTCGGCGTGGAAGTAGGCCCGCGCCATTGAACTCGTTGCCCCCGATCTTGAGCTCGAACGCCAGCTCAAGCTCTGTGGCCACCACGTCCGCGACGAGATCGGGCAGCTCGCTGGCATCATCCCAGCGACGGAGCTCAAGGCTCGGGTTCTGACCCGGTCCGAAGTCCTCGCTCCAGATGGCATCGGCAGCAGCGTCGAGCTGCGTGCCACCAAACCAATCGGCGAGGCGTAGGTCATCCGTGTGCGTGCCGCCTCCACGCCGTACGACCGTCAGCTCAGCATACCCGGGCGCCACCCGTTGCCAGCGTCGATCGTCGCTACCGCCCAGGAACCCGACGATGTCGACGAAGGGTCGGCCAGCACCGATCGGCGGGAGCTGGCGTGGATCTCCGACCAGGATCAGCCGCTCGACCGCTGATGTTGTCGAGCACGCGCTCGAGCTGCTCCTCGGTCAGCATCGAGGCCTCGTCGATGATGACAGTTCGCTGCCCTTGATGCTTTGGGTGCTTCGACTCGGCGGTAGACCCCGGTTTGATAGACGAAACGATCGAGCGGCCGGAGGAACTGAGCGATGGTTCGCGCCTTGCGTCCGGAATGCGCTCTTGGAGGCGAACCCGAGCCTTCCCTGTCGGTGCGAGCAGCAACACCCCATCACGGTCGATGTCCGGGTGGACGGCGCGCTGTATGCGGGCAGCGGCAACTCGGTCAGCGCGAAGTGCTTGTGGCGATCGCTGTACCGGGAATACGGGTGCTGCAGGTGCAACGTGATCGCGGACGGCGACATGAACGCGCCGCGCTCGCGCAGACACGGTGGCACCTTCGACTCATCGAGATCGCTCACCGCCCGGGCCCGAACGGTCTCCTCCCAAGCGTCGTCTCGCCCTTCACGGGTGGAACGAGGGCGCGGCACGCTCCGTTCTGACTTGGGGACGAGCAGACGTGACCATCCCAACCACGGTCATGCCACGGCACGCGCACCGAAAGATGCCGTATCGCCAGACGTCGCGCTCCGGGTATCACCACAGCCTCCAGGTGCTCGCCCTTGCCTCACATAGTGTCACGCCCTGCACGTCCCCGATGCGGCCCAGGGGCACCCACAAGCGTAGGGCCAAGTCGTACGGGCGGCGATGGAGCGACACGCCCCGGCGCTCAAAGTGAACTGCATTCCGCAGCCACAACAATCGCCAGCCCAAAGTGCGAGTCGACCACGATGCTCCAGAGTCGAGCCGACGCACGCCGCTGTTGCCTTTGATCAGGCACAAGAGGACCGCCCGGCCACATAGATGACTAGATCGACTCGATTCCCGTGCGATTTCCTCGGTAGGTGACTCCGCGGCACGGCTTATCTTCACCGGAATTCCCATGCTGGCTGGTGCGGCCCTCGTTATCTCGGTCAGGACCAAGAAGAAGCGTTGGTCTTCAGTAAGGAACACGTCGCAGTCCGGCAGGTAGGCAGCGAGCTGCTCGTCCTGACCGTCGCTTTCGCGGAGCTTGAACTTCAGCTGCACGGTTCGCACCGCCCACCGAAGCCAGTTCCGCGACACTAGGTGTCGGCCGTCGTCTCTGCATACCAAAGCGGGTTGAAGCGCTCCCTGTCGGCCCGTAAGCCGACAGGTCGTTGTACGGCTGTACCCAATCTGACCGGGTCGTACTTGGATCGACGCCGTAGCTGGCGTCCTTCTGTAGTTGGGACCAGTAGAAGACGGCATTCTCGTATCGCCACGCTTCGATGCGCTCCGTGTCAGGCCAGCCCGCGCGGGCGGCGGGAGGGGCATCAAGAGGGCAACATCACCCGGCAGGCATCGTCGGCGCGTAGGACCAGCCCGACAGCCTTCATGTTCTTCTGGGTCACCACTTGATTCCGGTGCAGCCGGTCGCGGCCGCTTGTCTGCTTCTGAGCATGTGCGAACACGGCGACTCTCTCAGGCTCCCTCTTCGCCCACCCCGGCAGTTCTCGCCGCCAGAAGTGGTCGTGCGGCGCCAGAAGTCGCACGTCGTCCTCGGAGGTCCGTGCCCAAGATGGATGAAGCTGCTTCACCGCCGTTACGAACTCCCAGGCCTCGCGCGCAGCCTCCGTTGCGAGGTGCTCTCTGCGTCCACCCACGATCGTCTTGAGGAGCTCACGTCTCAGCCCCGCCTTCTTGGTCAGCCCGGCCTCCAAGAAGGTCGCCGGGGGCACGACCACGAGCCAGTCGGACCGCCGCGAGACCGCCTCAAAGCGATGACGCTCGCGCTTGTCGGCGATATGGCTCCATACATTGGTGTCCAAACACACCCGTAGTCCCACTCCGTGATGCTACCGGGTGCCCCTGGATGCGAGGTAGTCGGCAACTAGCCCCGCTGTCGCCGAGTACGGGGGTGTCTGTGCACACTCCTCCGAGAAGAAACACCGCTCGAGCGGGTTACCGCGCCAGGAGACCGGGCCCGAGGCAACACCGCCGGCCATCGGGACAACGACGAGTCCGCTCTAACCGTGTCGTTCGTCGAGTGGGCTTACCCGCAACCGAAGCCGAGTCGTCCCCACCATAGTCCCCACCAACGCCGAATGCAGAAGCCCCCGGATGACTCCCGAGGGCCGTTTCACGCTCAGCATGTGGTCGGGGCGACTGGATTTGAACCAGCGGCCTCTTGACCCCCAGTCAAGTGCGCTACCAGACTGCGCCACGCCCCGACGCGACTTATCAGTCTATCAGGACGGACAAGGATGCTCGTGGTCCGGAGACTTGATCCAGCTGGCGACGATGGCCAGGATGCGGCACTACGGCCCGATGACTTCCTGCAGCCCCGCCAGCTCGATACCGCGCTCACGATAGTCGCGGATGATTGCGGGCAGCGCCTTGGCGGTCGCATTGCGCCCGCAGTGCATCAGGATGACGGAGCCCGGTCTCGCACCGGTCGCCAGCCGAACGATGGAGCGGACCGATCGACCTGGCTCCCAGTCATGGGTATCGACATTCCAGAGCACCAGGCGCTCGTAGCCGAGCTGGTACGCGATGCGCCGCACCCGGTCGTCATAGGCGCCATAGGAGGGCCGCAAGAGCTTGAGCATGGGTCGGCCCAGGACCTGCTCGTGGATGCGCTCGTTCTCCCGCAGCTGCTTGGTGACGACCCGGTCGGGCTCATTCGTCAGGTCTCGATGGGAGCGAGTGTGATTCGCCACCGGCATGCCCTCGAGGATGCGCTGCCACATTTCCGGAGCGCGCTTGAGGTAGTTGCCGTTGACGAAGAAGGTCCCGACGGCGTCGTGCTGTCGCAAGGTGTCGGCGATACGAGCGCAAGCCCGGCTGTTATAGCCGTCGTCGAAGGTGAGTGCCACCGCACCACTCGACCGGGGTCCCGAGCGGACCACCTCTGCCAGGGGCGGCTGCGGTAGCGCGGCCAGGGCAACAGCGCTGGCTTCGAAGCCCTGGCGGAGTCGATCGAACAGCCACCGCAATGGAAGGGGCTCAGCCGCCGCAGTCGCGAACGGCGCCGCGGATGTGGAAGACGCCACCGGCGCGGGAGACGCCACCGGCGCGGAAGACGCCACCGGCGCGGCCGAGACGGCAGGGCCGGAGATCGCCAGCACCAGGATCGCGACGACGAGGGGCACGAGCATGACTGCTGCCATCGTAGGTCCTCGGCGTCGGGGACGCCTCAAAGCGATCCGGGGATCTCGATCCTTCGATTCGCGCGCCAACAGATCGACCACGGACGTCTGCACATCCTTGCCCTCGTAAAGCACGGCATGGACCTCCTGCGCGATGGGCATCTCCACCGCATGACGTTCTGCCAGCGCCAGTGCCGCTCGCACGGTGTAGGCCCCTTCGGCCACGCCAGGCAGCGTGCGTTCGATCTCAGACCAGGCTCGCCCGGCAGCCAACTCGACACCCAGCCGGTGGTTTCGGGACAGGGCGGAGGTGGCCGTGGCCAGGATGTCACCGATGCCGGCCAGACCGGCGAACGTGAGGGGATTCGCGCCCAAGGCCACACCGAGGCGCGCCATCTCGGCGAGGCCTCGCGTGGTGATGGCGGCCTTGGCATTGTCCCCTGCGCCAAGCGTCTCGACGGCGCCGGCGACGATGGCCACGATGTTCTTGAGCGCGCCCGCCACTTCCACGCCGACGATATCGCGGTTACGATAGAGGCGGAAGTTGCGGCTGCCCAGGATGTCCACCACTCGGCGGCTCACCGCGTCCTCTCCGGCCACGACGGCAGCGGCTGGCAGCCCGCGTGAGATCTCCAAGGCCAAGTTGGGACCGGACAGCGCCGCCACGCGAGCGGCCGCGACAGGTGCTTCCTCAGCGATCACCTGGGTCATGCGCAGCAGGGTCTCGCGCTCGATGCCCTTGGCGACCGAGAGCACCACCGCCTCACTCGGGATCGCCCCCGCGACGGAGGCCACGGTCCAACGCAAGGCCGCCGCCGGGACGGCCAGGATGACCAGGTCTTTCGCGCCCGCGAGCGACCCGCTATCCGCGGTGATCGAGATGCCCTCCCCCAGGGGGATGCCCGGCAGGTAGCGTCGGTTCTGTCCGTCAGCCCGCAATCGGGCGGCATGCTCCTCGTCCCGTGCCAGCAGCGTCACCGGCGCCCGCTTGGCCAGCAGCAGGGCCAGCGTCGTGCCCCACGCGCCCGCGCCCACGACCGCCAGTGCGGGAAGGCCCGCCGGCATCAGGAACCTTTGCGGACTGACTTCTTGGTAGCCGTTCGGATCGGCTTCGTAGTCGACTTCCGGAGCGTCTTCTTGCCCTTCTTCGGCTGCAGCTTGCGCTTCCGCGGCTCGAGCTCCACCCGCGACCGCTCCCGGAAGATGAGCCGCAATGGCGTGCCCTCGAAGTCGAAGGCGTCACGGATGCGGTTCTCGATGAAGCGGCGGTAGCTGAAGTGCACCGATTTGGCATCGGATGCGAAGAGCACGAAGGTGGGCGGCTCGATGGTGGCCTGGGTGGCGTAGTAGAAACGCGCGCGACGCCCCTTGACCGCTGCGGGCTGATGCCGGGAGACCGCCTCGGAGAGGACCTTGTTGAGCGTCGCGGTCGGGATGCGGCGGCGGCGCTCGGTGGCGATCGACAGGGCCTCATCGAGCACCTTCCCGGCGCGCTGGCCGGTGAGGGCGCTGATGGCCACGATGGGCGCGAAGTGCAAGAACGGCGCCTCCTGGCGGATGCGCTCGACGTACTCCTCGAACGTCTTGTCATCCTTCTCGACGAGGTCCCATTTGTTGATGGCGAGGACCAGGCCGACGCCCTCATCGACGACGTAGCCCGCAACGTGGGCATCTTGCGCGGCCAGCCCATCGCGGGCATCTAGGACCAGCACGCACACGTCAGCGCGACCGAGGGCCTTGAGCGCTCGCAGTGCCGAGTAGCGTTCCGCGGCCGGACCGGAGGCGACCTTACCGCGCCGCCGCAGGCCCGCCGTGTCCACCAGCCGCAACTCCCGGCCCTGCCACACGAGCGCCGTGTCGATGGCGTCTCGGGTGGTGCCGGGGATGTCGCTGACGATGGCGCGCTCCTCACCCAGCAGCTGGTTCAGCAGGGATGACTTGCCCACGTTGGGTCGGCCCACGATGGCGATGCGTGGCGTCGGCGCGTCATCGTCGAACCAGGCCGTGCCGCCCGCCACGGCCGCCACTTCATCCTCGCTGGGCTCGGGGAGGATGCCCTCGTCGATCTCCTCGACCAGCTCGTCGGCCTCGGCCTCGCGGCGTTTGCGTTCCAGCTCGTCGAACGATTCCTGCGGCAGCGCCGCCACGATGGCATCAAGCAGGTCGCCGCTGCCGCGGCCGTGCAGCGCGGAGATGGCGTACCAGTCGTCCCAGCCCAGGCGCAGGAACTCGGCTCCCTGCATCTCCAGGCGCTCGTTGTCAGCCTTGTTGATGGCCATGACCACGGGGGCCTCGGCGCGGCGCAGCAGCTGGGCCACCTCCTGGTCGGCCGGGGTCTGGCCGGTCGCAGCATCGACGACGAAGACGATGACGTCCGCTTCCTCGAGGGCCAGGCGGGCCTGCTCCTGGACGCGCTCCTCGATGGCGTCGCCCGGCTCGATCTCCATGCCGCCGGTGTCGATGACGACGTAGCGTCGGCCGTTCCATTCGGCCACGCCGTAGAGGCGGTCACGGGTGGTGCGAGCACGATCCTCGACGATGGCCTTGCGCTGTCCGACGATGCGGTTGAAGAGCGTGGACTTGCCCACGTTGGGACGACCCACGATGGCGACCACGGGCAAGCCGGTGGCGGACGTATCCTGATCGACGTTGCGCGGGCGGCGTCGCGTGCGGCGGCTGGGCACGAGCTAGACGGCGCTGAGCGAGGTGCTGCGGTAGGCCGACTCGGCCACGGACTTCACGGCGTCATGCGCCAATGCCGCCGCGGCGCCTTGGGTGGCGCTCGTGCCGGCCAGCTGATAGATGCGCGCCACGACCGTCTCAAGGTCCTCGATCGGCGTCGAGGTGCCACCGGTCACGCCGACGACGGCGTAGCCATCGAACGCGGCCGGGTCGACGAGGTCGTCGGCACGTTCGACCTGCACGGCCGGCTTGCCCACGATCCCGACCAGCCGCGTCAGCTCGCGGGTGTTGGCGCTGTTGCGTCCGCCTACCACGACCACCAGGTCCACCGCCTCAGCGAGGTCCGTGGTGTCCTGCTGGCGGCGGATCGTGACGGGGCAGACGGTGTTGACGATCTTGAGCTCGTGGGCGCGGGTGGTGAGATAACCGGCCAGCTTCT
This sequence comes from uncultured Chloroflexia bacterium, assembly GCA_963838115.1. GTDB lineage: Bacteria > Chloroflexota > Limnocylindria > Limnocylindrales > CSP1-4 > JAFMJV01. The sequence continues at coordinate 8,639 of CAWIPU010000014.1, forward strand.
CGAACTTCCACGGTGGCTGGGTCGACTGCGTCAACAGGGCCATCCGCTTGGTCCGCGGGATGCGCTCCCAGTCCTCCTCTTCATCGACCAGGATGGCGTCAGGTGCGAAGCCCAGCAGGCCTACCACCTCGGGATGGTTGGGCGTGCCCAGGAGGACCACCGTGTAACCCTCCTCGACCAGTTTGGCCAACTCCTTCTGCTCCTGTGTCACCCAGCTGCACGTGCCGTCGATGACGTCAAGGCCCTTGTGTGCGGCGTCCGCCATCACCTCTGGCGTGACGCCGTGGGCGCGGATGACGACGGCCGAACCAGACTCGATCTCATCGATCTCCTTGACCGAGACGATGCCCTGGTCCCGCAGTCCCTTGATGACGCCCTCGTTGTGGACGACCTGGCCGAGGGTATGCGTCTTGTGGCCGTCCGCGGCGCTGATGCGGGCCGCGTCGATGGCCTCGCGCACGCCATAGCAGAAGCCGGTGCGGCGGGCGATGTGGACTTGCGCGACGGTTCCCATGGGCCTTAAGTATCGCATCGGTGCTTGACATTAGCCTCGAAGCGCACCGCCCGAGCTCAGCTCCACCTGATCCTGGTCGTCCGACCAGGGTTCCCATGCACCCCGATGGCGCGGTTCCACGAGCGCGGCGATCCGGCGCATCAGCTCGATATCGGCAGCGGCCAGCGCCGCTCGTCGGTCGGCGCCCGGCTGGATGGTCAGGTGAAAGGGTCGCCCGACCCGCAGGATGATGCGGCTGCCGATCCTGGGTACGACCTGCTCACGGCCGATGAGCTTGTCGGTGCCGGAGATGCCGACGGGCAGCACCGGGGCGCCGGTCCGCGTGGCCAGCAGCGACACGCCCGGCTTGGGTGGCGCCAGCCGCCCGTCGAAGGAGCGGGTGCCCTCCGGCAGGATGGCCACCACGCCGCCGCTGTCGAGGATGCGTTTGGCGACACGATAGGCGCCGATGTCGTTGCCGCCGGCCTTCACCGGCTCCGCTCCGAGTGAACCGATGAGGATGCCGAGTGGGCCTTTGAACAACGTGTCCTTGGCCAGGAACGTGGGGCGTCGTCGGAGCGCCGGCGCGAGCCAGCCACCGATGAACGGTGGATCGGCATTGCTCATGTGGTTGGCGGCGATGATGAGCGGGCCACGGGTGGGCAAATCCTCGACGCCGTCGACTCGCACGCGGGCGATCGACTGCAGGCCGAAGCGACACAGTCCCGCGATGAAGCGCGAATAGTACGTCAGGCCTTCTTGCTCGCTCATGCCATGGGCCCTTCCTTCTCCTCGTGTCGGCGGACGATCTCGACGACCTTACCCACGGTGTCCTCGAAGTGGCGTCCATCGCTGCGCACGATGACGGCATCGTCGGGGATCCGAAGCGGCGCCACCAGGCGGCTGGAATCGAGATGGTCGCGTCGGCTCAAGTCGCCCAGGATGACCGCGGCCGCCTCGGAATCGGGCGCCAGGCCTCGCTCCGCGGCGCGGCGGCGGGCGCGTTCCTCGACCGAGACGTCCAGGTACAGCTTGAGCTCCGCGTCGGGCAGCACCACCGTGCCGATGTCACGACCGGCGAGGATGATGCGACCGGGCGCGGCGATGGAGCGCTGGATGTCCAGCAGTGCCGCTCGCACCTCGGCTTGTGCGGAGATCGCACTGACGCGCCGATCGACCGCGGGCACGTGCAGCTGCGCGGTGACGTCCTCGCCCTCGATGGCGACACGTCGCATGGCACCGTCCCCATCCGCCAGCAGCTCGAGCTCCGGCACCAGCCGCACCAGCTCCGACCCGGCGTCAGGTTCGATGTCACGCAGCACGCTCAACAGGGTGATGGCCCGATACAGCACACCGGTGTCGAGGAATCGATAGCGCAGCTGGACCGCTGCGGCAGCACCCACCGATGACTTGCCGCTCGATCCCGGGCCGTCGAGGGTGACACGCAATGCGCTCACCTTGCGCGCCGGGTGGAGGCGAGGTGCTCGCGTTCAGCGCTGCTGAGCCGGCGCACGCTGCCGGGCACCATGTCGTCGAGGCGGAGGGTCCCGATCCGAACGCGCACCAGTCGCTCCACGGGTGTCTGGAGTGCCGCGAACATGCGCCGCAACTGGCGTTTCCAGCCCTGTGCGATGACGGCTCGATACCAGAACAGACCAGCATCGCCGGGGCGCTCCAGCCGGCCAGTCTCGGTGCGCGTGGCCTGGCGCAGGCTGACCAGCCGTGCGACACCCTCGTCGAGTGCGATGCCGCGGCTGAGCGTCTCGGATTCGATGCGGCTCAGCGGTCGCCGCAAGCCCACGGCGTACTCACGTTCGATGCCGTAGCGCGGGTGGAGCAGGTGTTGCGCCCAGTCGCCGTCGTCGGTGAGCAGGATGAGGCCCTCCGAGTCCTTGTCGAGGCGGCCGACCGGGTACAGACGGACCCCGGGATGGCGCAGCTCCGCGGGGACCAGGTCAAGGACGGTCTCTTCGGCATGGCGGTCCGACACGGTGCTGGTGACCCCGGTGGGCTTGTGCAGCGCGAGATAGGTACGCTTGCCCGCAGGCAGCACCGGGCGGCCATCGACCGCCAGCGCGTCCGAGCTCGGATCGACTCGCTGCCCCGTGACGGCCGGTTGTCCGTTGACCGTGACGCGGCCGGCAGCGACGAGGGTGTCTGCGCCGCGCCGCGAGGCCACACCGGCGTCCGCCAACGCTTTCTGGACGCGTACCGATTCAGCCATCGGCTGCGGTCGCTTCGGTCGCCTCGCTGGCCCTGGCGTCTTGTTCTGCCTGGGCGAGCTGGGCGGCGATCTCCGCCTCCAACGGAGGCAGGTCGTCGAGCGAGGTCAGTCCGAAGCGCTCCATGAACTCCATGCTGGACGCATACAGGATAGGCCGACCCGGGGTCTCCGCCCGGCCCTGCTCGGCGATGAGCCGCCGGTGCAGCAATCCGCGCACGACATGGCCGGAATCGACTCCGCGGATGCGCTCGATGACGCCGCGCGTGACCGGCTGGCGGTAGGCGATGATGGCCAGCGTCTCGAGTGCCGCGGGCGAGAGCCGTACCGTGTCCGCGCCCAGGTAGCGAGCGATGAGCGCGCCGCTCTCGGGTGCGGTTCCGAGCATGACGCGGTCGCCGGCGACGACCAGGCGGATGCCGCGCTCGTTCAGCTGCACCTCCAGGTCGCCCAGTCGTTCATCGACCTCCTCAGCGGACAAGCGTGTCACCGAGCGCAGCTCGGTCCGGCTCAACGGCCGTTCGGCCACGAACAGCAGCGCCTCGAGGTCGCCCACCGTCGCCCCCGCATCACCAACCCCGTCGTCGTCGTTCGCGCCCGGAACCTCGACCGTGTCGGGCGTGATCTCGACATCGAGCCTGGCGAGCGGTCGACCGTCTTCGCTGCTCATGCAGACCGCAGCGAGCGACACACGATGGGGCCGAAGGGCTCGTCCTGTTCGACGCTGAGCTCGCGGCCCTTGACTAGCTCCAGCATGGCCAGGAACGTGACGGCCACGACCACCCGGTCGGTGAGATCGCCGAGCAAGTCCTGCAACACGACGACGGGAGCCTCGGTGAGAGCGGCACGGATGAGGCGCGCTCGCTCCTCAAGGGTCACCAGACGTGGCACCACGTCCGCCGGCGGAGCTGCGGGCGGCACCTGGCGCAAGGCCCGATCAAGCGCTTCGACCAGCACGGCCGGGTCGAGGGCTGGACCTTCGTCGGGGCGCGAGCCGGCCTGGGCCGATGCGGCCGCTGCGATCGGTTCCCGACGGAACACCTCCCAGGCGCTCTCGAGGCGTCCCCGCAGGTCACGACCGGCATCGCGATACAGGCGGTACAGGATGAGTCGCTCGCGAAGCGCCGACTCCGGATCGGGCCCCTCCTCGATGGCGATGGCGACGACCGGCGGCCGCGGCAGGATGGCACGGCTCTTGATGAGGATGAGCTGACTGGCAACGGTCACGAATGAGCTGATATGCGACATCTGCGCATCGTCGAGCGCGGCCAGCGCCTCCAGATAGGCGGCAGCGAGGTCCCCCAGGGGCACCTCGAGGATGTCCAGCTGGCGCTGCTCGATGAGCCCCAGCAACAAACCCAGTGGACCCTCATACCCCTCCACGCTGATGTGGGCAGCCCGATCGGGGTGGTCAGAATCCGTGATGCGTACGCTGGTGTCGCCGCGCAGCGGCCGGCGCAGCGGTGGTAGGTCCGCGATGCCGACCTCAGCCGCCGCAAGGGGCCGGCCGACGGCGTCGTTCCTCGGCATCAGCATGCCTCATCTGCCGCTCGCAGCGCCGCGCCAGCTTGGGCATCGACAGGAGCGGCCTGGTGGCGGATGAGCCCCGCGGTCCGCTCCGTACAGCCGGCGGCCGACGCCAAGGCCGCCGAGTCGTCGGCGTGATGGCGAAGGATCTCGAAGGCAGCAGCGAAACCCGGCCGGCGGGCGAACGTCCTGGTCACGCCTTCACCGTAGCGCTCTCCGAGTGACCACGCGACACGATGCGGTAGCCGCACCGACACTCCCTTGGAGGCGTCGTGCAGCAGCGCCGCCAGCAGCACCTCGTGATCGTGATAGCCCTCGGCCCGCAGCATGGCGGCGACATCAAGACCGTGGCGCTGGTCGGCCCGGTGCATCGAGTCGAAGAGTGCCAGCTGTGGCTCGCTCAGCCACGTGGCCAGCTCGGTACGCTCAGGGGCACTGACGCGACCGAATACGTACGCAACGGCCTGGCGTGTCTTGGCCATCCACCAACGCATCGCTAGATGCCTAGCAGCAGGTCGCGGATGCTGTAGATGACGGGCCCGATGACGGCACCACCGGTCACGAACAGGATGACGATGAAGCCGAGGAACACCATCGGCAGCACGCTCGCGTACTGGATCTCAAGCTCGCTCATCCGTCGCGCTGCGGCCCTGGGCACGATGCCCTTGAGCACGCTCCAGCCGTCGAGGGGTGGGATGGGGATGAGGTTGAAGATGAACAGCAGGATGTTCAGCGACAACAGCAGCGAGAGGGCGCGCCAGAACAGCTCGACGAGCGGCGAGACCTCCGGGTTGAGCCAGATGATGGCGCGCATGACGAGCGCCACCAACGCGGCCACGACAAGATTGCTGGCTGGACCGGCGAACGCGACCAGCGCGTGGCCCTGGCGGCCGTTACGCAGGTTGATGGGATTGACGGGCGTCGGCTTGGCCCAGCCGAAGAGCAGCCCACCACCGAAGGCGCTGAAGAGGGCCGTCGCGCCAAGGATCAGCCCGCCCGTCTGGTCGAAGTGGACGCGCGGGTCGAGCGAGACGCGGCCCATCCAGCGCGCGGTGTTGTCGCCTAGCTTCATGGCGGTCCAGGCGTGCATGAACTCGTGCACGGGGAATCCCACCAGCAGCATGGTGGCCACCACGATGAAGGCGGAAAAGAGTGCCTGGACGGTGAATTGGTCCATCAGGTGCTATGCCGGCTGATCACAGGCGCCCCAGCAGCTCCTGTTTCTTGGTCTCGTACTCTTCGGCGCTGATGGTGCCGGCATCGCGCAGCTTGCCCAGCTCACCCAGCACGGCGGTGACCTCTTCAGGCGTATCCGCCTTGGTGGGATCGGCACCGCCGGAGACATCGATACCACTGGTGGCCGTGGCAGCGGGAGGAGACGATGGGCTCCGGCGTCGGTCGTAGTCCTCACCTTCGCCATTGCCGCCGGACTGCAGCTCGTGCTTGGCGGTCATCATGGCCTTCTTGAAAGCCTTGGCATGGTTGAGCCGGTCGAGCAGATCGGCGCCCTGGAGCGGCGCCGCGGTGAGCACCTTCAGCGTGCCGTAATCCAGGATCCGACCGAGGGCGGTGATCTCGAGCTGCGCGTCGTTGATCTTCTCGAGCGAACTGTCCGAGGACATCTTGTTGAGGACGCCCCAGGCCAGCACCAGCCGGTAGGTGGTGACGATGAACTCCTGGGTCCGCCACCACCACCAGCGCCAGGCGAGGACGATGATGCCGCCCACCAGCGTGATCAGCGTGGCCAGGTTTCCCAGATCCGCGAACCAGGTGCCCGGACCGAACAGGTCGCGGTCCGCGATCTCATCGGGCAGGAAGACGCGGACGATCAGCAGGATGATCGTCGCGCTCCACAGGATGATGGCCAGCCAGCTGTCGAGGATCAGGGCGATGGGATGCTGACGCTCTCGCCTGAGCACCCGTTCATCGGGCGTGAGCAATGATTCGGCGTACGTTCCCATCTCGTTCCGTGTTCTCCCTCCTGTCAGGCGCGCGGGTGGGCCCTCGCGTAGACCTGACGGATACGTTCTCCGGTGATGTGCGTGTACAACTGTGTGGTGGTGATGCTGGCATGTCCCAGCAATTCCTGGACGACACGTAGATCAGCCCCACCCTCCAAGAGGTGAGTAGCGAAACTATGCCGCAACGTGTGCGGTGTGACACGCCCGGGGATGCCAGCTCGAACGGCAGCCTTGCGCATGATGCGCCAAGCGGCCATGCGGTCCAGGCGCCGGCCACGCCGCGATAGGAAGAGCGGCTCTCCTGCGCGGTGCGCATCCCGCGCGCGTTCCGCATCGCCCGCGTGCGCGGTATCGCCGTCGAGTCGGTCGCGATCGAGCCGGTCCCGCTCAGCGAGGTAGGCGGCCACGGCCCCCAGGGCGATATCCCCGACCGGCACCAGTCGCTCCTTGTCGCCCTTGCCGATGACACGCACGAAGCCGCCGCTCGTGGAGAGGTCCCCACGGTCGAGCGAGAGCGCCTCACTGACCCGCAGCCCAGCCGCGTACAGCAGTTCCAGCAGGGCTCGGTCACGCCGGCCGACGAGATCATCGGCCCCCAACGCGTCGAGCAACTCCACCACCTCCTGCGCATCGAGCGTATCGGGCAGCCGCTGCATCTGGCGCGGCAAGTCGATGAGAGCCGCGACGTCGGTGTCGATGAGCTCTTCGGCGTAGCAGAAGCGGTAGAAGGCTCGGATGGAGGCAGCCTTGCGGCGCAGGCTGGTGGGGCGGAGCACGCGCGGCGGCCGGGTCATGGCGGCCAGGTAGTGGCGCGCTGGCTCGGGTGAGCTGGCCCAGGCCCCGATCCTGGGCGCGTCACGACCGAAGAGCCGCAGGTCGGTGTCGTAAGCGCGGATGGTGGCCGAGGCCAGGCCACGCTCCACTCGGAGGTAGTCCAGATACGCCGCCTTTGCGGCGACGAGCTCGCGCGGGCCCGAGGTGGCGGTCATAAGCTCATCCATCCGGCAGGAGCGTGGCCTTGTGGCGCAACAAGTCCCAGAAGCGCGTGGCCCCACGTGGCTGGATGAAGCTGATGGCCTTCTCCCTGGCGCGGACCTCGACGCGGTCGCCGACCTCGAGCGGGATGTCTTCGCGCCCGTCGATGCTGACCAGGCAGTCGTACGCGGCGGTGACGGTGGCGCTGACCACGTGTTGCGCACCGACGACGCTCGAGCGAAGCGGCGTCAGATAGGCTGCGATGGGCGTGACCACCAGGTTGTGGCTGGTGGGTTCGACGATGGGGCCACCGGCGCTGAAGCTGTAGCCCGTCGATCCGGTCGGCGAGGCGATGACGACACCATCACACGTATAGGTCGCGACGCGCGAATCGCCCACATCGACGACGACCCGCATCACCTGGGCGTGCCGACCACGGACGACGGCAGCCTCGTTGAGCGCGCTGTGGATCCAGCCGGCGCTGCTGTCATCCGCGTGCACGACCCGGACCTCCAGCATGAGCCGGTGCTCGAGCTCGAACCGGCCGTCGCGTAGCTGCTCGAGCAGGCCGCTGAGGGCATGGTGCTCCACCTTGGAGAGGAAGCCGATCTTGCCCACGTTGACGCCGACGATCGGCACCCCGCCATCGGCCGCAGTCTGGGCTGCGCGCAGGAACGTGCCGTCGCCACCCAGTACCACGATGGCATCGGTGGCGGACAGCGCCTCAGGCTCGACTGGTGCCTGGTCGGACGGGGACGCCCAGGCGTCGATGCCGTTGGCGGCGCACCAGCGGAGGCCGCGATCGCGCAGCTCGATGGCCGCCTCCGCGGTGGGATTGAAGGCGAAGCCGATGCGTTTCACGGACATGGCACGCGCAGGTGCAGGAAGAACTCGTGGTTGCCGGAAGGTCCGACCAGGACCGATTCGGCCTCGGCCACGACGGTCAAGCCGAGGGACGATGCATGCGCGCGAACACGCTCGATGGCCTCGAGTCGCGCGACCGGGTCGCGCACCACGCCCTTGGGGACCTGGCTGGGACTGAGCTCGAACTGCGGTTTCACCATGGGCAGGATGTCACCCCCGGGCGTCACGTGTGCGGCCATGCCGCGCAGCACTCGGGTCAGCGAGATGAACGAGACGTCGGCGACGGCCAGGCTGACGCGCTCGGGAAGCATGACCGGATCGTCCGAGTCGGGGTCCAGTCGGGCCGCGTGGGTGCGCTCCATATTGACCACGCGCACGTCCTGACGGAGTGGCTCAGCCAGTTGTCCCCGTCCCACGTCGAGCGCATAGACGCGACGTGCGCCGCGCTGCAGCAGGCAGTCGCTGAAGCCACCCGTGGAGGCGCCGATGTCGAGGCAGGTGCGTCCCGCCGGTTCGACACCAAAGGCGTCGAGCGCGCCGGCCAGCTTCTCCCCTCCCCGCGAAACGAAGCGAGGCCCGGCCTCGAGCGTGATCTCGATGTCGGCAGCGATGGGTTCGCCGGGCCGGCGGTCCCGGCGCGCAGCATCGCCCGATCCGACCCGCACCCGGCCCGCAAGCAAGAGCGCCTGGGCGCGGCTGCGAGTCGGCACCAAGCCTCGCTCCACCAGCAGCTGGTCGAGTCGCAGCTTGTGTGGCTTGGGCGTGCTCAGGCGCTCCGAGCCTCGATGGGAGTCGGGCGCGTGGGCGTGAGCCCATGCGCCGCGATGGCTTGCTTGATCTGCGCTTCGATCCCGGCTTCGTCGATCCGCACCATGGCGCGCAGGTCTGAGACCGAGCCGTGGTCCACGAACTTGCCGTCGGGCAGGCCGATGCGCTTCGTCGGTACGGTCGTGACGGTTCGGGTGTCCGCAGCGCCGGCAGCATCGGCCAGCACTTCCAGCACGGCCGAGCCGAAGCCGCCCGGGAGCACGCTTTCCTCAAGGGTGACGATGAGTCGCTTGCCCTGTGCGCTGTCGAGGATGAGGTCGCGGTCGATGGGTCGGGCGAAGCGTGCGTCCACCACGCCGACCGACCAGCCGTCCTCCGTGAGCGAGTCAGCCACGGCCAGGCCGCGAGTCAGGATGGGTCCAAGCCCGATGATGAGGATGTCCGAACCCTGGCGCAGGGTCTCACCGCGACCGACCTCCACGGGTACCGGATCGGCAGGAGGCAGGTCGAGTCCAGCATCCCTTGGGTACTGCAGCGCGAACGGGTGCCGCTGGGCGAACGCGGTGCGCAGCAGACGACGCAGCTCCTGCTCATCGCGTGGGGCGGCCAGCACGAGGTTGGGGAGCTGGCGCAGTGCCGAGAGGGTGAACATGCCCTGGTGGCTGGTGCCGTCCTCGCCCACGAGACCGGCGCGGTCGATGCCGATGACCACCGGCGCGTCGTTCTGACAGACGTCATGGACGACCTGGTCGAAGGCGCGCTGCAGGAACGTGGAATACAGCGCTACGAACGGTCGCTGGCCCGCCAGGGCCATGCCGGTGGCCATGGTCATGGCGTGCTGTTCGGCGATGCCCACGTCATAGGTGCGGGTCGGGAAGCGCTCGCCGAAGGCGGCCACGCCGGTGCCGGTGGGCATGCCGGCGGTGATGGCCACCACACGCTCGTCTTCCTCGGCGATGCGGATGAGCTCCTGGGACATGACCGCGGTGTAGTTGGGCACCCTGCGGACATCTCGCTCCTGTGCCGGGGGCGCGGCGTCCCCATCTGATGAGTTGATGCCGTTACCGGCGGCGGTGGCGATGCCGTTACCGGCGGCGGTGGGACCGGTCTGACCGGGCATCGGCGGCAGGGCCGCTCCGTGGAACCCCACCTTGTCAACCTCTGCGGGGTGGTAGCCATAGCCCTTGCGGGTACGAACGTGCACGATGATCGGCGCATCCTCCTCGAGGAGCGCTTTGCGCAGGGTGCTGTCGAGCGCCACCAGGTCATGTCCAGGGATAGGGCCGACGTACGTCACCCCGAGGTCCTCGAAGAGCCTGCCCGGCTGGCTGAAGTCCACCACGGCGTGGCGGATGCGCCGGGACCACTCGAGCAACAGCGGCCCGAAGCGCGGGATGCGCGCGACGTCCGAATCGAACCGGCGGCGGGAGCGACGCCAGCGGCGGGAGAGCTTGATGCGACTGAGGTATTGGCTCACCGCCCCGACCGATGGGCTGATGCTCATCTCGTTGTCGTTGAGCAGGATGAGCAGGCGAGTCTTGCGGTGGCCGATGTCGTTGAGCGCCTCGAGCGAGAGGCCGCTCATGAGCGCCGAATCGCCCACCACCACTGCGATGTGCTCGTCAGTGCCGCGCGCATCGCGGGCCAGCGCGAGGCCTTCGGCGATGGAGATGCCGGTGCCAGCGTGGCCGCCATCCATGACGTCGTGCTCGCTCTCGCTCCGACGCGGGAACCCGCCGATCCCGCCCAGCTGGCGCAGCGTATCGAAACGATCGAGCCGGCCGGTGAGCAGCTTGTGCGCGTAGGCCTGGTGTCCGGTGTCCCAGACGATGCGGTCGGTGGGGCTGGACAGGATACGATGCAGCGCCACGGTCAGCTCGACCACACCGAGCGAGCTTCCCAGGTGACCACCGGTGGCAGCCACCGTGTCGATGATCTGACCACGGATCTCCGTGCACAAGGCGCGCGCTTCAGCGTGGCTGATGTCCTTGAGGTCCTCCGGTCCGCGGAGGTCGCGCAGGGTGACCATCAGCTACTCGTCGCCGTCGTCGGGGCGCATGTCCATGACACGGGTGGCGCCGCCAGCGCTGCCGTCGACGAGGCGTTGCACCCGCAGCTCCGCAGCATCGAGCAACTTGCCGCAGTGCTCGTGGAGGGCCGCGCCACGTTCGTACAGCGCGATGGACTCCTCCAGTGGCAAGCCGCCTTCCTCCAGCCGTGCCACCACGTCGCGCAGCTCCTCGAGTGCCTTGTCGAACGGCAAGGCGCCGATGTCGACCGGCGCTACGGCGTCGACGTCTGGGCTCAGGGGTGTCGTTGGCTCTGTCACGGGCTCGAGTCTCGCACGCTATGGACCGAAACGTCCAACGCGCCCCTCGCGAGTCGCACGTCGAGGCGGTCACCGGCCCGCCGGGTGGCCGCGTCGACGAGCACGCGACCATCCGCTCCGCGCACGATGGCGTAGCCGCGCTCAAGCGTGGCGAAGGGATCGAGTGGCGCGAGTCCGGCAGCAGTGCCGTTCAGCTGTGCTCGCGCCGCCGCGATGCTGGCCGCCAACCGCGACGCCAGACGATCACTGAAGCGTGCCAGCAAGGCCCGGTCGGTGGCCATGCGTCCCAGCTGCGCACGTGTGGCCCGGTCGTACAGGAGGCCGATCCGTTCACGCTCCCCGCTTAGGTAGGCACCCGGACGGAAGGTCTCCAGCGCGCGTCGTTCGTTCACCAATCCTGCTCTGGACCCGCTGAGGTAGCCGGCCACGCCTGTGGCCAGCCGTGAGCGCAAGGCGCCCAGGTGTTGCCACTGCTCCGACTGATCGGGCACGGCAAGCTCGGCTGCCACCGACGGCGTCGCGGCGCGACGGTCGGCGGCGAACTCCGCCAGCGTCACGTCGGTCTCATGGCCGACGCCAACGATGACGGGACGGGCGTGGCTGGCGATGGCACGCACCACCGCCTCGTCGTTGAATGCCCAGAGGTCCTCGAGCGAGCCGCCACCACGCGCGACGATGACCAGATCCACGGCGCGGCCGGTGTCGGGGTCCGTCCAGCGGCCGATGCGGGAGAGCGCGCCCACGATGGAGCGTTCTGCGCCGGCGCCCTGCACCTGGCAGGGACTGAGGATGAGACGCACCAGCGGCCAGCGCCGTTCGAGCACACGCGCGATGTCATGCAGCACCGCGCCACTCGCGGAGGTGACGACGCCGATGGTGCGAGGCCAGGGCGGCAGGGGCCGCTTGCGAGCGCTATCGAAGAGCCCTTCAGCGGTCAGTTGCGCCTTCAGCGCCTCGTAGCGCTGAGCGAGGTCGCCGACGCCAGCCGGCTGGAGGCTCTCCACGTAGAGCTGATAGGCGCCCTGTTGCTCGAAGACATCGATGCGGCCTTGGGCCACCACGCGCAAGCCGGTCCGCGGCTCCAACGGCAGCGCCAGGCGCTCCTGGCGAAAGACGACGCAGCGCAGCTGCGACTTGTCGTCCTTGAGTGTGAAATATGCGTGGCCCGCCGCGCTGACCGAGACGCTGCCGATCTCGCCTTCGACCCAGACGGGGTTCAGCCGTGGGTGGCGACGCACGGCGTCGCGGATGAGCCGGGTGACCTGCTCCACCGAAAGCACGGTCGGCCCCGTCGGCGGCTCGGCCTGCGGCGGCGGAGCATCCCACAGGCCCCGTGTCGTCATGGGCTACCGCTAGACGCGGGTCTGGTACTCGCCGGTGCGGGTGTCGACCCGGATGGCGTCACCCTCGTTGACGAAGATCGGCACCTGCACCACCAGGCCCAATTCGAGCGTGGCCGGCTTCTTGGCGCCTGACTGGGTGTCACCCGCGAAGCCAGGCTCCGTCTCGACGACCTTGAGTTCGACCGAGATGGGGAGCTCGACGCCGATGGTCTCACTCTGGTACGTGGTGCGATCCACGGTCATACCCTCGACGAGGTAGTCGGTCGCCTCACCGAGCTGTTCGGCGCTGAGGTGGAACTGCTCGTACGACTCGTCCTCCATGAAGTGGTAGTCGTCGCCGTCCTGATAGAGGAACTGCACGGGGCGCTTGTCGAGGATGGCACGGGGCCACTTCTCTGTGGCCTGGAAGGAGCGCTCCACCGTTCCCCCGCGCTTCACGTTCTTGAGCTTGATGCGGATCTGCGCCGACCCGCGGCCCATCTTGATGTGGTGAAACTCCTGGATCTGCCAAAGGTCCCCGTCAAGCTCGATGACGATGCCTCTGCGCAGGTCTCCGACTGAGATCATGAGTGGTGCTGTTCTCCGTGGGTGCTGGTGGGCGTCCTGCTCCTGGCGGCGGTCCGCAAGGAGCATTTGTCTAAGGGCACTTGTCGATGTTGCGCTGGTGCTGCTTGAAGTTCTTGGCGAACTTGTGGGTGTCCGAGTCGGGGCAAGCGTAGAAGTAGAGCAGCTTGGACTTGGTCATGGGGTTGAGGGCGGCTTCGAGCGACTTGGCAGAAGGCGTGACGATGGGCCAGTCGGGCAGGCCCGGGTTCTGGTACGTCTGGAAGGATTCGTACTGTGGGTCGACCGTGACCGTGGAGTAGTCGGTGACACCGAGCAGGTCCCAGAACAGGTACTCGTCCCAGTTCGTCACATTCATGTCCGCAAGGGCCATCGAGTCGGTGGCGTAGACCACGGTCGGGTCTGCCTGCAGCAGGCCGCCGGTCTGCTTGTTGACCTTGGGGTTGAGCCGGTTCCAGTAGACGCCCGCGATCTTGGCGCGGTCACTGTCGACCTTGGCTTCGCGCTCCACCAGGCTGGCGATGGTCAGGGCATCGTAGAAGGGGATGTCCTTCTTGCGCGCCTGCGCCACGTATTTGCTGGTGGTCTTGTCCCACTCGTCGAGCATCAGGTAGATCATCTCTTCGGCCGTGATGTCGACCGGCACCTCGTAGGTGCCGCCCTGGAGGAACCCTTCCAGGCTGCTGCCCGCGGCCGCCTGAGCCAGGAAGCCGTATTGGTCCCGCATGTCCTCGCTGGGGTTGCGAGCAAGACGCAGGAACTCCTTGGGGTCGAGCTCCAGGTCGGATCTTTCGGTCTCCTGCTGCAGGTAGGCCACGATCTGCTCGATGCGCCGGCCAAAGCGCATGTCGAGGGTGATCATCGGCGTGGGCGGATCCGGTGGCAGTGCCAGCCGGGCCGCGATGCCGGCCGGCGTGATCGGCGGGGTCAGGGTGTAGACGCCGGGCCGTAGAAGCTCGTCGACCCGGTCCTTTACGACCGCGTACCGGAATGCCAATGGGTCGGTGAGCAGGTCGGCCTCGACGAGGCTGGCCTGGATGTCATCGAGTCCCGCCTTGTCGGGTTCGATGATGAATTCGACATCGCGGTCCTGGCTGTCGACGGCTGTGTCGAGTCGGTCGCTGAACTCCACCGCCAACAGATCGGACACCAGGGGCATGTTGACGATGCCCGGGTTGTCCTCGAACATGCTCGCCGCGGCTGGGCCGATCAGTGGCCGCCCCGCGAACCAGCCGCCGACGACCAGCAGGATGAGCGCCACGATGACGAAGGCGAGCCCCTTGAAAGCCCCCGAGTTGGCGTCCTGCTGGCGGTTCTGGCGAAGCTCCCAGCCCTCGACGATGCCGACACGCCCGCCACCACGCCCTCCCGATGGCGCACCGCTCACAGGGTCACCTCCGTGGCCGCGCGAGCGTCGAACTCGCGCTGCAGGATGTCAGCTGCGGCCTCACGGTCGATGCGCGCGCGCCAGGCGTTGCGAGCAGCCGCGGACGGCGCCCCACCGGAGCGACCGCGCCGGGCGCGGCCCATGCGCGCCTGCGCGACTTCACTGCTGAGTCGCTCGTCGCGGAAGGTGATGGGCGCATCGACGAATGGTGCCACCGCATCTACCCAGGCACGTGTGCGCCGGGATTGCTCACTCTCGCGTCCGTCCATGTGCAAGGGCAGACCGACCACGATGGCTTCTACGTCACGCTCGAGGCAGATGCGCTTGAGAGCCTCGGCGTCCTCAACTGGCGTGCCACGTCGCAGCGTCAGCAGCGGTCGAGGTCCTCCGGTGGTGGTGTCTGCGGCGGCCACGCCGATGCGGCGATCGCCAAGGTCGATGCCGAGCAGCACGCTCACTGGCACCTCGGCGCGCGGGGGTGCGTGTGGATGGACATGGATGGCTCGTTCACTCCGTTGTCGATGGTTCTGTGACATCGAGCTCGATGCGCTCTTGATCGGCAGGCAGGTCGGTCAGGAACCCTGGCCAGACGCTCACGGTCGCCTCGCCGAACCGTTGCAGTATGGCCTGCGCTTCGGAAACCGGCAGGCCGGCGACTCCCTCCACGAGTGCGTCGGCGTCGATCAGCATAGAGGTCTGGCCGTCGCCTTGGCCCCCGAAGTGGATACGCTGGCCATCTGCCGTGCCCTCGCTGTGCTCGAGCTTCACGCTGTCGACGAGCAGTGCCGTGCCCTCGGGTACCGCCGCCAGCAGGCGTGCTCGCGTGATGTCGTCCACGAGGCCGGCGTCCACGGCCAGCACGCTGGCCAAGACCGACCCGCCCAGTTCGAACTCGGCCATGTTCGAACCGACGAGGTCCTCCGGGGCGGGGTCGTGCTCGATGGTGCCGAGCTGTGCCGTCTCGGGATAGACGGTGAGATCCGGTGGCGTGTTGGCCGGGTCGCGAAGGTATGCCACGAGCGCGCCGGCCAATCGGTTCTGCAGGTCCACGGCGGCCGCGTCGTAGTCCTCAGCGGTGACCTGTGGCCGCTCCTCGAATCGACCGCCGGAGGTTTCCGCCGGGTTGCGCACGCTGATGCCCTGGCCTTCCAGGGATGGCACCACGCTGATCGCTCCGGGCGGCACGTTGCCCTCCGCGCCGCTGCGTACCGCCTCCACTGCGGCCGTGACTTCCGCGGGGTCGGCCTCTGTCGGCGGCAGGGTCACCGCTTCAGTGGTCTGGAACTCCACACCCGCTGGCGTCCTCACCCGGGTGCCGGCTGGGATCGCCTGTTCGTTAGGCTGCTCGGGGGACGAGAACACGACCTCGCCATCAGCGCGGGTCTCGATCGTCGCGCTGCCACTGGCGCTGAATGTGCCGCGCACATCGAGCGGGATAGGCAGTGTGACGGCGGGGATCTGCCCATGCTCGACATCCGGCTCCAGGACTGACGGCAGCGCCATGACGTCCACCGCGATGGGTCCAAGCGCAGAGACTCGAGGCTGGAGCGTGATGCGCGCACTCGGCAGCACCTGTGAGGCGGCGAAGACGCCCACCAGCGCCAACGCCAAGACCAGGACGGTAGCGACTCGGATGCGCTGGCTCCGCCACACGAGCCGCCCAGCGGGTTCGCCCTCGAGCGAGGCGGCCTCCGGAGGCGTGGCATCAGTGCCCGCCGCTGGCTCGAGGGTCTCGGCAGGCGTCGGCGGAAGGTCGCCACGCTCCAGCGCAGCCTGCGCCAGGTCGACGGTTGCCACAGCGAGCACACCGGCTGACGTTGCCAATGCCCGCACCTGCTCGTCAGCGCTGACGACCGCCATGTCTTTGGCTCGACTCCCGGCTTCCCGCGCGAGCAGCTTGAAATTGATGCGTCCGGTGGCGATGCGCGAGCCCGGCGGGACCACAAAGATGACGTGCTCGTCGCTCGTGCCACGCAGGCGCGCGACGGCATCGGTGATCTCAGCGTCGTTGTCGAGGTACCACACGGCCATCCACCGCAGTCTGCCCTAGACGCGCATCCCTCGCAGCACGCGTCGGAGCGCCGCATCGAGCGGTTCCTGTGCCTGGGATGCTTCGATGGCCTGGAAGGCCAGCGCCATGGGGGTCACATCCTGCTGGTCCACGAGCAGCCCGGTCTCGTCGGTGACGTCGGTGACCGCGTCCGGTCGCATCATCGAGACCTGCGGTCGGCGGGCGAACGGCAGCCCTGTCCCGAAGGCGGCTGCCTCCAACGAGGCGCGGATCTCCGGCAGCGCCGCACCGCCGCCGCAGAGTTCGATGCGGCCCGGCAGCAGGCCAGTCTGCCCGAACTCCTCGAGGACCAGCTCGACGCCTGCCGCCCATACGGCCACATCCTCGCCGATGATCTCGGCGACCTCGTCGGGGTCATCGACATCCTGGCCCGTGGCGTGCGCGAGCTTCACCGTCTCGGCCGCCTCGAAGTCCAGGTCGAGGCGGTCGGCCAGAGTCTTGGTGAACGCCCGACCACCGAGGGCGAACATTCGCGTGCCCTCGACCGAGCCGGTGCGGACCAGGGCCACGTCGGTCGTTCCGCCGCCCACGTCGATGAAGATCGCGCCCGACTGGCCGACCTGTTCGCCGGAGATGGAACGGGCGACGGCGTATGGCTCGGCTACGACCTTGATGAGCTCGAGGCCCATGCGTTCGACCACCGACTCGAGGGCCCCAAGGTGTACCAGCGGCGCATAGGCATTGAAGACCGAGACACGTAGGTGGCGACCCTGGAACCCGACCGGGTTGGAAACCGCGTAGCCGTCGATCCCGGCCGCGGTCACCGACGCGTGCACCAGGCGCACGTCGACGTTGGCCAACCCGGTCTCCCAGGTGATGGTGCGCTGGGCCTCTGATGCGGCTTCGGTCTCGATCTCCTCCAGCAGCCGCTCCAGCTCCGAATGAGTGATCGAGCTGTCGGGTCGCTTGCGTTCGATGCTTCGCGTGGTGGTGAAGCCCTTCACCAGCTCGCCGGCGATGCCGATGATGACCTTCTGCGCGGTGCATCCGGACATCTCTTCGGCGTCGTCCAGCGCGGCGCGGCAGTTCGCTACCACGGCGGGGATGTCGGCCACCGTCCCTGACTGCATGTGCGAGAGACCCTGCCGTTGGCGACCCACGCCGGTCACCCTGGCCCCGGCACCGTCAGTGGGCAGGAAGATGAGCGCCTTGGCGTACTCGGTACCGATGTCCAGGGCCAGGTGCGCGGCGTTGGGTATGACCGGGACGGTACGGCGCAGGAGCCGTTGCAGCATCGACACGCGCTGGCCTCGGCCTATTCCTCGAGCCGGTCGTGCAGCCTCTGGAGGGCGGCCGCGAGGGCATGCGGCTCAGGGGCCTTGCCTTGAGCCATCTCGGGGCGGCCACCACCCTTGCCTCCGATCTGGGTCATGGCGTCTCGGACCAAGTCGGCCGCATCCACGCCTTGCTCCACGAGATCGTCACTGACCGTGACGAACAGCTGCGGCTTCTCGGGGTCGTCGAGGCCCGCGGCGATGACGCCGCTCTTGAGTGTCGCGCGTACCTCCTTGGCCCACGCCTTCAGCTCTTCCATGGAGCCGAAACCGCCCATCATCGAGACGAAGGCGCCCCTGTGCAGGAGTTCAGCGGCCTTGACCGCCGCCTGTGCGGTCGGGACCGACCGTGCGTTCTGTGCGGCGGCCGTGCGTCGTCTCTCCTTGAGCTCATCGATCCGCGCCGCGATCCGATCCGGTGTCTGCACGCCAGCGGCGGACATGGCTGCATCGAGGAGCCGGAAGCGCTCCTCGGTCAGTGCCTCGGCAGCCTCGCCGGTGACGGCCTCGATGCGGCGCATGCCAGATCCGACGGAGCGCTCGCCGGTGATGATGAAGCCACCGATCTGTCCGGTGGCACGGCAATGCGTGCCGCCACAGAGCTCATGGCTGTAACCCTCGATCCGGATGGTCCGCACGTTCTCCCCGTACTTCTCATCGAAGAAGGCGTCGGCACCGGCGGCCTGCGCGTCGGCCATCGACATGAGCTGTGGTGTGACGACGCGGTCCTCGCGGATCACGCGGCGTACCTCGTGCTCGATGGTGTGGCGCTCCTCGGGCGTGAGTCCACGGTCGGAGGAGTAGTCGAAGCGCAGGTGGTCGGGCGTCACCAAGGAGCCGGCTTGACGAGCGGCGTCGCCCAGGGTGTTTCGCAGGGCGCGATGCAACAGGTGCGTGCCGGTGTGATTGCGCATCGTGCTGGCACGGCGACGCGGATCGACCTCGGCGCTCACCTCCTCGCCCAGTCTCACCTTGCCGTGCAGCTTCCCCAGGTGGACGATCAGCCCGGCCACCGGGCGCTGGGTGTCCTCGACGCTGAAGACGACCTCACCCGCAGCATCCCTGAGCACGCCTCGATCGCCGATCTGACCGCCTCCCTCAGCATAGAAGGGACTCTCATCGAGGACGATCTGGGCATCGGCCGCGGCACCGACGTGGCCCTCGGCGTCGGCGCGAGCCTCCAATGACTCGTACTCGGTCGTATCGCGCACGATGGCACCGATGCGTCCGAGCGCCGTGGTGGTCTCGTAGCCACGGAACGCGGTATCGCCCAGACGACGCGCGATGCTGTCGAAGAGCGCGGTCTGTTCGGCCTGGCGGGCGAGGTCGAGCTTCTTGCCAGAGCGACTGCGACGGCGCTGCTTCTCGAGCGCTGCCTCGAAGCCATCGCGGTCCACGCGCACGCCGTACTCGGCCGCCAGCTCGACGGTCAGGTCGATGGGGAATCCGTAGGTGTCGTGGAGCTGGAACGCCCTCTCAGCATCGATAGCGGGCGCGTCCGATGGGACTTCCTCTGGCCTGCGGCCCACCACTCGATCGGCCCCGGTCAACGGGATGAGCGCTTCTTCGAGCTGGATGGTGCCGGCATCGAGCGTGCGCGCGAAGGCGGTCTCTTCGCGCACGATGGTGCCCAGGATGACATCGCGGCGCTCCCGCAGGATGGGATATGCCTCAGCCATCAGCTCGATGACGACCTTGGCGGTCTCTTCGAGGAAGGGCTCGTGTCGTCCCAGCAGGCGACCATGGCGGACCGCGCGTCGTACGATGCGTCGCAACACGTAGCCGCGCCCCTCGTTGGCGGGCGTGATGCCATCGGCGATGAGGAAGGTGATGGCGCGCGAGTGGTCGGCGATGACCTGGTAGCTGAAGCGCTCACTCTCGAAGGCGTCGGGGTCATGCTTGAGCAGCTCGCGCATGCGAGCGTGGATGGGCACGAAGAGGTCCGTGTCGTAGTTGGTGGCGACGCCCTGCAGCACCGAAGCCAGACGCTCCAGGCCCATGCCAGTGTCGACCGACTTGAAGGGCAGCTCGGTGCGGGGCCCTTCGACGGGCTGATCGAACTCCATGAAGACGAGATTCCAGATCTCCAGCCAGCGGGGGCAGGTCTCAGTGTGGTCGGGCACGCAGCCAGGGCCTTCCGAGAGGTGCGCGCCGCGGTCGTAATGGATCTCACTATTGGGGCCGCACGGGCCCGTCTCGGCCATGCGCCAGAAGTTGTGGTCGTCCCCGTCGTCGATGTCACCCCAGCGCGCCATGCGCTCGGGGGGCAGGCCGATCTCATCGCGCCAGATGGCCCACGACTCCTCATCGTGGGTGTAGGTCGTGGCGGCGAGGCGATCGCTCGGGATGCCCAGGTCCTGCGTCAGGAACTCCCAGGCCCAATGGATGGCCTCACGCTTGAAATAGTCGCCGAAGGACCAGCTGCCGAGCATCTCGAAGAGCGTATGGTGGCGCGGCGTGCGCCCGACCTCCTCGAAGTCGTTGTGCTTGCCGGCCACGCGCAGGCAGCGTTGCGAGTCGACGGCGCGCGTGTAGGAGCGCTTCTCCACGCCGCGGAAGACGTCCTTGAACTGGACCATACCGCTGTTGGTGAAGAGCAATGTCTGGTCGCCCGCGGGGATGAGGCTGGCGCTGGGCACCACCTCATGGCCGCGCTCGGCGAAGAAGCGCAGGAAGCGAGCGCGAATCTCGTCTGAGGACAGGGTCTGCATCGGGGCGTCCGCGGGAGCCCGGTTCTCGTTCTCATGCATGTAGAGCGAGTGTAGCGAACGGGGACCACCGCACATGAACAAGCCCGCGAGCGCTGACCGCGCTCGCGGGCTTGACGGTCGAGGTGCGGGGGCTATTCGCCCTCGGCCTCTGCATCAGCCGTTGCATCAGCCGTCGGGTCGGCGTCGGCATCGGCATCGGCGTCGGTCATGACCAACTGCGCACCATCGAAGGTGCTGACCATGGCCGCCATGTACTGGCCATCACTGATATAGGCGTCAGAGCCGCGATACGGCTGGGCCAGGAAGTCGGCCTCGGCGACCCATTGCACGGCCTCCGTGCCACCGACCTCGAAGCGTGATTCCTCGGAGAAGGTGATGCCGCAGAGTCCACCCTCGTCGGGCCCGAGCACGAAGCCGGCGAACAGATCTCCGATCGCCTGCCGTCCCTGTACGACGGTGCCGCCGGGGAGGTGGACCTCGGCGTCGTTCGGATACTGCGCCATGAGACCAAGCCAATCACAGGCATTGAGGACGTTGACGTGCTCCTGGTACACCGCGAGTGCCCCGTCCTGCGCGATGAGCGTGTCCGACACCTCACCCGTATTGGGATTCTGGACCGGGTCTGCGGGCTCGCCGTCCTGGGCCAGCGCCGTGCCAACCAACGAGAGAGACAACGCGGCCGCCAATGCACCTGCGGTCACCATCTGGGTCCGTGACATCGATCCCTACCTCCATCGGTCCTGACGATCGGTGGGTCCAATCATCGATTATCGATGATGGCAGCCCACCGCAGCGGCGTCAAGGGTCTTCTCCGAAGCGTGTCGCGTCTTCTCCCGAAGTGGCGGGGACGACCATCCAGTCGGTCCGCGGTCAAGGCATTGAACAGCGCTGGTCAGGGAGACTGCCATGGCTCCGCTGGTTCACCCACCGGGCGGGTCATCGGACGGAGCAGCGCGCTGGTGACCTCGTGGCTCCGCTGCTTCACCCACCGGGCGGGTCATCGGACGGAGCAGCGCGCTGGTGACCTCGTGGCTCCGCTGCTTCACCCACCGGGCGGGTCATCGGACGGAGCAGCGCGCTGGTGACCTCGTGGCTCCGCTGCTTCACCCACCGGGCGGGTCATCGGACGGAGCAGCGCGCTGGTGACCTCGTGGCTCCGCTGCTTCACCCACCGGGCGGGTCATCGGACGGAGCAGCGCGCTGGTGACCTCGTGGCTCCGCTGCTTCACCCACCGGGCGGGTCATCGGACGGAGCAGCGCCCATCGTGAGCGCAGGCAAATACTGGCTCTGCCGGGCGTGCCCTTCGACCACGAGGTTGCGAGGCTGTCGGTGCGAGGCATCCGGTGCGAGGCATCGGGTGAAGTTGTCTTGACCTTTGACCACAAGATGTGCGGATGCCGATAGGGTTCGAGCATCGTGCACCTCCGACGAGACACCGAGCGCGGCATGATCGCGATGTTGGCGATCAGCGGCGTCTTCATCCTGGCAGCCTGCTCCAGTGTGGCCAGTGAGGAACTGGCCGTCGCTCCTAACGTTGACGGTGCGGTCGAGCGTGTGGTGAATGGCGGGGGCACGACGCCCGCGCTACGCACCACGCCAACGCCCCGCACCGCGCCAACGGCCCGCACGACGCCCGCGCTCGCACCGCGCCAACGCCCCGAACCACGCCCACCGCCAGCCCGGACTCCTTCATGGGTTCGGCACCCGGTGCGAGCCAAGCGCCCTCTGCCACCAAGGCGCCCAAGCGTGCGAAGCCCAAGGTCAAGACCGTCAGGCTGAAGCCACGACCCAAGGTCGGTCCGTTCGCGATGGACCTGTACCGCGATGGTGACTTCATGCACCAGGCAGACAAGGACTCGTGCGTCGCCGGATCGACCCAGACGATGATGAACATCATCGACACTGGCAAGCCCAACCGCTCGATCGCGTTCCAGAAGCGGCTCTACCAGCGCGGCCGCGCGCTGTCCCCCAACCAGCGCAAGCTCGGCCCCATCGGCATCGACCTGCTTGGCTGGGCGGAGTTGCTCAATCGTGACGGCTACGGACCATACGTGGTCGATGGCGCGAAGACCCGGAAGGGCGCTATCCGCAAGGCCGCCAAAGCCCTGCGATCGACTGGCAGGCCCGTCGGATTGGTCACCTGGCACGGGGCGCATTCATGGGTGATGTCCGGCTTCACCGCCACCGCCGACCCGGCGTTCAGCAACGACTACCAGGTCAAGAAGGTCTACGTGGAAGACACGTGGTATCCATACGTCAGCACCATCTGGGGCGCATCTCGGCCCCCGGATGCGCTGGTGCCGGTCGCGGCGCTCGCTGAGGACTACCTCCCCTATCGCCGACCACGCGCTCGTTACCCCAACCGGGACGGCAAGTTCATGCTCATCCTGCCGCAGCTGCCACCCCACACCGTGGCTCGATAGCCTGGTCGGCCGCGCCCCCCGGTGCGAGCCCTATCGCAGCACGCTCGGTAGCGCCTTCTCTTCTGGCATGTGGGACTCCTGCTCTGAGGCACCGACGGCATCGAGCTCCCGAGCGCGGGCGATCCACTCGTGGATGACCCGATTGACCTCCGGCGCGCCCACGAGGTCGACGGGCTGCTCCTCGCTGGCGAAGGCGCTGGGGTACAGCACGAAGGCCTTGGTCTGCATGCCACCGAGTCCGCCGTGGGCACCGACCTGGTGTTCGAACGGCGCGATCTCATCGGTCGACGGGTCGAACATGCTGATGATGAAGATGTCACCGATGTGCTGGTAGCTGTCGAGTTCCTTGAGGTTCGCGGGCGCGTAGGGTCCGAACGGCGCGAGCGGATCATCACCCTCGATCTCACCGGTCTCAAGGTTGTGGACACCGCCGTGGCCGATGGCCAGGGCTCCATGCTCCTCGGAGCGGACCATCACGAAGCCGATGCCCTCATGGCGGATGAGCCCGGGCAACAGGTCGGGATGCATCCTGGCGATGCCTTCAAGACTGACGCGTTCAGGGACGCCGGTGAAGTAGATGTTGGCGAGGTTGCCCGACGCGGCGACCACCAGGTCCGGGATGGTATCCATGGTCTCCGTGCCTGGATCGGCCTTCCTCTCGCCATGCGCGTTGACGCGGACGACGCCGTCGGTGGTGTCGCTGCGCAGCGCACGGCTGACGACCCTCCCCGTCGTGCCAGGCGTTCGGCTGGCCTCGGTGAGGAAGGTGTTGACGGGGCCCCAGCCTTCGACGTCGTTGCTGGCATCGAGACTTGTGACCTTGCCTTCCATGAGGCCCCGGATGAGCTGCTCGAGGCTGACGCCGTAGCGGTCTTCGAAAGGGGCGCCCTGGGTCTGGCCGTGGTCGGACAGTAGGATGAAGTGGTACGTCCGGGGCGCATCCTCAGCGGCCCTGGCGAGGCTGCGTACCATGCGATCGACGCGGTCGAGCTGTTCCATCAATTCGGGGCGCTCTGGCCCGGCATGGTGCGCGACCTCGTCATAGCCCAGGTAGTCGGCGTACACGATGGGTGTGCCACGTCCCATCTCGCCGATGATCAGGTCCACCACCATGTCACGCATGATGGTGGTGGTCGAGGCCTTCAGGAAAGGGAATGGCATGCGGCGGCTGATGCGCGGCTTGACGTCCCTGACGCGCTGGCGGCGCGCCTGGAAATACTCGCGCACGACGCAGCTGATGAACTGTGCGACGCCGCGCGTGATGTTGTAAGGGTTGACCAGGAAGAGGCCGAACGAGCTCATCTGCAGGCCCTGCCCCGTCTCGGCCAACTGGCTGTTGGTGGCGATGGCCCGGGTCGCCCCACCTGAGACGAGGTTGCTGATGGACGCCCCACCGTCGCGCAGCAGATCGCGTTCGTTGGAGGCTCGTCGTTCGATCTCGAACGCGTCCGCGGGGTGGTTGGATACCATCAGGTAGTTGCGGTCCTTCTCCCACCAACGGAAGGCGGGGATGCCGGGCTGTACACCGTGCAAGATGCCGACCTGACCGGCGCTGGTCATCGACGGCGCCAGTGCTTCGTACTTGCCCAGCCGATGTGAGCCCTCATGCAGCCAGTCGTTGATGAAGGGCATGTAACCGGTGCGCAGCGCGTTGCGCAAGATGGGCTCACTGAGGCCGTCGACCTGCAGGATGACGAAGCCGGGCCCAGGGCGATCGTCGACGTCGCCGCCCACGCGTGCCATGCGCTTCATCGAGTGTCTGAAGAACGACTCGTCCTCGTCGAGTCCGATGACGGCCACGAGCACGGTATTGATGGCAGCGATGAAGACGGACGCCAGGAATGCCACCAGGAAGCCGCCGATCTTGACACCCGGCACCAGCCAGCTGGCCGCCAAGAGCGTGACGCCCATGAACAGGATCGTCAGCAATGCGGTGAGGACGAGGCTGTTGATGCCGAAGGCGACGAACACGACCGGCCGCAAGGCGAAGGTGAGGAGACCTGAGATGATGGTTACGCCGAGAGCGGCGCCGGCCGCCTCCCAGATATTGCCCTCGAAGCGGATGCCGTTCATGAGCTCGCCCACCAGCAGCAGGGCGAGGGTGTTGACGGTCGTCAGGACCAGGGCGCGCGTGGCGAGGTGACGGAGACCCCGCGGCCAGTTGACGGCAGTGTCGTACTCGTCCTTCCAGACGGCCGCGACGCGATGGACGAGCGCTGGCTTCTGGGGCTTGGTCCCGAGCCGTGTCTCGAAGGCGGACCTGGCTGGTGTGGCAGCGCCGGAGCTTGGGCCGCTGAGGCTGGGGTCGACCGTCATGGGAAGCAGTATGAGGGGCGACGATGTGCGTTCGCGATGTGCTGCGGTAGCCGACGCTACGCTTACCGCCGCCTATGGACCTGCTCTCCAACCTCTTTGCCGCGCTCACCGAGCTCATCGACTCGCTCTCGGCGCTGGTCACCAATTCACCGCTGACCTACCTCGCCATCATGGCGCTGTCGGCGCTCGATGTCCTGGCGCCCATCCTGCCGGCCGAAGCCACCATCACTGCGGCGTCGGTGCTGGCCGGCCAGGGCAAGCTGAATGTGGTCTGGATCATGCTCGCGGCAGGGATCGGCGCGTTCATCGGTGACAACGTGGCCTACTGGATCGGGCGCGTGGCGGGGAGGCCGCTGGTCGAGAAGGTCCTGCGCGGCAACACCGAGCAACTCGATACGGTGCAGGAGCAGTTCGACCGACGCGGTGGCACGTTCATCATCGTCGGCCGCTTCATCCCCGGAGGCCGCACCGCAGTCGCCATCGGTGCAGGCGTGCTCCGCTTCAGGTGGTCGCAGTTCCTGCTCTATGACGCCGTGGCCGCGGTCATCTGGGCCTTCCAGGCTGCCATTCCCGGATTCATCGGCGGCTCGCTCATCCAGGATCGGCCGTGGCTGGCGATGATCTTCGGCTTCGTCCTCTCGGCGCTGCTCGCGACCGGCATCGCGCTGCTGCAGCGCCGGCGTGATGGACCGCGTGCAGCTGAGACTCCGGTGAAGCCCGCGGTGCCGAGCATCGGTGGCGTGGACGCCAGCATCGGTGGCGTGGACGCCAGCATCGGTCGCGTGGTCGAGCCCGCCTCCACTGGTCTGGAGGCGGCGATCGACGCCGTGCCCGACGTCGAGACAGCGTCTCGCTCAGCCGGAACGAGGTCGGATCTCGCCACCATCGGGTGGCGGACGCGGAGGGCTCGACGCCAGACCGCTGCTGACGATGGCGATGCCGATCCCCAGCCAGGCGAACGCGGAGGCCCACAGCAGGGTGTAGTCGCCGATGGTGAGGATGTCTCCCACGCGAGCGCCGATGGCTTGGCCCGCGAGGGCGCCCAGCACAGCGCCGGCCAGGACGGCGGGGAGATGCCAGCCGAGCTTGCCGCGCACGAACACGTAGATGCAGGTATGGAACGCACCGGTCAGCAGCGATAGCACGAATGCCGGCTGGAGCACGAAGGTGGCGAGCCCCTGGTCCACGCGGTGCCCGACGGTCTGGCTAGGAGGTCGTGACCGCATGGTGGATGCGGCCGCCACCGATGACACCATCGCGATCGTCGTAGAAGACGGCTGCCTGTCCGGGCGCCGGGGCCCAGGCGGGCCGGTCCAGCTCCACGAGCCAGCCACCGGCCGCGGACGGACGAACGCTGCCAGGGATGGGCTCCGCTCGGTGACGGATCCGAACGCGCGCCCGGAAAGGCGCGGCGGGGCCGGCGTCGATGAAGGAGACCTCGTCCAGCTCGAAGCGCTGACGATACAGGTCCTCTCGCCGGCCCAGGGTGACGAGGTTCGCGCCGGTGTCGATGGCCGCGACGTACTGGCGCTCACCCAGGGCGACGCCAAGCCCACTGCGCTGGCCGATGGTGTAGGCCGGGGCGCCGGCGTGCTGGCCCACGTTGTTTCCGTCGGCGTCGACGAGCACGCCGGCGGTGGGCTGCCAATCGGTGCGCTGCTGCAGCTCGACGCGATAGTCGCCATCGCGCACGAAACAGATCTCCTGGCTCTCGGGCTTGTCGGCGGTGACCAATCCGTGACGGCGCGCCAGAGCCCGGACCTGGGGTTTGGTCAGCTCGCCCAGGGGGAAACGGGTATGGGCCAGCTGCTCCTGCGTCAAGCCATAGAGGAAGTAGGTCTGGTCCTTTACAGCGTCCCGCCCGACGAGCAGCCGATAGCGTGGCGGTCCGCCCGTGTTCGCCTCTTGCGCGATCCTGGCGTAGTGCCCGGTCGCCACCGCTTCGCAGTCGTACAGGTGGCGGGCGCGGCCCAGCAGCGCACCGAACTTCACGGTCGAGTTGCAGTCCACGCAAGGACTCGGCGTGCGTCCCTCGAGGTAGGCGGCGAAGAATGGTTCCAGCACTCCGGCGCTGAACTCTTCTTCCAGGTTCAGCACGTAGAAGGGGATGCCAAGCTGGCCGGCCACACGCCGCGCGTCCTCGGCGGCATCGAGCGAGCAGCAGGAGCGGTTGTTGGCGCTGTAGGTATCGGCGCCGTCGTGCAGCCGCATCCACACCCCCACGACATCGTGGCCCGCTTCGAGCAACAGGGCAGCCGCCGCCGAGGAATCGACGCCACCGGACATCGCCGCCAGGATGCGCTGGCCCGTCATGACTCCGCCTCCCCTGCCCCGCCGCCTGCCCCGCTGGCGGCGTCGGCCGTGCTGAGCCGAGCCTGGCCGGCACGCAGCCGCTCGATGGTCCGCGGCAGCACCATCAGCACCGCGGCGATGTCCTCATCGCTCGTGGTGCGTCCAAGTGAGATGCGCAGTGCGCCGCGTGCTTCTGCCGACGGGTAGCCCATAGCGCTCAGCACATGCGACGGCTCGGTCGAGCCGCTGGTGCAGGCCGAGCCGGTGGAGCAGGCGATGTCCTCGAGGTCGAGGCCGATGACGATGTCATCACCGGCGATGTCACGCACGAGGACCGAGAGCGAGTTGGGCAAGCGCTCGTCGGCATGGCCGGTGAGTTCCACGCCGTCGATCGCCGACAGCACCTCACGCAACCGATCGCGGCGCGCACGCACAGCCGGGACCACCGTCTCACGCTCGACTGCCGCCAGCTCGAATGCCGCCGCCATCCCGACCGCCCCGGCGACGTCCTCCGTGCCGGCCCGGCGGTAGCGCTCCTGGCTGCCACCGTGGAGCTGCGGCAGGATGGCGATGCCTCGACGGATCC
This sequence comes from uncultured Chloroflexia bacterium, assembly GCA_963838115.1. Lineage (GTDB taxonomy): Bacteria > Chloroflexota > Limnocylindria > Limnocylindrales > CSP1-4 > JAFMJV01. The sequence continues at coordinate 36,745 of CAWIPU010000014.1, forward strand.
ACAGTGCGCCGACACCCTTGGGGCCTTCCACCTTGTGGGCCGCGAAGGAGACCAGGTCGGCACCGAGCGCCGCGACGTCGATGGTCAGCCAGGCGGCCGCTTGCACGGCATCCACGTGCACGCGAGCCGCGGACCCAACACGGATCCGTTCGATCAGTTCGGCGAGCGGCTGGATGGTGCCGACCTCGTTGTTGGCCGCCTGAAGGCTCACCAGGATGGTCTTCTCGGTCAGCGCCGCGGTGAGTTCATCCGGGTCCACCCGCCCGTAGCGGTCGACGGGCAGCCTCCGGACTTCGAAACCGTACTTCTCCAACAGCAGGCACGACTCCAGCACGGCCTTGTGCTCCACCGCGGTGGTGATGATGCGGTGGCCCTCTGCCTTGCCCGCCCAGGCAGCTCCCTTGAGAGCCAGATTGATGGCCTCGGTGCCACCGCTGGTGAAGACGATGGCGCGCGGCTCCGCGCCGACGGCATGAGCCACGCCCTCGTGGGCCTCATCGAGGGCCAGTCGGGCACGTCGACCGGGCGCGTGGGGTGACGACGGGTTGGCTCCCGATCCGCGAAGGTGCGGCAGCATCTCCGCCAGCACCTCGGGACGCAGCGGCGAGGACGCAGCGTGGTCGAGATAGATGGTCACGGCACGATCGTAACGCGCGGGTCCTAACGGGCCGCCGCGCGCTCCCGACCACCGGCCCGCCGCAGATCGTCATCGCGGCCACGCTCACGCCGGCGGTCGTGCTGTGAGAGCAGCCGTTTGCGCATGCGGATCGACCCAGGCGTGACCTCCACCAACTCGTCGGCGGCGATGAACTCGATGGCTGACTCCAGCGTCATCGGTGGCGGCGGCGTCAGGCGCAGCGCGTCATCATGGCTGTGAGTGCGGATGTTGGTGAGCTTCTTCTCCTTGGTGGGGTTGACGTCCATGTCACCCGGGCGTGAGTTCTCACCCACGATCATGCCCTCGTAGACCTGCACTCCGGACCCGATGAGCAGCGTCGAGCGCTCCTGCAGGTTGAACAGCCCGTAGGCGTTGGAGGTTCCGCTGCGATCGGAGACGAGCACGCCGCTGGTGCGGTGTTCGACGTCGCCGGCCCAGGGACCATAGCCCTCGCCGATCTGGTGCATCAGGCCGGTGCCGCGCGTCTCGGTCAGGAACTGGCCGCGGTAGCCGACGAGGCCGCGTGTGGGCATGACGGCCTCGATGCGGGTGCGCCCATCGGCATCGGTGGTCATCTGCGCTACGCGAGCACGACGAGCCGCCAGCGAGGCGGAGACGGTGCCGATGTGCTCCGGTGGGATGTCGATGCTGACCCGCTCGTAGGGCTCGTGGATCTCACCCTCGACCTGGTGCAGCAGGACCTCCGGTCGCGAGACCTGCAGCTCGAAGCCCTCGCGGCGCATCTGCTCGATCAGCACGGCCAGCTGCAGCTCGCCGCGGCCACGCACCTCGAAGGTCTCGGCTGAGCCGGTGGGGCGAAACTCGATGCTGACGTTGCCCAGCACCTCGCGCTCCAGTCGGGCCCGGATCTGTCGTGACGTCAGGAACCGGCCCTCGCGGCCCGACAGTGGCGAGGTGTTGACGCCGAAGGTCATGCGCAGCGTGGGCTCATCCACCGAAAGGCGCGGTAGCGGACGCGGGTCGGCGGGGTCGGTGATGGTGTCACCGATGGTGATCTCCGGCAGCCCTGCCACGGCCACGATGTCACCGGGTCCCGCTTCGCTGATCTCCACCAGCTCGATGCCCTGGGCGTGTGTCAGCGAGGTGACCGTCCCGTCCAGGCGGACCACCCGACCAGGTTCGACCGAGCCATCGACGCTCTCCTCCTCCCTGCGCAGCACGGTGATCCTTCCGCCCATGCGGATTTGGCCGTTACGGATACGGCCGATGGCCATCCGGCCGACGTAGTCGTTGGCGCTGAGGTTGGTCACGAGCAGCTGCAGGGGGGCATCGGGCGTGAAGACCGGTGCCGGCGTGTGGTCGATGAGCAGGTCCATCAACGGCTGCAGGCTCGTGCCGGGCGCCGCGAGGTCGAGCGTGGCAGTGCCAGTGCGCGCATTGGTGTAGACGATGGGGAACTCGATCTGGTGCTCATCGGCGCCGAGGTCCATGAACAGCTCGTACACCTGGTCGAGGACGACGGCCGGGCGCGCATCGCCGCGGTCGATCTTGTTGATGGCGACGATGACCGGCAGGCGTCGCTCCATGGCCTTGGACAGCACATAGCGCGTCTGCGGCAGCGGTCCCTCCGCCGCGTCCACCAGGAGCAGCACCGAATCGACCATCAGCAGGCTGCGCTCGACCTCACCACCGAAGTCGGCATGGCCTGGCGTGTCGACGATGTTGAGCCGGACACCGCGATAGTCGATGCCGGTCTGCTTGGCCAGGATGGTGATGCCCCGCTCGCGCTCAAGGTCCCCCGAATCCATGATCCGTTCAGCCACGACCTGGTCGACGCGGAAGGCACCCGATTGGCGCAGCATGGCGTCGACCAGGGTCGTCTTGCCGTGGTCGACGTGCGCCACGATGGCCACGTCACGCAGGTCGCTGCGGGTGGCCTCGACAGACAGGTTCTTGGCAGGGGACATCGTCATGGGGCTCCCGATTGTCGCACGCATCGGGCGAGTGCCCCTATGCTGGCGGCGTGAAGGTTCGCGAACCCGTCGCCCGCCCCCTGGACATCGTGGCTGTCGAGCTGCTGCTCACAGCGTCGCAGGCATTCCTGGTGGGCACCCTGATGTACCTGGCGATCGGCGTCTGGGATGACCGTGGAGTCGGCGTCGGCCCGGTGGCGGTCATCCTGGCACTGTTGGGCCTGGCGGTGGGCGGCGCCTGGCTCTACTGGCTCCTGGGCGGTGTCGGCTGGCCGATGGCGGCGGCCAACGTGCCGGTGGCCATGTTCCTTGGCTTCATGCTGGTGCTGGGTTGGTTCGGCGAGGACCTCTTCCGTGTCCCGGGCGTGCCACTTCTCATGGCTGTGCTGGCCGCCGGATACGGCGTCGTCTGTGGCGTCTTCCTTGACTCGCCCCGCCGCTGGCGCTGGGATCAGCGCCAGAAGTTGCGACCAGGCACGACCGTGCCGCGGGTTTCGGCGACCACGCAGGCCGTGATGGCACAGGTGCCACGCTCACTGCCGACCCGTCCACGGCGGGGGCCGGGCAACAGCGATCTGGCGGCTCGCATCGAGCGGTCAGTGGCCGCGGGGTCTGAACCGGGCGGCGACGTCGGGAGCCCCTACGTGGCTGGCGGTGCAGTCAGTGTAGACAGCACGGACGTCCCCGCCGACGGAGTGGAAGGGACGGCCCCGCTCGATCGCGAGCCCGCCAGCGATGGCCAACCAGCCGTTGCGTCGGACCCGGAGATAGCGGTGCCGGCGAGCCTTGCGTCGGGGGCGGATACCGCCAAGAGTGATGGCATCATGGAGCTGCCGACCTCGGTCGAGCCACGAGCGCAGCGCTCGCCATGGGCCTGGGCGGCGCCGCCCGAGTGGAACCGCGACGAAGATGATGAGGCGCTGGGCAGCGGCTCATCGAGGCGCTCATGACGGTTGGCGCCGTCATCGTGCCCGACGGCGTGGAGGAGGCGCTCGCCGATGCCACCGGACGCACAGCCGTTCGGCGCATCGTGGACGCCGCATGGGCCGGTGGTGCCATGCCCATCGTGGTCGTGGCCGCGGATCCTGATGGCCGCATCGCGGCCACCCTGCAGGGATCTCCTGCCGCGGTCGTCGACCCTGGGCGTGCCTCCGGAGTGCGGACCTACCGGCTCGGAGCTGAGGCGGCCTCGTCAGCGGTGCATGAGACCAGCGCCGTGCTGCTCTGGCCGGGCCGCATGACGTGGGCCGACCCCGAGACCGTGACCTCGCTCATCGAAGCCCATGGTCGTACCCCTGGGATGGTGACGCGGCCGCGGCGTGGCGCTGAATCGGGCTGGCCGGTGCTGCTCCCCATCGACCACGTCGCAAACGTGCTGGCCGGACCAGGTGGGACCCTCGAGGCTGCCCTGGAACAAAGCTGGGTCACCTCGGTCGAGCTGGGCGATCCCGGTACCGTGCTGGGGCGGGAGGTCGCATTCGATGAGCTGCCCGATTACGCCGGGCCCCCCGAGCCGGTCGGTGGAGCGCCTCCGGAGTGGGGCGCCGCCGCGGCCGAGCTGCCCGAGCCCGAGCTGGGAGTGCCTGACGGCGTGACGCCCTGAGTCTGACTTGCGATACACCCGCAATGATCGATTCGGTGGCTGTTGTCACTGGGCAAGCACAGCCCACGTAGGCTGACGTCACTGGAGCCGAATGGGGGAATGACCATGCCAGAGCTACCGACCACCCGAGTCGACATCCTGAGGGCGGCGCGCCGGAACGAGGCGTTCCGACGTGCGGTGGTGACCGGCGACCACGAGCAGGTGGTGGTCATGACCATCCCGCCTGGGGAGGCCATCGGCGAGGAGGTCCATCCCGACACCGACCAACTTCTGATCTTCATCGAGGGCGAGGGGGAGGCTCGCATCGACGGCGGGGCCTCCCCGGTCGTGCCCAACGACCTGGTCTTCGTGCACGCCGGAATGCGCCACGACTTCGTGAATACCGGCTCGTCGCCGCTGCGCATCATCACCGTCTACTCGCCACCAGAGCACGAGCCCGGGACCGTCCACCTGACGCGGGCGGAGGCTGATGCAGCCGAGGACGACTAGTCGACTCGCCGCGCAGTCAGCTGGTGGTCTTGGCCTTGGCAGCGGCTGGGGGCTTGAGCGCCAGGCCAAGCTCGTCAAGTTGCTCGATGGCGACCGGTGAGGGCGCGTCGAGCATGAGGTCCGAGCCGGACGACGTCTTGGGGAAGGCCATCACCTCGCGGATGTTGGACTGACCGGTCAGGAGCGCGATCCAACGGTCCACCCCCAGCGCGATGCCGCCATGCGGTGGGGCGCCATACTCGAAGGCCTCCAGGATGCCGCTGAACTGCGCCTCCTGCGCTGCCTGCCCATGCCCCATCAGCGAGAACGAGCGCGAGAGCATCTCGCGGGTATGGAAGCGGACGGAGCCACCACCCAGCTCCCAGCCGTTCAACGCCAGGTCGTACTGCTGGGCACGAGCGTGGCCAGCAGGGTCGTCGATACTCGCCGCGAGCGGATCTCCGGACGTCGTCGTCAGCAGCGGTTCGTCCTCGGGCAGGACCGCACTGAAGGGGTTGTGGGTGGCGTCCCAGCGGCTGTGGTCGGCGTCCCAGTGGTACATCGGGAACTGGTAGACCCAGACATAGCTCAGCACGTTGCGGTCGTAGATGTCGGCACGATCGGCAAGCTCGACGCGGAGTGTCCCCAGCGTCTCCTGTGCGGTGATGTCCGCGTCCGCCACGATGAGCACCAGGTCGCCCGCGCTGGCCCCCGCCGCAGCCGCCAGCTTGTGGGCCATCTGTTCGCCCACGATCTTCACGATGGAACCGCGGATGCCGCCCTCTCCATCCAGTGCCAGCCATACGAGACCGCCGGCTCCGGCCTGGCGGGCGAGATCGGTGAGCTCGTCGACCTCCTTGCGGGTGGCACCGCCCATGCCGGTCGCGGCGAAGCCGAAGACGCGGCCACCCTCCCCCAGCGCCTCGCCGAAGACGCGGAAGCCCGATGCTGCCGCCAGCTCGCCGAGGTCGTGGAGCTGCATGCCGTAGCGAACATCAGGCTTGTCCGACCCGAAGCGGTCGAGCGCCTCGCGGTAGGTGAAGCGGGGGAAGGGCTCGTCGAGCAATGGTCGGTCGGGCGTGACCGCCTGCGTGACGGCCACGGCCATCTGCTCCACCCAGGCCATGACGTCGCCGTCGTCCACGAAGCTCATCTCCAGATCGAGCTGGGTGAACTCAGGCTGTCGGTCGCCGCGCAGATCTTCGTCGCGCATGCAGCGAGCGATCTGGAAATAGCGGTCGAAGCCGCTCACCATCAGTAACTGCTTCATCTGCTGGGGGCTCTGGGGCAGGGCGTAGATGCTGCCGGGCTGGAGGCGCGAGGGCACGATGAAGTCGCGCGCGCCCTCCGGTGTCGACTTGATCAGCAGCGGCGTCTCGATCTCCACGAAACCGGCCGCGTGGTGGACCTCGCGGATGGCCTGGACCAACCTGCCGCGGGCGATGATGCGCTGCTGCAGGGGCTCACGGCGCAGATCGAGGTAGCGGTACTTCAGGCGCAGCGCCTCATCGACCTCGGCGGTGGGCTCGTTGATGACGAAGGGCGGCGTCTTGGCCGTGGCCAGCACGTCGATGGCCGTGGCCCGCAGTTCGACCGCCCCGGTCGCGAGCTTGTCGTTCTCCATGCCGGCGAGACGCTGGGTGATGGTGCCGCTGACGCGGACCACGTACTCGCTGCGCACGCTCTCGGCCACGTCATGGGCCGCTGGCGAATCGGCATTGTCGATGACCACCTGGGTGATGCCGTAGCGATCACGCAGGTCGAGGAAGATGAGCTGGCCCAGGTCGCGGCGGCGGTGCACCCAGCCGGCGAGGGTGGCGGGCTTGCCGACGTCTTCCAGACGGGCGTCGGCACAGGTGAGGTCACGGTAGGAGGTCTGCATCGGGAGTCACATGGTAGCGGCGCGGGACGCGATGGTCAGGTCGGCCGTCGGTCGGGTGTCCGGTCGGGTCGACGCAGGACCCTCGGTGGGGCCGGCTCAGACCTTAACGCACGGCGCCACGGAGGCGCTCACGCATGTCGCGGATGCGGTTCCAGGTGGGATCGATGACGATGTCGTAGGTGCCGGGATGACGCAGCGGGACGCCACCGAAGCGGCGCTTGAAGACGCTGAAGCCCTCCCACGATGCGTCGACCGATCCGTCATCGGGTTCGCGCACACCCCACAGGTCGAGGCTGGTCGTGCCGGCTACGGCAAGGCTCCGTTGCAGGGCTGCCATGGCCGCGTACGGCCCGCGTTTGCGGGCCAGCTCCTTGTCTCGCAGCGAGGCGGCGTAGAGGTAGTACGCCCGGTCGCCGGTCCGCGACGCGATGGCGCCCGCCAGCGGCGTGCCTTCGTGCTCAGCGATGGCCATGAACCAGTCCTCGCTCGCAGCCAGCGGCTCGGCTAGCCGGCTCAGGAACTGGCGTGAACGGATGCGGAAGCCCTGTCGCTCCGATGTCCGCGAGAGCAGGGCGTGGAACGTGTCGAGCAGCGCCGCATCACCGCTGCGATCGAGCCTGACGGTCGTTCCTTCCCGCTCGGCTCGCCGAGCTTCCGCTCGGGCGTCCTTGTTCCACGCCACGACGGGATCCTCGTCCGCGGCCAGCCTGACGATCCGCGTCGTGGGGGCCTGCAGGTCGTGCGTCGTGCGCTCGCCGCTCGCGTGGAGGGCACGCTCGACGGCGGCGTCCGCGACAGGGTCACCGCTGCCACGCGGATCGAGCTTCAGGACGACGCCACGCCGACTGCGCGCATGGGCCTTCAGGCCGGTCAACAGGCGGGCCAGGATCTCGGCAGCATCGGACGCGGAGCGATCCCACACCGGTCCGTGCGGCACGTAGAGGATGGTTCGACCGAACGTGGTGGCTCGATCGAGCACCTGCGCCACGCCACGGACCCGGTCCCCACCGTCGACCACCACGAACCTGCTCCAGTTCTCGCCGGGCTCGGCGGCCCCAGCTTGGCCCCAGGCCCACGACTGCAGTACGTCGCCCTCCGGCCGAGAAGCCAGGAAGGCCCCCCAGGCGGCGCGATCGGTCGATACCGCCTCGCGCAGGCCGAGCGTCATGGACACGGCTCCGGGTCGGTCATCCCTCCTCGCCGTGGCGATGTTGCGTCTGTGCTCGGGTGAGGTCGCGAGCAAGGTCGGTCAGAGCGACTTGCCGCTGGGTCCCGGCCTTGAGATCCTTGACCTGCACATGTCCGGCATCGAGCTCATCGCCACAGATCACCGCGAAGTGCGCGCCGGCCTTGGCGGCTCCGTCAAGCTGCTTGCCCAGGCGCCGCGTCGTCAGGTCGGGCCGGCAGGCGAGTCCCGCGCCGCGCAGCTCCGTGGCCAGCTGGAGCCGCACGACGGTGTCCTGAGCGTCCGTCCCCACCACCACGACCACCGGCCTCCAGGACTCTGCTGCGGGCGTCGCGCCCTGTTCCTCCAGGGCCAGAGCCACGCGATCGAGGCCGATGCCGAAGCCGATGCCCGGCGTGGCTTGGCCACCCAGCAGCTCGACGAGCCCGTCGTAGCGACCGCCGCCGCCGAGCGCCTGCTGCTGGCCCTCGGCACCGGAGCGGTAGAACTCGAACGCGGTGCGCGTGTAGTAGTCAAGTCCGCGAACGAGTGTGGGCGAGATGCGCGGCTCGATGGCCAGCGCTTCGAGGTGCTCGAGCAGCCCGTCGAAATGCGCCTGGCAATCATCACAGAGCTGTCCGCTGATGGTCGGCGCGGACGCCACCAGCGGTGCCATGCGCTCAGCCTTGGAGTCGAGGAGCCGCAGCGGGTTGGTGTCGAGTCGCGCGCGTTCAAGGTCGGGCAGCTCGTCGGCGTGCGCGGCGAAGTGAGAGCGCAGCGCCTCGATGTAGGCGGGGCGGCAGGCGCCATCGCCGATGGAGTTCACCTGCACCTGCACGTCGGTCAGGCCGATGGCGTCGAAGTAGGCGAGGGCGAGCTCGATGATCTCGGCATCGATGGCGGGGCCGGGGTCGCCGATGGCTTCCACGTCAAACTGCCAGAACTGGCGGTAGCGGCCGGCCTGGGGTCGGTCGTAGCGAAACATGGGGCCAGTCATCGTCAGCTTGACCGGCTGGGGCCAGGTACGCATGCCATGTTGGACGAAGGCGCGCACGATGCCGGCCGTGGGCTCCGGCCGCAGCGCCCAGTGCTCGCGCTCGGCCTCGCCTCGTCCGGCCTGTACGCGGAAGAGCTCCTTCTCGACCACGTCGGTGACCTCGCCGACGCCGCGCTCGTAGACCTTGGAGCCCTCGAACATCGGCGTCTCGATGGGCGCATAGCCGTAGCGCAGGGCCAGGTCGCGTGCGGTGTGTTCGAGACGCAGGAAGACAGTGCGCTCCAGGGGCAACAGGTCGCGGGTGCCTCGGGGGGCCTGGAACTTGGGCATCGCCGTCGAGTCTACTGGCAGTCGACCCATCCGGCCGCGGGCCTGTGCGGCGGCGGGCATGTCCGGCCTTGGGGCACGAGCCAGGCGCGACTCAGGTGCGATCGCGTTGGACCGAGTAGACGTCCTTGAGCTGCTCCAGGTGCGCCATCACCCGCGACAGCTGCGCCACCGACGAGACCTCCAGCGTGGCCTGCACGGTAGCGCGATGATCCTTGTGGACCTTCACGCTGGCGGCGATGATGTTGATGCGGTCGTCGGCCATGACATTGCTGATCTCGCTCAACAGGCCGGTGCGGTCGTAGGCCTCGATGAGGATGGCGATGGGGTAGGTCTGCTGCGCGGCGGTCTCCCAATCCACGTCGATGAGGCGCTCCACTGCGCGCTCGTTGACCACCGTGGGGCAGGTGGCGAGGTGGACGGTGACTCCGCGACCGCGGGTGATGAAGCCCATGATGGGATCGCCCGGGATGGGGTGGCAGCACTTGCTGAAGCGCACCAGCAGGTCACCCACACCGCGCACGCGCACCCCGCCCGGCTGCGGCGGCGGCGGCGCCACCTGCGGCAGCTGCACCTCGTCCACATCGTCGACGACGCCGAGTCGCGAAACGACTTGCTGCGGCCCGATCTGCCCGTAGCCGATGGCGGCGAAGAAGTCGTCCACCGTTTTGAGGTTGTGCTGTTCGGCCAGCTCCTCAAGCTTGTCATGGTCGATCTTGTCCAGGCTGGTACGGGCCAGCCGGTGCAGCTCCCGGTCCAGCACCTGCTTGCCATGCGTGATGTTCTCGTCTCGCTGTTGGCGCTTGAACCATTGGCGGATCTTCTCGCGCGCATGGCTGGTGGTGACGATGTTGAGCCAGTCGCGCGACGGGCCGTGGGCGCTCTTGGTGGTGACGATGTCGACGATGTCACCGTTCTTGAGCTTGTAGTCGAGCGGCACCAGGCGGTTGTTGACCTTGGCACCGATGCAGGCGTGGCCGACCTCGGTGTGGATGCGATAGGCGAAGTCGAGTGGCGTGGCGCCGGCGGGCATGTCCTTGACGTCACCCTTGGGGGTGAAGACGAAGACCTGATCCTGGAAGATGTCGAGCTTGACACCCTCGATGAACTCCGTGGCGTCCGAAACGTCCCGTTGCCACTCCATGAGCTGGCGCACCCAGGCCAGCTTGGCATCGTAGGCGCGATCGGCCCGGGAACCCTCCTTGTAGCGCCAGTGCGCCGCGATGCCGACCTCGCTGACGCGGTGCATGTCTTGCGACCGGATCTGCACCTCCAGCGGCTTGCCGTCGACCGCCACGACCGCGGTGTGGAGGCTCTGGTACATATTGTTCTTGGGCATCGCGATGTAGTCGTCGAACTGGCCCGGGATGGGTCGCCAAAGGGAGTGCACCACACCCAGGGCGGCGTAGCAGTCGCGCACGTTGTCGACCAACACCCGCAGCGCGTGGACGTCATAGATCTCGCCGAACTCGGCGCGCTTGCGCTGCATCTTCTTGTGGATGCTGTAGATGTGCTTGGGACGACCCGACAGCTCAGCTTCGATGCCCGAGTCGCGCAGCGCTTCCTGCAACACTTCCATGGCGCGTTCGACGTAGGCCTCACGCGCCCGGCGGTGGGTCTCGAGCTGGCTGGCGAGCTCGCGGTATGCCTCGGGATCGAGGTACTTGAAGGAGAGGTCCTCCAACTCCCACTTGATCTGCCAGATCCCCAGGCGCTCGGCCAAGGGCGCATAGATCTCGGCGGTCTGTCTGGCGATGCGGACCTGCTTGACCGGCGGCAGGGCGCCCAGGGTGCGCATGTTGTGGAGGCGGTCGGCGAGCTTGATGAGGACCACGCGGATGTCCTCCGCCATGGCCAGGAACATCTTGCGGATGTTCTCCGCCTGTTGCTGTTCGTGCGTCAGGGTGCTGAACTTGCTCAGCTTGGTCACGCCATCCACGAGCCGGGACACGTCGGGACCGAAGCGTTCCTCCACGTCTGCGATGGAGTACTCGGTGTCCTCGGGGATGTCGTGGAGGATCGCCGCAGTGACTGCGACCGGGTCAAGTCCCAGCTCGGCCAGGATCCTGGCCACCGCCAGCGGGTGGCTGACGTAGGGTTCACCGCTGACGCGCTTCTGGTCAGCATGGGCATCGAGCGCGAAGGCGAAGGACGTGGCCACGGACGAGATGTCAGCGTGTGGGTAGCGCTGTCGCAGCTCCTGCTCCAGCTCTTCCAGCTGGCGCTGCATCCCGGCAGCTGACAGATCCTCGGCCGGCGCAAGTCGCGCGCGTCGCGCGGAGCGTCCGCTCTTGGCGGGTCGCTTGAGGTCGGTGGCAGCGGTCTGCTCGGTCGGGGGGCTGGTCATCCAGGCACGAGTGTAGCGAAGGTGCATGGACCTGAGCCGGAGTGCCGAGAGCCGTCGCTGGTCAGGGCAGCTGCGTGAGCAGGTCGGCGAGCATGGCTGGGTCACTGGCGATGATCAACCAGGCGGCGCCGTCAGTGCCGTAGAGGTGGGCGGTGATGCCGGGATCGTCGGGGCTGGTGTAGGCGGTGACGGACTTGTCGGCGATCTGGACTTCCTCTGTCTGGGATGCTTCGTTGGCCAAGTCCAGCATCGATGCCCAGAACGTCACGCCATCTTGCGGCAGCATGCCCGGCACGCTGATGGCCTGCAGCATGATGCCGCCGTCGCCCTCGGCCGTGGTGGCGAACACCGCCGCCACACCCAGCCCTTCGGTGGGGTCACCCGCGGAGCTGAGGAGCTGGTCGAGCAGCACCAGCTCGTCGTCGCCGGAGTTGGCCCGCATCTCCTCGGCGTCGAAGGTCGCTGCCCCCTCGCGGAGTGCCAATCCGGCGGCTTCGACCGGGATGAGCGCAAGCAGGGCATCGACGGCAGGAGCGGCGCTGGCCTCCGCAACGGCGCTGGCGTCGGGAGCGGCGCTGGAGTCCGCGCTGGCGGCCGGTAACGGAGAGCCCAGGCGCGGCGAGGCCTCCTGTGCGAGCGCACTGCTCGTGGGCAGCAACAGGGCGGCGCCGATCACGGCTGTGGCGAGGCGGATGGACGTCATGTGGTCTCCATCGTGGCGGGATGCGGTCGGGCAAGTCTAGACCTGCCCCGATCGAAAGTCGGTGAAGCGAACCAAATCATCGGGCCACCCGAATCGAACGGGTCCTCGCGCACAGGTGCTGATGGCGTTGTACCGTGCTATCTCGTGAAGCCGTGGCCGTCCCCGCTCCGAGTCCGAGTGGGCCTCCCATATGTCATCCTCGCCCTGGCCGTCTTGATCGTGGTGTCGTGCACGACCGTGGCCCGCGACTCCGAGTCGGTCGCACCGCCGGCTGTGCCACCCACTGGCCTCACCGAGGTCGTGGCTGGGACGAGCGTGCCGACCGCTTCGCCGAGCGCCGCGGCCATCGCGTCCGCCGCAGCGGCGACAGTGGCACCGATCCTCGGTTCGCTGAAGAGCCCGCCGGCCGAATCTCGGCTGACGCCAGCGCCCACCATCTCTACCTCGGTCATGCCCACGGTCGCGCCCGCGGTGGCCGCCTCGGGCCCGACGATGAGCGAGCGCACTGCCAGGAAGCTCGACCGGATCCTGCGCAACACCGTCAAGAACCAGCGCGTGGCGGGGCTGCAGGCGGCAGTCATGCTGCCATCGGGCGAGACCTGGCTGGGGACTGCCGGCAGGGCGGAGATGGCCCCCGATCGTCCGATCAAGGATGACACGCAGTTCGCCATCGCCAGCGTCAGCAAGACATTCGTGGCGGCGCTGATCATGCAGCTGGCGGAGGAAGGCAAGGTCGATCTGGACGCGCCCTTCGGCACCTACTTCGCGGATGCGCCCCGCAGCAAGACGGTGACGCTGCGGCAGCTGCTCAGCCACACCAGCGGCATCTACAACTTCTGGGAGAACGACGTCTACGAGAACGCCACCATCGCCTGGTATGAGGACCCCAACGCGACCGGCCTTGAGGCTCGGGACCACGTCTGGACGTATGAGGACATGATGGGCCTCGTCAAACACGGCTACTTCAAGCCCGGTGCCGATTACCACTATTCCAACACCAACTATCTCATCCTGCGCCGGGTGGCAGAGGCCGTCGAGGGCAAGCCCATCGACAAGCAGCTGCGTGATCGCTTCTTCAAGCCCCTCGGGTTGGAGGATACGGTCTACCAACCGGCACAGAAGCCGCGGGCGGACGCCGCCCACGGTCACTGGGCCACCGCCACCGGCTTCATGGACCACACGCGCGAGGCGACCGTGGTGCCCTTCATGGCCGCGGTCACTGCCGCCGACGCGGCCGGCGCCATCGCATCGTCCGCCCGGGACCTCGCGACGTGGGCCCGAGCGCTCTACGGCGGCGAAGTCCTGTCGGCGCATTCGGTGGCCCAGATGACGACCATCCTGCAACCGGGCCTGTACGGTCTGGGCACGGATGTGGCCTACTTCGCCGGCCACCGAGCCTACGGGCATCGTGGCGGCATCCGCGGCTACGAGTCGTCGATGTGGTACTTCCCCGATGCGGGTGTCTCGGTGGTGCTGCTCTCCAACCGGGGCAACTGGATCACCGATGAGCCCATGACGAAGCTGGTGAAGGCAGTCCTGGGAAAAGGCTAGGCAAGGGCTGGTGTCGAACCGCTCCGTCCGTCCAGGGTCACTCGTCCCGTGTGCGAAGGGCCTCCCGCGCGACCGCGAGCTCATCCCAGGCCAGCTCGCTGTCGGCCATCTCGATGGTCTTCTCGTGGCCCTTGCCCGCCAGGAGTACAGCGTCTCCGGCTCGCGCGCGGTGCATGGCCGTGGCGATGGCCGCCGCCCGGTCGGGGACGACCAGCAAGTCCTCACCCCGCCGTCGCCCGGCAGCCTCCGCTCCGGCCGCGATAGCGTCGAGGATGGTCATGCGGTCCTCTCCGCGAGGGTCCTCGTCGCTCACGATGACGAGCCGGCAGCGCTCGCCGGCGATGCGGCCGAGCGGCTCACGCTTGCTGGGATCACGCTCGCCGGCGGATCCGATGACCGCGATGAGCCCGGCCCCCGGGTCGGTCGGCCGCAGCTCATCGAGCACCTTGGCCAGTGAATCGGCGGTATGGGCGTAGTCGATGACGACGCTGAAGGGTTGTCCCTCGTCCACGCGCTGCATCCGGCCGGGCACTCCCTCGACGGCACCCAGCGCGGCGGCGGCGGCCTCCAGGTCAAGGTCCAGGGCGGCGGCGACAGCCATCGCCGCGAGCGCGTTGTAGACGTTGAAGCGACCGGCCAGGCGCAAGCTCACCGTGCCGCTCCAGTCAGAGGCCGCCATGTGCACCAGCATGCTCGCGGGCTGCTCGGTGAGCGCGGTCGCGGCAAGGTCCAGCGCGCTCCCCTCACGCTCTGCGAGGTCGCCGGTCAGACCGTAGCGCCACACCCGGGCGCCGACCGCCGTGGCGGTGGCGGCGGCCTTTTCCCCCTCGGGGTCATCGGCATTGACGACGGCATGCTTGCCCCAGCCCTTCTCCGGGTTCTCGTCGCTGACCGCGAGTCGCGCGAAGAGGCTGCGCTTGGCAGCCCGGTAGGCCTCCAGGGTGCCGTGGAACTCCAGGTGCTCGGAGGTGACGTTGGTCAGCACCGCCACGTCATAGGCGACGCCGCCGACCCGCCCCTGCGCCAGCCCATGCGAGCTCGATTCGAGCACCGCCCAGCGATCGCCGGCAGCTACCATGGCGGCCAGGTGGTCCTGCAGCTCGGGCGCCTCCGGCGTGCTGGTGCGGGCACGGTTGCCCAGGCTCTCGCCACCGACGATGACGTCGGTCGTACCCAACAGGCCGCTGCTGTGGCCGGTCGCTTCAAGGATGGCGCGGACGAGGTAGGCCGTCGTCGTCTTGCCATCGGTGCCGGTGATGCCGACCACGCCCAGCGAACGGCTGGGCTCGCCGGCACGCCAGGCTGCCGCGAGGGCCAGCGCCGTCCCCGCGTCGCGAACCACCAGCTCGGGCACCCTGAGGCCGGGGACTGGGCGCTCCACGACGACGGCGCCTGCGCCCGCTGCCACAGCTGCTGCGACATGCTCGTGGCCATCGTCGTGCTGTCCGCGCCGGGCCACGAAGACATCACCCTCGTGCACCTGCCGTGAG
The DNA here is from genome assembly GCA_963838115.1 of uncultured Chloroflexia bacterium. Classification (GTDB taxonomy): domain Bacteria; phylum Chloroflexota; class Limnocylindria; order Limnocylindrales; family CSP1-4; genus JAFMJV01. The sequence continues at coordinate 51,870 of CAWIPU010000014.1, forward strand.
TCGTAGCGTACGGCAGCGATGAGCGGGTCGGGATCACCGCCATGTACCGGCAGCGGCCAGGACACCAGCTGCCCGCGCCGATGAAGCAGCATGCGCAGGCTGGACAGCCGCTGCTCAGCCTCTATCGGCACCATCAGTCAAGGGGTGTCGCCGAGACCGGCTTGTTGGGATCGAGCCCCCGGCGGCGCCGAGCGAGCCCGACCCAGGCGCGGCGGCCTCGCCGGTACATCGAGCGCACCGGCGGGTTGATGACGAGATCGAAGGTGCCTCCGTACTCGACGACTCGGCCACCGAAGCCTTGCTTGAAGTGCGCGATGCCCTTGGTCGAACGGCCCCACATGTCGAAGATCTCGGCACCGGCCGCCTTGGCGCGGATGATGGCCTCCCATTCGAAGAAATGGCCCGAGCGCGCCTCGCTACCGGCATCGCTGAGACCGCCGTAGAGCTGTGAGGCGCGACCGCCGCTGCTGAGGATCATCTTGCTCGAGACGGGCGTGCCATCAGCCAGGTAGCCGATCAGGATGCGGGCCTTGCGGTGGCGCTCGAACGCTCGATAGACGGCTGCATACGCTTCGATGGCACGCGGGATGAAGCCGCTTCGCTCCGCTGTCTCGACGAGGATCTGGTAGAAGGTCGAGAGCGCCGCCTCGCCGGCATCCTCCACATAGCATCCCTTCTTGCGCGCCCCATTGGCATATCGCCGGCTCGACTTGTAGACGTCCGACCAGAGCTCTTCTTCCGACTTGCGCAGGTCGATGACCTGCGTGGAGGCCAGCTGCAGCGCATCACTGGGCTGCCAGCCGGCGGCCAGGAAGAGCGCATGGTGAGCGGTGCCCTCGATACCAGGGTCGGCCGTGACGTGCGTCAGGTGGCGCGCCCGGGCGAATCCACGAAGCGCCTCCGTGAAGGCTTCCACGCTTGCCGCGTCAAGGATGGTGGCCACCGGTCCGCGCGGCACATATCCCAATGCGAATGGTCCTGGCCCCAGGCGACGAACGAGCACCTGCGCACCGATGGGCCCCGCGCCAGCGTCGGCAAGCACGCGCGCCGACTGCCAGCCATACGGGGCTTTGGCTTCGGCCCATGCGGTCAGCTGCAGCGGAAAGGCCGTGTCGGAAGCCTCGACGAACGCATCCCAGGCATCATCGTCACTCCGCAGTCGCTCGGGGTCCGGGGTCATGGCAGCTATCTTCGCATCCCCCGGAGCGTGTCGATGGTGCGGCGGCGGAGGCGGGCCAGTCGCTCGGCCGTCGGGCGCAGGACGATGCGGCGAGGGGGTTCACGTTCGACCCACTCGGCTCCGAAGCCGCGCTTGTGCTCGTAGAGTCCGCGATTGGGATCGCCGCGTTCGGGTGGGCTGCGATGTCCGGGCAGGTCCACGCCGCCGAGCTCGATGGCGGGGCAGCCCGCGGCCAAGGCACCCGCGATGGCGGTCCAGCGCACGAGATGCATGGTGCCGGGCAGGTCGCCCCGGCGGGCCGCGCGATCAGCCGAGTAAGCCGTGGCCTGGATGCCACCCTGGTGGAACAGGAAGAGCCCGCCGACGAGCTCACCGTCATGCTCGGCTACCAGAAGATGCGCCAGACCGGCCGCCATCAGCGCGCGCCAGCCGCGCAGGTAGTCGCTGCCCTGTTGGAGCTGCATACCCACCACCTCGGCGCGCTCGCGCATCAGCACGGCGAACTCGTCGAGCCGATCGCCGCTGTGGTCCTCGCTCACGCGCGTGCCGTCTCCCTGCGCTGCACGGATGCGTTGTCGGCTGGATTTGGAGAAGCCGGCGAACACGGTCTCAGCATCGGCTCCGGGGGCAAAGGTCAGCCGCATGACGTGGATCGAAGGCTCGATGCCCTCACAGATGGCGAAACCCGCCGCCTCCAGGGCCGCTCCATAGTCGGGGTCAGCGGGGCGCTCGGGGTCGATGAAGAGATCGCGCGCGCCGAGATCGCGCGCCCATGTCGCCAGCGTCGCCGCCCGTTCGCCGGCGAGGCTGGGGGTCTCTCCGGCGTGGGCCGGCCCGTGGCGGATGTTGGCCTCGGCGCCCGGGAGGCCCGCGCTCCGGCGCAGCAGCGCCAGTGCGGCGTGACCATCCTCGAACGTCAGGTAGTGCGGTTCATAGCCCTGGCTGGCACGATAGGCGCCCCAGGTGGCCGATTGCATGACGTGCCCGCCGGGAACGTCCACCGCGCGTGCATCCCAAGCGGACGGCGCGGCGGCCTCATCGGCAGTGATGCCGACGCCGGGACCGGCCATGCTCAGCGTCCCCGCCGGGCAGCACGCATCAGGTCGACGGCGCGTCCAAGCTCAGGCAATCGCACCAGCCGACTGTACAGGACGTAGGCCGCCAGTCCCACGCCACCGGCCAGACCCAACTGCAGGATGAGGCCGGCCACGCGGGAGATCCCGTCAGGAACCGGCACCAGGGCCAGCATCCCGGCCGCCATCAGGGCCGCTACGAGCGCCCCTGCCAGTGACAGCGCCGCGCCGGCGAGGATGGGCGCGGCGACGATGCTCGCGTGCCGACGCCGCAGCAAGATCGTGAGCGTGACGGCCTCGAACCAGGCGCCCAGCACGATGCCCAGCGCCAAGCCCCCGATGCCCAGGCTCGCGACGGTGGCGACCGAAACGGCAACGTTGACCGCCACCGAGATGATGGCCACCGTGACCGGTGTGATGGTGTCCTTGCCGCTGTAGAAGGCACGCGTGAGGATGACGTTCATGGCGTTGGCCGGCAGGCCCAGCAGGAAGACACCGAGGGCCGCGGCGGTGGCTGCGAGCGTCTCTTCGTCGAAGCCCCACCCGAACAACAGGTCCACGACCTGTTCGCGCGCGACGATGCCGACCGCGGCGATGAAAGCCATGAGCCACAGCAGGAGACGCAGGGCCCGAGTCACCAGGTTGCCGAACTCGATCTCATGACCGGACGCGAGAGCGCGCGACATCGATGGCAGCAGCACGATGCCCAGTGGCAGGCCGATGACCCCCAGCGGGATCTGCAGCACGCTGAAGGAGACTGTATAGCTCACCACGGCCCCGACCGCGACCGTGGTGGCCAGGGCAGTGTTGACCAGGAAGGTGATCTGGTTGACACCCATGCCGATGGCACGCGGCAGCATCAGGAAGAACGTCTCGCGCGCGGCGCGGTCCCCGACATCGACCCGGGGCGAATAGCGGAAGTGGCCCCGCAGTGCCGGCAGCTGCACCAGCAGATGGCCGATGGCCCCGATGACGACGCCGACCGCGACGCTGTAGATGCCCAGCGTCGGCGACAGCAGCAGCGCACCGGCGATGATGCTGGCGTTGTACACCAAAGGCGCCAGGGCGGCCACGCCGAACCGATCCTGTGTTTGGAGGATGGCGCTGACGATCGAGCCACTGGCCAGGAAGATGGGTGCGATGAGCATCAGCCGCGTCAACTCCACGGTCAAGGCCATGGTGGCTTCGTCGAAACCTGGCACCAGCAGCGGGACGATCGACGGCGCGAACACTGCGAAGAGGACGGCAAAGATCAGCAGCGCCGCCACCATGAGGTTGATGACACTCGACGCGACGCGCCAGGCGCGATCGCGCTCGCCGTCCGTGATGAGGCCGGACAGCACCGGGATCAGTGCGGAGGTGATGGCACCCGCGGCCACCAGCTCGAACATCAGGTCAGGGATGCGGAAGGCGGCGTAGTACGCGTCGAGTTGCCCGATGTCCTCAGGCGTTCCGAACAGGTTGGACAGGACGATGACGCGCAGCCAGCCCAGCATCCGCGAGGCGAGGAAGGCGCCGGTGACCACCAGGCCGGCGCGAGCGAGCGCCCCCCGGCTCACAGCTCGTCGTCGGTCGGATCGCCGCCGGGTGGGGTTGGGTCTGGCACACGAGCCCGGGGATGGGCGGCGCGGTAGCTGGCCTGCAGGCGACCCGGGCTGACGTGCGTGTAGATCTGCGTCGTGGCGAGGCTGGCGTGTCCCAGCAGCTCCTGGACCACGCGCAGGTCGGCGCCGCCTTCGAGCAGGTGCGAGGCGAACGAGTGGCGCAGGGTGTGGGGTGAGGTGTGCTCCGGCAGGCCGGCGCGCCGGACCAGCAGGTCGATACGCTTGCGTACACCGCGCACGCCCAGGGCCTGCCCGCGAGTGCTCAGGAAGAGCGCGTCATCAGCGCCTCCCTCGGCGCCGCTCGCAGCCCCGGCCAGCACCGGTCGGCCATGCCGAAGGTACGCGTCGAGGGCGTCGCGGGCGGGGGCGCCCAGCATGCCCATGCGCTCCTTGCGGCCCTTGCCCAGCACGCGGATCTCGCCGCGTCGCAGGTCGATGTCGGCGAGGCGCGCGCCTGCAAGCTCGCTGATGCGCAGGCCGGCCGCGTAGGCGCATTCGACGATGGCACGGTCACGCAGCTCCAACGCCTGCGGGATGGCGACCTCCCATGCGCGACCGACGGCGTGGCCGCCGGAGCCCGGGATGGCGTCGAGCAGCCGCTCCACGTCACTGATGTCCATGACCCTGGGCAAGCGCGACGACCGTCGTGGTGTGACGATGGCCGACCAGGGGTCGCCGGCCACCCAGCCTTGCCGACGTGCGAAGCGGTAGAAGGAGCGCAGCGCAGCGATGCGGCTGCTGATGGTGGAGCGCGCCAGACCGCGGCCGTCCAGCTCGGCGAGGTACGCGCGCAGCGTGCGTCGGGGCGGTCGTGTCCAGTCCACGCCGGACACGCTGTCGAGCCAGGTCAGGTACTGCTCCACCGCGGTGGCGTAGGCGCGACGGGTATGCGGTGAGGCGTCGCGAGCGTCGAGGGAGGCCATGAAAGCCGCAGCAGCCGAAGCCGGATCGTGACTGCCTGGATCGTCCACGCTGCTGCCGCGGCCGCTCGCCATCAGCTGGCGGCGTCGTCAGGCCCGGCGCTGGTCTTACTGCTCTTGGTCGTCTTTCGCTTGCGGCCGGCAGGTTTGGCAGCCGACTTGCGGCCCTTTGTGGCGGCCCGTTTCTGGCGCGAGGGGGCCAATGCCGCGGGGTCGGGCGCGCCACCCGGCAGCGACCGGCCGGGCAGGTCGGCGCGATCGCCGGGCAGGTCCACGGGCGCACCGCAGCGCAGGCAGATGCCGCTCTCGTCCTTCAGCCCCACGGCACCAGCGTCGGCATCGTGGAGCGCCCCGGTCGGCTCGAAGTTGGTGGTGAAGTCGCACTTGGGATAGCGGCCACAGCCATAGAACACGTTGCCAGTGCGCCGTGCCCTGCGTGCCACCAGCTTGCCTTCGCCGCACTTGGGACATTCCACCTCGAAGGGCAGCGGCAACGGTGGTGGCGGACCGGTGCGATGGATGTAGTCACAGTCGGGATAGCGGTCGCAGCCGGCGAAGGCACCAAAGCGTCCGCGCTTGGCCACGAGCGTCCCCTGGCCGCACTTGGGACAGGGCTCGCCGGCGCCTTCGACCGCGGGCATGTCCGGTTCTTCGCCGGGGATGTTTCGGGTCTCCTTGTGGTCGGGATACATGGAGCAGGCCAGAAAGCGCCCGTTGCGGCCCAGCTTGATGACCATGGGGTGACCTTCGGAGCAGACCTCGTCCGTCTCTTCGGTGGTCAGTTCCTTGCGCGTCAGCGACTTGCGTTTCTCATCGACGAGCGCGATGAGCGGGTCGTAGAACGCATGCAGCAGCGGCACCCACTCGCGCCGGCCGGCCGCGACCTCATCGAGCTCGGCCTCCATGCGCGCGGTGAAGTCATAATCGACGTAGTCGCCGAAATGCTCGACCAGCACATCGGTGACGATGTTGGCCACGACCTCCGGACGCAGACGGCGATCCACCAGCGAGACGTAGCCGCGGTCCTGGATGGTGGAGATGGTGGCGGCGTACGTGGAGGGCCGGCCGATGCCGTTCTCCTCGAGCGCCTTGATCAGGGTGGCCTCCGTATAGCGCGGCGGTGGCTCGGTGAAGTGCTGTTCGCCCTCGACATCCTTGACCTCGGAGCGGTCGCCCTCTGCCAGCACCGGCAGCGTCGCCTCCTTCTCCTCGTCGTCGCCATCGTCACGGCCCTCGGTGTAGACCGCGGTGAAGCCGTCGAAGGTGGTGCGAGTGGCGCTGGCGCGAAGCTCGAAGCGACCCGCCGCCAGCTCGGCCGACGTCGTCTCCATCTGCTTGGGCGCCATCTGCGAGGCCAGCGCGCGCTGCCAGATGAGCCGGTACAGGCGCAGCTCGTCATCCTTGACGCGGCCCTTCAGGGAATCCGGATGGCGCCCGAACGAGGTCGGCCGGATTGCCTCGTGCGCCTCTTGGGCACCCTTGGCCTTGGTCTTGTAGCCGCGGCCGCCCTCCACCGCGTACGCCGTGCCGTAGCGCTCGCTGATGACCTCGTTCGCTTCGTGCTGTGCCGACTTGGCGAGGTTGACCGAGTCGGTCCGCATGTAGGTGATGAGCCCGGTGGGCTCAGCATCGATCTCGATGCCTTCATAGAGTCGCTGGGCCACCGACATCGTGCGCTTGGGGCCATAGCCGAGCTTGCGGCTGGCTTCCTGTTGCATGGTGCTGGTGGTGAAAGGCGGCGCCGGATTGCGTTTGCTGCTGCGGACCTTGACAGAGGTGACGGTGGCCGACTCGCCCTTGAGCGCTGCCACGTATGCCTGGGCGGTGGCCTCGTCGGCGATGGGGATCTCATTCTTCTTGATCTCGCCACCGGTCGCGACGCGAGTGCCGTCGACCTTGACCAGGGCGGCCCTGTAGCGCTCGGCCGAGGGGGTCTCCAGCAGCACCTCCAGGGTCCAGTACTCGCGGGCGCTGAAGGCCTCGATCTCACGCTCACGCTCGACCACCAGACGCACCGCGACCGATTGGACGCGACCGGCCGACAGGCCACTGCGGACCTTGCGGCTGATGAGCGGGCTCAGGGTATAGCCCACGATACGGTCCATGATGCGGCGCGTCTGCTGGGCATCGACGAGGCCCATGTCGATCTGGCGGGGATCGGCGAACGCCGCGGTGATGGCGCTCTTGGTGATCTCGCTGAACGTGACCCGGCGCCGCTTGTCCTGCGGGATGGCCACGGCTTCTACGACGTGCCAGGCGATGGCCTCTCCCTCGCGATCGAGGTCGGTGGCGAGATAGACCATGTCAGACGTGGCAGCTGCGCGCGTGATGGCGTTGAGCTGCTTGCGGCGATCCTCGTTGATGACGTACTCGGGCGCGAAGTCGTGTTCGACATCCACACCCAGCTTGCCCTTGCCGGGGTTCTCCGGCAGGTCGCGCACATGCCCGTATGAGGCCAGCACCTTGTAGCCCTCGCCAAGATAGCGCTCGATCGTGCGTGCCTTGGCCGGGGACTCGACGATCACCAGGTTCTTCGTCATCGGCGCGGAGTGTAGCAGCGGTGCCTCGACGCACAGCGGCCCACCAGGAGGAGGGCCGTCATGCCTCGCGGATGCGGCGGAGCAGCTCCGCATCCGGCTCGAGGTGCTCGAGGGCTTCGTCTTCGGCCGCGATCGTGTCTGGGGAGGTAGTTCGGGGCGGTGGCGTGACGATGACGTGGGTCCCGTCGGGCACGCCTCCTGCCGAGGCCGGCAGCTCGACCGGGCCGGAGGGCAGATCGTGGTCGAGCCCAGCGGCGTGGATGGAGGACCTGGGGACCTCGATGAAGCGGATGGCGTGGTAGGGCAGCAGGAAGACCGAATCGAGGTACTCGGTCGAGATGGGCTTGCGCCCTTCGAGCGTCCGCAGGTTGGTGCACAAGAGGCCGGCGTCGGCCGCGGTCGGCAGAGATTCGATATCTGCCTTCATGGGCAGCTCGCCCACGAGATGCAAGATGACGTTCCTGATCATGGCTCCATCCTACGCTGCGAGAGACGGCCGGCTCCGGTCGGGCGCGTCGGGGACTCTCTCACGGGTGGCCGCCCTTGTCCATCACCAGCAGGGGGCCGGCAGGCAGGTTGGTGGCGCCGAGCGCCCGGGCCCAGCCTCGTAGCTGCAGCATGGTGAGACTCGCTGCCACCACACCCACCTCCAAGCCAGTGGCACGGCAGAGGCCATCGATCGACTGCGGGCCACCCGCGAGCTGGGAGGCGACGGCACGTTGCGTCGGGTCGAGCAATGTGATGGCCGCATCCGCAGTGAGGGTGCGAGCGGCCGTACCCTGGGCCTGAGCCTCCCCTTCCCTCGCGCCCGTGCCGACCAGGTCGAGTTCCAGGTCGGCGAGCATCTCGTCGAGCCCGATCAACGGGCGTGCCGGCGATTCACGCAACAGGGCCAGGTTCCCCGCGATGCGTGGATCGAGTGGCCGGCCGGTCGCGACCAGCAAGGTCCGCCCCTGTTCCAACGCGTGCCGTGCGGTGATGAGGGCGCCGCTCCGCGCCGGCGCCTCGACCACGATGGTGGCATCGGCGAGTCCGCTGATGATGCGGTTGCGGCGGGGGAAGGTGCCCTGGGTGGGACGCACACGCGGTGCCAACTCAGCGATGACCGCACCCTGTGAGGTGATGCGGCGCGCCAGGCGTCGGTGCGGGGCAGGGCCTGGTAGATCGAGCCCGCCACCGACCACGGCTACCGTCTCTCCGCCAGCCTCAAGGGTCGCGAGGTGCGCCGCGCCATCGATGCCCAGCGCCAGGCCGGAGACCACCACGACCCCGGCCTCCGCGAGGCGCCCGCCGACGCGCACCGCCAGATCGCGGGCGACCGCGGTCGGTCGCCGGGTGCCCACCACCGCCACCATGCGCGGGCGCTCCAGCGCTGCCGGCTCGCCGAGGCCGTAGATCACTGGCGGTGGCTCCTCGATGTGATGGAGGCGCTCCGGATAGCCGGCGTCCAGCGGCGTCAGCAACCAGCCGCCCAAGGCCTGCATGCGGCGTTCGGTGAGACCGGGGTCGGCGGCCGCATCACGGATCGCGGCGGCCAGCCCTCGTCGTAGCCGGATCTGGACCCCATCCGCGAGGATGCGATCGGCGCCACCGTGCGGGAGCCTCGCCACCGAGGTGAGTGCGTCGCGGGCGTTGCCGTGGATGGCGAGCAGCCGGCCGAAGGTCAGGTCGCCGACTCGGGGCGTGCTCGCCAGCGCGATCCAGGCTTGCCGTTCGGTCACTGTGGCCAAGCTACTGCTCACGCCGCGAGGTCCGCTTCCATGGAACGATCGCGCATGGATGTCGCGGCCAGGATCTCATCGCTGCGGACGACGTCGACGGCACGCAGGTCGGCGACCGTCCGAGCCACTCGCATCATGCGATGGACGCTGCGTGCCGTCAGCTCCAACCCGGTCGCCACGTCCTTCAGCGTGTCTCTGGCCCGTTGGTCGAGGCCGCAGGCTCGGATGAGTCGCTGACCAGTGAGCGCCGCATTGGGCTGACCGTCGTTGCGCTCGAGGGCATGGTCCCAGGCCGTCCGCACCCGTGCCGCCACCACCGCACTGGGCTCTGGCCGCGCAGCATCCACCAGCTGCTCGGGCAACATCCGTGGCATCACCACCCGCAGATCGATGCGGTCCAATAGCGGGCCACTGACGCGCCGCATATAGCGCTCCGGCTCTCGCTGCGGGCAGCGGCAGCGCCGATCCGGATCGTCATGCCAGCCACAGCGGCAAGGGTTCATGGCGGCGATGAGCTGGAGCCGTGCCGGATAGCGTACCGAGCCGTGTGCGCGCACGATCTCCACGGCACCGTCCTCCAGTGGTTGGCGCAGCGCGTCGAGCACGTCGCGGTCGAACTCGGCCAGCTCATCGAGGAACAGCGTGCCGTGGTGCGCCTGAGTCACGAGACCGGGCCGGAGTCGTGGACCACCGCCGACCATGGCCGCGTAGGAGGTGGTGTGGTGCGGGCTATGGAACGGTCTCGCCAAGCGATCGACCGACGACGCTTCCAGGCCGGCGACGCTACGGATGACGGCGACCTCACGCGCCTCCGCCTCGGTCAGTGGCGGCAGCAATCCCGGGGTGGCTCGGGCCAGCATGGTCTTGCCCGCACCGGGCGAGCCGATGAGCAGCAGGTTGTGCCGGCCGGCGATGGCCACCTCCAGCGCCCAACGCGCATGCTCCTGGCCGCGCACGTCGGCCAGCTCGGTGACCGCATCGGCATCCACCGACTCCGTCTGCTCCGGGCGCACCCGTGCACCGGCATCCACGCGAACTGCGACCCGGCGTCGAGCCGCGGCCGCCTTGCGACCTCTGGGACCGGCCACCAGGCGTGCGACGTCATCGAGACCGTCGATGCCCACCACCGCGATCCCCGTCACCAGCATGGCCTCCGCGACATTGCCCTGCGGCACGCACACCCGCCGGTGCCCGGCTTCGCGCAGCGTGGAGACCATCGGCAGCACGCCTGGGACCGGCATCACACCCCCGTCGAGCGAAAGCTCACCCAGCAGGGCCCACGAGCCACCCGAGGCACGCAGCTCACCGCTCGCGAGCAGGATGCCGATGGCGATGGCCACGTCGTAGGCGGCGCCGTGCTTGCGCCGGTCGGCGGGCGCCAGGTTGACGGTGATACGACTCAGTGGGTAGTCGAAGCCGGCGTTGCGGATGGCGCTGCGGACCCGTTCGCGCGCCTCTGACAGTGCCGCATCCGGCAGCCCCACGATGTTGCAGGTCGGTAGCCCGGGCGCCACGTCCACCTCGACGCGGACCAGCTCACCCCGCAGGCCACTGACGACGGCGGTATCAAGGATCGCGAGCATGTGCTCGAGTCTGGGTGCACCATCTTGGCCGGCGCTTTGCGGCTACTTGGCGCAGTCTTTCGCCATCGCTCCCGATGAGGCTCGGATCAGTTGCTACCGCCGGCCTGGGAGCTCCGATCCTGCGTCGCCACCAGGCGCGCGAACAGTCGGTCGGCCTCTGCCGAGGGGTCGTCACACAGCCCCGAGTGCACCGGCGAGACCTGGATGACCGTGCTGCGCGGCGACACCAGCCAGTGGAAGCGCTCGGAGGGACTCAACGAGCCGTGCGGACCAGCGTCGGAACCACCGGCGCAGATGCGCTCGATCGAGACCAGGTGGGCGCGGATGGCGGTCACATCGGCATCGGGCGCCAGGGCCGTCAAGCGAGCCTCATCGAGCCAGATGCGCGCCAGCAGCGCTGCGTGGGACTTGGCGAAGAGGATGATGCCGGCATTGAGGTACTCACCCCGCGCCACGTCGGGCACGACCCGGACGACCGCGTAGTCATACGAGCAGTGCGCGGGCACGTGTGGCCTCCTCGGTGAAGATGGCTGATCGATCGAGGCGTGCGCTGAGGTAGTCGACATAGGTCCGGCGGACGACCGCCGGGTCGTCATCGCCGTAGTGTTCGCTCAACCACGACTCCGGCACGGCCGCCACGACCCCCTCGAAGACCTCCCTCGAGAGACGCCGGTGCGCTCGCTCGTCGGCCGCGTCGAGGTCGTCGCTGAAGGGCAGCAGGACATGCTGGGCGACGTGGCCGAATGGCCTATCCGCTCGCGCCACGACGTCACCCCAGTCGTGGTGGAAATACAACGCCGCGCCATGGTCGATGAGCCAGATGCGCCGGTGCCACTCAAGCATGTTGACATTGCGGGCGGAGCGATCGACGTTGCTGACGAAGGCATCGAACCAGACCACGTCGGCCGCGAACGCCCCCTGGGGCGCCGGCGGCACCAGCGGGTCGTAGGTGATCGAACCCGGCAGGAAGTCGAGCGCGTAGTTGATGCCCTCGCTCTGGGTCAGCAGGTGCCGGATCTCATAGTCCATCTCCAGTCGCGCGAAGGCCGGGTCAAGATCCAACAGCACCGCGTCCGGCACCGGCAGTCCCAGGGCTCGGCCGATCTCGCCGGCGATGACCTCCGCCACGAGGGCCTTGGGCCCCTGCCCGGCGCCGCGGTACTTGACCACATAGGTGCCATCATCATCGGCCTCCATCAGGCCGGGCAGGGAGCCGCCTTCGCGTAGCGGCGCGACATAGCGGACCGCACGAACGGTAGGCAGCATCGTCAGACGGTCGGCGACCGCCTACGCGGTGTCGTCCTCCCCGCTGGGAGCGACCTGCGGAGCAGTCGGACTGCTGTAGCGCTGGGCCATCCCGGTCTCCATCCCGCTGTCAAGGAAGTTGCCCACGCGCCGCGCGAGGTCGGTCAACTCCAAGGGGATGACGTACTTGGTGGCATCGGTCTGACCCAGCTGCTTCAACGCATCAAGGTACTGCAACGTCATGGTGCGGTCGTCGATCTTGCTGGCAGCCTCGAAGATGCGCATCAGTGCCTGGCCGAAACCTTCCGCTTCGAGGATGGACGACTGGCGCACGCCCTCAGCACGCAGGATGGCCGACTGCTTCTCACCCTCGGCGACGTTGATCTTGGACTGGCGCTCGCCTTCTGACTCGGTGATGACCGCGCGCCGCGTTCGCTCGGCGGTGAGCATCCGGTTCATGGAGCTCTGCACGTCCGGCGGCGGGGTGATCTCACGGATCTCGACGGACATGACCTTGCCGCCCCAGCGTTCGGTCTGCTCGTCCATCTTGACGCGCAAGACTTCGTTGATCTGGTCGCGCTTGGAGAGGACGTCGTCGAGCAGGATGTCACCGATGACCGCGCGCAGGGTGGTGGTGGCGATGCCTTGCAGGGCGCCACTGAAGTAGGCCACGTTGACCACGCTGCTCATGGCATTGACGATGCGGTAGTAGATCAGGAAGTCGATGTCGATGGGGGCGTTGTCACGTGTGATGTTCGTCTGGCTGGGAACTTCGACGAACTGCTCACGCATGTCGACCTTGATGGGTCGATCGACGAACGGGATGAGAAAGCGCAGGCCGGGCTCGCGCACCATGTGTTCATCGGTCCGGCCCAGTCGGAACACGACCATGCGCTCGTACTGCTTTACCACCCGCACCGAGAGGTAGAGGATGACGATCACCACCACGAGCACGATGATGAGAGAGCCGAGGATTCCGGCTTCCATGTCAGGCCGTCCTTTCTGTAGTTGGCTGCTCCGATATTCCGACGATGGCGCGCTCCACGATGAGCGTGAGCCCTTGCTGGCCCACGACCCGCGCGACCGTGCCGCGGTCAAGGATGCTGCCGTCGACGCTGCGGGCGGACCACTCCTCGCCCATAGCGTAGATGGTTCCGTCCGGCTCGAGGGCGCGACGGACCGGAGCGTCCGTCCCGACCGGCACGAGCTGATCGATATGTGATGCGCCCAGCGCCAGTTGCGGTGCCCGGCGCTGCTTCATCACGGCGTACAGGGCGACCACCACGACCAGGCCGGTGATGGCGGTCATGACGATGATGACCTCGGGCGCCACGCTGACCTCCGGTGCCACCGGATCACCCGGCTGCGTGTAGAGCGCAGAGGCGCCGAGCGCGAAGGCGACCAGCCCACCGATCGTGAGCAGGCCGCCACTGACGACGGAGAACTCCAGTACGAAAAGGATGACGGCGAAGGCGACCAGCAACAGCCCGGCGATGTTGAGCGGCAGACTGCCGAAGCCGATGAAGGCCAGGATGAGCGCGAAGGCACCCAGGATGCCGGTGACGTAGTTGGGGTTCTGCAGCTCGAAGAAGATGCCGTAGAAGCCCAGCGTGAAGAGGATGAAGGCGATGTTGGGATCACTCAGGAGCTTCAGGAAGCTTTGGAACGGGTTCATGCCCAGCTCTTCCACCTTCGCGCCCGCCGTCGTGAGCACGACATCGGCGCCGGCCACGTTCACGACCCTGCCGTCGGCTTGTGTCAGCAGATCCTCGATCGATGCCGCCTTGATGTCGATGGCTCCTGCGGCCAGCGCTTCGTCGACGGTGAACGAGGCCGCATCCTGCACCGTGCTGACGGCCCAATCGACGGGTCGACCGCGCTCCTCCGCGATCGAGGTGATGGTGGCGATGGTGTCGTTGAGGACCTTCTTGCCCAGGTCGTCGGGGATGTCCTGGCCGTCACTGGAGATGGGTGTGGCGGCGCCGATATTGGTGGCGGGGGCCATGGAGGCCACGTGGGCAGCCAAGGTCAGGAAGGTGCCGGCACTCGCGGCGCGTGCGCCCGACGGTCCTACCCAGACCAGCACCGGCACCTCAGCCGCCAGCTCTGCCTTCACGATCTCGCGTGTCGCATCCAACGAGCCACCGGGTGTGTCGAGCTCGATGACGATCGCGGCTGCGCCGTCGGCCACGCCACGGGCGATGCCCTCGCGAAGGTAGTTGGACATGATCTGGTCGACCACGCCGCTCGTCGGGAGCACATAGACCAGACGCTCGTCGTCCTGCGCCCGCACCGAGGCCGCGAGCATGGCGAGCACGCCGACCAGCAACATGATCGCTCGAAGCATGACCAGCGATGAGGGACGCCGACGAGTCACGATGGACCTCCTGCAGACGATTATCCCACCCCGCGGTCCCGTTTCAGCCAGGTGCGGCTTGCCTGCCCGCGGGCCTTGTCACATGATCGTAAAGAAGCTGACTCCACGTTTCGAGCTGCGCATAGACCGGCCGCACCGCAGCGGGCGCCACGAATCGGCCGACCAGCTTGTGGGTCTCACGAACCGCCAGCGCGCGACCGGCGGCATCAGCCTCGAAGACCACGCCGAGATGGACCTGTCCTACCAGCGCGTCGTCGTCGTTGAGCAGGCCGAGCAAGCGTGGCTGGGGATCCCAGTCGGTCACCATCTCCTCGTGGAACTCCCGCCGTAGTCCCTCGGCGATCCCGCCGTCCTCGGGGTTGAGGTGCCCGCCGATGCCCAGCGAATAGCGGTCGTGCAGGCGTTCGTCAGCCCCGGCCTTCGTTCGCTGCATCAGGAACAGCCGCTCGCCGTCCCGCATGAGCAAGTACGGGATGATCTGCTTCCAGCTCGGGTCTCGCTCGGCTTCGCCCCGTGGCCGATAGGTGCCTTCAGCCACGATCAGCTGCAGGTAACCCTCCACACCCTCAGCGAGGATGCCCCTCCAGCGCCGCTCGCCGATGATGCGAGCGCGGGGAACGCCAAGCACCAACTCACTGTCCTTGGGATCCATGTCGCCAACGATACCCTTGGAGACATCACACGGGGCAGGTCCTGCGTGATGGGAGTCCTTGTTCTCATCGATTGACCTCGCCGCCATACTGGCGATGTCTGTCGCATCCTGTCGCGTTGTAGTGGTCAGGGCGATGGCATAGAGGTTAGGAGGATCCTCGTATGACAGAGATGAACCGGCCCATGCGCCTGTTCGGTGTCTCGATGACGGTCGCGCTCGCCGGGAGCGCGTTCGCGAGTGCTGCTGCTTTCGCCCAGGATGCGTCCCCGGCAGCAAGCGATGGCAGCGCGCAGGTCGTTCAGCAGGTCATGGAAGGCGACCTCTGCACTCCGGCTGCCTACGGCGGTGATGGTGTGCCCGTCATCGACCTGGCCACGTCCACCATCGGCTTCGCGCAGTCAGAGAAGGAAGCCAACCCCTTCCGTATCGCCGAGACCCAGTCCATCAAGGATGAGGCCGCGAAGCTCGGCATCAACCTGATCACCACCAACGCCAACTCCGATCTCAACAAGGAGATCTCGGACATCAAGTCGATGGTCGACCAGGGCGCCAACGCGCTGATCGTCTCACCGCTCAACTCGGAAGGTCTGGACGAGGCGCTCAACTACGCCCGTGACAATGACGTTCCCGTCTTCACCATCGACCGCTTCCTGACCTCTGACGTGTTCTGTGACACGTACATGGGCTGGGTCGGCTCCGACTTCGTCGAGCAGGGCCGTCGTGCCGCGCAAGCGATGATCGACGCCTCCGGCGGCGAAGGCAAGCTGGCCATCCTGCTGGGTGCCGCTGGCGTGAACGTCACCGACGATCGCAACGCCGGCTTCCTGGAAGTCCTGGGCAGCGTTCCCAACAATATCGACATCGCCTACCAGCAGACCGGCAACTTCGTGCGTGAAGAGGGCCAGACGGTCACCGAGCAGCTGCTCACCAGCGACCCTGACATCAACCTCATCTATGCGCACAACGACGAGATGGCGCTTGGTGCAGTCGCGGCCCTGAAGGCCTTCGGCAAGCAGCCCGGCGACGTCAAGATCGTCACCATCGACGGCACCCAGGGTGCGGTCCAGGGCATCATCGACGGCTGGGTCTCCGCCGTCGTCGAGTCCAACCCGCGCTTCGGCCCGCTGTCCTTCGAAGCACTCGACAAGTTCTACAACGGCGACGGTGTGCCCCAGATCACCATCATCGGTGACAAGGAATACACCCCTGAGAACGCCGAGGCAGAGCTCGCGAACGCGTACTAGGTCCGCCCGACCGGGTCCAACGTGACTCGACAGGCATGACCACGGTTGGCGGCGTCCGATCGCCCCACGGCACGGGCGCCGCCAACCATATCCACGAAGCCGACCACCACAGTGAGGGAGACGCACGACGTCGTGAGTGAGGGCGACATCCGCAGCGAACTTGATGCGGTCACTCCGGTGTTCGAGGCGCGCTCCATCTCCAAGCGTTTCGCCGCGGTGCAGGCGCTCGACGATGTCTCGATGGCGCTGCGGCCCGGAGAGGTGCGCGCGCTGGTGGGTGAGAACGGCGCCGGCAAATCCACGCTGATCAAGATCATGACCGGCGTGTACCAGCTCGACGAGGGTGAGCTCATCTACGGCGGTGCGCGCGTGAGCTTCGCCAGGCCCCGTGACGCCCAGACCGCCGGGATCAGCACCATCTACCAGGAGATCAACCTGGTGCCCCTGATGAGCGCCGCGCAGAACCTCTTCCTGGGACACGAGCCGACCAATCGCGTGGGGCTCATCGACAAGGCCAGGATGGGGCGCGATGCGCGCGAGATCCTGGACCGCTACGGCGTGGAGGTCGATGTCAACAAGCCCCTCCAGGATCTCAGCACCGGCGTGCAGCAAACGGTGGCCATCGCGCGCGCCATGACCGAGCAGCACCGCGTGGTCATCATGGACGAGCCGACCTCATCTCTGGAGCCGCGCGAGGTCGAGCGACTGTTCGGGGTCATCGAGATGCTGCGCAGCAGCGGCATCGCCGTCGTCTATGTCTCCCACCGCCTCGATGAGGTGTTCCGACTCTGCGATAGCGTGACGGTGCTGCGCGACGGTAAGCTCGTGCACGACGGTCCCATCGCGGACCTCGACCGCGTCCGGCTCATCGCCCTCATGCTGGGACGTGAGATCGCCGACTCATCGCGGGTCACCAGTTTCGCCACCGAAGCCGAACGGACCGACCGCGACGTCGTCCTCGCAGCTGAGGGCCTGAGCCGCCGGCATGTCATCGACGATGTCGACGTCACCGTGCACCGCGGAGAGGTCGTCGGCCTGGCCGGACTCCTCGGCTCGGGGCGTTCCTCGACGGCCAAGGCCATCTTCGGCGCCGAGCCACTCGACGCCGGCAGCATCCAGATGGAGGGCGAGCCCATCAAGCACGGCTCGACCCGCGCCGCGATCGCGGCAGGGATCTCACTCATCCCCGAGGATCGCAAGGCTGAGGGCGTGGTGCCGACGCTCTCGGTCCAGGACAACATCACGCTCACCATCTTGCCCAGGCTCGCCAAGCGTGGCGTGCTGATCGGCACCGACGAGCGACGCATCGCCGAAGAGCTGATCGAGCGTCTGCGCATCAAGTCATCCGGCCCTGATCAGAAGCTGTCGGAGCTCTCGGGCGGCAATCAGCAAAAGGTGCTGTTGGCGCGGATGCTGGCGTCAGCCCCCAAGCTGCTGATCCTCGACGACCCCACCCGCGGGATCGATGTGGGCGCCAAGGCAGAGATCCAGGCGCTTGTCAGCGAGCTTGCCGGCAAGGGCCTGGCGGTCATCCTCATCAGCTCTGACCTCGAGGAGGTCGTGGAGGGCTCCGAGACGCTCGTGGTGATGCGCGACGGCAAGGTCATCGGCGAGCTCAACGGAGCGAACGTCGATGAGGACCGTGTGGTGGCCCTGCTGGCGCAGGCTTCATCAGGACCGCTCGCGACTGACGGTGAAGGCGCATGACCAGCTCGACTGCCACGGTGACGCGAAGCGGGCGGGCCATCGACTGGCCACGCTTCCTGCAGAACTACGGTGTCTACATCGGTGTGATCACGCTGATCGTCCTCAACACCGCCCAGAACCCGAACTTCATCTCCTACTTCAACATCCGTCTGCAGCTCATCCAGGTCGTGCCTGTGGCCATCGTCTCGCTGGGCCTGGCCCTTGTCATCGGCACGCGCGGCATCGACATCTCACTGGGTTCGGTGATGGCCGTCTCGGCGGCCACGCTGGCAGCCTTCCTGTGGTTGGGGCCGATCCCGGCCATCATCGCGGCGCTGCTGGCCGGAAGCCTGCTGGGCCTCATCAACGGCACGCTGGTGGCATACGTGGGTATCCAGCCCATCGTGGCCACGCTGGGCATGTTGGTGGCCGGCAGGGGCATCGCCCTGGTCATCGCCGAAGGCAAGCTGACCGAGATCTTCGACCCCTTCCTGGGCAGCCTTGGTGCCGGTGGCGTCCCCATCCCATGGGTTGAGAACATCGACTTCCTGGCGCCCTATGCCACGGGCATCCCCTTCGTGCTGCTCATCACCCTGGGGATCGCGGCGGTCATCGCCTTTGTGGTCAGTCGGACGACCTTCGGCCGCCACGTCCTCGCCACCGGAGGGAATCCCACAGCGGCTCGGCTCGCCGGTGTGCCGGTGAGCCGCACGCTCGTGGCGGTGTACGTGTTGTCGGCCCTGTTGGCGGCCGTGGCGGGCATCATCGCCACCAGCCGCACCGGCGCTTCGGATCCATCATTCCTGGGCAACCTCATCGAGCTCAGCGCCATCTCTGCGGTGGTCGTGGGCGGCACACCCTTCTCCGGTGGCAAGGTGCGCATCCTGGGAACGCTCGCGGGTGCGCTCTTCATGCAGCTCATCGAGGCGACGCTCATCCGCAACAATCTCTCGGACTCGGTGAGCCGTATGGTCGCGGCGGTCATCATCGTCGGTGCGGTCTTCATCCAGCGCGAGCGTGAGAATTGATGAGGGCGGCTCCATGACCAACATGCAGTCAGCCATGGTGCAGGGCGCGGGCACGGTCCCAGGCGGACCGGGGTCACCGACGGGAACAGCGAGCAGCCGGCGTGCGCGGATGGCTGCCTGGATCCAGTCGAGCGCCGCGGTGCTGGTGTTGCTCTTCGTGACGGTCCTCGGCGCGCTGGCCTTTGGCCCCAAGTTTGCCAGCGTCAACAACTTCCTCAACATCATCGAAGACAGCTCGTTCCTGCTGCTGCTCGCGATCGGCATGACCTTCGTGATCATGGGCGAGGGCATCGACCTGTCGGTCGGCTCAGTGCTGGCACTAGGGGCGGTGACGGCGGCCTGGGCTGGCCAGGACGGTGTCTCCATCCTGGCGCTCCTCGTGCCGCTGCTGATAGGCGCTGCCATCGGACTGGCCAACGGCGTCCTGGTGGCCTATGGCCGCATGGCGCCCTTCATCGTGACCCTGGGGGCGCTCTTGTTCGCGCGTGGCCTGGCCTTCTTCGTCGCCGACAATGGCAACAAGGTGTTCCTCATCCCGGATGACGCCTGGTTCAACCAGCTGGGCCGCGGTGAGATCCTCGGCCTGTCGCTGCCCATCTGGATCTCCGGCATCGTCTTCGTGGTCGGTTGGATCCTGTTCAACCGCACCAAGTACGGGACGGCAGTGGCGGCCATCGGCGGCTCCGAGGACGCCGCCCGCCTGATGGGCCTGCCCATCGCGCGCGTCAAGATCGCCTGCTACCTGGGCACCGCCGTGCTGGCGACCCTGGCCGGCATGATGGTGGCCGCACGCTCAGGCTCGGGCCTCTCGTCGATCGCACAGGGCTGGGAGCTGCAGGCCATCGCCGCTGTCGTCATCGGCGGCACGCTGCTGACCGGCGGTAAGGGCTCCATGGTCGGCACGCTGGCCGGTGTCCTGCTGCTGGGCGTCATCCAGAACCTCATCAACCAGGTGGGCACGCTGCGGCCAGAATGGCAGTTCGTCGTCAGCGGAGGCTTCCTGCTCATCGTGGTCGTCGTGCAGACCATCCTCACCCGCGCCCAGCGCTGACCGTATGACCGATGAACACAAGCTCGTCGACACCTGTGCCATCGGCGGCGTGGCGCTGGCACTCAACGAGCTGCATACGCCGTCACACCTGCGCATCGCACGCCCCGCCTGAGGGCACACGACGCTCAGACCGTGGGCAACGCCCCGAGGGCATGGTCGATGCGCTCCTGTGGCAGCTCATAGTCCTCCAGTTCGCCATCAAGGTAGCGGTCGTACGAGGACAGGTCGAAGTGGCCGTGGCCGCTCATGTTGAAGAGGATCACCGGACTGGTGCCCTCCGCCTTGGCCTTGTTGGCCTCGTCGATGACGACGCTGATGGCGTGGGTCGTCTCCGGCGCCGGCGGGATGCCTTCGGTGCGCGTGAAGAGGATGCCGGCCTCGAACGTCTTGCGCTGCGGGACGGCTCGCGCCTCGATAAGCCCCTGGTCCACCAGCAGGCTCACCTGTGGTGCCATGCCGTGATAGCGAAGGCCACCGGCATGGATGGGATCAGGCACGAAGTCATGACCCAGCGTGTGCATCTTGACGATCGGCGCGACCTTGCCCGTGTCGCCATAGTCGTAGGCGTACCTGCCGCGGGTCATGCTGGGGGCAGCCTCAGGCTCGGCGGCGATGACCTTGTAGCTGGCTTCGCCACGCAGCTGCTGGCCGATGAAGGGGAAGGTCAGGCCGGCGAAGTTCGAGCCGCCGCCGGTGCAGGCGACGAGGATGTCCGGCTTCTCACCGGCCATCGCCATCTGTTCCATGGCCTCCTGGCCGATGACGGTCTGGTGCAGGAGCACGTGGTTGAGGACCGAGCCCAGGGAGTAGTTGGAGTCGTCGTGCGTGGCGGCATCCTCCACGCCCTCACTGATGGCGATGCCCAGCGAGCCGGGGGTGTCCGGGTTCGCGGCCAGTACGGCCCGGCCGTAGTCGGTCAGGCTGCTGGGGCTCGCCACGACCTCCGCTCCGTACAGGTGCATGACGGTCCGGCGACCGGGTTTGGCGTCGTAGGACGCCCGCACCATGTAGACCATGACCTCCAAACCGAACAGCGCGCCGGCCAGCGAGAGAGCCGTGCCCCACTGCCCTGCGCCGGTCTCCGTGGTGAGGCGCTTGATGCCGGCCTCCTTGTTATAGAAGGCCTGCGCGACGGCGGTGTTGGGCTTGTGGCTGCCAGCCGGGCTGGCGCCCTCGTACTTGTAGTAGATATGGGCGGGGGTGTCGAGCGCAGCCTCAAGACGATGGGCCCGATGCAAGGGCGAGGGACGCCACAGCGCCAGCGCTTCACGTACGGGACCGGGGACCTCGATGTAGCGCTCGGTGCTCATCTCCTGGGCGATGAGCGCCATGGGGAAGATGGGCGCCAGGTCGTCGGGACCCACCGGCTGCATCGTGACTGGGTGCAGCGGCGGCGCCAGCGGCACCGGCAGGTCGGCGTTGATGTTGTACCAGTCGCGAGGGATACGATCCTCAGCCAGGGTGAAGGTCGTCTTTCGTGGCGCCATGGATCTTCTCCTCGTGACGGTCGCGTAGGTCGCGACCCAGTGTGGTCGGTGCTGACTGGGGGGAGCCTACAACGCCGCCTCGTGCAGCGTCTCGTAGCGCGCACCACTGGCCCCGAGATGGCTGCGGAACAAGCTCATGCGGTCCACCGTCCACGCCAACCCGAGTGCCCCCGGGGCCTGCGTGCGCAGGGCTTCGATGGCTGCAGTGGTCGCACCGCGAGCGACGGTGAGGTGGGCTGAGGGGGTGCGCCGAACCGGGACGCCGAGCCTGAGATCGGATGGGCAACCGCGGGCGATGGCGTCTGCGAGGGCCACCAGCGTTCCGCCACCTACGCCTGCGCTCAACCAGCCGACACCATCCTGGCGCCCCCTGCGCCCATCACCAACATCGAGGCGGATCGGATACGGGGTCCCTGCCGCGGCCACTGCATCCACGAGGCTCGCCAGGTCGGTGACGCGGCTGGGCTCGACCGAGCCGAGGAAGACCAGGGTCAGATGCCACGTCTCGGGTTGGGTCCAGCGCACCTCGGGCAGGGCGGTGCGATAGGGCACCAGTTGCCGCGCCAGTGTCTCACGCACGGCCACCGGCAGCGGGTGCGCCACGAACAGGCGCCAGTGGCGTTCGGCTTGTGATCGTGTCAGGCGCGGGCCTCCGACAGCTCCACGGGGCGCTCGATGCGGAGCAGGTCCAACAGCTCACCGAAGTCGGCGATGACAACGACCTCGCCCGCCTCCGTGCCAGCGCCGATAGGCGAGCCGATACGTCCACGGCGGTCGATCAGCACGGGCTCGATGCCCACTCCTCGAGCGCCCACGACGTCGGCCTCGGGGTCGTCGCCCACGTGGATGACCTCGTCCGCCGGCAGGCCCAGCAGCTCGAGCGCGTGCTCGAAGATGGCCCGGTGTGGCTTCTGGTAGCCCACCCGGGCGCTGATGCTCAGCACCTCGAAGTGACGGGCCAGCTCCAGCGTCTGCAGCAGCTCGGGTGCGTACCAGCCCCAGTTGCTGACCACGGCCAGGCGCAGTCCGGCCGCCTGCATGGCGTCGAGCGCGGGGATGACATCGGGAAAGACGTGGAAGGCGGAGCGCTGTCGAAAGGCGCGATCGACGTCCCGGAAGAAGGACTCCGGAAGGTCGCGGTAGCCGAGTCGGTCGAAGACGAGCTGGTCCAGCTCCATCAGGCGGCGGAACGAGGCTTCCTCGGTCGCCTCGAAGGGGCCCTCGTGGGACCACGCGCCCCAGGCGTCGCGGAACGCTGCCTCGAACTCGTCGGCGGTCGCCTCGATGCCATGATCGGAGAAGACGGTGGCATAGACGTCGCGCCAGGATGGGTCAGCCTTGGCCATGGTGTCACCGACGTCGAGCAACACTGCGGTAGGGGCCGTTCGGAGATTCACCTGACCAGTCTAGTCAGTCAAGCTCGGCGCGGCGCCCGCGACCCGGAGTGGGCGCCGATACGGTTGCGTCCTAGTCGTTGTAGAGCCGCTCCTCGATGAGCTTCTCCATGACCGTGCGCCCGTTGGGATCGAAGCAGGAATACTCGAAGTACTTCTGATACTCAAGGTCGATCGCGTTCGTGCCACCGCGGTTCTTCTCCACGGTCAGCACCACCCAGTCGCGGAAGCGCTGCGCCTGGTACGGGTTGAACTCGATGTTCACCTTGGCCACGATCTGATACTTCTCGTTGAGGATGACGATGATGTCCGCCTCGTAGTTGATCGCCGAGGAGCCGCGCAAGTGGTGATTGCGCAATCGAGAGGCCTTCAGGCCCTCCTTGTCGGCGGCCACGATGGAGATGAGCGGAACCTCGTAGTTGAGCGCCAGATCCTTGAGGCCCTGGACCACCGTGGTGATCTTCTCCACCTCGTTGGCCGGCTCCGGATGCACCGGCACCTTCTGCATGTAGTCGATGAAGACGACCAGGCGCTGATCGCCCGCCAGCTCCTTGTACTTCTCCACCAGTGCGGCCATGTTCTCTACGGTGCTGCTGGTTTGCGAGCCACGCAGCAGATACAGGTTGGGGCCGTAGCGGTTGATGCGCTCGAGCGCCGGACGCAGGCGCGGGTTGGAGCCGAGGTCGGCGTTCTGGCCACCAGTCGCCATCCACGTGCCCAGGATCTCCTGGCGCACGTCGACGAGCTTGATACCGCCACTGCGGCTGGGCATGCTGGGCAGCACCGACTCCTGCGCGATCAGGCGGTTGAGTAGGTATTCCTCGTCGTGCTCGAAGCAGATGTAGAGAACGCTGGAGAGGCCGCTCATCACGATGTTGCGCGCCATCTGCAGCGCCATCGTCGTCTTGCCGGTGCCTTGGGCGCCGCCGATGAGCAGCATCTCTCCGGCCCGGATGCCGCCGCCGATGGACTTGTCGAAGGGCGTGAAGCCAAGTGGCACCGGCTGGTACTGGGTGACGTCGCCCTGCGCGACCTTGCCGGCCAGCGTACTCAGGACGTGGGTGGCACTGCGGGGCTCGATGTTGCCGACGCTCGAATCGTACTTCCAGGTCTTGCCGCCGATGGTCTCATCGGTGTGCGTGATGGCGCTAGGTTGCTGCGGCGCCAGCCTGGGCTGCGCCAGCCGCGGGTCCAGGCCGATCTGCTGCGACGTCGGGACCGGCGCGAGCGGTGGCGGGGGTGGCAGCGGCGGCGCGGGGCGGGGTCCCAGGTTGGGAGGCGGACCCGCAGGCCCGGACGGCGCTGCGGGCATTGACGGTGCTTCAGCACCGGTTCGGCCAGCTTCGGCCGGGCTGCTGGGTCGAGGATCAGGGGCGTCAGGGGGTGTCATAGCGGCAGGCGAGGCCGAGGCCTCTTTGACTCCATGCGACAGGCTTCCACGAGTTGGATGCTAGCAACCTCGCGCCCCTGTCAAGGGCGGCCCATCCTTCCTAGGCCCCCCTCGCCACGAGTACTATGCCGCGCCCACGAACACGTCGACTACGACCGTGCCAGCGCCTCCCAGTAGCGCACCAGGGTGCGAGTGCCGCCCTCGTAGTTGGCCAGGACCAGCGATTCGTTGGGCGAATGGGCCTGATCGTCAGGATTGGTGAAGCCGAGCAGCACGATGGGCAGGCCAAGGACGCGGTCGAAGCTGGCCACGGCCCCGATGGAGCCGCCTTCGTGGATGAAGTAGGGCTCCGCACCGAAGACCTGGCGCAGGCAGGCCGCAGCGGTCTGCGCCGCCGGGTGCTCCGGGCTGACCACGAAGGGCCACATCTCGTCGAGCTGGGTGACCTTCACGCGCACACCGGGGACATCGACGGCCATGATCGCATCGTGGACACGCTGGTAGGTCGTGTTCGGATCCATGCCCGGCGCGAGTCGACAGGACACCTTGGCATGGGCATGGGCGGGGATGATGGTCTTGCTCCCCTCCCCCGTGAACCCGGCCCAGATGCCGCAGATATCCAGCGTCGGTCGCATGCCTTTCCGCTCGAGCGCGCTGTAGCCGGGCTCGCCAAAGAGCTCGGGTACGCCGATACTCTCGGCGAAGACCGTCTCATCGAAGGGCAACCGCGCGAGCTCGTCGCGCTCGGCAACGGTCAGCAGCAGCGCTTCATCGTAGAAGCCGGGAACGGTGACGTGGCCTTCGCCGTCACGCAGGCTGGCGAGGATGCGAGCCAATGCGTTGGCGGGATTCTGCACCATGCCGCCGAAGCCACCCGAGTGCAGATCCTGGCGGGGACCCTCCACGTCCAATTGGAGATACATATTGCCGCGGAGCGACACAGTCAACGCCGGGTGGTTGCCCTCATAGAAGCCGGTGTCGGTGACCATCACGAGGTCGGCACGGAGGCGTTCCCGGTTGGCCTCGAGCCAGGCCTCGAAGTTGGGTGAGCCGGCCTCTTCCTCGCCTTCGATGACGTAGCGCAGGTTGATGGGAAGACGACCGTGGGTCGCCAGCCAGGCCTTGGCCGCCCACAGGTGCAGGTGGACCTGGCCCTTGTCGTCGGCCGAACCCCGGCCGTGGATGCGACCTGCCTCGATCCGAGGCTCGAAGGGCGGCTCGACCCAAAGATCCAGAGGGTCCACGGGCTGCACGTCGTAGTGGCCGTACACGACCACCGTGGGCGCACCGTCGGCATGCAGCCAATCGGCATACACGACGGGCTTGCCGCCGGTCTCCAGGACCTCCACATGCTCCAGTCCGATCGAGGTCATGTGCTCGGCCAGCCAGCCTGCCGCCGAGCGGATATCGGCATCATTCGCCTTGAGGACGCTGATGCTGGGGATGCGCAGGAAATCCAACAGCTCGCCCAGTCGCTGGTCGACCGTGCGTGCGAGAAATGCATCGATGTCTTCGATGGACGTGCTCACAGATCCTTGCCCCCGGCCATCATTCCGCTCGCCGTCCCGATCAGGCGGGTTGCGGCGTCGGCTCAGGGGCTCCGGCCGGGGTCGGCAGCTCTTCTTTGGGCCTGCTCAAGCCCGCCAGGGGCGTGGCCAGCTTCGGTGTCGGCGAGCCACCGGGCTCCTTGCGGGGGTCGGGCAGGTCGGCGAACATGGCTTCGAACTCGCTGGCCTCGATGGTCTCCTTCGACACCAGCGCCTCGGCCAGCTCGGTCAGGCGATCCTTGTGTGCGGTGAGCACCTGGGTAGCGCGTTCGTAGCCGCGATCGACGATCGCGCGGACCTCGTCGTCGATCATCTTGGCGACGTCGTCGGAGTAGTTGCGCTGCTCCCCCATCGTCCGACCCAGGAAGACCATCTCTTCATGCTTGCCCCAGGACATCGGCCCCAGCTTCTCGCTCATGCCGAACTCGGTGACCATGCGGCGCGCCAGCGTGGTGGCCTTCTCGATGTCATTGGACGCACCGGTGGTGATGTCGCCGAACATCAGACGCTCGGCGACCGTGCCACCGAGCATACCGGCGATCTTGTCCTCGAATTCGGACTTGGACTGCAGGTAGCGATCCTCCATGGGCAGGCCCATGGTGTAGCCGAGGGCCATGCCGCGACTGATGATGCTGACCTTCATCACCGGGTCGCACTTGGGCAGCACGCGCTGCACCATGGCGTGACCACCTTCGTGGTAGGCGATGATGGCCTTCTCTTCGTCGCTGATGATGCGGCTCTTGCGTTCGGGGCCAGCAACGACGCGCTCAAGAGCCTCATTGAACTCCGGTGTGGAGATGGTCTTTCGGTTGCGACGTGCGGCAAGGATGGCGGCCTCGTTGACGAGGTTGGCCAGGTCGGCACCGGAGAAGCCCGGCGACTGCTTGGCCACGCTGGGTAGGTCGATCTCCTTGTCCAGCGGCTTGCCCTTGACGTGGACCTGGAGGATCTCCAGCCGACCCTTCATGTCAGGGCGGTCGAGGATGACTTGCCGGTCGAACCGGCCCGGGCGCAGCAGCGCCGGGTCGAGCACGTCGGGGCGGTTGGTGGCGGCCACCACGATGACGTTGGTGTTGGTGTCGAAGCCGTCCATCTCCACAAGGATCTGGTTGAGCGTCTGCTCCCGCTCGTCGTGTGAGCCGCCCAGGCCGGCGCCACGCTGGCGACCGACCGCGTCGATCTCGTCGACGAAGACGATGCAGGGGCTGTTGCGCTTGGCCTGGTCGAAGAGGTCACGCACGCGACTGGCGCCGACGCCCACGAACATCTCGACGAACTCGGAGCCCGAGATGCTGAAGAAGGGCACCCCGGCCTCACCGGCCACGGCACGTGCCAGCAGCGTCTTGCCGGTGCCAGGCGGGCCCACCAGCAGCACACCACGCGGGATGCGCGCGCCCAGCGAGTTGAACTTCTCCGGGTACTTGAGGAACTCGACGACTTCCTGCAGCTCCGTCTTGGCTTCGTCCACGCCGGCCACGTCGCTGAATGTCACGACCGTCTTGCTGCCCACGAACATGCGCGCGCGGCTGCGGCCGAAGCTCATGGCCTGGTTGTTGCTGCCCTGCGCCTGCCGGAACATGAACCAGAGGAAGACACCGATGAGCAGGATGGGGAACAGCATCGAGATCAGCAGTCCCAGGAAGGCATTCCCGTCCTCAGCCTTCTCACCTCCGATCACGACCCGCTCGCAGCTGGGGCCGGCGTCGCAGGCCGCGTCGATATCCGCTTGCACCGGGGTGGTGATCTGGGCCGGGATCCAGGATTCGACGACCTTGTTCTGGCCGCTCTCGTCGGTCTCGTTGAGCGTGATCTCCAGTGCTTCACCGCGCGTCAGCACGGACTTCACCTCGCCCCGTTCGACGCGATCCAGGAAGGCCTCCGACGAGCCGCTGTAGGGGATCGACTCCGGCTCGGTGTCGTTGAAGAGGAAGAGATAGAGCAGCGCAGCCGTACCGACGACCAGTACGAGGGTGACGAGCCCATTGCGCATGAAACGACTGTTCAAGGAAAGACCTGCCTCTGAGTGGAGTGGCCGGATCGACCGGTCAGGAACCACGATTATAGGGCCGACGGCTTCGATGGCCCATGTCCATTCGATGACAAGGGGTGCCGCAGCGCGACGTCCGGTCCCAGCAGGGCGACGACCGGGACGTCCCATCGCCCTCGTATCGGCTACTATGTCGGCCGAGCCGCACATGGCTGGGTAGCTCAGCGGCAGAGCAAACGGCTCATAATCGTTAGGTCGGCAGTTCGAATCTGCCCCCAGCCACCACGTTCGCCAACCCTGCCCTCGGACGTCTCCCCACCGGGACGTGCCGAGGGTTCTCTCTTGCGGTCGCCAAGCGCACCCGCCGCCTCGTGCCGTGGCACACTCATGATCATGAGTGTGCCAAACCCGATCCCCATCCTCATCGAAGCGGCTGATGTCATCTTCCCGGTCGATCGACCAGTCGGTCAGCCGTTGCGTGACGGCACGGCCCGAGCGCTGACGGTCCTCGGCGCCCTGTTGGCGATCATCCTCGTCGTGGTCTACCAGGTACTCATCCGCATGCCTGAGTCCTGGCAGCAGCGCCTCCTTGGCGACACGACCATGCCGGAGTGAAGGCCTGACCAGCAACGACGCTCCTGACCCGACGCTGCCACCATCTGCGGAGACGCCCGCGCCAGGCCCACAGCCCATGCGTCTGGGCACCATCTTCGAAGTCGGCGTGCGCATCCTGCGGCGTCACTGGGCCTCGTTGCTGGCGCTGTCGTTGCTCTTCGCGGGCCCAGGTGCCCTGCTCACGGCGGTGACCGGGATGCGCGTCACCGACGTCGCGCTGGACCTCTTTCCGGGCCTCGACGACGGGGTCATCCAGTCCGGTGTCACCATCAGCGACGAGCAGCTGCAGCGCATGACGGGCGCGCTGGGCGCCTATGCCCTGGCTACCATCGTGGCGGGTGCCCTGGCCAGCATCGGCGCGCTCGGCTTCAGCGCCGTGGTGGCCGCCGACTACCACGCACGCCGCATCGAGCTGGGGGACTTGCTGCACGTGTGTCTCGAACGAGCCCCCAGTGCCATCGGCTTCATCCTGGCCACGAGCGCCATCATCGTGGCGATGACGGCGGCGGCCGTGGGCGCGATGCTGCTGGTGCTGACGGCGTTGCCGTCCGGCGAGGGCAATGGCGGCGGTCCGGGCGCCTTCGTCGCGCTCCTGATCGGAGTGTCGCTGGTGATCGGCGTGCTCTACCTGACGATGCGCTGGGCGCCCGCCTTCCCAGCCATCGTGAACGAGCGGCTGGGTCCTCGTGCCGCACTCTCCAGAGCCTGGCACCTCAGCGCCGACCACGTGTGGCGCATCTTCTTCATCATCACCTTCGTCACCTTCACGACGGCGCTGTTGGCATCGGCCATCTCACAGTTGCTGGGGCTGCTCATCCTTGGCCTGCTCGCACCGGCACTGGGGCTCGACGAGCTGGTGGCGAAGGGCGTCACGCTGACGCTTGGGACCGTGCTGGTGGCCGCCTTCGCGCCGGTGATCACCGCGGTGCTCTACTTCGATCTCCGTGCCCGGCGGGACGTCCCCAGCGCCGCTCAAGGGACAGTCGGCCGCTAACCCCCGAAGAGCAGCTCCAGCCAGGCGTCGAAGGGCGCCAGCGCGCTGCCATCGGCGCCACTGGCGCCGAGCGGCACGATGGGCTCCGGCGAGGGTGCGTTGGCCGGACGCTCGATCAGCTTCTCGCCGCTCTCACCCAGACCGTGAACGCGTGCCTGCCAGCGAAGGAAGGCCTCGGTGCCGTAGAACTTGATCTCTGCCTCACCGGCCGCCACGCGGGCTTCAAGGACGGCGATCTCTGCTCGCTTCCGTTCAGCTACGGCCTCGATGTCGGTGGAGCGAGCGAGGGTGCCCCCGAAGACCAGGACCAGCCCCACGACCACGAACAGGCCGAAGACGACGGCTGCGGCTCGTCGGCCCGCGAACGCTCCACGCTGCTGCGATGTCATCGGTGCTGAGCGTAGTCAGCCGCCACGTCCGCTGTCAAACAGCCGCCCCCCTGCTATGCTGCGGGCCGGAAACCGAACGGATGGTCGTTTTCGTACGAGGTCGACGTGATGAGACTCCATCAACCCCTGTCGGCGCTGGAGGCATTGGAGCGGTTCCTGGCAGAGCCGGACATCGCAGAGGCGGTGGCTGTCAGGCATGTCCTCCTGGCGCAGGACGCCAGCTACGCGCCTCTGCCGGCGTGGCTCGATCCTCGCCTGGTCCAGGCTCTCGAGAAGCGCGGGATCAGCTCGTTGTACAGTCACCAGCGCGAGGCGCTGGATGCCCTGCATGACGGACAGGACATCATCATCGTCACACCGACGGCCTCGGGCAAGTCGCTCTGCTACAACCTGCCGGTGCTGCAGGAGATCAGCGCCGACCCCGCCGCTCGTGCGCTCTATCTGTTCCCCACCAAGGCCCTCAGCCAGGATCAGCTGGCAGAGTTCCGCAGCCTCGCCGAGATGGCCGGGATGGACCTGTCGGCGGCGGTGTACGACGGCGACACGCCGGCACCCATCCGTGCGGTGGTGCGCGAGGCCGGCCAGGTCGTGGTGACCAACCCGGACATGCTCAGCACGGCCATGCTGCCGCACCATACCAAGTGGTTCCAGCTCTTCGAGCAATTGCGCTACATCGTCATCGATGAGGCACACACCTACCGCGGCATCTTCGGAAGCCACGTGGCCAACGTGCTGCGTCGCTTGCTGCGGATCTGTGCCCACTATGGCTCGCATCCCCGCATCGTCTGCTCCTCTGCCACGGTGGGCAATCCGGCCGAGCTGGCAGCGACGCTGACCGGTCGCCGTTTCCGCGTCATCGACCGGAGCGGAGCGCCGCAGGGCGAGCGACACGTGGTCATCCTGGATCCGCCCCCACTCGACCGGCGTACGGGCGTCCGGCCCGGTCCGCACTGGCTCTCCTATCGGGCGGCGCTCTCGTTCCTGCGTGCCGGTCGCCAGACCATCGTCTTCGGCCGCGCCCGGGTGGCGGTGGAGCTGATGCTCGCGTCGCTGCGTGAAGCCATGCGCGAGGGCCGCGGGCCCATCGAGCGCATCCGCGGCTATCGTGGCGGCTATCTGCCCAGCGAGCGTCGTGCCATCGAAGCGGGACTGCGCAGCGGAGAGGTGCTCGGCGTGGTGGCCACCAATGCCCTTGAACTGGGCATCGACATCGGCGCCCTGGATGTCTCCATCCTGGCGGGCTATCCAGGCACCATCGCCGCGACCTGGCAGCAGATGGGTCGCTCGGGTCGGCGTGGCGAAGCCAGCGTCTCCATCCTCGTGGCCGGCGCCGGCGCCCTCGACCGTTACGTGGCCACCCACCCGCAGTATCTCTTCGGGGCGTCGCCTGAGCAAGCGCGCCTGGACCCGGAGAACGTGCATGTCCTGCTGGCCCATCTACGGGCCGCAGCGTTCGAGCTGCCGTTCGCGCCCGGTGAGTACTTTGGCACGGCCCCCGCCGATGACCTGCTGGCATTTCTGGGTGAGGAGGGCCACGTGCGCCAGGCCGGGGACGGGCGCTGGTATTGGTCCAGTGAGAACTTCCCTGCCTCGGAGATCAACCTGCGACTGGGTGCGCCAGAGAACGTGCTCATCATCGACACCGGTCCTGAGCGGCCGCGAGTGCTGGGAGAGGTCGACCTGTTCGCGGCGCGCGTGCTGGTGCATGAGAAGGCCATCTACCTGCACGACTCGCAGCAGTACCACGTCGATGAGCTGGACTGGGAGGAGCGCAAGGCCCTCGTGCGGCCGGTGGACACCGACTACTACACCCAGGCTGAGCTGGCGGTGACGCTCAAGCCGCTGGATGTCTTCGCCCAGGCTGACCGCCCCGCTGGCAGCCGCCAGCACGGCGAGGTCATGATCAGCAGCATCGCCACCATCTTCAAGAAGCTCAAGCTCGATACGCACGAGAACGTCGGCTGGGGAAAGATCCACCTGCCTGAGATGGAGCTGCATACGACCGCCTGGTGGGTCGCGCTCGATCGTGAAGCGGTGGGCGACTGGCGACGTGATGAGCTCGATGCGGCGCTGGTGGGTGCTGGCCGAGCGCTGCAGACCGTGGCCAGCGTGCTGCTGATGGCCGATCCGCATGACCTGGGCATGGTGGCGCAGGTGCAGTCACCCCACGCCCAACGGCCTGTCATCTACCTGTGGGAGGCCGCACCTGGAGGCGTGGGGATGTCGGTCCGTCTCTTCGATCGGACCGACGAGCTCGTTCGTGGTGCGCTCGATCTGGTCGCCGGCTGTGACTGCCAGATCGGCTGCCCGGCATGTGTGGGCCCGCGGGGGGAGAGCGGCCTCGATGGTCGGGGTCTGGCGACCCGCCTGCTGCGCCTGCTCTGTGGCCCTAGCGGAGCGACCCGAACCGGGCCTGACGTGGACGTAGCCGCGTGACATCGGAGCTGGCACGTCCCGCCCCCACGCTGCCGTCGATGGAAGGCGCTGGGGTGGGACAGCTGCGACGCTCGCGTCTGGAACGGCTGCGTGATGCGCGCGTTCGAGAGGCCACGGATGTCCGCCGACCTGCCATCGGGCTGCCCAGGGCGGATCGGGCGACGGTACTGGCGGCAGCCGTTGGCGGCATCGTGCAGCACACGCCAGAGCAGCCCATCGTGGTCGTGGAGTGGCGCGAGCGATTGGAGCAGGAGCTGACCGGTCTGGCCTGGCTGCCTGACCCGGTAGATCCTGCGGGCCCCTTCGTGCTCATCGATACGGAGACGACCGGACTCGGCAGCGGCACCGGAACGCTGCCCTTCCTGGTCGGGCTCGGCACCTGGGAGGGCCGCGACTTCGTCACCCGCCAGCTGCTGCTACCCGATCAGTCGGACGAGTCAGGCTACCTGGACGCCGTGGAGGCGCTCATCCAGCCGGATGCCTGCCTCGTCTCCTACAACGGCCGCTCCTTCGACTGGCCGCTGCTGGTGACCCGCTATCGTCTCCACGGTCGTCGCCCACCTACGTTCGCCCGGCACCTGGACCTGCTGCCACTGGCGCGAGCCCTGTGGAAGCATCGACTACCGGATGCCCGTCTGGCCAGCGTGGAGGCTGGTATCTGCGGTGTCAGTCGCCCAGCCGACCTGCCCGGCTCGATGGTGCCCGCTCGCTACCTGGACTACCTGCGCTCGGGTCAAGCGGCACCCCTGCGAGCGGTGCTGGAGCACAACCGCCAGGACGTGGTGTCGATGGCGCTGCTGCTGCGCGTACTGGCCCGCGAGCTGGGGCCGGTCGCACAGCAGGGCTGGGCGCCCGACTCGGTGCATCCAGGAGACCTGGGCGGACTGGGGCGCGCGTATGCGCGCAAGCGTCGGCACCAGGAGGCGCTGGCTTGCTTCGACGCGGCCCTGGAGCGATTCACCGATGCGTGGCAGATGCAGCGCTACGAGCACATCGCCATCGATCGTGCCCGTACGCTTACCCGGATGGGCCGCCGGAAGGATGCCGAGGGTGCCTGGCATGCCATCGCGCTCGAAGGTGGTCAGCATGCCGCGTGGGCCTGGTTGCACGTGGCCAAGCATCGCGAGCATGACGGCGCGGATCTCACCGCGGCGCTGCAAGCCACCGATCGAGCACGAGGCTTGGCCGAGCGAGGGCGCCTGTTCGGTCGCCCAGACCGCAGGGTCGAGCGCGACCTGGCGCGACGGGTGCCACGACTGCAGCGGCGCCTCGCTGCCAGAGTCGTCACGGGTCGCAGCCGCATGCGCTAGTGTCGGGGCCCATGCAGGACCCGAGAGGCGCAGGCTCGAAGTCGAGTGGCGTGATGATCGAGTTCGACCATGTGAGCAAGCATTACGACGCCGCTGCCCGGAAGCGCGGCGCTGGCGGCGCCGTCGAGGACCTCTCGCTGACGGTCCCAGCCGGCCGCATCTGCGTGCTGGTGGGGCCGTCCGGCTGCGGGAAGACGACCACGCTCAAGATGGTCAACCGCCTCATCGAGCCGACAGGCGGCCGCATCCTCATCGACGGGGTCGATATCGCGGAGATAGATGTCACCGACCTGCGACGCGGCATCGGCTACGTCATCCAGCAGGTGGGCCTCTTTCCACACCAGACCATCGCGCAGAACGTGGCGACCGTGCCGCGGCTCCTGGGCTGGGATCGGGCACGACAGGAGGCACGTAGCGACGAGCTGCTGGCGCTGGTGGGCCTGGCGCCTGACGAGTACGGGGCTCGCTTTCCGAGCCAGCTCTCCGGTGGTGAGCGGCAGCGAGTCGGGGTGGCTCGTGCACTGGCGGCGGACCCGCCGGTGATGTTGATGGACGAGCCTTTCGGTGCCGTCGACCCCATCGTCCGCGAGCGTCTGCAGAACGAGCTGTTGCGCCTCCAGGAGGACCTGGCCAAGACCATCATCTTCGTGACCCACGACATCGACGAGGCAATCAAGATGGGCGACCTGGTGGTGGTGATGCAACAGGGCGGCCGTATCGCCCAGGTCGGCGCACCTGCGGAGCTGCTGGCTGAACCGGCCACCGAGTACGTGGCGCGCTTCGTGGGCTCCGATCGTGGGCTGAAGCGCCTCTCGCTCTATCGCGTCCACGACGTCGCTCTCGAACCCGCGACGATGGTGCGCGTCGGCGACGACTACGCGACCCTCCGGCAGCGGGCCGATGCGGCCGACACCGAGTTCTTGCTGCTCGTCGACGATGGGCAATGCCCGCTGGGCTGGCTCGATCGCGCCGACCTACCCCTGGCCGGACGCGTCAGCGAAGCGGATGCCAACCCCATGTCGCCACTCCTCGACCGGCGAGACACGCTCAAGGATGCGACGTCGCGCCTGCTCGACGAGGAAGTCGGCAACGGCATCGTGGTCGATCGCAAGGGGCGCGTGCTGGGCTTGTTGACGCTGGGGGCGGTGATGCAGTGGATGCAGGACGACCGCTCGCGCCAGGTACCAGCCGACATCGCCGAGGCCGTCGCCGAGGCCGTCGTCACCCAGATCGACGTGCCTGACGAGGTCGCCGCGGGCGGGCCGTGATCGATATCCGCTGGGACTGGATCGTGAACCATCTGGACGATGTCGCCGAGAAGACCTGGCAGCACCTCCAGCTGCTGCTGATCCCCATGCTGGCGGGCTTCATCATCGCCTTCGCGCTGGCGGTGCTGGCGCTGCGGCGGCCCGGCACGGTCGGACCGGTAACCGCCATCACGGGCCTGCTCTACACCATCCCCAGCCTGGCGGCATTCGCCGTGCTGATCCCCATCACCGGCCTGTCGCTGATGACCGCCATCATCCCCCTGGCGGCCTACACGCTGCTGATCCTCTATGTCAACACGGTGGCGGGATTGCGCTCGGTGCCCCCGGAGATCAACGAGGCGGCGGACGCCATGGGGTACACCAGCACCTCGCGCCTGCTTCGCGTCCAACTGCCCCTGGCCGTGCCACTGATCATGGCCGGCGTACGCGTGGCAGCGGTGACCACCATCGGCCTGGTGACGGTGGCCGCCATCATCGGTGGCAACCGCTTCGGTGGACTGGGCCAGTTCATCACCGAGGGACTGCAGACCGACTTCGACACCAAGATCTACCTCGGCGCGGTCGGCTCGGTGGTCCTGGCCTTCGTCGTGGACGGCCTGCTGGTCGGTCTGCAGCGGTTCCTGACGCCCTGGACCAGGGCGCGGGGCGCGGAGCTGTAGATGGAACAGCTGCTGACCTTCCTGACCGACGCCGCCAACTGGCAGAACGAGACGGGTATCCCCAATCGACTCTGGGAGCACGTCTTCCTCGCGTTGCTGGCCGTGCTGACCGCCTCAGCCATCGCGTTGCCGTTAGGCTTCTACATCGGCCACACCGGGCGGCTGCAGCTGCTGGGCATCAACATCGCCAACATCGGACGAGCCGTGCCCTCGTACGCGGTGATGGTGATGCTCCTGCCGGTCATGCTGGGGCTGGCGCCGGTGCTGGGCTACGACCCACGCTTGGGGTTACGCTTCTTCCCCATCTTCCTGGCCATGGTGCTGCTGTCCATCCCGCCCATCCTGGTGGCCGCCTATGCCGGGATCCAGCAGGTCGATCGCGACCTCACCGAGTCGTCCCGAGGGATGGGCATGACCGAGCCGCAGATCCTGACCGGCGTGGAGCTGCCACTGGCCCTGCCGGTCCTCATCGGCGGCTTTCGCATCGCCCTGCTGCAGGTCATCGCCACCGCCACCATCGGTGCCTTCCTCGCTGGCGGCGGGCTGGGTCGCTACATCATCGATGGCATCGCCCGCCGCGACGAAGGCATGCTCTACGGTGGCGTGCTGCTCGTGGCCGTGCTGGCGGTGGGCACGGACCTGGCACTGACCTGGGCACAGCGTCGGCTGACCCCGCGAGGGGTCCGCGTCGCCACCGCTCAAGCCGCGGGAGCCGGCGACACGGCGGCTTGATAGATATCTGCAAGCATCCTCGCCCAGCGGTCCCCTGCCGCGACCGGTCGCGTGGGCTAGGGTTGACGCGACCGCAGTCGCCGAAGGAGCGTCCGGTCAGCTAGCCACAAGGGAGGTACCCATGCGGAACCACCGCAGACTCGCCCTCGGGGCGTCGATCCTGGCGTCGATGGCGATCGTCGGGACGGCGGGTGGGGGCGCCATCGTCTCAGCACAAGAGCAGCCCACCGTGCGCATCGGCTCCGATGGCTTCTACGAATTGCAGCTGATGGCGGAGATCTACGGCCAGTCGCTTGAGGCTGCCGGCTTCAGCGTCGATCGTCAGCTGGGGATCGGAACGCGTGAGGCGCGGGTCGATGCCTTCGACGCGGCCCAGGTCGACCTCGTTCCTGAGTATGTCGGCTCGGGACTGGGCTTCTATACGGTGGGTGCAGAGAACCCGGACCTGGCCGCGTTGGAAGTCACCGGCGACGGCGAAACGAACCGCGCCAACCTGCAGAAGGCGCTTGACATCGCCGGCGTGGACGCCACCGTCCTGGGCATGACGGCCGGCGAGGACACCAACGCCGTCGTCGTACGCCCGGAGACGGCGCAGGAGCTGGGACTCTCGACCATCAGCGATCTGGCCGCTGTGGCCGACCAGCTGTCCTTCGGTCTGCCACCGGAGTGTGAGGTCAACCCACTCTGCCGCGGTGCGTTGGAGGACGGCTATGGCATCGCCTGGCCGCCGGCGCAGCTGGAGCTGCTGCCGCCCTGTGGCGCCGAGATGGCCGGGGCGCTCGAGGGCCAGGCCATCGATGTGGCGTGGCTGTGTTCGACCCAGCCCGTCATCGCCCAGAACGGCTGGGTGGTGCTTGAGGACGACCTTGACACGCAGCCCGCGGAAAATCTCGCCCCCATCGTGCGCAACGACTTCCTTGCCGGGGTCGATGGCGGCGCGGAGGCTATCTCCGCCATCCTCGACCCGGTCTCAGCCGCCGTCACGACCGAGGTCTTGACCGACCTTGGTGTGCGCGTAGCCGTGGACCAGGAGTCGATCGAGGACGTTGCGGCCGAGTTCCTCAGCTCCCTCGCCGGGTAGCCGGAGGACGGGCACAGTCCGTCGGGAACTCGATCGAACGGCCCTCGGATCGACACCGAGGGCCGTTTCAGTGCCTGGCTATCGCCGCTGTGCGGATCACGTTCCCGCATGGCGGGCCAACGTGACCGTGCCGCCGCCATACGTGCACGCACATCCCGCACCCAGGGAAGGATCGTCATTCCTCGCCGTTGAGCGGGAAGACCCTGCGGACGCCGGCACTCGATCGGTCAGACCGGTCTCGTTGGCCCCAGACGCGGGAAGCTCAGCGTCAGAAGCCTCGAGCGGCCAGCCACTGACGGTTGCGAGTGTGCAACGCCAGCAGTGCCTCGGGGGTATCGGCCGGCTTCAGGAAGCGGTCCTGTTCGACGGTCAACCAACCCTCGTAGCCGCCCGCCTTGAGCGCCGCCAGGAACGGATCGAGGCCGGCCGTACCATCGCCCAGCTCGCAGAACACGCCGCGATCCCAGGCCTCCATGAGACCGCCACCCGATCG
The DNA here is from genome assembly GCA_963838115.1 of uncultured Chloroflexia bacterium. Classification (GTDB taxonomy): domain Bacteria; phylum Chloroflexota; class Limnocylindria; order Limnocylindrales; family CSP1-4; genus JAFMJV01. Next base: position 89,556 of record CAWIPU010000014.1, read on the forward strand.
GCACACCTCGCCCAGCACGTCGCGGTCACAGTCCTTGACGTGGACCAGCCGGACGCAGTCGCGGTAGGCCTCCAGCAGCTCCAGGGGATCGGCGCCGCCGAACAGAGCGTGTCCGGTGTCGAGGCACATGCCCACCAGGTCCGTGTCGAGGGCATCGAAGACGCGGTGGATCTCGCTGCCACTCTCGCAGTAGCTGCCGGCGTGGAAGTGCAGGACCGGATCGAAGCCGCGTTCGCGGCACATCTCCCCGGCACGCTGCAGGTTGTCGATGAGGACACTGAAGCGCTGATGGGGCAAGGCGGCTTCGGGATGGCTTTCGATCTGCCCGGCCCAGCGCATGCGCTCCGGCTCGAGCGAGGCATCAGCCAGGACAGCCTTGGGCATGACCTCGTCGGGCCGGCCCGCAGCCAGCAGGTGGAGGACCGTCTCCATCCAGGCCAGGTCCTCCTCGATGTGCTCGGCGCGGCTGAAACGCAGGGGCAGGAAGGCGCCCACCAACGAGAGCCCTCGCGACGCCAGGCGCTCCTGCATCACCGCTGCCTCACCGAAGAAGCCGGGCGGGCCAAGCTCGGTCCCGGCGTAACCCGCCGCGGCCATCTGGTCGAGCATCTCCTCTGGGCCCAGCTGCAGGGGATCTCCCTCGGTCTTCTCGAACACGCCCCAAGACACGGGAGCGGCCGCGACCTTGATGCCGCCGCCCTGTTCGTTCAAGCTCATCTGCTCCCCCTCCTCTAGACGAACGAGCGTTCCTTGGCCAGGTTCGCCTCGTATGACTCGCGAGCGGCGCGTACCCGTGGCGAGCTCGAGACTTCCGCCACCGGCACGTCCCACCAGCTGTCGTAATCCGGGACAGCCGGTTCCGGATCGACCTCCACCACGATCGCGACCGGGCGCCCCTTGATCGTGCTGGCCGTCGCCAGCGCCTCCTTCAGCTCCGCAGGCGTGTTCGCGGTCAGGACGCTGGCACCCAAGCTGGCGGCATTGGCCGCATAGTCGATGGGCAGTGCCGCACCGCTGAAGCTGCCCGTCGCCTGGTCGCGCACACGGAAGTCGTTGAAGGCGTTGTCGCCGCCACATTCACCCGAGAGGTTGCGGATGCAGCGGAAGCCGTGGTTGTCGAGGATGACCACGGTCATGGAGATGCCTTCCTGGTAGGCGGTGGCGATCTCATTGGCCAGCATCAGGTAGGAGCCGTCGCCGAGCATCACGTAGACGCGACGGTCGGGCTCGGCCATAGCCACGCCCAGGCCGCCGGCCACCTCGTAGCCCATGGTGGAGTAGCCATACTCCATGTGGTAGCTGTGCGGTCCTGTCGCACGCCAGATCTTGTGCAGGTCGCCCGGCAAGCCGCCGGCCGCGGCCACCACCACGCCATCCTCTGCGGCAGCCTCGTTGACCAGACGGATGACCTCCGGCTGCGAGACATCGGACGTGGCGGCAAGGTGCAGTACGCGATCGACCTCGTCGTTCCACTCGTTCCGCAAGCGTTCGATACGCTCGAGCCGCTCCGCGTCGCGACCGGCATGGCCCCGGGCGTCGAGGGCGGTCTGCAGCTCCTCCAGCGTCACCCGAGCATCGCCGGTCAACGGGATGGCGGCCGCCTTGGCAGCGTCCATCTCAGCGGCGTTGATGGCGACGAAGCTCACGTCGGGATCCTGCCACGAGCTCCAGCTCATGGTGGGGAAGTCGGAGAGCCTTGTGCCGACGGCGATGACGAGGTCGGCATCGCGGGCGATGGCGTTGCCGGCACGACCACCAGCCGAGCCCATGGCACCAAGGTTGAAAGGGTGGTCCCAGCGGAGGGCGCCCTTGCCCGCCTGCGTCTCCACCACGGGGATGCCGAAGCGGCTGGCGAAGGCAGCGAGGGCCTCCTCTGCGCCGCTGTAGATGGTCCCGCCGCCGGACACGATCATCGGTCGCGCCGCGGCCGCGATACGCTCGGCGGCCCTGGCCAGCAAGCTGGCGTCAGGGCGTGGGCGCGCGATCGTCCAGATGCGGGGTGCCAGCAGCTCGGCCGGCCAGTCCCAGGCTTCCGCCTGCACGTCCTGTGGCAGTGCCAACGTCACCGCGCCCGTCTCTGATAGGGAGGTCAGCACGCGCATGGCGGCCGGTAGGGCATCGATCAGCATCTCCGGCCGCTCGATGCGGTCGAAGTAACGCGACACCGGCCGGAAGGCATCGTTGACCGAGAGATCGCCGGCCTCGGGCCGCTCAAGCTGCTGCAGCACCGGCCGCACACGCCGCGTGGCGAAGCGGTCACCCGGCAGCAGCAGCACCGGCAACCGGTTGACCGTGGCGTTGGCGGCGCCGGTGACCATGTTGGTGGCGCCGGGGCCGATCGACGACATGCAGGCGAAGGTTCGCAGGCGGCGGCTTTGCTTGGCGAAGGCAGCAGCGGTGTGGACCATGGCCTGCTCGTTGCGCGTCTGGTAGTAGCGAACGCTGTCCTGCGCGGCCTCGAGCGCCTCGCCCATGCCGGCCACGATGCCGTGGCCGAAGATGCCGAAGACGCCCTCGAAGAATCGTTGGCGCTCGCCATCGCGTTCGACGTACTGGTTCGCCAGCCAGGCCACGATGGCCTGGGCCACGGTCATTCGCGGCATGCCGCTTCCTCCCCTGCTGTTATCCGGGCTAGGACTTCTTGTCCGGGTTCGGGATCATCAGCTCATCGATCATGGCCACCAGCTCCCAGTAGGAGGCCACGAAGGCGCGTAGCGTGCGCGCGGTGGCGCCATAGTCGGCGAACTCCTCGATGCTCAGGCCATCGGGCTCATAGGCCTTCACGAACTCGGGGCAGCGCTCCATCATCTCCGCGATATACGCCTCCGGCACAGGGTCGCTCCAGCGGTCCCTGACCTCGACCGCGGAGGCGTTGAAGAGCTTCTGCCAGCCGAACGGGATGGTCATGGAGACGTCGCCGCCGATGAGCTCCGACCAGTGCCGGTGATGGCGATAGGCGGCGGCCAGCAAGCGCGTGCGATAACCGCGCTCGCGATAGATCTCGGCAGCACGCTTGAAGACGGCGATCCCGGCCCAGTCAGGCGCGGCGGGATCGACGGTGATGCCGTCGCGTTCATTGGCTTTCTTCACCCAGTCATCGGTGCGCCCGATCATGATGGTGCAGGTGGGGGCCATCCACGAGACATCCTCGCCGGCGGCCTCGCGCTTTTCCAGCGCACGCTCCATGGCCTCGCCCACGGCCAGCGCCTGCGCCACCGTGAATGACACCGTGGCGTTGATGCTGATGCCCTCCTCGGTGACCCGCTCCATGGCCTCGATACCGGCCGCGACCGCGGGAAACTTGATCTGGACGTTGGACGCGAGCGTGTCGAAGTGCCGCGCCTGCTCCACCATCCGCTCCACCGACCGATTGAAAGTGGGGTTGATCTGGATCGAGAGCCGACCCTTCTGGCCGTGCTCCGCCTCATAGATGGGCGCCAGCATCTTCCAGCCGCGGATGGCCATCTCCTCGATGACCTGCCAGGTGACATCCTGGTCCGTCCAAGTCGGGTTCTGCGCCACGATCTCTCGCACCCGTGGGGCCCAGGTGTCGTACTCCTGCTTCATCACGCTGCCCACGATGGTCGGGTTGCTGGTCGCTCCGACGGCGCCGTTCTCGATGGCATAGGCCAGCTCGGACTCGTTGCAGCTGTCATTCCAGTAGTCGGTCGGGTACTCGCTCGCGGTGCGCTGCATCGGAGTAGGTGTGGCGGCCATCGGTTGCTCCTTGTGTCGTGCTACGTGGGTAGGCTCGGATCCCAGTTCATCAGCCAGGCATGGTCCGGGTCGAGGGTGAAATGCCATGCCCGATGGGGGCCGGCCATCACGTTCAGATAGTAGGCATCGTATCCCGCCGGTGCGCCGAAGGGATGGTAGCCACGTGGGATGAGGAGCACATCTCCATCACCTGGGGCGAACGATCCATCCAGTGCCCGGTCGGGGCTGTACACGCGCGCGAAACCCCAGCCTTCGGGCCGCTTGAAGCGGTAGTAGTAGAGCTCCTCGAGGTAGGCCTCGTTGGGTGGGTCCTCGGTATCGTGCTTGTGGGGCGGGTAGCTGGACCAGTTGCCGCCGGGCGTGAACACCTCGAACAGGATGAGCCTACCGGCCTGCGTCGTGGGGGGCAGCAGGTGATGGATGCGACGCTCGGTGATGCCGGCGCCGCGTGTTTCGACGTACAGCTCGGCGGGCTCGAAGAGGCGTGTCACCCGGGTGACCGCAGCGGGCGCATCGGCAACGATGATGGTGGTGCCGTCGCTCTCGGCGGTCAGCGCGAAGTCGGTGCCCGACTCGAGCAGCAGCACCGGTGCCGCTGGGCCGTCGAACACGCTGTCGCGGCTCCCCAACGAGGAGTAGCGCTGGCCGCCGGCATCGATGCTGGCACTGCCCTCGAGGACGATGACCGCGAGCTCATGGTCACCGGCCACCCGCGTGAAGCCCCCGCCTCGAGTCAGTCGATGCTCGGCGAACCCCACGTACGTCCAACCAGCGTCGTCTGGGCTGATGCCGTGCACCTGGCCCGTCTGCGGGTCTGGCGGCCCAGCCCGGCGCAGTAGTTCCTTCGAAGCGCCGGCAGCTACTGGCATCATCATCGACTCCATCGACATCGGACATGACATCACCCGGGCACGCCAAACGCTGTGGCGAACGGGCGCCTCTCAGCGTGGTTGACATGCACGCTGTGGCGGCTCAATGATACGACTCCGGCGTAAACGTTTACAGGTCTCCGACCCGGCCGATGCCACCACGAGGGAGCGCATCCGACGATGCCGACCAGCGGCAAGCAGGCCACCATCCGCGACGTCGCTGCTCGCGCCGGGGTCTCGACCGCGACGGTCAGCCGCTCCCTGCGTCACAGCGCCAACGTGCAGCCGGAGACACGCCGGCGGGTGGAGGAAGCGGCGCGCGCGCTGCGCTATCGGCCCTCGGGCGTGGCGCGTTCGCTCAAGCTTCGCAGCACGCGTACCATCGGCCTGATCGTCACCGACATCGAGAACCCCTACTTCCCCCAGGTCGTGAGCGCCATCGAGGATGCCGCTCACGAGCGCGGCTACTCGGTCCTGCTGGCCGATGGCAGGCGAGACGCGGAGCGAGAGATCCAGTCGCTCGATCTCCTCGGCGAACGCGAGGTCGATGGGCTCATCATCGCCAGTTCCGAGCTGACCGTACGGCATAGTGACCGGATCCGGGAGGTGCCCTGCCCCGTCGTCATCGTCAATAGTCCCTCGACCGTCTCGGTGGTGCCGGCAGTCCTCTCCGACAACGCCGCTGGTGGCCGTCTGGCCGTCGAACACCTGGTATCGCTGGGACATCGACGCATGGCCTACCTCGCGTCGGGGAGACGGGAGGACAGCGCCGCCCGCGACCGACTGGCGGGAGCGATAGCCAGCCTGGCGGAGCTGGGTCTGCCAGCGGAGACGCTGCGCCTCGTCCGCAGTGACGATGGCGTCCGCGGCGGAGAACGTGCCGCCACCGGGGCACTACGCGAGGACGCCACCACCACGGCGCTGCTGTGCTTCAACGATCTCATCGCGCTGGGTGCCATCCGAGGCCTGCGGGCCATGGGTCTGGATGTGCCCGGAGACGTCAGTGTCATGGGCTTCGATGACATCGAGATCGCGCCCTACTTCGACCCTGCCCTGACCACCATCCGCCAAGCGACCGCGGCCATGGCACGCTGGGCGGTGACGAGTCTGTTCCGGCGCATCGATGAGGGCCGCGAGGCGGACGCGGGTGCCATCGACGGCGCCCCAGGAGTGACACAGCGGCTTCCCGTCGAGCTGGTCGTCCGCGCCTCCACCGGGCCGCCCCCGGGCGGCGCTCGGCCGTAACACCGGTGTGCGGGTGGCGACCGACTCGGTGATGCACGGGACCGCCGCCACCACGTATGCTCTTGTCCCTGACGCGCGGCGGAGGCAAGGGCGTTCGCGGTGTGTCCCGTAGAGGAAGTGACACTCTGGAGGTGCATCGCGTGAGGATCGCCATCTTCGGCGCGGGACGGATCGGACCGTTGCACGCCCGTACGCTGCAGAACGATCCCGCCGTCGAGCGGCTCACCATCACCGATATCGTGGCTGAGCGTGCTGCCACCGCCGCCCACGAGCTCGGGATCGACGCGACCGCCTCCCAGGAAGAGGCACTCGACCGGGCTGATGCGGTCGTCATCACCGCGTCCACCGACGATCACCCGGAGCTGATCCGGGTGGCCTTGGGTCGCGGGCTACCGACGTTTTGCGAGAAGCCGCTGGCCTCGAGCCTGGCCGAGTCCATCGCGCTGCGGGAGGACATCGACGCCGTCGACGCGCCCTTCCAGCTCGGGTTCCAGCGGCGCTTCGACCCTGCCTACGTCGAAGCGCGCCGCCTTATCGTGGAGGGCGAGCTGGGTTCGATCCACATGCTATCGCTGCGCAGCCACGATCCGGAACCGGCCTCGGAGGAGTTCATCGCCTCGTCGGGCGGCATGTTCAGCGACCTCTCCATCCATGACCTCGACATCGTCCGCTTCCTGACCGGGTCGGAGGTCGAGGAGGTCTATTGCCTGGGCTCGGCTCGTGGCTTCCCACTCTATGAGAAGCACCACGACTATGCCAACGCCGTGGCCACCATGCGGCTCGCGGATGGCACCTTGGCCACGCTCAACTGGGCACGCCAGGACCCGCGTGGCCACGACGTTCGAGCCGAGATCTTCGGCTCGCGTGACAGCGTCAGCGTCGGACTGGGGCCGCGGATGCCACTGCGTTCGCTGGAGCCCGGGGTCCCGCCCCCTGCTGGCCCACCCTGGCATATCTTCCTCGATCGCTGGGATGATGCCTACCGTGACGAGATGAGCGCCTTCGTGGAGGTCGCCCGTGGCATCCGGCCCAGCCCCTGCATCGCCCGCGATGGTGTGGAAGCTCTACGGATCGCGCAGGCCCTGACCATCTCAGCGGCTGAGCATCGGCCCGTGCAGCTCTCGGAGATCGCCTCCTGATGCGGGGTACGGAAGGCGCTGCCGCGGCGGCCGTCGCGGTGGATGAGGCTGCATCGCGTACGCCCATCATCGAAGCCCGCAAGATGTCCAAGCACTTCGGCCACGTCGTGGCCTTGAAGGACGTCGATCTGCGCTTGTTCCCACATGAGGTCCTGGGCATCGTGGGGGACAACGGCGCCGGGAAGTCCACGCTGATGAAGATCCTATCCGGCGTGCATCCCCAAAGCAGCGGTGAGCTGCTGATCGAGGGCAGGCCGGTGCGCTTTGCCAACCCCGGTGACGCCCGCCGGCTGGGCATCGAGATGGTCTACCAGGATCTGGCCCTGGCGGGCAACATGCGTATCGACGAGAACATCTTCCTGGGCCGGGAGCAGACCATGGGCTGGGGGCCCTTCCGCCTGGTGGACCACAAGGCCAACCAGGTCAAGGCCATGGAACACCTCGACAACCTGCGCATCCACGTCAAGAGCGTGGGACAACGTGTCGAGGACCTCTCCGGCGGTCAGCGCCAGGCGGTCGCGGTCGCCCGCGCCACGGCCTTCGATGCCAAGGTCGTGATCATGGATGAGCCGACGGCGGCGCTGGCGGTCAAGGAGGTCGCCAAGGTGCTGGACATGATCCGGGACCTGCGTGACAAGGGCATCAGCGTGATCCTCATCAGCCATCGCATGGATGACATCTTCTACGTCTGCGACCGTGTCATGGCGCTCTTCCACGGGCGTAACTTCGAAGAGGCCCCGCTGGAGCAGATCGACCGCAACGACGTCATCGGCTGGATCATGGGCAACCGCGCTGGCGTCGGCGTTCCTGCCGGCCTGGACCGGAACTAGCGACGGCCCGATGTCGGACATCATGGGTCCGGTCGCGGCCGCGGAACTGGACGACGTGCAGGATGAGCCTCGCCGGCTGGTGAGCGCGATGGCGGTCATCGATCGCTGGGGCGTGCTCTTCCTGGTGCTGCTGATGGCGGTCCTCTCGTACGTCTCGCAGCCCGACTACTTCCTGACCGAGCGCAACCTCACCAACATCTTCCGACAGAACAGTTTCTACGCGCTGCTTGCGCTGGGCCAGTTCATCGTCATCGTGACCGCCGGCATCGACCTCTCCGTCGGATCGGTGATGGCCCTGGCAGCGATGTCAGCGGCGGTGCTCGCCGACGCCGGCCAGGCCTGGCCCATCGTGTTCATCGCGCCGTTCCTGGTGGGCCTCGGTGTCGGCGCTATCAACGGACTGGGCCTGACCAAGCTCCACATGCCGCATCCGTTCATCATGACGCTGGGCATGCTGTTCATCGCCCGTGGCGCTACCAACCTGATATCCGGCGGCGTCCCCATCAGTGGCTTGCCCGATGAAGTGCGCTTCCTCGGCGCCGACAACGTCCCGGGCACGCAGATCCCCATGAGCCTGATCGTGATCATCGTGACCTATGGCGCGGTGTGGCTCTTCTTGCAGCATGGGCGCGCAGGACGGCACATCTTCGCCATCGGCGGCAATCCCGAGGCGGCGCGCGTCAGCGGCGTCCGCGTGGACCGTACGCTCGTGCTGGCCTACGCGCTATGCGGCCTCATGGCCGGCTTTGCCGGGCTGCTCCTCGCGGGACGCACCAACTCAGGCTTCCCTGCCGCGGGGACCGGCGATGAGCTCTACGCCATCGCCGCGGTGATCATCGGCGGTGCCAGCTTCTTCGGCGGCCGCGGCACCGTGCTGGGAGTCTTTGCCGGGGTCCTCGTCATCGGGATGCTGCGCAACCTGCTCAACCTCAACGCCGTGCCATCCTTCTGGCAGCAGGTCGCCATCGGCGTCGTCATCATCACGGTCGTCGCGTTCGACGTCTTCCGGCGTCGTATCGCTGCCTCGGCCTAGGTCACTCGACCCTCACATCCGTCTGCGATACTCGACCAGGAAGGAGGTGGCATCCAGGCGTAGCTTGAGCCAGCGATCACTTGAGCCGGAGCGACCGCGGCGTCGGTTCGCCCCAGGTCAGACCACTGAGTAGGAGGAACCGTGAAGACAACGAGAATCACCGCCCTGGTGGCCGCAGGAGTGCTTGCGCTCGCCGCGGTGCCTACGGTCGCGCAGGATGCCAGCATGGATCCGGGGGCGGCCGCGGATGCCAGCATGGATCCGGGGGCGGCCGCGGATGCCAAGCTCTTCGTCAACATGAAGGGCCCGGGGGCTGGCAACCCCTTCTGGGCAGCGGTGCAGAAGGGTGCCGAAGAGGCCGGCGTGGCCTACGGCGTCAACGTCACCGTGCTGGCACCACCGACCGAGTCGGACGTGACCGCACAGATCGCGCAGATGGAAGACGCCGTCACACAGGGTGCCGGCGGCATCGCCCTCGCGCCGACCGATCCCGAAGCGCTCGCGCCCTCGGTCGATGCAGCGATGGAGGCGGGCGTTCCAGTGGTGTTCGTCGACTCCAATGGCAGCAATGAGGGCGTCACCTTCATCGGCACCAACAACGAGGTCGGCGCGGCACTCGCCGGGCAGTACCTCTGCGACAACCTGGCGCCAGGCGCCAAGGTCGCTATCCTCCAGGGCATCATCAGCACCACCACCGGCCAGTTGCGGGCCGACGGTGCGCACAATGCCCTGACCGACTGCGGCCTTGACCTCGTCGCCGAGTTGCCGGCTGATTGGGACACCCCCAAGGCTCAGGCCGTGACCGAGGACATCCTCACCCAGAACCCTGACCTGGCCGGCCTGTTCGCCAGCAATGACAACATGGCCCTCGGCGCGGTCGAGGCACTGCGTCTCCAGGATCTGCTCGATCAGGTCACGGTGGTCGGCTTCGACGCCAACCCCAATGCCGCCGAGGCGATCCTCGCCGGCGACATGGAAGCCACCATCGCGCAGAACCCGTACAACATGGGCTGGCTCAGCGTGGAGTCCTTGATCAAGCTCATCAACGGTGAGACCGTCGACCCGGTGCTCGACACCGGGACCCTGCTGGTGGACGCCAGCAACGCCGCCGACTTCGTCGGCCAGTAACCTCCGCAGCTCGCAGAGGCCGCTCGCGCTGTGAAGCCGGGCGGCCTCATCACGTCTGCTCAGCGCGAGCTGTCGATCCGTTCACGTATCTGCGACAGGGTGGGCACGGAGTTCATGCCCGGGCCCTCCACCAGCAGGCTGGCGGCAGCCGCACCAAGTCGGACGTCACGTCCCCCAGCCCTGGCTTCCGGGCCACCCGCGAGCCGTGCTGCCACGAGTCCGGCGAGCATCGTGTCGCCAGCACCGGTCGGATCGACCTCGGTTCGAGAAGGGATGCTTCCGTAGGCCCTGATGCGCACGGGTCGGCCCGCTTCGAAGTGGATCAGCATGCCACCCAGCAGCCCTGCCGTGAGCAGCATGTCGCATGTCGGGCCCAACCAGGAGCCGATAGCCCGCAGCGCCAGATCACCGGGGACGTCGTGCCGGCTGGCGGCGAGGATATCGGCCCGGGCCAGGAATGGCGACGGTCCTGGCGCTCGAGGCAGGACTCGTTCGCCCGGGGTCAGTCGGCGCAGGATGCCTTGCCAGGCGAACGCGACACACGCGCCCGGTGCGGGAACGGCCACCCACGCATCGGGGAGCTCGGAGGCGATCGGCGCGAAGACCCAGGCCGGAGCACTACGCCAGGACGGCGGCAGCGCCTGGGCCGGGACCGGATCGCTGAGGGAGCCGCATGTCTGGATGCGTCCGGCCAACGTCTCCACGTTGGTGAAGATCGGACCGCGCCGCAGCGGGACAGTGACGATCTCCACGCCAGCATCCCTGATCAGTTCGAGTTCGGTGGCGCCCGCCGCTTCCCCGTCCAGACCGAGCACGATTCCGGTGCGCAGCCCCAGGCGTGCCAAGGCCAACGCGCCGAAGGTGACACCACCACCGAGCATCCAACCTCGCGGGTCCTGCTCGCTCAGGTCACGCGTGGCGGCTCCGACCACCACGACGTCAGGTGACTTCATCCAGCCTCGCTTCCCGTTCGCCCCCGGCCCGTTCGCCTCCAGCCCGTTCGTCCCCAGCCCGTCGCGGCGACGGGTGCGCGGACGGGGTGCGCGACCTGAGAAGCCTATACTCGGACCCGTGACGACGCGCGACGGGGATGCACCCATCTCCTACTTCTACGAACTCCACGAGAGCGACAGCGACCTGTTCGCCGACGTTCTCCTGGCCCATGACACCGAGTACGATGAGAATGAGTTCCTGGAACTGGTTCTCGAGGCGCGCCAGCGGGTCATCGACAGCTACCGCCATGACTCGCTGATCGAGGCCGTGGCGGCTGACCTTGCCGAGCGTTCCGGGTTCGTGGTCATCGATGACACGCAGCTGCGAGTCGCGGTCAATGTGTCTGTCGAAGAGGACCGCACCTTCGTCGCCGAGCTCGAACAGATGGGCCGGGTCGGAAGTGGCAGCAGCGACTTCCGGACACTGCTCGTTGATGTCGAGCCTGATGATGCCGCCTGGGGCCTCTCCGATGGCACGCGCGTTCGGGAAGACCGCTTCGACGACGACTGAGCGGCATCGTCGCGGCCGCTAGACGTTGAAGAGCACCTCGATGACGTCACCGTCCCGCACGAGGTAGGCCTTGCCCTCTGATCGGAGCTTGCCCTGGCGTTTGGCCTCGGCCATGGAACCCAGGGCCAGCAGCTCCTCCCAACCGATCACCTCAGCCCGGATGAACCCGCGCGCAAGGTCGGTGTGGATGGTACCGGCGGCGTCCACGGCGGTGGCTCCCCGAGAGACCGTCCAGGCACGCGTCTCATCCTCGCCAGCGGTGAAGAAGCTGATCAAGCCCAGTAGCGTGTAGCTGGCACGGATCACGCGCTCCAGGCTGGAGCCTTCCAGGCCCAGGTCGTCACGGAAGACCAGGGCCTCCTCCTCGTCAAGCTCGCCGATCTCCATCTCGATGCGTGCCGAGAGCTGCACCACCTCCGTCTGGGCGTGCTCGATGGTGGCCGCCAGCTCGGCGGCCATGGCCTCCGCACGGTCGAGGTCGGGTTCACCCACGTTGAGCAGCACCAGCACTGGCTTCTCGGTCAGGAAGCGGAAGCCGCGGATGCGCAGGGCCTCATCGTCGGCAAGGCTAACGTCACGGATCGGGCGACCCGCTGTCAGGGCCGGCAGGATCCTCTCCAGGACAGCCTGTTCGCGTTCGTTGGCCTCCTTCTCAGCCGCGGTCCCATGGCGACCCGATCCCGCCAGCTTCTCGAGCCGCTTCTCGACCACGCTCAGGTCGGCCAGCGTGAACTCCAGCTCCAGCTGCTCCACATCGCGGGCCGGGTCGACGCGCAGGAGCGGATGGGCGACCGCATCGTTGGCGAAGGCACGCACGACATGCAGCAGCGCGTCAGCGTTGCGGAGCCGAGCCAGCTGATCGGCGGGGATGTCCGCGTGAGGCTCTCCCTCTGCAGCGGTGGCGGCGGCCGGCAGGTCGACGTAGGTCACGTCGGCCGGGACCTCCTTTCTCGGCTTGAACAGCTGCGTGAGCCTCGTCAGGCGTTCGTCGGGCACCTTGACCACGCCGGTGTTCACGGTGAGGCCACCGAACCCGCCGGTGGCGGCATCACCCCGGGTGAGGGAATTGAAGACGGTCGTCTTGCCCGAGCGTGCCAGGCCGACGATGGCGATCTGCATGTGCTAATACCCTGCTGCCGGATCCACGAGATTGAGCATCTCGCGGCCGTCCCGGTAGCGCACGAGGTTGTCACAGAACAGCTCGATGCTGCGATCGAGCACGCGGCCACTCGACCACGACGTGTGTGGTGTGATGATGAGCCCGGGCACGTGCCAGAGCGGCGAGCTGCTCGGCAGCGGCTCCTCCCAGATGGTGTCGAGCACGGCGCCCTCGAGCGGGCCACTGCGCAGCGCACGCAGCAGGGCACGCTGGTCGACGAGCTGTCCGCGCGCCACGTTGATGAGCCACGCTCCGGGCTTCATCTGTGCCAGGCGGGCGCTATCCATGAGCTTGTCGGTCTGCGCGGTGAGCGGTACCGCCAGCACCACGAAGTCAGACTCGGCGAGGAGCTCCGGCAACGCATCGTGGCCGAGGATCCGGTCCAGGCCCTCGGGCATCGGCTCGGCGAAGTCCTTGCGCACGCTGGGCTCCTTGCGGGTCCCGATGACCCGGGCACCGAAGGCCAGTGCCAGGCGTGCCACGCTGCGACCGATGGAGCCGAGGCCGACGATGCCGATGGTGACCTGCCGAAGCTCACGCGCCGGCAACGGCTGCCAGGTGCGCTCACGTTGCAGCTCGAAGAGCTCAGGCAGTCGGCGCACGATGGAGAGGATCATCATCATCGTGTACTCGGCGATGGGCTCGCTGAACACGCCTCGGGCGTTGGTGATGATGAGACCCCGTTCGGCGGCGTCGCCAGTCAGCACCCGCTCCACGCCAGCGGTGGCCGAGTGCACCCAGCGAAGCTCGGGGCAGCGCCCCAGGAGGCGATCGAAGCCGGCGGTGGGGATGGGACCACGGAGCAGCACCTCGACATCGTCGAGTGAGCTGTCGGAGAGTCCCTCGAGCGAGACGTTGACCAGTCGAGCGTGCGGTGCGGCCTCCCGGATACGCGCCAGATCTTCCACCCGGTAGCGCGCCGACAGGATCGGTGTCAGCGCGATGGCGGCCGGCTCACGCCCCCTGCGAGTGGCTTTGGTCATGGGGCTCCCCTGGCCTCGAGTGCCTCCGGCGTCACGCGCCGGACCCACGCGGCCGGATCCGTCCATCTCCTGCTCGGTCGGCAGTGTCATGGGTCCGTCCCACAGGTGCATGATGGCGGCGTCCCCGCCGACGCCATAGACGCCCGAGACGAAGCGTTCGCCGCGTCGGTACTGCTGGAGCTTGAGGTCCATGCCCGTCAGGCGTGCCATCAGTCGGTCGATGGCGCTGCGGCGCTCACCTCGCTTGGCCTCGAACCGAGCGCGGATGCCAGCCACGTCTGGTAGCACCTCGCTGCCCACCCCGTCCATGACCCAGTCGCTGAAGCCCTCCATCAGGCTCATCACCAGTTGCGTCTCGCGGAAGAGGGCCTGCTGCTCCGGGCCCAGGAATCCATGCACCGATCTCGCAGCGGCCGCCTTCCGGGCGCGTCGGGCCAGTCGCAGCAGGCCACCTCGCTGCAACTGCTGGCTCTCCCGTACGAAGAGCATGACCTGTCGCTCCAGACGGCTGCGGAGATACGGACGCAGCCAGGGATGCGCCTCCAGCTCGAAGGCGTGCGTGGTCTCATGCAGGGCGACCCAGAGCCGGAACTGTTCGATGGGCACCTTGAGCGTGCGCGCGGTGGTGCGGATGTTCTCCTCGACATACAGCAGTCGCCCTGGCGCCTGCTCCGCGGACAGAAGCGCCACGTCGTACTGCCCGAGCACGCGTGTACCCAGGTATCCGAGCAGGAACCCGATCTGGCTGGTGGTCACGAGCCGGCTGGTGGCCGCCGCCACGCCGGTGCCAACGTTCCCGTCGCCGACGCCACCGCTGAGGCGGGGCTCCAGGTGCGCGATGAGGGCCTTGAAGGTGTCCATGTTGGCTGCCGCCCATTCACTCCGGCTGACGACTGCATGTCGCTCGACCACGCCGGGCAGTGGTGCGTGGAGACGCGCTTCGAGCAGGGGTACCACGCGGTCCATGTGGCGAGCGTAGGCCAGCGAGGCGGCACGCAACTGCCCGGGGGTCAGCCGCCCAGGCGTCCGCTGCAGGCGGCTGTTGGCGATGCGCTGTGCCCGTTCCCAATCGACCAGACCGCGAGGCACGTTGGCGACCGCTCGGCTGGCGATGGCTCGGGCGGTCACCCCCAGTCCCAGTGCCACGCCGAGGCGCAATGCCCGGCTCGAGCGCAGCCGCGCCGCAGCCGTGATCACCATCAGACGCGCGACCCCACTCGAGCCGTCGATGCAGCTGCCGCTCCGGATGCGGAAGCGGCCGCCTGGAGGACGACGCCTTCGATGGTGCCCAGATCATCCCCGAACAACCGCGCAGCGGTGCGGGCGAAGGTGCGTACATCGCCGGTCGTCAGCAGCAGATGTCGGCCGGGTCCAGCGCCGACTGCGCCCAGGTCGTGCACCTCGATCAGGCTGGCGAGTGCGCTGGCGGTGGCCGATGCCGAGTCGATGACCGCGGTGCCCTCCCCCACGAGGGCCCGGATGGAGGCGCCCAGCAGTGGGTAATGGGTGCAGCCCAGCAGGAGCGTGTCGATGCGGGCTTCTGGCCGCATCGGGAAGACGAACCCCGGCCCCTCATCGAAGGCCGGGTGGACACCGTCGAGGTGCGGCCCGAGGAGCGGAGCGAGCGAGCGATGGAGGGCGGCGTCGACGCCGGGCCCCCTGAGCTCGCCAGCCTCCACCAGCGGCACCAGCTCCGGAGTGGCGTGCTCGTACACCTGGACGAAGGGATCCTCCTCTCCGATGGCCTCGAAGTAGGCGTGCGAGCGCACCGTCGCGGCCGTGGCGATGACACCCACCGATCGCGTCCGGGTGGCCAACGCTGCTGCGGTCGCCCCCGGGCGCACCACTCCCAGGATGGGCAGTGCGTAGCGGCGTCGCAGCACCGGCAGTGCGACCGCGGTGGACGTGTTGCAGGCCACCACGATGGCCTTCACGTCTCGACGAGCCAGCTCATCGAGGCATTCGATGCTGAAGCGCACGACCTCATCGTCGGGCCGCGGGCCATACGGCGTACGTTCATTGTCGCCGAGGTAGAGCGTGTCCTCGGCAGGCAACCGCCGGATCACCTCGCGCAGGACGGTCAGGCCGCCTACCCCCGAGTCGAAGAAGCCGATGGGTCGCGAGTCACCCATCGGCGTCAGTCGGACGACCGGGCCAGGGCGGGCGCGGGGGTGGCCGCGCCAGGTGGCGCAGTGAGCTGCTGCACGATGGCCGCGATCTGCTGGCTCGCTCTTGCCTTTGGCTGCGCCAACACGAAGGGCACGCCCTCCGCACCGGTGGCCTTGACAAGTTGCTGGTCATCGGGGATGGCGACATCCGGCAAGCGCCCCAGCTCCGTGCCCATCTGCTCTGGCTTGATGCCCGGGCTTCCAGCGCGGTTCATGACCAGCATCATCTTCTGGGGCGGCATTCCCGCAGCGATGAATGACTGGCCGGCGAGGCGGGCGGCCCGGACCGAGCCGCGGTCCGGGGTGACGACGCTGACGATGCTGTCGGCATCATCGAGGTAGGCCAGCGTGATGTCGGTGATCGCCGGCGGCGAGTCGATGATGATGACGTTGTAGATGCGGCGCAGCAGGGAGATCACCTTATCCACGTCGCGTGGGGTGATCATCTCCGCCTGCTCGACTCGGGGCGGCGCCAGCAGCAGGTCGATCCCTGACGGGTCTCTCCAAAGCACCGAGGCGAGGTCACTCTCAGCGATCCGATCGGTCGGGAGTTGCAGGATCGAGGGGGCTGTGTCCGGCACCCGCAGCAATCCACGCAGGTCACTGAACTGGAGGTCACCATCGATGAGCACGACGCGGACGCCGGGCATCTGCCCGAACGACACGGCGAGGTTGTAGGCGATGGTGGTGCGACCCACGCCGCCCTTGCCGGAGTAGACGACGTAGGAGCGTGACATGGTGTTGGGGGCGCTGGCACGGTAGCGCGCGTTGGAATGATTGAGGGCGTTCATCAGCTCGTAGCCCGAGAAGGGCATCGAGAGCACCTCGGTGATGCCCATGCCTTCCCCGGCTTTCACCGGCTTCTGCGGGACGGTCACGATGATGATGGGGATGCGCAGGCCTGCCTGGCGGACCTGCTCTGCGACCTCCAGGCCGTTCACCTTGCCTTGCAGGAGCGCGTCCACCATCAATGCGTCAGGGCGCAACTCACGGATCTGGTCCATCACCATACGCCCGTCAGTGACGGTATCAAGGAGCCGCACCTGCTTCTGATGTTGGAGGAGGTTTCGCACGTACTGCGACACCTGCGGGACATCCTCGACTAGGAGCAGGCGGATCTGGTCTTCGGTAGCCACCGCCGGACTATACCAATCGCGCGACGAGGATGGCGCGGTGACTTCCGGCACCGTATGGGATGGACAGATGGTCCCCCCACAGTTCCACGCGTCCGAATCCTACTTCCTTCGCCAGCCGGCGAAGCTGCGGCGCGCTGACCAGATGGAGCAGATCGGTCTGAGTGACCCGCGAGACCGGCCCACCATCGGCCGCCGTCCACTCATACAACTGCGTCAACCGGAGGCTGTTCGAGTCAGGATCGTGGTCGGCGCTGATGGTCTTGCTGACCTGGTCGCCCGTTTCGGGATCGTGGCGCAGCCACTCATGCTGCAAGCGCCTGTCGTATCGCGCCAGCTCGGCAGCGCCAGGCGTGCCGACCTCGACGGCCGCGATGCCATCATCGCGGAGGCTTTCTCGCATCGTGACCAGGATCGAGCGGCGTGCATCGTCATCCTCAGCCAGCAGGAACGTATTGACCGCGATCAGCGCGAGTCCGAAACGTCGCTCCGTGCGAAAGGCGTGAAAATCGGCCTCGTGGAGTTGCATCCGATCGCGTGCCGGCCCGGGCCCCAGCCGCTCCCAGGCTCGACGGGCACGCTGAAGCATCGACCTGTCGAGATCGATGCCGACCACGTCATGGCCGGCGAGCGCCAATGGGATGGCCAACCGTCCGCTACCGACTCCCAACTCCAGGACAGGGCCTCCGGCTTCCTGGGCCAATCGCAGGTACAGCTCCGCGTCGTACCCGACATCGCGGAAGTCAAGATCGTAGTAGCGCGCCAACCGCTCGGCACGCGGTTCCATCGCCGCTGGGCCGCTCATGGAGTCGCCGGGTCCAGGCGCTTGCCGACGCATCAGCGTCGCACGCTGAAGGCGACCTCGACGAGGACGCCGCCCACGATGAGGAAGAGCAGCACCGGCAGCGTGACGACATCGATGGCGCGCAGCACCACCAAGATGCTGACCAGCAACCCGACGAGGCCGCTGCGGCGCGCCGAGGTCAGAAGGGCACCGGGCGAGCTCCGGCTCCCCGACCACAGCAGCGGCCAGATCGTGAGCCCCACGGCAGCGCCAAGCGCGAGCGCACCGAACAGTTGAGCCCCGGCGTCCCGCTCCGGCGAGACCATGGTGAAGACGATGGCGACCACGAACCAGGCCACGATCGCGGCGCTGACGAGGATGAGCGTGACCGTGCGTTCGCGAGCAGACACCGGCCGGAGTGTAGACCCGTGACTCATGTGGCGACTGGGCAGATCCGACGATAGGGGCACCAGTCGCAGGCAGGGAAGCCAGGAGTCGCCTCGAATGCGGCTGACCGGATCCCTGTTGCGGCCTGGGCGACTCGTTTTCGTGCTCCCTCGAGCTGGCGCGTGGTGGGAGTCACCTGCCCGATGACATCACCCTCCAGGAAGTGCAACTCGACGGCCGCCGGCTGTTCACCGTGCTCAGCCTCCCACGCGAGCGCATAGAGCTGGAGCTGCAGTGAGCTGCGTGCGCGTTGGCGAGCTCTCTCCGGATCTCGCATGTCACCCGACTTGTAGTCGGTGATGATGATGCCCTGGGCGGTGCGCCGCACGGCGTCGTAGCGCCCACGAACACGGTCATCCCCGATCAGCACCGAGAACGGCTGCTCGACTGCCACGATCTCATCGTCGCTCCCCGAGCTGCGATCGGCGAAGCGGGCCAGCGCCGCCCGCCCCGCCTTCATTCGTGCAGCCTCATGTGCCTGTGACAGGAAGCCCTCGCTCTGCCAGTGCGCCTCCAACGTCTCCTCGAGTCGTGCGGCGTCCACTTGCTCGCCTCGCAGCCGTTGGCCGTTGGCCACGGCGGCGGCCTGGTGGAGCGCGTTCCCGAAGACGAGCGCATGGTGCGGAGCGGTGGGGACACGAACCTGGTGCCGCAAACGGTACTTGAGCGGGCACGCGAGGTAGTCATCGATCTGGGTGTAGCTGAGCGTGAGCGGCTCCGCGCCTGCCCCTCCACACTGAACCTGGGAGCCGCTCGCGACGACCGTCTCCCGGGGCGGCTCCAGGGTGAGCTTGGCAGTTTCTCCGGTGGCGTCATCGACCTCACGGCCCAGGGCTTCAGCCAGGAAGGTGGACGGCCTGCGGTGTCGACCGCCCACCCGACCGGCCGCGGCGTGGCTGAGGATGAGTTCATCGCGGGCACGCGTCATGGCGACATAGAAGAGACGCCGTTCTTCAGCCTGGTGGGCTACGGGCAGATCTTCCTCGCATCGTCCGGTGAGTGCTGCGGGCAGTGACAGCAGGTCGCGCCGTGCTCGTATCGGGAAGCGGCCCTCGGCCAGCCCGACCACGTAGACCACCGGGAACTCCAGGCCTTTGGCCTGGTGCACGGTCAGGACCGAGACGGCATCGGCGAGGTCGTCGCTTTCGGGGGTGACCGGATCATGGCCCGCATCGATGAGTGCGCGCAGCGCGGGCACCACTGCGGCCATGCGCGGATCGTCCACGAGATCGGCCTGCTCCTTCACGATCTCGAAGAGGCGAGCGATGCGGCGGAGTGGGGCATCGTCACCCTGCTCAGCCGTGCTCACGAGACGCTTGAGCCAGCCGCTACGCCCGAGGTGGTCGTAGAGGACGACCGGCGCCGGACGCTGGTGCGCCGCCTCGATCGACTGCTGCAGGTCCTTCACCAGCCGCCCCAACACGGTCCGGGTCGCCGGCGCCAGACGCAAGAGCCCTGGCTGCTCCAGCAGCTCCGTGGCGACGTCCCACAAGCTCCGTCGACGACGGCTGGCGAGCTCACAGATCCGAGTCAGGTCCTGGCCACCGAGCCCATACGGCTCAGCCGTCATGACCGCATACATGTCTTCCGACGACGCCGGGGCGTGGATGACTCGCATCAGGCTGAACACGTCGCGGACTTCTCGATGTCCCAGCAGGCCAGAGGCACCCGAGAATCGACGCGCGATGCCCAGCACATCCAGGCTGGCGAGCACGGGTGCAGCGTCAGCGTTGGTGCGCACGAGCACCGCGATGGAGCGCGGGGACGTGCGGCGGCCCAGTCGGCGCTGGATGTCAGCGGCCACGGCGTCAGCTTCATCGGCCGCGGTCGCGTACGCCTGGTGCGTCACCGAGGCCGGACGGCGAGAACGACGCACGGCTGTGAGCGACTTGTCCAGCCCGCGCTGGATCTCCAGACGATCGGGGTCGTTGTGCCGGATGAGTCGGCGCGCCGTTTCAAGGATGGGCTTGCGTGAACGATAGTTCCGACGCAACACGACGTCCTGGACGCCGAGATACATGCGGTCAAGCTCCGCCAGGCCCTGCCCCACGGCGCCGCGGAAGGAATAGATGGCCTGGTCGTCATCCCCGACGAACATGACGTTGCCCGCCGCGCCCGCCAGTTGGCGGACCAGCCGGTGTTGCTGCGGGTTGGCGTCCTGTGCCTCATCCACCACGATGTAGCGGAACCTCCGCCGCAGGATGGAGCGCACGGCCGGCCGTTCTTCGAGAAGGCGGACCGCCTCCGCCACCTGGTCGCCGTGATCGATGAGCGAGCGATCGATCAACAGGCGTTGGTAAGCCTCGAAGGCGCGGGCCAGCTCCGCGCCCGCTGAGGCCTCGTCGAGCAGACCCGCCAGCGCTTCCTGTGCTGTCTCATCCGGCGTGGTGTCCAGCGCCGCGCGAGCGCCCGCTTCGAGCTCTCGGGCGTATGCAGCCAGGTCCTGGGCGCTGATACCCTCCTCCTTGGCGTGCCCGAACAGGTCCACGAGCCCAGCCACGAAGCGGGTGGGATCGCCCAGCGGCAGGTAGCGTTCAAGGCCCAGCTCGAAGACATGGTCTCGGAGCAGGACGATGGCTTGAGAGCGTCCCACTACACGCGGGTCGGCTGGCCGGCCGATGGTGTGTCCGTGTTCACGGAGCAGCCAGTCACCGAAGGCATGGAAGGTGTGGATGGCCGTGTCAGCTTGCCCATATGGGACCAGCAGATCGATGCGCGCCTGCATCTCCTCCGCAGCCCGTTCGGTGAAGGTCAGGGCCAGGATCTCCGATGGGCGAGCGCGCTTGCTGGCGATGAGCCACGCCACGCGCCGGGTGATGACCTCCGTCTTCCCGGTGCCAGGCCCCGCGACCACGAGCAGCGGGCCATCAGCGTGCGTGACCGCCTGCCGCTGGCGCCGGTCCAGCCCGTCGAGCAACTGACGCACGGCGTCGATGGCGATCAGGCCTGATGGATGAAGGTCACTCACCGGCCCGGGGCGGAGTGGCGGACGGATCATGTCGCTGGCAGTCATCGATCGGAAGACTAGGCCCCGGTCGTGCCAGCTCTGGTGTCACGGATCCGCCACCTCACCCGGGCATGGTTCCCGATCTCAGATGCTGATGCCAGCCTCTCGGAGGGCCTGCTCTTCCTCACCGGACAGTGGTGCGTCTGCCACGCCTCGTCGGAGGGCCTTGACATAGACGCGGGTCGTGGGGCGCGAATGCAAGCTGCTCAGGACGATGCCATCGCCATCGTCATCGACCAGGGCCAACGCGAACGACTGCGCACCACCGGCGTCGGCGAAGGCGTCGAAACGCACGAGGCCGATGCGTGAGATCGCGGCGGCTCCGCGCGCCGTGCCGCGCACCATCGGAGTTGCTCCCGGCGAGCCACGCTGGGCATCGACATCGGCCTCCAGCACCTCCAATCGCTGGCTGACCTGCGCCAGGCGTCGTTCGAGTTCCTTGACGCGGGCGACACCCGTGCTGGGATCGCCAACGCGCCCTGAGCGCGACACGAACGCCAGCCCCACAGCGGCGACGACCAGGGCCGCCATGGCCAACAGGACCGCCAATCCATCCATCCTTCGATCGTAGCAGCGAGCGCAGGCGCCGTGGTATGCCTGAACGACAGAGCGCAGGCGCCGTCGAACCTGCCGGTGCTATCCTTTTCACCGGTTCCCACATCCATGCGCCGAGGAGATCACGTGGCCAAGCGGGCACGCGCCAGCCGCTCCGCTCACCGACCAGGTGGGCAGGGCCCCACTCGTACCAAGCAGACGGTCGACCCCTCGTCAGCCGCTGTCGATGCCACCCCCGAGGGCGCAAGCGATACGGGCAACGACCTCGTCGGCGAGGCTATCGAGGCCCAGTACGACCAACTACCGGTCGGAGACACCGCCCTGGCGGCTCCACCGCGTCGGACACGACAGGATCGTCGGCGAGCCAAGAGTCGACCTGATGACCTCACGGCGCGTGCGTCGGCTGAAGATGTGTGGGTGCGCGAGGACCTGCGCCGGATCGGCATCGTCTCGGTCATCCTGGTAGTCGGACTGGCGCTCGCGTGGGTGCTCTTCGTCCCGCTGGACCTATTGGGCCTGTACTAGCCCCTCGCCAGTAGGTCGGTCAGCCCGGACGGTCAGCCCTGGCCGCGCGGCTTGGCCAGTGTGCCCCTCGAGCGCAGCCAACCCCAGATCGCGAGCACCACGATGGCGCCGATCGTGGAGCCGATGAGTCCGGTCGGGTGGATGGCGAAGCCGTCTCCGCCGAAGATGCCTTCACCGCCGACCAGGTTGCCGATGGCGCCGCCGACGAACGAGCCGATGATGCCGGCCACGAAGAGCTCCCAGTTCTCGAAGCCCTTGCCCTTGCCAACCACGAAGTTGGCGATGAAGCCCGCCACCAGCGGGATGACGACCAATGCGAGGATGAAGAACACGTTGCACTCCCGATTCGTTTAAGGGTATGGCCTCAGAGTCTACGGCCTCAGGAGGCCCCGCGTGCCGACTTCTGCCGCGTGCCGACTTGATGATGGACCTTGCCGCCGGGACCCGGGGTGGGCACTAGCGCACCCTGGCGCGACGGCCTGACCTGCGACCCGGCCCATGGGTGAAGCAGCGGAGCCCGGCACCGCGGCGGCCCACCGAGTCGTCGTGTTCGCCCATCCGCGGGCGAAACAGCCGAGAGACGACCAATGGTCCGTCGTTTCACCCACCCGGTGGGTGAAACAGCAGAGATGCGAGCGTCCCTCCGTCCGATGACCCGCGCCACGGGTCGAGTCGAGCTGCACCTGGCGGCCAGTCCAGGCCGATGGACTCCCTCGTGTCCAGTGAGCCGAGCGTGTCCATGGATGGAGGACGCGTCCCTGCCCGCTTGGTCGTGACGGACGCGCTGGACGCCGACCGTCTGTGATGGCCTGCCGTGCGTGGTCATCGAACAGGTCGTTGGCACCGTGGGGTTATTGACCGCGATGGCCTGGTGGGATCGCTGCTTGAGGTACGGGACCAAGAGAAGAGACCCGCCCCTCGCGGGTCGGGTCTCAGGAGTATCTGGCTCTCTCCCCACCTGTAGGTCTACTTCGCGCCGACACCAAAGATGCAATGACCGTTGGTCCTCACCGTGACGGTCGTGCGCTTGACCCGATTGGGCCAGTTGATCACGGTGCCGTAGGCGCGAGTCTGGTTGCGTGTGTGCTTGTAGATCCACTGGCTCCGGAAGATGTATCCGCCGCTGGTGACAGTGACCTGAGCGCGGCAGTTGGGGCCGCCGGCCTTCTTCTGGAGCATGAGGACGATCGGCGTCCTCGCCGGAGACGGGTCTTGGAAGGTGCGGGTTACGGCTGCGGTCCGACCGCCGAAACTGAACACACCGTTGTTCCAGCCTGCCTCAGCGGGCTGGGCGCCAAGGCCGACGGACGTGATGGCGAGGGTACTGCCGAGTAGTGCAGCGGCGATGAGGCGCATGGTCCGGTCATTCTCCTTGCGGGTCGAGGCCAGCCCCGGAGTCGCGGCTGGTACAGACGAACCTGGCACGGTGTACCTTCTCCGACTACCGGGTCGGAGGGCACGATGAACCCGGGCCACGTGGACCATGGCCACTCCTATCTGCACTCTTGTGGCCTTCCGCAAGTACGGCCCCATGCGTCGGGTGGTACCTGCGCGCAGCACGCCGCTGCCTTGACCCCACGACCGATCACGACACAGAGTTGGACGCCGACCTCGCCGCGCTGAACGAAGCAGGCGTCGGCGGAGAGTGCGGCGCCGGCAGGGGCGGCGCCGCATGCGGTGCTCATGCGAGGGAAGCTCCACCACGTCCGCCGGTGCAGCCGTGCAACGGGAGTGTCTGCAGGGGCTTGTCTGGCGCTGCACGGTACGAGACCCTTGCACAGCGAATGCGGCGGCAGCATCGAGAGATGCATCTTCATTCCATGAAGACGAGGGCGGCTCGCAACCGACCCCGCCGCTCCATCCCAAGGCGCCGTAGCCGAGTCGGTCCAGGCACTCGTTTGCAAGACGGGTTACGCAGGTTCGAGTCCTGCCGGCGCCTCCATCACTCTCAGAGCGTTCATCGGCCTAGCTGGCCCCGCGTGGTCGTGCTGGCATCCGCCCTGCGTGACCGCTAACCGCGTGAGGGTCAGCGACGATGGCAGCATCGTGGGACTGTGGCGTCGCTGAGAACGGCTACCGCCGCTTCCGGCTCCCCTGCCCTCTCGCCAGGGCGAGTGCATCCATGCGTTCCTTGATCCGAGCTTCCCAGCCCTCGCTCGTGGGCTCGTAGTAGCACCGTTCGGCGAGGGCATCAGGCAGGTACTGCTGCTCGACATCGCCACCTTCATAGTCGTGCGGCAGCTTGTAGCCGACACCGATGCCGTGGTGCCGCATACGGCGATGCGAAGCATTCTGCAGGTGCTTGGGCACGGGCAAGGAGCCATGCTCCCGAACGTCCGCGACGGCCTGCCAGTAGGCCTGACCCGAACGGTTCGATTTGGGTGCGGTGGCCAGGTAGGTCGTCGCCTGTGCGAGCGCGTATTGCGCCTCCGGCAGCCCCACCCAGTCGAGCGCCTGGGCGGCTGCCACGGCGATCTGCAATCCACGTGGATCGGCATTGCCCACGTCCTCACTGGCGGAGATGATGAGCCGACGCGCGATGAACTTGGGGTCCTCGCCGGCCGCCACCATCGTCGCCAACCAGTACAGCGCCGCGTCAGGGTCGTTGCCGCGGATGGCCTTGATGAAGGCTGACACCGTGCCGAAATGGCCGTCGCCGGCACGGTCGTAGGCCAGCACGCGTTGCTGGGCGGCGGTCTCGATGTCAGCCAGCGTCGGCCGCACCGGCACGGTGCTCTCGGCATCCTCGGCGCCAGCCATGGCGGCAGCCAATTCGATGATGTTCAGCACGGCTCGGGCATCACCGGCACTGATGGAGATGAGGTGCTCGCGCGCGTCATCGGCCAGCTCGACGCGGCCGGCGTAGCCGCGCTCGTCCCGAAGCGCCCGATCGAGCACTCGACCCAGGTCCTCGTCCTCGAGCAGCTCCAGCCTGAACACGCGTAGCCGTGAGAGCAGCGCCGAGTTGACCTCGAAGTAGGGGTTCTCCGTGGTGGCGCCGATGAGCGTGACCACGCCCTCCTCCACGTGTGGCAGCAGGGCGTCTTGCTGGGCCTTGTTGAAGCGATGGATCTCGTCGATGAAGAGCACGGTCGAGCCACCGCCGCGCTCGGCCCATCCGCGTGCCTGGGCCACCACGGCGCGCACCTCCTTGACGCCGCTGGATGTGGCCGAGAGCACCTCCATGGGCGCCTCGACCGCCTCCGCCAACAGGCGCGCCAAGGTGGTCTTGCCCACGCCGGGCGGCCCCCATAGCACCATCGAGGCCAGACGCCCGTGTGCGAGCATTCGTCGCAGCGCGCCACGCTCCCCGATGAGCTGTTCCTGCCCCGCCACCTCTGCCAGCGTCAGTGGGCGCATGCGGGCAGCGAGGGGCATGTGACCGATCTCGGCCACGACAGGCAGCGTCTCAGGCCGGGCAGCGCCCAAGAGGTCACGCGGTGCGGGAGCCATGGCCGCAAGTCTAGTGCGCCCCTCACGGGTGGCGGCTACCATCTAGATCCCCAGCCAAATACCGCCGTCCCGCCATGCTTCGCCCACCGAGGAGACTTCCGTGCCATCGCAGAACCTCCGGATCCCCGGACCAACGCCGTTGCCTGACGCCGTCCGAGAAGCCGGTTCGCGCCAGATGGTGGGCCATCGTGGCCCTGAGTTCCAAGAGCTGGTGCTGCGCGTCAGCGAGGGTATGCGGCCCGCCTTCGGGACCAGCAACGAGGTGATGATCCTGACCTCGTCCGGTACCGGCGGCCTGGAATCGGCCATCGTCAGCTTCCTCTCCCCCGGTGATCGGGTGCTGGGCGTCAGCATCGGCAACTTCGGTGAGCGCTTCGGCAAGATCGCCAAGGCCTACGGGGCCCAGGTGAGCATGCTGGAGTTCGAATGGGGACAGGCAGCCGATGCGGCCGCGGTCCGCGACGCCATCAAGGGCATGACCGCCGATGGCGGGGGCCCCAAGGCCGTGCTGGTGACATACAACGAGACCTCGACCGGCGTGACCAACCCGCTGGCGGAGCTGGCCGCCACCATCCGCGAGGAGGCGCCAGACACGCTCATCCTCGTCGACGGCGTCAGCGCCGTCGGGGCAGTACCGCTCCAGATGGACGCCTGGGACCTCGATGTCGTCGTCACCGGCGCGCAGAAGGCCTGGATGATCCCACCGGGCCTGGCCATGGTCGCGGCCGGGCCACGTGCCTGGAGCGCCGCGGAGAGTGCCACCATGCCGCGCTTCTACTTCGACCTGGCCAAGCATCGCGAGGTCCTGGCCAAGGGCCAGACGCCGTGGACACCCGCGGTCGGGATCATCTTCCAGCTCGAGGCGGCCCTGGAGCTGATCGAGGCCGAGGGCTGGGATGCCATCTACCGGCGTCACGCTGCCTGTGGTGCGGCTGCACGAGCCGGGCTCGCGGCCATGGGCTTCCAGCTGTACGCCGACCAGGCTTTTGCTTCCGACACCGTCACCGCCGCCCTGGTTCCGGACGGCGTGGACTGGTCCGCCTTCAACGGGGAGCTGCATGGACGAGGTCTCGTGCTCGCGGGTGGGCAGGGCAAGATGAAGGGCAAGATCTTCCGTATCGGTCACCTTGGCGACGTCAGCGTTGACGACATCGTCGACGCTCTCGCAACCATCGAAGAAGGGGCTGCCGCGGTAGGGTTGACGATGGAACGTGGCGCCGGTCAGGCCGCCGCCCGCAAGGCAGCGGGGGAGGTCTGAACATGCGTGTGCTGGTGGCTGAGAAGCTGGCGCCGGAAGGCGTCGCCGTGCTCAAGGATGAGCACGAAGTCGATGTTCGGGTGGGCTTGCCGCGCGATGAGTTCCTGGCAGCGTTGCCCGAGTACGACGCACTGCTGGTCCGCAGCGGCGTCAAGGTGGACGCCGAAGCGATCGCGGCAGGCTCCCGGCTGGTGGTCATCGGCCGTGCCGGGGTCGGTGTCGACAACATCGACATCCCGGCCGCGACAGCCGCGGGCATCACCGTCGTCAACGCCCCTACGGGCAACACCATCGCGGCCGCCGAGCACACCCTGGCGTTGCTGTTCGCGCTCGCTCGCCACATCCCCGCTGCCGACGCCTCCATGCACGCTGGCGCCTGGAACCGCTCCGCGTTCATGGGCCACGAGCTGGTCGACAAGACGCTCGGTGTCATCGGCCTGGGCAAGATCGGCATGGCCGTGGCCGACCGTGCCCGCGCCCTGGGCATGCAAGTCGTGGGTTCCGATCCCTATGTCACCCCCGAAGCCGCCAAGCTCCACGGCATCACGTTGCTGCCGGTCGCGGAGATCCTCAGGACCGCCGATGCGGTCACCGTCCACGTGCCCAAGACCAAGGACACGGCCAACCTCATCTCGGCGGCCGAGCTGGCTTCCATGAAGCCGGATGCCTTCATCATCAACGTCGCCCGCGGCGGCGTCGTCGATGAGGCTGCCCTGGCGAGTGCGCTCGAGGCGGGCACCATCGCCGCTGCGGCGGTAGATGTCTACTCCAGCGAGCCGCCGGCGGAGGACAACCCACTTCGAAGCGCGCCCAATATCATCCTCACGCCGCACCTTGGCGCTTCCACCGAGGAGGCCCAGACGCGGGTGGCGGTCGAAGCCGCTGAGCAGGTGCGCGATGTGCTTGCCGGCCGATCCGCACGCTATGCGGTGAATGCGCCGATGTTGACACCCGAGACGGCCGACGCCCTGGCGCCGTACTTGCCGCTGGCGCGCACGCTGGGCCAGTTCTACGCGCAGTTCGCGAGCGACTTCTCCGGCCTGACACTCGAGGTCGCCGGCGAGCTCAGCGAGCACGACTCGGCGCCACTCGCCGCAGCCGCGCTCGGTGGCATCCTCGAGCAGCACACCGAAGAGCGGGTCAACGTCATCAACGCGGCGGCACTGGCCAAGGCACGCGGCATCACCTTGTCCGTGCACAAGCGCCCTGATGCCGGACGCTACTCGTCACTGCTCACCC
The DNA here is from genome assembly GCA_963838115.1 of uncultured Chloroflexia bacterium. Taxonomy (GTDB): domain Bacteria; phylum Chloroflexota; class Limnocylindria; order Limnocylindrales; family CSP1-4; genus JAFMJV01. The sequence goes on from CAWIPU010000014.1 coordinate 117,731, forward strand.
TCTCGGGCGAGCGGTCGGTGGCCGGCACGGTGGCCTCGGGTGAATCACGACTGGTGGCCCTTGATGGCTACGAGGTCGATCTCGCGCCCGCCGCCAACATGCTGGTCTCGCGCCACCAGGATCGGCCCGGGGCCATCGGGCTGGTCGGTGGAGCCATGGGCGAGGCGGATATCAACATCAGCAACATGCACCTGGGCCGGTCGGACAAGCGCTCCATCGCGTTCATGATCTTGGCCCTCGATGAAGCGGTCCCCGCGGTGGTGGCCGAACAGGTCCGCTCCTACGACGGCATGCTCGACGTGTGGCTCATCGGCCTCGATCTGCCCGCGTGACGCCGCCGACGGTCCTCGCGCTCGTCCGTCATGGCGAATCCGAATGGATCGCCGAGGGTCGATTCCAGGGCCGTGGTGACCCAGCCCTGTCCGAGCCGGGGCTTCGACAGGCCGCTGCCGTGGGCGCGCGTCTGGCCGCGCCTGCGCAGACGCCGTCACTGCCGCTGCCTGATGGTCCTCCCCTGGCCATCTGGCATTCGCCATTGCGTCGAGCCGCCCAGACGGCCGCGGCGATCCATGCGGCCCGTGGGGGCGATGCCCCGCTGCGTCCACTCGACGCACTCACCGAGCTGGCGCAGGGCGAATGGGAGGGGCTGACGCACGAGGAGGTGCGTGCACGTTGGCCGGACGAGCTGGCAGCCTGGCGTGACGACCCCGTGCACAACCATGCCCCTGGGGGTGAGTCGGTGCCGGAAGCGCTCCGGCGCGCCCGAAAAGCGCACAGCATGATCATCGGTCGCGATCCCGTCACGCCCGCTGCGGGCACGAGCCGCGAGCCTGCGGAGCCAGTGCTTGGCTACGCTCACACGTCCAAGAGCGGGGCCGCCAGCCCGGGCTGGGCGATCATCGTGGCCCATGACGGCATCCTGCGGCTCCTCATGCTGGACTTGCTGGGCATCGGGAGCGAGCATTTCTGGTCGTTCCCACTTGCCCTCGCCTCGGTCAGCGTGCTCGACCTGAGCGCTGGCGTCGTTCGCCTACGCGCGCACAACCTCGACGAGCACATCACGGCCCTGGGCCGACTCTGACGCACGGGGGTCGACTCTGACGCGAGGGGTCATGCCCGGCGGCGCCACCGCAGTGACAGCCGCAGCAAGGCCACCCTGACGCGGCCGTATGCCCGTCGCAGGGCGCCACGCCCCTCGCCCTCGACTCGCCGCCGCCCATAGGCTGTCTCCACGCGTGCCGCGGCCACCAGGTAGATGTCACCACGGACATCCGGGAGCGACTCGGACAACTGCTCGGCATATTCAAGCTCCGTCTGCGCCGGGTGGGGTCCCCGGCCCAGTCGCGTAGCAAGGCTGACGATGCCTCGATAGGCCGCACTGCCATCAACTTCCCCGAGTCGCCGGAAGCGGATGAACAGGATGCCGCCAACGAGCACCAGGAGAACGGCCAGCGATCCGCCCACCAGCAGCGCACCGCCCACGCCACCGGCTGAGCCAGGGCTCGTCTCGTCAGGCGGCAGCGGTTCGAGAGTCTCCTCCGGCGCGAAGGTCTCCGTGTCGTCAGGCTGCGAGCTCGGCGTGACCAGCTCCGGCTCCGGTGTTCGCGCCGGCCCGTCCGGAAGCGCGGTCGGCGTGAGGCCGAACTCGTCGCGGGGCGTAGGGTCGAAGCGGACCCAGCCGTAGCCCGGGAAGTAGGCCTCCACCCAGTTGTGATAGGCGGCCTGCTCGACCACCCAGACCCCGTCGACCCGGTCACCGGGAAGATAGCCGGTGACGATTTGTGAGGGAATCCCCATGGCCCGAAGCAGCATGGCCCCGGTCGTGGCGTAGTGCTGGCAAAAGCCTCGCTCGCTGCGCAGGACGCACTCGGGAATGGTCTCATCAGCCCTGCACACGCCCCGCATGTCAGTCGTGTAGTCCATCTCACGGAGGATGCGCTGGACCTCCAGCGCGCGGTCGTAGGGGTCGTCGAACCGCCTCTCGATGCGGCGCGCTTCGGCTGCGACCCGCTCACCCGACAGCGCCTGCCTGGCACCTTGCAGATAGCGGTCGGTCCAGCCGGGGTAGTCAGCGCCCGCCGCGCGCAGCTCGTTCGCCGTCAGACTGCGGCCATCGAGGCTGTAGTCTCGGACCCACGAATCGACCACCACGGAGTCCCCCTGGGCCAACGGCTCATCGAAGGTCAGGTCGCCGATACCGCCACCCTCATCGACCACGACCGCCTGCACCCTCCGAGAGACCACGCCGGCTTCCGCCGGCCGGAAGAGCGTGCCACGCACGACGCCCGCGCCCTCGACGGTCAGGGTCGTGGTCGCCAGAAGGTCCCCGCCCGCGCTCGCGAGCTCCTGGACCGGCAGCGGGTTCCCCGGCCGGGATGTCCAAACCCTCGAGCTCGGTTCGCTCCCACGCTTGGCCGTCGAACGAATCGTGCGCCGTACCCCACCAGTAGTTTCCGCGAAGCTGACCTTCTACCTCGGCTCGAAAGGCCACGCCGGACGGCTGCTGCCAGCGGTCTCCGACCGACCAGCGAGTGTCGATCGTACCCGCGCGAGGCGCGGGTACAGCCACACCCAGGAAGACCAGCCAATCAGACAGCTGCTTTCCGATGGACTCGACCGGCTCTTGCAGGTCACCCAAGTCGACCTCCTGGCGATCGAGCGTGGCCCAGGCAGTCATGGAGCTGGCGGCTAGCACCGCGATCAGCACGAACAACGAGCCACTGCGCAAGAACAGCCGGCCCACCTCGCCGGTATCGGAGATGGAGCGTCGCGCCCACTGCCGTCGTTGCTCCAGGAACTGCAGTCGCAGCAACAACAGCATCGCAAGTCCGGAGAATGCCGCCAACAGTGGCACCATGGGTAGCCCTGCGGACTCTGGCGTCGCCGCGCCGAGGGCGGTGTTCAGGAAGATCACCGCACCGATGGCCATCACCGCGGGACCGGCCCGCAGGTAGCGAAAGACGCTGAAGGCGCTGAATTGCGCGGTGCTGCAGCAGATGGCTCCAAGCAGCAGGTAGGTCGCGGTCGTTGGCGTGGCGGCGGGGTCCGCCTGGTACGCTGCGACCTCCGTGTCAAGGTGCAACCAGACCGCCGAGACTCGCGCCGAGATCTCGCTGGTCGTGAGCGGTAGTGTGGAGCCCTCCCCCAACAGCAGGGCCCCAGTGGTCATCAGCAGGACGAACGCCGCGACGGCCGCCCCCACGACGTGCGCACGCAGCAGTCCCAGGGGGCTGCTCGCCAGCAGGAAGCCGATGAACCCCGCCACCAGCGTCATCAGCATCAGTCCACCACCGGCCGACGGCGCTGTCCCGCCCAGCAACAGCGGTCGGGAGCCCACGATCGAAACGCCCAGCAGTGCCAGCAGGCCAAGCAGCAGCGATAGACTCACCCAGCCCGGCTCCGGCCGTCGCGGCGGGGCTGGTCGTCGCAGTGGGCCCGGCAGCCACCTCGACGACTTCATGGCGCCACCATGGTAGGACCGGCGCGAGCGCTGAGCAGCTGCTCGCCCAGTGGGACCCCGGGCCGCAGCACATGGCTGCGCACGTCGTGCTCGGCCAATCGCAGCAGCATCGCCTGGAGCTCCCGGCTCGACCGTTCATGCGTCGAACCGTGCGGCGGCTCTGGGTCAACGATGCAGGCGATGGGCGCTACTCCGTTGGCACGCAACGCCGCCAGCGGCCTCACCCAGGCCGGGTCCAGCGATGGGGTCAGCACCATCGCCACGGTGCCCCGGCGCATACGCCCAGCACCCTCGCGCAACATCTCCGCCAGTGGTGTTTCGCCTTCGGCCTGGGCCACCGCCAGCAGGCTCAGGATGCGGTGCTGCTGGCGCGCCCCACGATCGGTCGCGATGACCACGCGCCGCAAGCCGCTCGCCTCCATGCCCACGCCGCGAGCGTCACCCAGTGCTTGCGCCGCCAGGGCGGCGGCCGCACTCACGGCGGTCTCGATGGTGCTGGCGTCGCCATTGCCGACATGGACCGCACTGTCCAGGTCCAGGTAGAGCCACAGGTCAGCAGATGGTTCCACATCGAACTCCTTGACCTGCAGCTCCTGGTGGCGGGCGCTGGAACGCCAATGGATGCGATTGAAGGCGTCGCCCGGCGTGTACGGTCGCACCGAGGTCACCAACGGGGTCAGGTGCGGACCATGCTGCGCACGCGCGGATGCGCCTTCGATCGCCGCCGCAGGAAGCGTCCACCCAGGTAGCGGCTGGACCTCCGGATAGACGGTCAAGGCGGATCCGTGTCCGACCGAAGCGACCGACTCGAACAGGCCATAGGGGTCGCCGGTGCGGATGATCATGGGGTCGATCCGATATTGCCCGCGTTCCGTCAGCGGCACTCGTGCTGACCACGTGCGTGAGAGCCGCGGGCCCAACGAGATGACCCGGCCGGGGATGGCCACGGGCAGCGTGGAAGGCGAGTGCGACTCCAGCCACGGCTTGGGCAAGCGCGCGGAGGAGCGCAGCGTGTAGGTGACCGTCAGCATCTCGCCCCTGGTGGCATGCTGGCGGTCGAGCCATGCGCCGGCCTCCAGGGCCACCAGCCCTCGCCGCGCCAGCAGATACGCCAGCCCGACCACGATGAGCACGAGATACAGGAAGAAGTAGATCTCGACCGCGCCCGTGAGCAGCGCCATCACCACGAACGCAAGGATGACCGCGAGGAAACCCAGCTTGCGCAGCATGGCGATCCTCGTCCCTGCGGCCCGGCCTACGCCCGGCGCACCCCATGCAGATCCGCGACGGGGCGGGCTCCACCGATGGGCACCGTCGTCAGCAGCTCGCTCACGATCGCGTCGGGCTCGATGCCACGGATCGACGCTCCGGTCTTGAGGATGATGCGATGCGCCAGGGCTGCCGGCGCCAGTGTCTTGATGTCGTCGGGGATGACGTAGTCGCGCCCGGTCAATGCGGCATAGGCCTGGCTGGCGCGGTATAGCGCCAACGAGCCACGCGGAGAGGCACCCAGATAGACATCGGGATGCGACCGCGTCGCGCCCACCAGGCGCACGATGTAGTCGGAGATGGCCGGATCCACGTAGATCTCGCGGACGTCGCGCTGCATTCCCCGCACGTCCTCGCCGTTCGCCACCGGGGCGAGCCCGTCCACCGGATGCGCCCGTTTCTGCTCGTCGAGGATGAGCATCTCGTCCATCGGCGCGGGGTACCCCATCCGGAGTCGCAGCATGAAGCGGTCCAATTGAGCCTCCGGCAGCGGAAACGTGCCCTCGTGCTCGATGGGGTTCTGCGTGGCGATGACCATGAAGGGCTGTGGCAGCCGCCGTGTGGTGCCGTCGACCGTCAGGCTCCGCTCTTCCATCGCTTCAAGGAGCGAGGACTGGGTCTTGGGGGTGGCACGGTTGATCTCATCGGCCAGCACGATCTGGCTCACGACCGGACCCGGGCGGAACTCGAACTCCTGCGTCTTCTGGTTGTAGATGGACAAGCCCGTGACATCGGACGGCAGCAGGTCGGGTGTGAACTGGATACGCCGGTACGTGCAATCGAGACTGCGCGCCAAGGCACGCGCCAGCATCGTCTTGCCGGTGCCCGGCACGTCCTCGATCAGCAGGTGGCCCTCACACAGGAGCGCCACCAGGGCCAGGCGCACCTCACGATGCTTGCCCACGATGACACGCTCGATGTTGGCGGCGACACGCTCGCCGGACTCCTGGATCTTGGCCACGTGGTTCTGGTCCTCTTGTTCGAACGGAGAGGTCGTGATGGTGCGGGGCGGTCCTGAATCGTAGCGGACCCGGCCGGTACGGCACACCGACCGCCCCCGTGACCATCGTGAACCATTGGCGTGGCGACCTCTGGACTGGTAGCCTGCTAGGTGGGTCACCTGACCCCGAGCCTGCCCGCGGGAGAAGCCTCATCGCGTCATGACCGACTCCGTCCTCCAGTCGTTCTGCGAACGCTGTGGCACGCGCTACACCCTGACCGCACCTGAGCCCAGCCCGCCCGAAGCCAGCAAGGCCAAGTTCGGGCTCTTCGGAAGGCGCCCATCACCGCAGCAGACCGATACGTCAGCGACTGATGGCGCCATGCCTCCTGCGTCGATGGAACGGTTTGCAGGCATCTTCCACTTCTGTCTCGACTGCCGGCAGTATGTCTGCCAGAAGTGCTGGAACCCTGACACCGGTGGCTGTCTGAATTGCCGACCTGCGGCCGTGAGCGGCCCTATCGGCTCGTCGGCCCAGCGCGATGTCTGGCCGGAGGATGACGTGGCGCGAGCTGCGACCTCTGCTGCCTCGCCAGCTGCGCCCACCCCAACGCCGGAATCGGCACCTGCCACCACATCCGAGTCTTCGGGCGGGCTCGACGAATGGGGCCTACCGCGGCCGACCCATGCGGCACCTCCGGCGGCGGAGGCTGACGCCACGCCCATCTTCGAACCCCAGGATGACGACGTCGATCCGTGGCGAGGGGTCGTGTTCTCAGGATCAGAGACACCGCTCGATATCGAAGCTGTCGAACCCGTCCCACCCGTGCCGACACCCAAGCCGCCAGTGCCGACACCCAAGCCGCCAGTGCCGGCGCCCAAGCTCAGCGAACGGCTGTCGGCCCAGCCGGCTGTGCAGCCATGGACCGGACGCGACGACCGCGATACGCCCAAAGCTGACACGCCGGTCTCAAAGTCCGCGTGGTCTCAGCGTGAGCTGCAGTCGGTTTCACAGCAGGATGAGGCGCGGGAAGATGAGACCGAGTGGCCGTCGGTGGCTGATCGGCTGGGGCCTGACCGCGACACGGCCATCGACGCCGGCGCCTGGGCACGTGCCAGCGCATCGGTCGTGGGCCAGCCTAGTCGAGAGCCGTCCGAAAAGCCGACTCCCGGGCCATCGCCCGAGCCCGAGCCAGCGCCCGAGCCTGAGCCAGAACCAGAGCCGGCACCAGAGCCGGAGCGCGAGCCAGAACCCGAGCCCGAGCCAGAGCCAGAGCCCGAACCCGAGCCAGCACCCGAGCTCGAACCCGAGCCTGAGCCCCAACCCGAGCCAGAACCCGAGCTCGAACCCGAGCCTGACCCCCAACCCGAGCTTGAGCGCGAGCCAGAACCCGAGCCCGAGCCAGAGCCCGAGCCCGAGCCCGAGCCAGAACCCGAGCCCGAGCCTGAGCCCCAACCCGAGCCAGAACCAGAACCCGAGCCCGAGCCTGATCCGGCCGCGGAGCCGAGACCCGTCACTCCCCTGCCGCCGTCACCGATCGCTCCGATCGCCCCCGCGCACCTTCCGCCAAGCATCGAAGTCTGGAGCACCAAGTACGAGCCCGGGCCCTTTGGGCAGCCATACAGGGCGCCGCAGCCACCGCCACCGCAGCCGCCGCCACCCGGGCCTCCGCGTGCCGCTGCTGGTCCGTTGCCGCAGCCACCACCTCCGCCGGCGCCTGCGCCGGCCAGGGACCCGCTCCCTCTCCCGCCGCAGCCACCGCCACCGCAGCCGCCGCCACCCGGGCCTCCGCGTGCCGCTGCTGGTCCGTTGCCGCAGCCACCACCTCCGCCGGCGCCTGCGCCGGCCAGGGACCCGCTCCCTCTCCCGCCGCAGCCAGTTTCACCCTTGCCACCGGCCGAAGTGCAGCGGACGCCTCCGCCGCCACCGCCACTTCCTCCGCCGCCACCACCCACCGCGGCACGCCGTCCCACGGCCGCACCAAAGCCCCCCAGCGGCGCCCACGCCTGTGCCAACTGCGGCTTGCCACTCTCCGCCCGGGCGCGCTTCTGCCGGCGCTGTGGAGCACCACAGGGATAGAGCCTGCCAGCACCCAGCGGAGAAGAACCTAGAGGGAAGGCGGCTCGTGCCGCGCGCGGTCCCGGTCTCGTCGCAGGCGAGCGAACGCCGCCCCATAGATGAGCGCCTGGAATACCAGGTTGAACCAGATCAACGAGATGAAGACGCTGCCGACGATCCCCAGCGTCAACCACTGCCGCACTAGCAATGGCGCCACCAAGCCGAAGAGCGACGTGAGCAATCCGATCACCATGCCGACGATGACCGCCGGCCAGAAGGCCTGTCGGACGCTGGGCCCGTTCGGTGGGATCACCACGTAGATCATCAGCACCGCCAGGAACGCGATGCCCATGGCGCCGACCACGCCGATGGCCCCGGTCAACTGCACGATGTCGATGTCGCATGCGCCGTCCAGGACCGCGATATGGAGCGACCCGAGTGCCATGCAGCGCGCGTCGAACCACTCATTGAGGAAGGGCAGCGCGAAGATCACCAGCACCGCCAGCAGCAGCACGCCGATCACCACGACTACAGCGACCACACCGCGAAGTCGCGTCTGCACGAAGTCTCGCGTTCCAGGCCCGGGAAACATCCGCTGCATCGCCCCCTGCAACGCGCCATAGAATCCACTGGCGCCCCACAGGAGACCGAGCACGCCGATGATGGTGCCCGTGCGGCCACTGTCGGCGAGTCCGTTGATGACCTCTGCGGCGACATCGCGGACCGGATCCAATTGGTTCACCAAACCCTGGATGAGCTGTTCGCGCAGGTTCTGGTCCTCGACCAGCACACCCAGCAGACCCACGAAGAGCAGCAACGCCGGTACCAGCGTGAAGAAGCCGAAGTAGGCCAGCGCACCAGCGAGCATGCCTCCACCGCCGCGGTCGTATGCCCGCATGACGTCCATGACCCCTTGCACGGGAGGCGTGCGCATGACCGCTCGCTGCAATGACTCGAGGCGACTGCGCCAACCCAGGATGGGGAGCCGTCGTCGCGGTTGGCCGTCCTGGTCCGGAGGCGCCTCGCCTCCGTCGCTCACGCTTCCAGGTCTCCGAAGAGCCCCGGCTGGATATCGGTCACTTTGACGCCTCGACGGTTCTTGGGCCGCAGCATCGCGCGCACCTGCGCCCGCCTGACGTAGATGTTTCGCCCCGGCTGGATCGACTGCAGCTTGCCTGCATGTGCCCAGCGAGCGATGGTCGAACGGCTGATAGGCACGTTGGCGTCGGCAAAGATCCGAGCGGCCTCGGAGATACTGATCCAGTCGGACGCGACGCGCGGCATGCCTGCCCCCTAGTCGGCCTTGCTACCCGACGATGACCCGGTAGGGCCGCCCGACTTGGCGTCGCTTGCGGCACCCGAGTCGGACCTGGCACCCGAGTCGGACCTGGCACCCGAGTCGGACCTGGCACCCGAGTCGGACGCGGCACCCGAATCGGACTTGGCACCGGAGTCGGACTTGGCACCGGAGTCGGACTTGGCCTGCCCACTTCCGTCCTTTTCTCGCCCCGACGAAGCAGCGCCGGCGCCAGCTTTCGATTGGGACTGCTTGGCCGATGCGGCAGCATCCTTCTTGGCCCAGCCACTGCCCTTGAAATGGATGGCGGGCGTCGAGAGTGCCTTGCGCATGGGGCTTCCACAAGACTCACAGGTTTGGGGGCCAGTGCCGTCGATGCCATGCATCACCTCGACCACCTGGCCGCATTGGGTGCAGCGATAGTCATATCGGGGCATCGATCAACCTCGCAACAAGCGCATGCCGCACTTGGGACAGAAGAAGGCACTCTTGCCCACTTGCGCATACTGGCAGTGGGGACAGATCAGTCCGGTGCCTGAATCCGCCGGCAGCGGGCGCTCCAGGTCGACCAGCTCGGTGGCTCCCTGACTCCCGACGATGGCGACCAGGATGCCACTCAGGGAACGCGTGGCGTTACGCTCGGTGTCGCCGCGCACGCCTTTGCCACCCCAGCCCACGATGCCACGCACCATCTGGTCGCCGGTGACCTCGTCCCAATACGACGCCACCGCACCGACGATCCCGTTGTAGTCAGGGTAGCCCCCGGAGTCGACCTCACCCTCGAGCAAACAGATAGCGATCGACTCGAAGGCAGGGTCGATGGCATCGAGCGTCTCGAGCACCATCAAGCCATGACGAGTCACCGGAGAACGATGATGGTGGGCATTGAGCCACTGTGAAGCTTCGATGGTCCGCATCACCGCCGGGTTGGCGTCAGCGAACTGCGGGTCCAGCGGCTCGATCAGCTCGATGGGCGACTTGGCGAACTCCTGCAGCATCCTCGGCAGCGCGGCCACCGATCCCTTCCCGGGTGCGAAGCGGACGCCCTTGCTGCTGCGGGCGCGGTAGGTCAGCTTGAGCTCGTAGTCCTCAGCCGGTGGCTCCTCGGTCAGGATGCCGGGGTCCGGCAATCCCAGCGACCGCGGCCCCGTCTCGGGTTGGTCCTTCTTGCGCCGGAGGAAGTCGAAGGTCACGTTCGGGTACCTTGCTCGATGGGAACGATAGTGCTTGGACCCTCCAATCCTAGTCTCACCGGCGCCGAAGCGGGGAGGTCTTCCGCGAGTTCGTCGGGTCAGCCTCCAAGGTGCTCGCGGATGCGCGCGGCAAGGTCCTGTAGCTCGGCTTGGCGGGCGCGCACGCCGTCAACGACGGCAGCCGGGGCTTTGCTGACGAAGGCGGCGTTCGCCAGCTTGGCGCTGGTCCCCTTCAGGAGCTGCTCCGTCTCCGCCAGCTCCTTCTCAAGACGGACACGATCACGCTCCCGATCCTGGTCGCTGACAGACAGTCGCGCCTCTGCTCCGGGACTGACGACCACGAGCGCGGCCGTCTTCTCGGATGCGTGCTCGCCTTGCCCCACCGTCGGGCGCACACGCGCCAGCTTGGCGACCACGTCCGCGATGGCTTCGAAGGCCTTGGTACGGTCGGCTTGTTCGAAGCGCAGCTCCGCATCCAGCCAGGTCGCCGGTTCGATGCCGGCATCGGCGCGTGCGTTGCGCATCTGCGAGACCAGCTCGATGATGTCCGCTACCGCGGCTGCCTGGGACTCGTCAGCCGCCGACTGCAGGCCCTCGCTGGCTGGCCAGGCTGCCGTGATGAGCAGATCGCCATCGTCGGGCCGGTGCGGCAGCCTGCCCCAGATCTCCTCGGTGATGTGCGGCATCACGGGGTGCAGCATACGCAGGTAGCGGTCCAGCACCCAGGCCAGCACCTGCCAGGTAGCGGCACGTGTCTCAGGGGCCACGTCCGCTCCCAGTCGGACCTTGGCCATCTCCAGGTACCAGTCACAGTATTCCGACCAGATGGCCGTGTGCAGGATGCGCGTGGCCTCGGCGAACTGGAACCCCGCGTAGGCGGCGTCGGCGTCACGCAACGCAGCGTGACAGCGGGACAGGATCCAGTGCTCGGCAGGACCCAGGCGATCGGCTTCGGGCAGGGTCAGGGCCATCTCAGCGGGTAGCCCGTCCGGCTTGGCACCGAACACGAAGCGGGCGGCGTTCCAGAGCTTGTTGGCGAAGTTGCGGGCACCATCGAGGCGCGACGGCCCCAGCCGTTGGTCGGCACCCGGAGCAGCTCCGTTGATGAGGGCGAAGCGCAGGGCGTCGGCGCCGATCTCATCCACGATCCCCAGCGGGTCGATGACGTTGCCCTTGGTCTTGGACATCTTCTTGCCGTAGGGATCGCGGATGAGGCCGCTGAGGTAGACCACGCGGAAGGGCTCCTCATCGGTCAACCACTCACCCAGCATCATCATGCGGGCGACCCAGAAGAAGATGATGTCGTGACCGGTCTCCATGACCTGTGTGGGGTAGTACGTGCGCAGGTCAGGCGTGGCGTCGGGCCAGCCCAGGGTGGAGAAGGGCCACAGGCCGCTGGAGAACCAGGTATCGAAGGTGTCCTCGTCCTGCGTCAGCTCGAAGGAGCGGCACTCGATGCAGCGCCCCGGGCCGGTCTCGACATCCGAGACGGTGACATGGCTGTCGGGGCAATACCAGGCCGGGATGCGATGGCCCCACCACAACTGTCGGCTGATGTTCCAGTCGTAGATGTTCTCCAGCCAGTCGAAGAAGACCTTTTCGAAGCGCTCGGGGACGAAGCGGGTGCGCCGCTCGCGAACCGCTCGCATGGCGCGCTCGGCCATGGGCTTGACGTCGATGAACCACTGCGTCTTGAGCCGCGGCTCCACGATGTCATCACTGCGCTGGCAACGCCCGATGACCATCTCGTGGTCCTTCGCTTCGACCAGATCACCGAGGGCTTCGAGGTCCGCGAGGATGCGGGTCCGGCAGGCTTCACGCGTCAGCCCTTCGTAGGGACCGGCAGCTGCGTTCATGGTGGCCTCGTCGGTCATGACGTCGATGCGCGGCAGTCCATGGCGCTCACCGGTCTCGAAGTCGGTGTGGTCGTGCGCGGGCGTCACCTTCACGGCGCCCGTCCCGAAGTCCCGCTCGACGAAATCATCAGCCACGATGGGCACGTCACGATCGACGAAGGGGATACGCACCAGCCGGCCGACCAGGTGTCGGTAGCGCTCATCTTCCGGATGCACTGCCACGGCAGTGTCGCCCAGGATCGTCTCCGGGCGCGTGGTGGCCACCACGATGGTCTCGTCGCGACTGGGCTCCGCGCCCACGGCGGCGCCTTGCGGGAGCAAGTGGTAAGCGACCGACCACAGCTTGCCCTCTTCGGGCGTGCCGATGACCTCCAGGTCTGACACGCTGGTGCCGCACCCGGGACACCAGTTGACGAGCTTCTGGCCACGGTAGGCGAGGCCGTCCTCGTACAGGCGCTTGAAGGCCACGCGCACGGCCCGCGCCGAACCTTCGTCCATGGTGAAGCGCTCGCGACCCCAGTCGGCGGAGATCCCCAGGCGTCGCTGCTGGCCCATGATGACCGGCCGCGTTTCCTCCATGAAGCGCCACATCCGCTCCAGGTACTGATCGCGGCCCAGCTCCTCCGGCGTGGTGCCTTCGTCAGCCAGCACGCGTCGTAACACCCACTGGGCGGCGATCGAGGCGTGATCGACGCCGGGTAGCCACAACGCCGGTCGCTGCTGCATGCGCGCACGACGGATCATGAGATCCTCGGTCGCGGAACGGGCTGCATGGCCCAGGTGCAGGGCGCCGGTGACGTTGGGCGGCGGCATGATGATGACGAATGGCTCGGCAGTCGGGCGCGCCCGCGAGCCGGCACCGTCGGGTGCGAACACGTCCGCATCCAGCCAGCGTTGATAGACGGCCCGCTCCACCTGGGCCGGCTGATAGGCCTTCGCCATCGGTTCCGGTCTGGTCTCGCTCATGCCTGTCGGTCTCCTGCGCTGACATCAGTGACCTCGCCCGTCACATTGACGAACGAGGTCCGCGGTGCGTGTTGGGTGGTGCGTCTTGTGGTCGAGTCTAGCGCACGCTGCTATCGTGACTGGTGCACGAGAGGACCCTGCCCATGTGTTCCGATCCTGACAGTCGGCCACCCATCGAGCCCACGCGCAGTGGGATCGCCACGGGTCACGACATCGGGCTCGTCGCTGCCGATGGTGATCGCTTCGCGGCCTTCCGGGCCGACGCCGGGACGCCCAGTGGCATCGGCATCATCGTGCTTCCGGACTACCACGGTCTCACCGAGTTCTATCGGGAACTGGCGCTCCGCTTCGCCGAGGCGGGCGTGGACGCGGTCACCCTCGACTATTACGGCCGGACGGCGGAGCCCCCTCCGCGACCCGGTTCGTTCGACTACCTGCACCATGCGCAACGCACCACCTGGACCGGGCTGCGAGCCGATGTCGGTGCCGCAGCTTCGCACCTACGGTTGCGGCGGCACGTCAAGAAGCTCTACTCCATCGGCTTCTGCTTCGGTGGTCGCCTCTCGTTCCTGCTGGCCACGCGCCCGGAGCTGTCGATGGCCGGCGTCATCGGCTTCTACGGCTGGCCGGTGGGCTCGTACATGAACGGCATGCCGGCGCCCGCGGACCTCAGCGCCGAGCTTAAGTCCCCGCTGTTGGGCGTGTTCGGCGGTGCGGACACGAAGATCAGCGCCGACGATGTCGAGCGTTTCCGACGCTCATTGTCCGAGGCTGCGGTCGCGCATGACATCCACGTCTACGCGGACGCCCCACACTCGTTCTTCGATCGCAGCCAAGCTGCGCACGCTGAGGCATCGGCTGCCGCCTGGACCGAAGTGCGGCGCTTCATCGGCGTCGTGGGCGGCTAGCCATCGGCTACGCGCCGACCGGCAGCTACGCGCCCTGTTCGACGAGTTCGTCGTAGTTGGTCTCGTCGACGCCCTTATCAAGGAGCGCCTTGGTCAACAGCAACGGCGTACGTCCCTCGCGGATGACCTCTTCGGTGATGATGCACTTGCGCACATCGGTGCGCTCGGGGATGTCATACATGACGTCCAGCAGCGACTCCTCGACGATCGAACGCAGGGCCCGGGCGCCGGTCTTGCGCGCCAGCGCCTGCTCGGCCGCCGCCTCGATGGCGCCGTCGGTGAACACCAGCTCCACCTTGTCCAGCTGCAGGAAGCGCTGGAACTGGCGCGTCACCGCGTTCCGGGGCTCGATCAGGACCCGCATCAGGTCATCCTTGGTCAGCGCCGAGAGCGTGACCGTGACCGGCAAGCGGCCCACGAACTCCGGGATGAGGCCGAACTTCAGCAGGTCCTCCGGCATCAGCTGCTCCAGCACGCGAGCCCGCTCGACCCGGTCCACCTGCGACTGTGAGCCGAAGCCCATCGACTTGTGGCCGATGCGCTCCTCGACGATCTGCTCCAGCCCCTCGAAGGCACCGCCCAGGATGAAGAGCACGTTGGTGGTGTCGATCTGGATGAAATCCTGGTGGGGGTGCTTGCGACCGCCCTGTGGGGGCACGTTGGCGAGTGTGCCTTCGAGGATCTTGAGCAGGCCCTGCTGCACGCCCTCGCCGCTGACATCACGCGTGATCGAGGGGTTGTCCGCCTTGCGCGCGATCTTGTCGATCTCATCGATGTAGACGATGCCCCGCTGGGCCTTCTCGACGTCGAAGTCAGCCGCCTGGATGAGCCGCAGCAGGATGTTCTCGACATCTTCACCGACGTATCCGGCCTCGGTCAGCGAGGTGGCATCCGCGATGCAGAAGGGCACCTCCAGCACGCGTGCGAGCGTCTGTGCCAGGAGCGTCTTGCCCGAACCGGTGGGGCCCACCAGCAGCACGTTGGATTTCTGCAGTTCGACCTCGTCAAGGAGGCCCGCCGCAGCGTTGACCCGCTTGTAGTGGTTGTAGACCGCCACCGAGAGCACGCGCTTGGCACGTTCCTGGCTGATGACGTACGAATCGAGCGCGTCCTTGATCTGCCGAGGTTTGGGGATCTTCGCCGACTTGGGCTTGTTGGCCACCTTGGGCGAGTCGAGCAGCTCCTCTTCGATGATCTCCTGGCATAGGATGATGCACTCGTCGCAGATGTAGACGCCCTGCCCTGCGATGAGCTTTCGAACCTGTTCTTGGCTCTTGCCACAGAAGCTGCAGCGATATGGGACCTTGGTGCCCTTGCCGGAGCTGCTGGCCACGGATGTGCTCTCCTTGCTCGACTAGCGCGACGCTAGTCCTTCGACGACTTGTCTTTGGACTCGCTGATGAGCGAGTCAGCCCGTTCAGCGTATACCTCGTCGATGATGCCGTAGTCCCTGGCTTGGTCGGGCGACATGAAGTAGTCGCGCTCGGTGTCCCGGGCCACCTTCTTGGCCGTTTGGCCCGTGTGGCGCGCCAGGATCTCATGCAATCGCTTGTTGAGGTCCTCGAGCTCGCGCGCCTGGATGAGGACATCCGGCGTGGAGCCACGGAAGCCGCCGGAACCCTGGTGGATCATGATGCGGCTGTTGGGGAGCGCGTAGCGCTTGCCCTGGGCGCCCGCAGCCAGCAGGACCGAGGCCATGGATGCGGCCATGCCGATGCAGATGGTGCTGACCGGCGCCCGCAGATACTGCATGGTGTCGTAGATGGCCAGGCCGGACGTCACCACCCCACCGGGCGAGTTGATGTAGAGGCTGATGTCGCGCTCGGGGTCCTCCGCCTCGAGGAACAGCAGCTGCGCGATGATGAGATTGGCCATGTGGTCCTCGATCTGGTCACCGAGGAAGATGATGCGGTCCTTCAGCAGACGGCTATAGATGTCGTAGGCGCGCTCGCCGCGGCTGGAAGACTCGATGACCATCGGCACGAGCATGGCCGTGGTTCGGCGGGCAGCCTCCGCGGCTTGCGAAGCGGTCGGGATGAGCGAGCGCCGGGTCATGCCTCGGCCCTCGCCCTGGCCTCGTCCGCTTCCTCGGTCAGCTCCTCGACCGCCTCGGCCACCGGGTCAAGGTTGGCCTCCTCGTCGCCATCATCATGGCGATGCCCGTGCTGATGCTGTACCTCCGAGAACTCGGGGTGCGCTTCGATCCAGCGGTCGGCCAGCATCTCCACCACCTGCGAGCGGCGCAGCTGGGAGCGGATGTAGTCGCGACCCCGGTCGGAGTCGAGGTACGCCTTGATGGAGTCGCCGGCGTTGGGATCCGCGTTGGCGCGATCGATCTCAGCCTGGATCGCTTCGTCGGCGACGACGACCTCCTCCTTGTCGGCGATGGCACCCAGGACCATCAACACCTTCACGCGCTGCTCGGCACCCTCGCGGTACTCCTCGCGCAGCGCAGCCTCGTCCTTCTCGGTCACGCGCAGGTAATCGTCATAGGCGATGCCCTGCTCGGAGACGCGCACCTTGAGCTCATCGATCATCACGCCGACCTCGCGATCGACCAGGATGTCCGGCAGGGTCAGGCTGGCGTTGGCGGTGGCGTACTCGATGATGCGATCGATGAAGGCATGGCGAGCGCGGTCGAGCGCACTGACCTGCATGCGCTTCTCCAGATCCGCCCGCATCGCCGCCACGTCGTCATAGGCGCCCACGACCCCGGCGAAGTCATCGTCGAGCTCGGGCAGCTTGCGCTCGCGCAGCTCCAGCAGCGTGGTCGTGAACTCCACTTCCTGGCCCTGTAGCGACTCCTCGGCATAGTCATCAGGGAAGGTGACCGTGAACGTACGCTCGTCATCCTCATCCATGCCGATGAGGTTGGCCTCGAAGCCGGGGACCATGCGCTCCTTGCCGATGATGAGCGGGAATCGATCGGCCTGAGCGCCGTCCACGGCCGCGCCGTCGATGCGACCCTCGAAGCTGATGACCGCATAGTCGTCGTTCCGGGCGGGTCGCTCCTCGACCGGGATCAGCGCTGCGTGCTGGTCGCGCAACTGCTCGATGACCTGGTCGATCTGGTCATCATCGACCGGGCTGATCTCGGGCGCGAAGGGGTACTCGGTATAGTCACCCAGCTCGACCTGCGGCCGCACCGGCAGCGTCACCTGGTAGACGGCACCGACACCCTCTTCGAAGCTGGTCCACTCCGGCTCACTTGGCAGCTCCAGGACATCCTTGCCCAATTCGGTCACGGCCGCTACGACCGTGCGCTGATAGAGATGCTCCCGGGCCTCGTCATAGACGGGATCCGGCGCTTCGGGATCGGAGCGGTCGATGCCATAGGCGCGCTCGAGGATCGGCCGCGGCGCCTTGCCGGGACGAAAACCGGGGATGCGGGTACGGCGCGCGAGATGCCTGACGCCTTCGTTGATGGCGTTCTGGAGTTCCTTGTCGGTGATCTGGACCTCAAGCACGACGGTGCTCTGGTCGCCTTCGCGGATGTCGGTGTTCACAGGATCCTTGTGGTCGATGAGTGGGAAGTGCCGCACGAGTATAGGGAGGTGCCGCGGTACACGTTCGGCGCGGTCGACGCGCTCCAGCCCGGGCGAGCGGGCCGTCGGCACCGTACACTCGCGTGGCGCGGAAGTGGTGAAACGGCAGACACGCTGGCCTTAGGAGCCAGTGCCCGAGAGGGCGTGGGGGTTCGAGTCCCCCCTTCCGCACCAGACTCGTCGGCTGCGATCACTGGCGTTTCGCAGGCTACTTCTCCTTGAGCCGCGCCAGCGCACGCTCACGCGCCTCGGCACGGACGATGCTGCGATCCTTCTCGGCCTCCATGAGCCGCCGGACCATGACACGGGCTCCGGCGGTGCCCAGCGGGCCGGCCACCTTGTCGAACGTTCGCCAGAACGAAGCGGCACCAGTGGGATCGGGGCGGTGCTTGCCCTTCTTCTTCAGGTACTCGGCAAAGTCCCTGTTGAGGGCGCGGCGCACCTCGGGGTCCCTGGCGACGCCCGAGTCCTTGAGCACCTTCTCGATCTCCGGGGGCAACAGCCCAGCATTGGGGTCCGGCCGCGGCTGCGGCAGGACGCGCCGACCGACCGCGCGCACGACACGGCGGGGACCGCCCACGAGCAGGAAGCCGGTCCCGCCGATGAGCGCGGCAGACTTGACCGGGTTGCGGCGGATCTTGGCGGGCACGTCCACCGCTGACTTGGTGGCATCCACCAGGTCGTCAAGCGATCCTTCGACATCGTGGCGTGAAGCCTCCAGTCGCTCCATCGCCGCAGCGACCTCGGGTGACAGCTCGCGCTCCGGCATGACAGGGTCCGTCATCGGCTCAGGAACCTCCTCTTCTGGCGCTCGAACTGCTCCATCAGGAAGTCCTTGGTCTCACCGAACGAGGCGATGGATGCACGCGGCTTGAGGTTCGCATAGCGGGCCTCGGTATCGAAGCCAGCGCGCTTCGCCAGCAATGCTCCGACCACGAGCCAGGTGATCAGTCCGATGCTGATGGCCAGCCCCACCACGCCGTCAGGCGCCTCGTATCGCGTGGACGCGTAGATAGCGCCCACGAGCCCGCCGACTGCGGCCGCGGCCAGCGTGACGCCGATGAGGGCCTTGTCACGGAGCCCGTTACGCCAGCCCGCGATGGCTGCCACGACGGCCAGGACGAGCGCGCCGATGATGAGGCCGATGAGGGTGGGCACCCACTCGGAACCGACCGGCAGGTCTCCATCCGGAACCTGGTCGCCGAAGATACGAGCCGCCCATTCGGCGCTCTCGTTGCCGACGTTGGTGATGAGCAACAGGCTCAGCACTACCGCCACGACGAGTCCGATGATCGCGCCGACCGCGTAGGGCCGCACCTTGCCACCGGCGAGGTCGACGGCCACGAAACCGATGAAACAGGCACCGAGCAGGGTGCCGTGGATGATGCCCCAGCCCATCGAGCCGAAGAGCCACTGGCCCAGGAAGAGGAAGCTACCGACGTAGAGCAGGATGCCGGTCAGGACGGCGATGACGAAGGCGGCGAGAGCCAGCCCGACGATGATGCCGACGGTCTTGCCGGTGACGGTCAGCTCAGCCCGCAACAGCGCGATGTGGGCGTCGATCATGCGCATGAAAGCGGCTCGAGCACCGCCGATGGCCTCACCCACGCCGGGCTGTTCCGGCGGCGTGGGGTCAGCGTCGAGCGGCGGCTCGACAGCGTCGGGTCGCGTGGCTTCCATGGGATCCGGATTGTCGGTCAGCGTCGGCCTCGTCAGTTGGTCGGTTGATGTCGGGGTCGCACGTCGCCCCCGGGATGCCAGACCAGCATACCCGAGGAGGTCTTGCGTGGGTCTATCGAACGGGCTCCATCGCGTGAGGCCCGACCTTGCGGCCGGGCCCCATCGCTATCTGATGCGGAGCGCAAGGCTCCATGTTGCTGCGGACTAGAAGCCGCCCATACCACCCATGCCGTCCATACCACCGGGCGGCATCCCGCCGGCAGCCTCAGGCTCCGGCTTGTCGGTGATCATGGCTTCGGTGGTGAGCACCATGGCCGCGATCGACGCTGCGTTCTCGACCGCCGAGCGAGTCACCTTGGCCGGGTCGATGATGCCCGCCGCGACCATGTCGACGTACTCGCCACTGAGGACATCGAAGCCGATCTTGTCGGACTTCTTCTCCTTCTGGGCGCGACGGATGTTCTCCAGCACGACCGAGCCGTCCATGCCGGCGTTGGAGGCCAGCTTCTTGGCCGGGACCTCCAGGGCACGCCAGACGATCTTCACACCGGTCGCGGCATCACCCTCGAGCTTGATCTTGTCGAGCGCCTTCTGGGCGTTCAACAGGGCCACGCCACCACCGGGCACCAGACCCTCTTCCAACGCGGA
Organism: uncultured Chloroflexia bacterium; assembly: GCA_963838115.1. Classification (GTDB taxonomy): domain Bacteria; phylum Chloroflexota; class Limnocylindria; order Limnocylindrales; family CSP1-4; genus JAFMJV01. The sequence continues at coordinate 137,552 of CAWIPU010000014.1, forward strand.
TCGGGTGGCGGATAGGGCATCCTCGACGCGGTGCTTCTTCTCCTTGAGCTCGACCTCGGTACCGGCGCCGACCTTGATGATGGCGACACCGCCGGCCATCTTGGCCAGCCGCTCCTGCAGCTTCTCGCGGTCGTAGTCCGAGGTGGTCTCCTCGATCTGCGCCTTGATCTGGCTCATGCGACCGGCGATGGCCTTGGCGTCGCCCTTGCCCTCGACGACCGTGGTGTTGTCCTTGTTGGCCACCACGCGACGGCAGACGCCCAGGTCGCCCAACTCCACTGAGTCGAGCTTGCGGCCGACTTCTTCGCTGATGACGCTGCCACCGGTCACGGTGGCGATGTCGCGCAACATCTCCTTGCGGCGATCACCGAAGCCGGGCGCCTTGACGGCCAGCACGTTGACGATGCCCCGGAGCTTGTTGACGACCAGCGTGGCGAGTGCTTCGCCATCGACATCTTCGGCCACGATGAGCAGGTCCTTGCGCCCGGTAGCGATGACCTTCTCCAGGGCTGGCACGATGTCAGCGATGGCGCTGATCTTCTTGTCGGTGATGAGGATGTGGGGCTCGTCGAGCACCGCCTCCATGCGATTGGTGTCCGTCACGAAGTAAGGGCTGATGTAGCCGCGATCGAACTGCATGCCCTCGACGAACTCGGTCTCGAAAGCCATGGTGCGGCTTTCCTCGACCGTGATGACGCCGTCCTTGCCGGTCTTGTCGAAGACGTCCGCGATGAGGTCGCCGATCTCCTGGTCCCCGGCGCTGATGGCCGCCACCTGGGCGATCTCGTCGTGGCCGGCGACCGGCACGGCCGCCTTGCGGATGGCCTCTGACAGCGCCTTCTCCGCGGCGTCGATACCGATCTTCATCTGCATCGGGTTGGCGCCGGCGGCAACGTTCTTCAGACCCTCGGTGACGATGGCCTGGGCGAGCACGGTGGCCGTGGTGGTGCCGTCGCCGGCGACATCCTCGGTCTTGGTGGCGGCCTCCTTCAGGAGCTGCGCACCCATGTTCTCGAATGGATCGTCAAGCTCGATGTCCCGCGCCACGGTGACGCCGTCATGCGTGACGGTGGGGGCACCATACTTCTTATCCAACGCGACGTTGCGCCCCTTGGGGCCGAGCGTGGTGCTGACCGCGTCAGCGAGCTTGTCGATGCCGATCTTCAGGCTCGAGCGAGCCTGTTCGTTGTAGGAGATGAGCTTGGCCATCTTGCCTCCCTATGGTTTGGTGTCGCGCCGCTCCGCCTCGCGTGCTGACGCAAGCTGGCGGCGGTTCGCGTTTTCTGGTGACCCCTCTACAAGCGGCCGGTCGGACGCTGTGCGGTGGTTAGCACTCTCAGGCATAGAGTGATAACACAAACGACCCTGCTGCGTCAACTACGGCCGCGCTGGGTGTCGGGCGTCGCTGGGTCCGCTGGGTCCGCGCCGCTGCGCTGTTTGACCCACCGGGCGGGTCATCGGACGGAGCAGCACCCCTGGCTCCGCTGTTTCACCCACCGGGCGGGTCATCGGACGGAGCAGCACCCCTGGCTCCGCTGTTTCACCCACCGGGCGGGTCATCGGACGGAGCAGGCACCCCTGGCTCCGCTGTTTCACCCACCGGGCGGGTCATCGGACGGAGCAGCGCCCCTGGCTCCGCTGTTTCACCCACCGGGCGGGTCATCGGGCGGCTCCGTGGCCCCCACGCCGTGCGCTTGAGGCTCGCAGCCGGGATACCACGGTAGACTCGGCCAGATGTCACGACCCCCCGACCCAACACCGATCGCCACGGCCGAGATGCTGGCCATCGGCGCCGAGCTGCTCATCGGTGAGACGCGCGACACCAACAGCGGCGACATCGCCCAGCAATTGGCGGCACTCGGCGTGGACGTGCTGCGCATGTGCCAGCTGCCCGATGATCTCGAAGTGGTCAGCTGCGAGCTCCGCGATGCGCTCGATCGTGCGGACCTGGTCGTCACCAGCGGCGGCCTGGGACCCACGCCCGATGACCTGACTCGCGAATTGATCGCTGCCGTGCTGGGTGAGGAGCCATTCGTGGACCCCACCCTGGAGGCGTGGCTGCGCGACCTCTGGGCCAAGCGCGGGTTGCCATTCTCCGACGTCAATCTCAAGCAGGCCTGGCTCATCGGCGGCGCGGAAGCCCTGCCCAACCCCAACGGCACGGCGCCGGGATGGTGGATCGAGCGAGATGGCAAGGTCATCATCGCGCTGCCCGGTCCGCCTCGCGAGCTGCATCCCATGTGGCAGGACCACGCTCTGCCCCGCCTGCAGGCCAGGGGACTGGGGGTCGACCGTGCAGCCGTGACGCTGCATCTCACCGGCATCGGCGAATCGGCCCTGGTCGACGTGGTCGGCAAAGCGTTGCTGGAGGCGGCGAACCCACGTCTGGCCACCTACGCGCGGCCGGACTTCGTCGACTTGCGCGTCAGCGCCATCTCGGAGAGCGGGACGCAAGCGCCGACGAGTTGGTGGACAGAAGCCATCGCTGCTCTCAGCCCGCGCCTCGACCCGTTCGTCTTCGGTCGCAACGACGACGACTGGAGCGTCGTCCTGGCATGCTCGACTCGGCAGTCGCCGGGTCGCCACCATCGAGGTCGGGACCGGCGGCTACCTCGCCATGCTCCTGGGCGCTTCTCCATTCCTGCTGCATGCCGAGCAGGACGTGGCCACGAACGCCGACGCCGCCACGCTGGCGGCGATGTGCGCCGGCGGTCAGGGAGCGGACATCGGCCTCGCCGCCGTCGCGCATGAAGCCGACGATGACATGCAGGTCGAGATCGGCCTGAGCAGCGGAGACACCGCGACGAGCGCCACGCGGACGGCCTTTCGCGGAGGAGACGCCGGACGACGACGCTCAGCCAACGCCGCCATCACCGAACTTTGGAGACACTTGGGCCACCCGTCCGCGTAGCTCGAAACCTCAGCCCGCCTAGCTGAAGCCTCAGGTGATGGTCAGGACGGGTGCCTCCGCCACTGCCTGCATGCTCACCCGACCAGCCACGGCACGAGCGACCTCACGCATGACCTCCGCCGCAGGGCCGGGTTCACGCTGCGCCACCGCGGGCACGCCGGCATCACCACCCTGGCGCACCTTCACGTCCAGCGGGATGCCGCCGAAGTAGTGCACGCCATGCGCCTGCGCGAAGCGCTCGGCACCGCCACGTCCGAAGATCTCGGTCGCCTCACCACAGTGGGGACAGATGAACGCCGTCATGTTCTCCACGATGCCCAGGATGGGGACCGACATGCGCTCGAACATGTTGTAGGCCTTCTCGACATCGGAGAGTGCCACGTCCTGCGGCGTCGTCACCAGCACCGAGCCCGTCACCGGCACCGACTGCGCCAGCGTGAGCTGCGCATCGGACGTTCCGGGCGGCATATCCACCACGAGGTAGTCCAGCTCGCCCCAGTCGACATCGCGCAGGAACTGCTGGATGGCGCCGCCCACCAGGGGTCCACGCCACACGATGGGCTGTCCCGGGGGCACGAAGAACTGGATGGAGATCACTTTCACGCCATAGCGCTCGAGCGGAGTGATCTTGCCGCCTGGTGAGGCGGAGGGCTGTCCTTCGAGGCCCATCATCTGCGGGATGTTGGGCCCGGTGATGTCCGCATCCAGCAGGCCCACCGAAGCGCCTTCCAGCGCCAGCGCGGTGGCTAGGTTGACCGACACGCTGCTCTTGCCGACGCCACCCTTGCCCGAAGCCACGGCGATGATGTTCTTGACGCCGGGCACAAGGTTCTCCTCCTGCCGGCCCGGAGTCGCGCGCCGTACCGAGGCACCCCAGGTGATGTCCACCTTGGTCGCCCCGAGGGGGGCCAGCTTGGACTCGATATCGGCCCCGATCTGGTCCTTCAGCGGACAGGCCGGCGTGGTCAGGTCGACCTTCAGCGCGACCGCTGATCCGTCGACGTGGATCTCCTTGACCATGTCCAGGCTGACGATGTCGCGATGCAGCTCCGGATCCTGGACGTTCCGAAGGGCCTCGGTGATGGTGGTGTCGTTGAGCATCTGGATATCTTAGCCATCGAGTCGGGATTCCCCCGCCGCCACCATGCCGACGCTGCATGCGACCGCCCGCGGGAGGAACGACTGACGCCGGGACCAAGGGCCCCGGCGTCAGCGCTGCTCGACATCGCGCCGCATGGGCGCGTCTTGGCGCAGATGGTAGAGGCTCTGCCCGGACTATGCCTCCAGGACTATGCCTTCATGCCATCAGGCAGGGGCTTGTGGCGCTCCGGGGCGCTCACGAACTTCTCCACGGTGGCCTTGTTGCCGGGGATGCCCAGCTGTTCGAAGAGAAACTTCATCTTGGCCTGCTGGCTGGCCATGATCTCATCCTTGCTGGCGAGGTCCCAGAGCTCACGCTTGATCTCACCGAGAGCCTTCTTGCGGGTCTTGTAGACGAACTGGGCGTCGGTCTCACCCTCCTTGCGCTCGTCCGCCAGGTTGTCGAAGCAGTACTTCTCCACCTTGGCGTACAGCTCGGTCGGGAAGGCCGAGTGCTCGTACAGTGCGTTCTGGAAGCCGGTGGCCAGGTGGATCTCGGCGGTCTCGACCGTGGGGAAGTTGTGGAACAGCTCATCGGGCAGGGTCGAGGCGCCGTGCTGGACTGCGCCAGCCAGCCCGTACTCACGGGCCACCACGCCCAGTTCACGCAGGACCTCGAAGTCGAGCTTGACCGCAGCGACCGAACCGTCGGCGGTGGGGATGCCACCGTGGGACGTGCCGGTCTGCACGCTCACCTTGGACAGGCCGGTGGCACTGTCGCCGGCACGGGCCTTGAACTCACGGTTGAAGCCATCGAGATAGGCACGCAGCTCGTCTGGCGTGGAGTTGTCCTTGCCCACCTCACCGATCTCACCACCGATGGAGATGACCAGCTCCTCGTTCTCACGGATGAGTGCGGCCAGCTCTGCGGCGCGGGTGTAGTTCTCCTTCTGCTGCTCATCGAGCGTGTCGAAGGAAAGGTCCACGAGCGTTGAGGAGTCGATGTCGATGTTGCCGTAGCCGACCGACAGGGCATCCAGCGTCGCGTCATGCAGCGCGCCGGTCACCTTGGCCGGGTCAGACTTGTAGTTCTTGGCATTCCACTGGTAGTGGTCACCCTGGATGAAGACGGGGCCTTCCCAGCCGGCGTGGATGGCACCGGCGAGGACGCTGGTGATGTATTCGCCGGGGCGCTGGTAGGTGTAGGCCTGCTCCGAACGGGCCAGCTCCCAGATGGGCGAGCCGGCGCCCAACTCCATGGCGGCGCGGCAGCCGGCGGCGGCCATATCGAAGACCTGCGTACGCAGGTTGATGGCCGGCTCCGTCCAGCCGCTGTACTCGTCGCGGGAACGCGCCATGTACAGATCGTGGATGCTGGCCGACGGGCAACCCAGCGCCTGGGATGCCTCCCACACGATCCAGCGTGCGGCAGCGACGACATCCTCGTCCTCGCTGAAGGTGGCGCTCCAGGCGACATCCTTGATGCCGTCGGCGCGGAAAGCGGCGGCATCGTCGATGACGAGGCGGTCACCCTCGACGTGGCAGATGCCGTCGAGGTAGGAGACGAGATCGCCGACGGACGCGGCGACACGAGGACTGGTCATAGAGGAACCTCCAGTGGGCGTCGAGCAGACGCAAGTGTTCTGTCTACTTATGATGCTACCCCCTGGCGACCCCGAGCACCCCTGCCCTGTGACCCGCAGCACAGGTACAGCGGTCATGAACGGGACTTGCGGCCGGCACTCCGGGTCAAGGCAGCGGATACTGCTTGTGCGTCAAGGACGGTTGGTAAGTTCGTCCGTTCTCCTGCCCTGCTGGCGCGGTCGAAACTTGACAAGATGTGGCACAGAGTCCATAGTTTTATGGACTTCATGACACAAATGGGAGCGACCGCCATGCCCGCAGAGACGGCCCGCACTCGACTCCACGACTTCGCGTTCGAGCACCACGGCTACTTCACCACCCAAGACGCGCGGGCACTAGATGTCGGCCGCCGAGACCTATGGCAGATCGCAAAGCAGGGCTTCGTCGAGCGCCGAGGATACGAGGTCTACCGCTTTCCCGACTACCCCGGTGAGCGTGAGGCGGCGTTTCTCGAGGCGGTCCTGCTCGTCGGACCCGACGCCTACCTGATCGACACCGGGACTCTGGCCCTCGTCCAACTCGCGCTGGTCGTGCCGCCGCGCATCCGAGTCGGGATCCCGCGACGGGTGAGGACCACTCTCCCGAGGCGGATCGAGGTCGTCAAGACACATCACGAGCCGGCCGACATCACGACCATCGAGGGCGTCCCGACCGTCACCGTCCGACGCGCGATCCTCGATGCGCGAGGCCGGGTCATGGCCGAGCGTCTCATCGATGCCGCGAACGAGGCCTACGAGAAGGGCCTGTTGGGCCGGCCGGAGCGGGACGCCCTCAAGCGGGAGCTGCGTCACCCATGAGCATCGAGGACGCGAAGGACTGGGAGTTCCCGCCGCCGAACGCGGGATCCCTGGGCAAGCGGATCCGGAACCTCGCCGACAAGGTCGAGATCGACCCCGATCTGATGGAGGTCGCCTTCGCACAGGTCATCCTCGGCCAGATGCTGCCCGGTGTCCTTCGCGGCGGCGCCGCGCTCAAGATTAGGATCGGCCCGCTCGGCTCCCGGTTCTCGAGCGACGCAGACCTCGTCCTGCCCCACTCCGTCGTTCCTGATTTGTTCGAGGGCTGGATCAACCACGGCAGGAAGCAGTGGGGACGGTTCCGCGTCTCGATCTCGCGCCGGAAGAAGGAAGCCCAGCCCGCGGGCGTCCCGCCCGACTACGTGATCCGGACCTACACGGCCCGCATCTTCTACGGCGACAGCCTGTGGCGGGCGGTGAAGCTCGAAGTCGGACGCGACGAGGTCGGCGGGTTCGAGCAACCAGCGCAGGAGATCGCCGAGGAGTGGTCCACCTACTTCGGGAAGGTCGGGCTCGATGACCCCGGCGCGGTCGCTCTGTTTCCCTACCCGGAGCAGATCGTCCAGAAGCTCGACGGCTGCACGCGGCCGGACAAGAACGGTGACAACGACCGGGCTCACGACCTCGTCGATATCCAGCTCATCCTGCTCGACTCGCAGATCGTGCCGTCGTCCTTGCGCGACCTCGCGCGCTCGACATTCGCGTATCGCAAGGTGGACTGGCCGCCCACCGCGCGGAGGTTCCGGTCCTGGACGACGCTCTACGCCGCCGACGCCGTGGACTACCCCGAGGTCGTAGAGGACCTCGACGATGCCGTCCTATGGCTCCAGCGGTTCATCGACCAGATCGGCTGACACGCGTCTCTCGTCTGCACGACACTGAGAAGTCCCTCCTCGTCGCATCGTTCGTCGACCCCAGGGACTTACCAACCGTCCTTGACGCACAAGAGATACTGCTGCCAGCATGCGACTATCACGCTCGTTGGCCGCTCCAGTCCTGGCGATCCTCCTCGTGGCTGTGCCCGGCTTTGCGGTGGCGCAGGCGCCAGCGAACCCTGACCAACCGACAGCGCGCCTTCCGGACGGGCGACTGCCGCTCCAACGCACGCCCTGGCGACTGGCGGGCTACGTCGATCGCGGCACGGAGCGCGTACCTGGTCCGGAGGTGGCGGCCTGGATGACCCTCGGGACGGATGGCATCAAAGCGTCGGGCGGCTGCAGCCTCTTCGGTGGTCGCTTCGCCACGGTCGGTGCCGCCATCCGCTTCAAGCTGCGCGGCGTCAAGAACAAGGACTGCGCCCAACAGGCGACACTGGTGCAACGCGCCATGGTCAAAGGACTGCGCGCGACGGCCAGTTACACGGTCATCCCCGGCGCCGACCTGAGCGCCGACCAGCTTGTGCTGCTGGGTGAGACGGGCGAACCACTGCTGCGTTTTGGGCTCGATGACATCGAGACACTCGCGGTCGCCGATTGGCGCCTTCTCAGCTACACGGTCGATGGCGAGACCCTCCCTGCAGCGCCCGACCAGGCGGCCATCCTGTCGTTCCAGCCGGAGCGGGAGAGCCCCGCCCGCAGCACCTCCTCGGGACCGGCCACCGGGTCGACCGGCTGCAACGGCTTGGTGACACAGTTCTTCCGGAGTGCTGACGTGCTCAGCTTCAGCCCCATCGACCGCACCGACGCTCCCTGCTCCCCTGCCCTCGCAGCGCAGGAAGCAGCCATGCTGGCGGTGCTCGACGCGACCTCGCTGGAGCTGTCGCTGCCCGCGGATGGCATGGTCCTGACGTCAGCTGATACCGGCGCCAGCCTGACGTTCGTCAGCCAACGACCACTCGAGGACAGCACCTGGCTCGTCGATCCGGCATCCGTGGGCGAGGACCCGGGCACCGCGATCACGCTGCGGCTCAGTGGCGGCACGGCCACCGGCGAGGGTCCCTGCGGTCGCTACGGGGCAAGCTATGTCACAGACGGCTACTTCATCACGTTCGGTGACCTGGTTGGAAGTGCCACCAAGGACTGTGCCGCCGCCAAGAACGAGCGCCGGCTGCTCGCCCGACTGGGCCAGACCGTGATGCTCGACCGCGACCAGCCGCAGCTGCGCCTGCGCGACGCATTCGGCCGCACCAGGATCCGGCTCAGTAGCGCGGCGGCACCCTGACGCGGTCGATGTCCTAGTGGACGTGTGGGTCCGGGTCGATGAGGCCGCCCTCGAACGGTGACGGTGTCGCGGGCGCGCGCGTCTGGGCCGGCTCCCGGGGCGGCTCCGAGTCGAGATAGCGCCGGATACGGGCCGCTTGCTCCGCGGCGCCGGCATCATCGCCGGCGGCGGCCGCGAGGAAGACGGCGCGATCGTGGAGGCGATCCTCGAAATCGGCCTGCGAACGATCGACGCGGTCGGCCAGCTCGGGCGTGATGGCCCAGGCGTAGTGCTCGTAGGCATCCTGCTCGGGATCCCAGGCCGCCAGCACCGCCGGTGGCCGCCGTTGGATGTGGCCCTGGCCGTCGCGCTCGGTCGGCCGAAGGTAATGCACGGCCGCAAGGCGAATACCAGCGCTCGTCTCCTCTGCCACCACCACCACTCCGAGCCGCCGAACTCCGTCCTCGGGCAAGCCCTGCGCCACCAGCCGCTCCAGCACACCCTCCAGATCCGCCGCCGCGACGGTGATGCCAAGGCCGACGCCTCCCCGCAAGAGTGCCGTAAGGCGCTCCGGCGTGAGTGGCTCCGAGTCCGCATCCAGCACCACCCAATCACGATCCGGATTTGTCGCCAACAGCGCCGTTGCCAGCCCGGAGCGGTCCAAGGCCGGGGAAGCGCTCGCCACGACGAGTGGCACGCCACCCTCGCACAACAGCCACAGCAGGGCCGCCAGCTCAGGATCGAGCGTACGTTGTCGAAGCTGGGAGACGGGAATCCAAGACTGACATGTCTGAAGTATCGACCAGAGCGCGGCCGGCGACTTGGCCCACCTGACCCGGTGCCGAGGTCGGGGCTGTGGTCATCGCGCACCCGCACGTCGACCTCACGTCGCTAAGGCCATGTGTCCGTGAGGCGCCCGTCAACGTCAGGTCGCCGACCAGCACCCCAGGTTCGCGGCTATTCGGTGTGAGTCATCGTGAGCGACTGAGTTACTGCGCAGTTGGCGCGGACAGATTCACTGAGCAACAACACGCGACAAACGGCCCCTTGACAACGGGTATATCCTTCCCCTCGGTCGCACACCCGCGCCAGCGCACATGATCGACGTAGATGGAGACTCGATACCAGATGACACGCATCAGCCTCACCAGCACCGCTGCCTCCCGGCTGCGGTCGGGCGCGCCCGTTGGCGCCCCGGATGCGGGAGATCCGTGCCCTTCGTAGGTCCACACAGGCGCCGATAGCGCCAGTCGATCAAGCCGGAGGGTCGGATGGGCCCCCGGCTTTTTTGATGCCCTTGCCACTGCGCCAGGCATCGAGAGCCGAGACTCCCGCGCTTCAGACCGAAGCCGGGCCATTCACGACCTCGATATCGAAGGAGCAGATCCATGGCCATCAACACCGAACCTCGCCCCGAGATCGCACCACCGATCGCACCTCTGCCCGTCGTGCCAGACGAGCAGCCGATGACGCAGACGGCCCGTCCCTGGGCGGACGGCTCCACAGCGTTGCTCATCGACCACGTCAGCAAGCGCTTCAGCCTCGGTCGGAACAAAGCCACCGTGACCGCCGTGGATGACGTCACGCTCGCCATCGAACGGGGCGAGACCTACGGCATCCTGGGCGCCAACGGCGGCGGCAAGTCCACGCTCATCCGCCTGGTCAGCACGCTGCTGACGCTGGACACGGGCCGCATCGAGGTGTTCGGCCATGACGTCGCGCGCGACGAGATGGCCGTCAAGCGGCTCATCAACCGGGTCTCGGTGGATGCAGCCTTCTTCAAGAAGCTCTCGCCGCACGAGAACCTCCTCTACGCCGCGCGTCTCTACGGCCTCCGGGCCGGCGACGCCAAGCGAGAGGCGGAGCGGATCCTGGCACGACTGGGCATCGCCAAGTCGCGCCTGGGCAGCCCCATGGAGCAGATGAGTCGCGGCATGCAGCAGAAGGTCGCCATCGCGAGGGCCATCCTCACGAGTCCGACGCTGTTGCTGCTCGATGAGCCGACCACCGGGCTGGATCCACGCAGCAAGCTGGATGTGCAGGCCTTCATCGAGGAGATCACGGCCAGCCACGACGCCACCATCCTGCTGACGACCCACGACCTCGCCGAGGCCGACCGCCTCTGCGACCGCCTGGCCATCCTCGATGACGGCCGGGTCGTGGTCCAGGGCACACCTGATGAACTCAAGCACAAGGTCGCTGCCGAGCACGGCCTTCCGACCACGCTCGAATCGGTCTTCATGACCTGGACCGGGCACTCGCTCGACGATGACGTCGGGCCAGAGGAGAACGACTGAAATGCGGATCGAAGATCCGACGCAATGACAGCGTGCAGCGTCACGCTCCGCCGCCGCGTGAACCACGCCCGCGTGGTCCGCTCCGGCACTCTGCCCGCCATCCACACCTGATAGGAAGCCACCTGCCATGGCACTGCTGACGCGTGAGCTCATCGCGAGCTACGCCTTCATCGAACGCAACTTCTTCCTGACCAAGCGCTACTGGGGCTGGGAGATCGCCTGGCTCATCTATGCCACCACCAGCGCTCTTGCCATCGCCTTCATCGGCGTGGAGCAGAACGACCCACAGCTGGTGCTGACGCTGATGATCGGCGCGGTCTTCTGGAACTTCCTGTCCATCGTCTTCGGCTTCATCGCCGAGACGGTGGCCTGGGAGCGCTGGGAGGGCACGCTCGAGTACACCTTCATGGCGCCGGTGCGCCGCTGGGCGCAGCTCCTGGGCTCGACGCTGTACGCGGTCATGTACGGCCTGGTGCACACCTTCGTCATGCTGGTCGTGCTGGCGCTGTTCTTCGGCATGGACTTCACCAAGGCCGACCCGGTCACAGCGGTCGTGTTCCTCTTCATCGGCTCGCTCTCGTTCATCGGCATCGGCATGATGGCTGCCATCCTGCCCTTGATGTACGTCGAACGGGGAGCGCAGATGACCTTCGTGCTGCAGTCGGCGCTGCTCCTGGTGAGCGGCGTCTACTACAGCGTGGAGGTGCTGCCCGAGTGGATGCAATGGCTGTCGCGCCTGTCGCCCGCCACCTATGTCCTCGAGGGCATGCGCGCCGGGCTCATCGATGGCGTGCCCATCGGTGACCTGCTGCACCTGGTCTGGCCGCTCCTGGTGATGGCCGTGGTGTTCATCCCGCTGGGGATCTGGACGTTCGGTCGCGCTGAGGCATACGCGAAACGTACCGGCAAGTTGAAGAGGGTCGGTTGATGGCTACCGATGGGGCCACGACCCTGTCCTTCGGACAGCTGGGCTGGACGGCGGACCGCAGGATGGCCTTCGCGCCGCATGCGGCCGCCGGATTGCTCCCCGGCCGTGTCGTCAGCAGCGCGGGCACCCTCGCGGTGACCGAGGCTGGTCCGGCCGAGGTCGTCATCCAGCGACGGTTCGTCCGGCACGCTGCAGATCGAACGGCGTTCCCGGCCGTCGGTGACTGGCTGGCATTGGAACCACTCGCCGATCAGCCGCTCAGCGATCAGCCGCGGCAGATGGCCCTACGTGCGGTCCTGCCCAGGTCGGGTGCCTTCATACGCCAACGCCTCTCCGATGGACAGCCCCAGGTGCTGGCTTCCAACGTGGACGTCGCCTTCCTCGTCTCCGGTCTCGACGACGACCTCAACCTTCGCCGTATCGAGCGCTACCTGCTGCTGGCCCTCGACGGCGACATCACGCCCGTGGTCGTGCTCAACAAGGTCGATGTCGCTGTGGACCTGGGACGGGCCGTGACCGAGGTCCACTCGGTCGCCGCGGGCACCCGCGTGGTCATCACCAGTGCCATCGACGGGACCGGGCTCGACGAGATGCGCACCTTCCTGGGACCAGGTCAAACGGCTTGCCTGCTGGGTTCGTCCGGCGTGGGCAAGTCGACCATCACCAATGCCCTGCTGGGCGAAGAGCGCCAGACCGTCAAGTCGCTCCGCGAGGACGATAGCAAGGGTCGCCACACCACCACACACCGCGAGTTGTTCGTGCTGCCCGGTGGCGGTCTGCTCATCGATACGCCAGGCTTGCGAACGGTCGGCGTGCTGGGTGAAAGTGGGGCTGTCGAGGCGACGTTCGACGAGATCGGGTCGCTGGCACGAAACTGCCGATTCAGCGACTGCCAACATGACCGTGAACCTGGCTGTGCCGTGCAGGCGGCGATCGAGACCGGTGAGTTGGCGCCCGAACGCTTCGCCAGTCACCAGAAGCTGGAAGCCGAACGCCACTCGGCCGAGGTCCGGGCGGATGACCGCGCACGCCGCGAGGCAGAACGCCGACTGGACAAGTTCTACAAGCGCCACAAGAGGGCGCTCAAGCAGCGTGAGAATGGAGGTGACCGAGTCGATGGCGACCGATGGCGACGATGACGTCTGCGTACCCCATGTACCCGAGATCCCGGGTCTGCACTTCCGGACCTATGGGGGTCGGCAAGACATCTCGGCCCTCGTCGAGCTGTACGCCGCGGTGAACCGGGCGCACGGCAACACCGAGGTCTGGACGGTCGACCAGGAGCACAACGAGCTTCGCAACATGCCCCATGTCGACCCGCGACGTGACTTCGTCCTGGGCTTCGTGGATGATCGACTGGTCGCTATGTCGTCCATCGAGTGGTCCAATTCGACGGACGGCCAGCGGCTCTACCGCAGCCTCGGCTGGGTCCATCCAGCGTGGTCTCGGCGCGGTATCGGTGGTGCCATGCTGACGCGAAATGAGGCGCGCCTTCGTGACTTGGCGCTGGACCACCGGCACTCGGTCGAGCCGGCCCTGACGACGTGGTTGGAGGACGCCGACGTCGGCGGGCATGCGCTGTTCGCGGCTCGTGGCTATCAGAAGGTCCGCATCTTTCACCACATGGTGCGGCCGGACATGGATGGCATCGAGCTCCCGGCCCTGCCCCGCGGACTGGAGGTGCGTCCCATCGAGACGGACGGCTTGCCGCAAGTATGGGAGGCCATGACGGAGGCCTTTCGCGACCATTTCGGCGGCCAGCCCGATACCCCCGAGGAGTATCGAAGCTGGGCGGAGGACCCCGAGCTCGATCCCAGCTTGATGGTCGTGGCCTTTGACGGTGACGAGATCGCCGGTGGAGTCCTGGGCTACATCTCCGCAGCGGAGAATGAGACGCATGGCTACCAACGCGGCTGGGCCGATCCGGTGTTTACCCGCCGCCCCTGGCGACGTCGTGGGTTGGCCGGCGCACTCCTGGGCCGCTGCCTGGTGGTTCTGCGTGAGCGCGGCATGACCTCGGCGCAACTGGATGTGGATACCGAGAACGCTGCCGATGCCCTGACGCTCTACGTTCGGCACCGCTTCGAGAGCGACCGTGCGTCCTCGGTGTGGCAGAAGGCGCTGCGAGCATGAGCGATACCGTGGGCATGAGCAAGCGCGCGGGGGTGATCCTCCCGGTCACGCCGGCCATCCCTGGCCTGTGGTTTCGGCCCTATCGCGACGAGTCGGACCTGCCGGCGATGGTGGAGCTGATCCGCGCGGCGGATCAAGCCAACGGTGAGGAAACGGTGACCAGCCTCGACCGCCTGCGCGTGCGCTACCGCAACATGACCCGCATCGATCCCAGGCAGGACGTGATCCTCGCTTTCGTCGAGGATCAGCTCGTCGCGCACTCGACCATCGGGTGGGCCGACACGGGGTATGGCGAGCGACACTTCAACTCGGAAGGTGACGTCCATCCTGACTGGCGTCGGCGCGGTATCGGCACGGCGATGGCTCGGCGCAATGAGGCCCGGCTGCTGGAGATCGTCGCCGACCAGGAGTTCGACGGCACCCCGGTGCTGACGACGTGGATGCAGGATCGTGATGTGGGCGCTCGCGAGCTGGCGCGCCGACGTGACTACCGTCAGGTGCGAGTGTTCCACCACATGCTCCGGCCCACCCTGGACGACATCGCGATCGCTCCCCTCCCCGCGGGGCTGGAGGTACGGACTCTCACGAGGGATCTGGTGCCTGCTTACTGGGCTGCGCTGTGCGAAGCGTTTCGCGACCACTTCGGGGCATTCGACGACTCCCCTTCGGCATACCGGGCCTGGGTGGACGGTCCCCTGTTCGACCTCGACCTGCAGGTCGTCGCCTTCGACGATGACGAGATCGCCGGCGGCATCCACGCTGCCATCGACCCGGTCGAGAACCGAGAACACCAGTACCGTCGCGGCTGGAGCGAGCCCATCTTCACTCGTCGTCCCTGGCGTCGGCGTGGCCTGGCCTCGGCGCTGCTGGGGCGCGCCCTGGCGGCATTACGAGATCGCGGCATGACCGCGGCGCAGCTCCATGTGGATGCTGAGAACGCGAACCAGGCCCTCGCGCTGTACGAGCGCCACGGTTTTGCGGTGACCTCATCATCTTCGGAGTGGCATCGGCCGCTGCGACCCTGATGCCTGGAGGCCCGGAGGTTGGCAGCCCCGCCGATCGGGTGGGCCGCCAGCCCCGCCGGTCGGGTGGGCCGCCAGCCCCGCCGGTCGGCAGCTCCGCAGACCTTCCTACCAGGGCAGCTTTCCCTGCTGGGCGACCGTCTGCAGCCAGGGCTTCTCACGGCCGATGGTCGTCTGGGGGCCATGCCCGGGCAGCACCGTCAGGCCCTCGTCGAGCGTGGACAGGCGCGCCAACGAGTCGACCATCAGCTCGGCATCACCGCCGGGCAGGTCGGTGCGGCCCCAGCCGCCCGCGAACAGGGTGTCGCCGCTGATCAGCACGCGATCCTCTGCACTCAGCAGACACACCGAGCCTTCCGTATGGCCCGGGGTGTGGAGCACGGTCAGGTCGATGTCGCCGAAACGGATGCGCGAGCCTTCGGCCAGGTCCAGTGCCGGGATGCTGGGTGGGATGGGGAAGGGTGCCGACATCGGGTCCGGTTGGACCAGACCGTGGCGGTCGGCGATATGGGCGGCCAGCTTGGCGCCGGTGGCGACCACGGCCTCCGCGTTGTCACCGATGTGATCCCAATGGCGGTGCGTGCTGACGATGAAGCGGAGGCTCCACCCTTCGTCGCCCAGGACTTGTGTCAGCCAGCGGACGGAGGGGGTGGCAGTGTCGACGGCGATGGCTTCTCGGGAGCGCAGATCGGCCAGGATCCAGACGTTGGTCGCGACCGGGCCGGTGGTGAGATTGAGCACGTTCATGTCCACGAGCATACCTGCCGCCGGGTAGCTCCCCGGCCGGCCGCCGTGGTCTCAGGGCCGGTCGCTGGGCTGACCAGGGGATACGATGTTCGCAGTCACCCGGCACCCGCGACTGGAGGAGACCGATGAGCGAAGACCTGGGATTCCGATTCACCTGGTACGGGCACGCCGCGGTGCATGTCGAGAGCGAGGCCGGTACCAGCATCCTCATCGACCCCTGGTTCGGCAATCCGCGTTCGCCGGTCGGCCCCGACGCCATCGAGCGCTGCGACGTGATGTTGGTGACGCATGGCCACCACGACCACCTGGGCGCGATGCCCGGGCAGATCAGCGAGGCTGATGCCTTGACCATCGCTCGCCGCACGGCGCCTGCCTGGCCCGCGATGCATGAGCTGAACCTGTGGCTTGGCGCACAGGATACCGGCGACTCCGAGCTGGTGGGCATGAACAAGGGTGGTTCGGTCGAGGTGCGGGGGATCCGCGTAAGCATGGTGCGCGCCGATCATTCCGGGGGCGATTGGCTCCCCGAGTCGGGTGTGCCGCTGTACCTCGGTGAGCCGGCAGGTTTCGTCGTTGAGTTGGAGAACGGGCGGCGGCTGTATCACGCCGGCGACACGGCGCTGTTCGGTGATATGCGGCTCATCGGTGAGATGTACCGGCCGCACGTGGCCTTCCTGCCCATCGGTGGCCACTTCACCATGGATCCACCCGCGGCGGCACGGGCGGTCGAACTGCTGGGCGTGGCCTTGGTAGTGCCGATCCACTATGGGACGTTCCCCCTCCTTGCCGGCACCCCCGACGAGCTACGCTCGGAGCTGGAGCACCTCGGTCTGGGCGATGTACGTGTGCTGTCTCCCGAGCCTGGCGTCCCTGTCGATTGAGGGTCTGGGCGGCTGACTGACGGCTCCGGCCGACGTGCTGGCGCGCGTTCGCGCTTACCCGCCCCACGGGTGAATGGACGGAGTGAGACGCCGCAGAGGCCGCAAACCCTGACGATCGACCCGCCAGACGGGTGAAACGACGCACATCCCGACGGATCGACCCCCCACGGGTGAAACGACGCACATCCCGTCGATCGACCCCCCCACGGGTGAAACGACGCACATCCCGTCGATCGACCCGCCGGGCGGATGAAACGGCGGTTCGTGATGGGCCCGCTCCGTCGCTTGACCCGCCCCACGGGTATCAGCACCTGTCGACGGCCGCGGGTCCCGGCCGCGCTGCCATCCGTGAAGCGACGATGCAGTCGGCGCGAATGGCCAGTGAAGCGAACATCCGCAGACTCCCTGCCATGGTCACACTCGAACGCCGCCGGGATCGCGGTCGTCGCAATGCTCGTCGTCTGTTGCAGCAACTCGGTGGTGAACTCCGTGATGCCCGCCTGGCCGCTGGTGTGAGCCAGCGGCACGTGGCCCAGGTCGCGGGTCTCGGCCAGTCCTCCATCAGTCGCGCCGAGTTGGCCGAAGGCGACGCAGCGACACTCAGCAATCTCGCCATCCACGGCGCCGCCTTGGGCCTGCGGCTCAGCGTCAAGCTGTATCCAGAGGGAGAGGCGGTGCGCGACGCGGGCCAACTGCGTGTGCTGCAGCGTTTCCGCCCGCATGTCCACCCCGTCTATCGATGGACGTCGGAAGCGACGGTCGGCGGGTTCGGGGACCTACGTGCCTGGGACGTCTTGCTCGCTGGGCCGGTCACCATCGGGATCGATGCCGAGACTCGGCTTCATGACATCCAGAGCTTGCAGCGCCGCTTCGAGACCAAGTGGCGAGATAGTGGGGTCGACCGGATCGTCCTTCTGGTTGCAGACACCCGCCACAATGCCGCAGTCCTTCGCGATCATCGAGAGGCGCTCCGCAGTACCTTCCCGGCCGACACAGCCACGGTCTTGGCCGCACTCCGAGATGGGGAGCCGCTCATGACCAACGGAATCGTGGTGCTGTAGCCAGCGGTCGACGCGGATGGCCCGCCTGGTGGGCGAAACGTCGGACCAGAACCGTCGCGGGGTAACGACTCCGCTGGATGACCCGCCCCGCGGGTGAAGCGACGGAGCAAGTGCGATCGTGTGGGTGTGGGCTCCGCTGGATGACCCGCCCGGCGGGTAAAGCGACGGTCCAGGCGGGGTGTGGGATGGTCCGCTCCGCTGGATGACCCGCCCGGCGGGTGAAGCGACGGAGCAGGCGCGGTGTGGGACGGTCCGCTCCGCTGGTTGACCCGCCCGGCGGGTAGAGCGACGGTCCAGGCGGGGTGTGGGATGGTCCGCTCCGCTGGATGACCCGCCCGGCGGGTAGAGCGACGGTCCAGGCGGGGTGTGGGATGGTGGGCTCCGCTGGTTGACCCGCCCGGCGGGTAGAGCGACGGTCCAGGCGGGGTGTGGGATGGTGGGCTCCGCTGGTTGACCCGCCCGGCGGGTAGAAGCGACGGTCCAGGTGCGGTGTGGGACGGTCCGCTCCGCTGGATGACCCGTGCGGCGGGTAGAGCGACGGTCCAGGCGGGGTGTGGGATGGTGGGCTCCGCTGGTTGACCCGTGCGGCGGGTAGAGCGACGGTCCAGGGGGGTGTGGGACTGTCCGCTCCGCTGGATGACCCGCCCCGCGGGTAGAGGGGCACGGATGGCGCTTACGTGGCGCTGATGTATCACAGGCCCGGCGTGTGGATGGGCCCGGCTATGCTCGCGGGTGTGAAGACCATCCTCGTCGTCGATGACGAACGCAACATCGTCGACCTGGTCCGGCTGTACCTGGAACAGGCCGGCTACAACGTGGTGGAGGCACGCGACGGGCAGGAGGCGCTCGATAAGCATGACCGTGTCGATCCCGACCTGATCGTGCTCGACCTGATGTTGCCCAAGCTCGACGGCATGGAGGTCACCCGAGAGGTGCGCCGGCGGGGCGAAACGCCCATCCTCATGCTCACCGCCCGCAGCGAGGACATCGATCGCATCGTGGGCCTGGAGGTGGGGGCCGACGACTATCTCACCAAGCCCTTCAACCCACGCGAGTTGGTGGCGCGCGTCAAGGCCATCCTGCGGCGTGCTGATCCGGCATTGCGCGGCGCTCGACCGATGGACGTCGGCGATCTGCGGGTCGACCCACGTCGACGCGAGGCCTACGTCGGCGAACGCCGACTGGAGCTTCGGCCGCGCGAATTCGACCTGCTCGCCGCGCTGGCGCGCGATCCCGGCGTCGTGTGGAGCCGCGACGACCTGCTTTCATCGGTGTGGAGCACCGACTTCGCGGGCGAGACCCGGACCGTGGATGTGCACGTGTCGGAGCTGCGGCGAAAACTGGAGCACGACGGCCCGCCGATCGAGACCGTCAAGGGGGTCGGCTATCGCCTGGTGCCACCACCGCGAGCACGCCTCGGGTGAGCACGCTCCGGGGACGGATCGGGCTCGCCTTGCTGGTGTTCGGCCTGACCACCCTTCTCGCCATGGGCGGCGCGGTATGGGTGTCGCTGCGTGACCTCCATCGTGACGCTGCCCAGGGAGCCCTCGCAGAGCTGACCATCCCCTATGCCACCCGCGCGGGCCAGCAGATCCCCCTCGACGCCCTTCGTCGGAGCGATGCCGACGAACGGCCATCAGCGGATGCGCTGCGGCGATTCCGCGAGAGCCGGGCAGGTCGCCGCACCACGGCCGGGTTCACCGCCTTCGTCCAGGAGGCCCAGGACGAGATCGATGCGGCGGGCATCTCGCTGATGCTCATCGGCGATGGACAGGTCGTGGTGCGGTCCCCCGTGAACGGGCAGATCGAGACGCTTGATGCGGTGCCTGACGTGCGTCTCCCGACGCTCAGTGGACAGATCGTCACCGGCAGCACCACGTTGGACACCCTCGGACAGGTGCTGTACGCGGCCACAGCCGTGCGCACACCCCGCTCCGGACTCGCCCTGCCGACACTGGTGCTGGTGCGAGAGGACGATTCTGCAGCCCTCGCCAGCGCTGACCTGGTTCGCGCTCTGGCGCTGGCGGGACTGTTGCTGCTCGTCATCGGGATCCCCCTGGCCATCGGGCTCAGTCGGTCGGTCACGCGCCCGCTCCATCGACTGGCCACGGCGTCCGGGACCGTCGCCGCCGGCAAGGTGCCTGACGCACTCCCGACGAGTGGACCTCTCGAGGTGGCCCAAGCTAGCGCTGCGTTCAATGCCATGGCGGCTGAGGTCGGCGCGACGCGTGAGGCGCAGCGTCAACTCCTCGCCGACATCCGCCACGACCTGCGAACGCCGCTGACGGTCATCGGCGGCTTCAGCCAGGCACTGCGCGACGGCACCGCCACCGGAGCAAGCGCCGAACGCGCTGCCGTCGCGATCTCTGACGAGGCCGCCCGTCTGGGTCGGATGCTCGACGATCTGGACCACCTCACCGTGCCGGGCGTGGCCGGTCCTCCGCTGCGGCTGGAGTCCGTGAACGGCCTGGACGTGGCGCGGGACGCAGTCGAGCGATTCCGTGCCGAGGCCGAGGGCCGCGAACAGCGTCTCTCACTCGGCACCGACTCGAGAGGGGCCACGCTCACCGCGGATCGCGATGCTCTCGATCGCATCCTGGGCAATATCGTGGCCAATGCGCTCTCCCATGCCCCGTCGCCGGGTGGACACATCGTCCTCGAGGTCTCGCTCACCGGCACCGAGATAACCGGCGCCCAGACCACCGGCAGCGAGATCACCGGCGCCGAGATCACACTCGCCGTGCGCGACGATGGACCCGGCATCCCGGCGCAAGCCCTGCCACATGTCTTCGATCGCTTCTATCGAGCCGACCCGGCGCGGAGCAGTCGCGGATCGGGCCTCGGCCTGGCCATCGTGCGCGACCTGGCCGAGGCGCTGGGCGGCCGAGCCTTCGCGGAGAACCTCGAGGCGGGCGGTGCACGGGTCGGTGTGACGCTGCCCGTCCAGGGATCGCCGGCGTCATCATGAGCGGGTGAACGACACTTCCACGCCGGCGACCGTGCCTGCCAGACCTGTCCGAGGACGCAACGGCGCGGTGGCGAGCCCCCATCACCTGGCCACACAAGCAGGCATGCTGGTGCTACGTGCCGGCGGTAGCGCTGTGGATGCCGCCATCGCCACCAACGCGGCGCTGGCTGTCGTCGCCGGCCACAGCTGCGGCCTTGGCGGCGACGCCTTCTGGCTCATCTGGGATGCCGAAAAGAACGCGGCCGTCACGCTCAACGGCAGCGGCAGAGCCGGGAGCGGGGCGACCATCGATGCGCTGGCCCATGTCGGCCACACGACCATGCCCGAGCGCGGACCGTGGTCCATCACCGTGCCCGGGGGCGTGCATTCGTGGGGAGAGGCACACCGTCGCTTCGGGCGCCTCGACTGGCGCTTCCTCTTGACGCCGGCCATCGAGCTCGCGAGTGGCTTTCCTGCCTCGGTGGGCTGGCTCGATGCCATCGAACGCTCCGCCCTGGTCTTCGGGGACGCTGGCGACTGGGCGCGGGTCTACCGGCCCGACGATCGAGCCGACGCGCCCGGTGCCATCGTGCGGCTGCCGGCGCTCGAGGCCACTCTGCGCACGCTCTCCGCCGAGGGACCTGACAGCCCCTATTCGGGCACGATCGCGGCAGCCACCGCGGCCTACTTCGAGGCTCGAGGCGTCCCCATCAGCGCCGGCGACCTGGCGGCACACACCTCCGACTGGGACGCCCCGCTGTCGATCGACTACCGCGACGCCACCGCGCTCAGCCATCCTCCCAACAGCGTCGGCGTGGTCGCACTCCAAACGCTGGGCCTGCTGCAACGCCTTGGGACGCCACGGCAGACCGACTTCGACGGGTGGGGCTGGGCCGATGCCGACTGGATCCACTTCGGGCTGGAGGCCTCACGCCTGGGCCTTGCCGAGCGTGATGCGCACGTGACCGACCCATCACATATGCCCGATGGCGCGGTGGACGCCATGCTTTCGGACGCACATCTCGATGCGCTCGCGGCACGCGTCGACCGCTCGCGAGTGATGCCCCTGCGACCGGGCACGCTGCCGGCGGGCGGCGGCACCATCTACATCGCCACCGCCGACGCCGAGGGCAACGCGGTGAGCCTGCTGGAATCGAACTACCAGGGCTTCGGATCTGGCTTGGTGGACCCCGAGACGGGCATCGCCTTCCATGATCGCGGCGCGTTCTTCCGCCTCGATCCGCGCCACCCCAACGCGCTGGCGCCGGGCAAGCGACCGACCCACACGCTGGCTCCGGGCATGCTCCTGCGGGACGGACTGCCCTGGCTCGTCCACGGCTCCATGGGTGGAGAGATCCAACCGCAGGTGTTCGCCCAGTTCGTCTCTGCGATGGTCGACGGTGGGGCTGACGTAGCCACCGCGGTCGCCGCTCCGCGTTGGGCGGCGATGATGCGGACGCAGCATGGGCCGCCGGAGCTGACCGAGCTGGAGTCGCGGGTGCACCCTGGCGTCCCGGCGGCGCTGGCGGCAAAGGGCCACGCCGTCGTCATGCGTGACTCGTGGAGCTCATCGATGGGCCACGCCCATGCCATCGAGATGGTGCGTGAGCCATCCGGCGCCGTCGCCTCGTTCGCGGCCGGCTCCGATCCACGCTCAGAGGGGTCGGCGGCCGCTTGGTGAGTCGGGCGCATCGGTATACTCGAGCGACTTTCCAGCCCCAGGAGCGGTGGCAGTCCCAGGAGCGATGACCAGGTGAGTTCCAACATCGGCCAGACCTATCCCTACAGCAGCGAGTCCGAGGACGAACGGGCCGTGGCCGTCGCTGCCACCGTGCAGGCCCACGAGGGCCTGGAGGCTCAGCTGGCGGAAGCGTCGTTGCCACTGGGACCGACCGAACCTGGCGAGAACGGCGCCCCCATCAAGTGGTTGACCTGGGTCTGCCCCAAGTGCGTGACGGGCCGCCTCCACGTGGCCGGCTTCAGCATCGACCGTCATGGACTCTTCACCGTCTGCGATCAATGTGGGAGCACCTTCGCCCGCTGATCACCGGACGAGCGAGCAGTAGGATGCGTGCCATGCGTGGAGAAGTCGGATCCCTGCGCGATCCGGCACGACTGCTGGCGATCTTCATCCTGGTGGTCTGCGGGGCGGCCATCATCGTGTGGCTCCTGGTGCGTGCCGATCTCGTAGGAGCAGATGCACGAGCCTACTGGGGTGGCGTGCGTTTGTGGCTGGGTGGAGGCGATCCGTTGGACCCTCCCCCGCCGTACATGCCCTATGTCTACTGGTCGTGGTCGTTGCCCTTGTTCGCACCGTGGGCAGCGCTGCCCTGGGAGACGGCCTGGTTCGTCTATCGGGCCTTCAGCATCATCGTCTTCGCCTGGAGCGTGGCCTGGGCCTACCGGCAGCATCCACTGGCCACGGCGCTTCTGTTGCTTCTCATCACGCCGGCCCTCGCGGCGACGCTCGACACCGGCAATATCACGCTCCTGTGCGCGATGGGCATCTGGGCCGCCCATTTCAGCGGGCCCCGGCTGGGTGGCCTGCTGTGGGCTTTGGCAGCCATGCTCAAGTGGTTCCCCGCTCCACTCCTGCTGATCCTGCCGCCACGCGCACGCCTATGGGGACTGGCCTGGTTCGGGCTATTCGTGATCCTCACCCTGGCGGCCTGGCCAGAGGTGGTGCGTCAGCTGGAGCTCGTCATCCACTTCCCGCGCCCGCTGCGCATCGACTACATCCTGCTCATCTGGGCCGCCGTGCCATGGCTGTGGGCCCATCCGCGCTGGTTCGATCGGCGCAGCTGGGGTGAGCAGGTGCGTGAGATCCGCGACATCGTGGTCGATGCGGTGCAGGTCTGGTGGCGATCTCCGCAGCGCCTCACCTCAGCCACGGGCGCCGCGCGACGGCACGGCCGGCACTTCTTCGGCCTCGACAGCGATGATGAGCGTCGCTGCGAGGGCCGTGGCGAGAACGAGACGCCGCCGGGCCTGCCGGGGACGCAGAACACCCTCAGTTGATGACACGTGCGCTGGCCAGCCCTGGCAGCCTGGCAGCGGGGGCACCAGTAGAGTCGCCGAGGCGGCGAGCCGATGGGCTTGGCACGGATAGCCGCTCCACATCGCCGACAGGGCCGACCGATCCGCCCATAGACCCACAGGCCGCCATCGCGCCGGGGCAACGATGTGGCGCCCGGCGGAGCCCCAAGGGCGTCCGGCATCGTCACCCGCTCGCCACCGCCGAGGTTCGCAGCCAGGAGTCCGCGCGCCGTTCGCAACAACTCCGCGAGCGTCGCGTCGGCCAGTCCATCGACGCGGAGGAAGGGGTCGACGCCAACGCTGAAGAGCACCTCGCTGCGGTAGACGTTCCCGATGCCGGCCACGAGACGCTGATCGAGGAGCACCTCCGCGATGCTTCTCATCGCGGATGGCTGCGCCCGGATGCGTGCCATCGCCTCACCGAGGTCGGCCGCAGGATCGAGCAGGTCGGGGCCGAGCTGTGCCAGCCAAGGGTGCAGCGGCAGAGCGCGCGTCTCGAGCAACTCGACGGTCGGCGCGTCGAAGCAGACCACCGTCGCGGCCGCCGTTTCGACGACCGCCACCGCGCCGGCCGCATCCCGGCGCCAGCGCTCGCCCGGTCGGTAGCGATGCCACGTGCCATGCATCTGCAGGTGCGTGTGCAGCGTCAGGCCGTTGCTGAGATCGATGAGCAGATGCTTGCCACGCGGCGAGACGCGTTCGACGTGGCTGCCGACGATGCGCTCGAGCTGCGCTCCGCCTGGCCGGCCGCGCGCGGCGACGATCTGATCGTGTCGCAGCGTGTGGCGCATGACAGCGGCGATGCGGTAGATGGTGTCGCCTTCGGGCATCAGGCGTCGTCGACTGCCACGAGCTCGATGACACTCACGGACGCCGGTCCGCGCTACCGGTGACCGCGGGGCCGAGCACGTAGCCGCGATACGCTTCCCGGAAGCCCAGCTCCAGCAGTCGCTCCCGCTGCGGCGACGCGGCGATGGGATCGCCGTCCACGCGCTCGAGCTGTAGGCGCTTCTGCCGACCATCGGCCAGCAGCGTCCGCAGGGCGCCGACAGCCGCCGCGGCGATGTCCGCATCGTCGAAGAGCGAGAACGTCAACAGTGACTTGCCGCCGCGCTCCAGGTAGAGCACCACGTCGCCATCGTGGAGGACGACGTACGCGCCGGCCGATCGACTGGGGCTGCGCTGGTGACGACCTTCATCACGCGGCCACGTCAACGCTGCGCCGTAGGGGTTAGCAGGGTCGGCTGCCGCCAGCAGCAGCGTCTGCGGACCAGGACCGGTCGTCGCAGTCGCGCTCGCGGCGTCACGGCGCATCGACCGCAGACGGTCGACCGCTCCGGTCAGGGCGAACTGTGCACCCCCGAGACCCTCGACGAAATAGCCCCGCCGAACCCGCCCTCGCTCCTCCATCTCGCGATAGACGGGATAGACAGCACCGAACCCACCCCGGGCGCCTTCGGCCGCGACCGCGTCCCGCGTGACCACGCCATAGCGCTCCAGGAGGGTGCCCGCCAACGCGGTCCGCTGTTCGGTGCCGGTCGGCTCAGCTCCATCGCGCAGCATCGCCGCGGTGCGCAAGGTATCTGCCACGAGCGACCAGCGGCCAGCTGCCTCAGGCGGCCCCATGCGGGTCCCGAGGCGCGAGCTCGGCCGTGACGTTCGTCGGCCGCCACCTCGTCTGGGCCAACGCAGGGCACGCAGCGGCGCGAACGTGTCATTGGTGACCTCGCCGGCCCAGACCAGGTCCCAGAGCGAATCGAGCATCTCGCGCTCGCCGGGGCGTCGATGACCGCCGGACTCGGCCGCGCTGAACGCGGCTGCGAGCAGCTCGCGATGGAACGAGGCGCCGCCAGACCTGAGCCGATCGCGGAGAGCCGCGTGCAACCACGAGTCGGTCGCCGCATCAGAGGGCTCCTCGGTCGCGCGCGGCGGCAGCAGCAACCCCAGCCGATCGGGTCGGTAGAGCGCGATGCGTCCGTCGTCCCTGCCCAGGCTGCCGGCACCCACCCAGACGACCTCGCCGGCTGCCCCCAGCTCGTCGAGCAACCGGGGTGTGTAGTCGCGGACACGGGCGGGCAGCACATCGCGTTCCAGCACGCTGGCGGGCAGGGCCAGGCCCTCCAGCTGGTCGATGACCTCGGCCAGTCGATCGGGCCCGCCGGCGCGGCCGCCGATACCCTGCCAGGCGGGCAGGAAGCGAGCCAGGGCTGCCGGCTCGACCGGCTCGATCTCACGGCGCAGGCGTGCCAGCGAGCGCCGGCGGAGGAGCCGCAGGATCTCCGGATCGCACCACTCGCGCTCCACGCCACCGGGCCGAAACTCACCGCGAAGCAGGGCGCCGTCGGCCATCAGCGCCTCGAGCGCGGATTCCACCACTCCCTGCGGGAGGCCCCATCGAGCGGCTGGGTCAGCGGTATGGAACGGACCGTGGCTGCGGGCCCAGCGCGCCAGGAGCGAGCGCAGCGCATCTGACATCGGTGCGAGGAATGCCTCAGCCACGCCGAGCGGCGCCGAGACTCCAATGGCATCGCGGTATCGCCCCACGTCCTCGGCCGCGATCCAGCGCGTCTCCCCGGCCATCCCCACGCGCACTGCCCGCCGGTCCCCCACCAGTGCTTCCAGCCAGGCCTCCGCCGCCGCAGATCGTGCCCCGGCATCGAGCCCGCGGACCCGCGCCGCGACCTCATCGGGAGCCAGGTCGCCCAGTCGACGCAGGAGGTCGTGCACCCCGTCTGGCGAGCCGGCGGCTCGCTCCTCGACCAGCGCCTGCAGCTCCAGCTCCAGCTCGGCCAGGGCGTCGGCGTCCAGCAGCTCACGCAGCTGCTCCGCTCCCAGCAGCTCACGCAGCAGGTCGCGGTCAAGCGTCAGCGCTTGCGCGCGTCGATCCAGCAGGGGCGCATCGCCTTCATACATGTAGGTAGCGATGTAGTCGAAGAGCAGCGACGCGGCGAAGGGCGAAGCGCGCGAGGTCTCGACGCTGACGACCCGCAATTCGCGCCGTTCGATGGCGGCCAGGATGCCTCGCAGTGCCGTGAGGTCGAAGACATCGCTCAGCACTTCACGATAGGTCTCGAGGATGATGGGGAAGGAGCCATAGCGGCTGGCCACCGAGAGCAATTGCGAGGCTCGCTGGCGCATCTGCCACAACGGCGTGCGTTGTCCGGGCCGACGCCGAGGCAGCAGCAGGGCACGGGCGGCGTTCTCCCGGAACCGACTGGAGAAGAGCGCCGAGCTGCCGACCGCCTGGGTGACCAGCTCATCGATGTCGTCGGCGGCGATGAGCACGGCCTCTTCAGCGGCCGCCGCGATCGATGCCGGGCCGCCCGGATCGCCACCGAGCAGATCCGCACCGTCGGTCGCGGGCAGGCGGACGACGATGCCGTCATCGGACCAGATGGGCTGCACCTCGACATCCAGTCGTTCGCGCAGCCGACGTTCGATGGCCAGCGCCCAAGGAGCATGCACCCTGGCGCCGAACGGTGTCAGCAGGCAGACGCGCCAGTCGCCCAGCTCATCACGGAACCGCTGCAGCACGATGGTCGTGTCGGTCGGTAGCGCGCCGGTCACCTCGCGCTCCTCGTCGAGGTAGCCCAGCACGTTGGCCGCGGCCATCTCGTCGAGGTCGTGCTGATCGCGCAGGCGCCTGAGTGCCTTGGCCTTGCCCGTGCGCCCCGACCCTGCCAGCTCGGAGATCTCCCGCGTGAACGCGCCCAGTGCTCGCCCCAGCTCGACCGGCCGACCCACCCCGTCACCCTTCCAGAATGGCACCTTGCCCGGCTCACCCGGAGCGGGCGTGACCAGCACCCGGTCGTGCTCGATCGAGTCGATGCGCCAGGCGCTGGCGCCCAGCAGCACCACCTCACCCTCGCGAGCCTCATAGACCATCTCTTCATCGAGCTCACCGACACGCCGGCCGCCACTTCGCGCAGCACGCGAGCGGGTACCAGGCCCGTCCCCGGTAGAGGCGTCATCGGAGAGGAAGACCGGGAAGAGACCGCGATCGGGGATGGTGCCGCCGGACGTCACCGCGACCGTGCGGGCATCGCCGCGCGCCGTCACCGTCCCGGCGACGCGGTCCCAGACGATGCGCGGCTTCAGATCGGCGAACTCATTGGCGGGGTACTGTCCCGCCAGCATCCCCAGCGTGGCCTCGAAGCTGTCCCGTCCCAGCTCGGCGAAGTTCTCCGCCCTCCGCACCACATCGAACAGCTCCTCGATGGGCCAGGTGTGGTCGATGCTCATGGCCACCAGTTGCTGGGCCAGCACATCGAGCGGGTTGCGCGGCACGACCGTGGGCTCGATGGCCCCCTCTCGCATCAGGCGCGTGACGACCGCGACCTCCAGCAGGTCACCGCGATACTTGGGGAAGATGACACCGCGCGAGGGCTGGCCGACCTGGTGACCGGCTCGGCCCACTCGTTGTAGCCCGCGAGACACCGAGAGCGGCGATTCCACCTGGATGACCAGGTCTACGGCGCCCATGTCGATCCCGAGCTCCAGTGACGACGTCGCCACGATGGCCGGCAGCTGCCCCTGCTTGAGCAGCTCCTCGATGATCAGTCGCTGCTCACGCGCGAGAGAGCCATGATGGGCACGCGCCAGCTCCTCACCGGCCAGCTCGTTGAGGCTGAGGGCGATGCGCTCTGCCAGCCGACGGCTGTTGGTGAACACGATGGTGCTGTGATGGGCGCGGATGAGCTCGAGGATGCGCGGATAGATCGAGGGCCAGATGCTGGTGCGCGCGACCCCACTGGCCATCGGACCACCAGGCGATTCCTCGAGCGGGATGGCCTCCCCCAGCCGGCCCATGTCCTCCACCGGCACGACGACGCGCAGATCGAGCTCCTTGCCGATACCGGCGTCGACGATGGTGACCGGCCGTGGTGGAGCGGCTCCGGCGCCAGCGCCGTCACCACCGGCGTCTCCGGCGCCGATCGGGTGCGGCATCCGGCCGCCGAGATAGGCCGCCACCGCCGAAAGTGGCCGCTGCGTGGCCGACAGGCCGATGCGCTGCGGCGGCCGCGCCGTCAGCGTCTCCAGCCGCTCCAGCGAGAGCGCCAGGTGTGCCCCACGCTTGGTGCCGGCGAGGGCGTGGATCTCATCCACGATGACCCACTGCACGTTGCGCAATGCCGCCCGCGCCTGAGACGTCAGGATGAGGTAGAGCGACTCCGGTGTGGTGACGAGGATATCCGGCGGCTGCTTGCCGAAGACCCGACGCTCCGCTGCCGGCGTGTCGCCGGTACGCATGCCGACGCGCACCCCCTGCGTGGGCATCTCGAGGCGCTCGGCGGCCAGGCGGATGCCCGCCAGCGGAGCGCGCAGGTTGCGGTCGACGTCATGGACGAGCGCCTTCAACGGTGACACGTACAACACGCGCAAACGGGCCTGTGGGTCCGAGGGCGGCTCTTCCGTGAGCAAACGGTCGATACACCAAAGGAACGCCGCCAACGTCTTGCCGCTCCCGGTGGGGGCGCAGATGAGCGTGTGGTCACCGGCCGCGATGGCGGGCCAGCCCTGTGACTGCGCATCCGTGGGCCCTGCGAACGAGCCGCGAAACCAGTCGCGCGTGGCCGGCTCGAAGGCGGCCAACGGATCGGGTGGTACGGACTTGCGCGGACGTGGCACGGGGCCGAATCGTACCATCGGGCAGGTCGATTAGCACATCTGTTCTAGCATCTCACGGCATCGCCTCACGCGCCCCAAGGCTATGCTTCGACCGCAGGAGGAAAGCGACCGATGGATACACCGCGAACGCCGTTCAAGTACAGCTACTTCCAACTCACCTTCGGGCAAGAGGAGGCCTATCTCGCGCCTCACGTCACCTACGAGCGACTCAAGCGCTACGGCTACGACGCCATCGAGATCTGCCCGCCCAAGGGTCGCTACGGCCTGGGTGTGTCCATGGAGGATTACCTCGCCACGCACCAGCAGTTGAAGGCCGATTTCGGGCTGGAGGTGTCAAACGTCAACGAGTGCTGGGGCGAGATGTGGGACCCCTACTCCCCCGACTTCAAGACGCTGACCGAACCCGCCACGGCCGAGCTGGCGGTCTCGGAGACGAAGTCCACCATCGACTTCGCGGCGGAGCTGGGTGCCATGTCAGTCACCATCGCCACCGCCATCCACGCGCCCATCACCGCGTCCAACGTGGACGAGGCCACCGCGGTCGCGGTGGACTCGCTGCGACGCATGGGTGAGCACGCCGAGTCACGCGGCATCAAGCTCGTCTTCGAGGCCACCAACCACCTGGAGATGGGCAAGTTCATCAACACCGCGTCGAACCACAAGCGCATCATCGAGCTGACCGGTCGCGACGACATCGGCATCCAGCTCGACTTCTTCCACGTCAACCTCGAGGAGCTGGGTCCATACGAGGCCGTGATGGACGCCCAGCCCTATCTCTGGCACGGCCATTTCCGCGATTCCAACTCGCTCACGCCCGGCTACGGCAAGACCGACTGGCACGCCATCATGCGGGCGCTCATCAAGACCGGCTACGGGGGCTACTGCACCATCGAGAGTGCGCCCATGGTGCCCAGCTCCGACCGCTCCGCAGAGGACGGCATCGCCTGCCTGAAACTGGCCGAACGCGTGGCCGAGTACCAGGTCAGCGCCGAGTATCCCAACGGCTTCGCCATCCCCGGCGCTGGCTGGTAGGCGACCATCGGCGACTCCTTCCAGCCTTCTGTCCGTTTTCCCGTCATTTGTCGTGCGACTGCAACGACGCTCGCAAGCGATGGATGACTGGCGTGAGTGGGCCGCCGCGAAGATGAGCCCATCCACCGGGCGCTGAGGGCGCGGGTTCGCCAGCTCCCCGAGCAGGCCGGCACCTCTGGCGCATCCGGCCAATGCATCCGGCCAGCGATGGAGGAAGACGATGAGGTTCATGAGCAAGGCCGTACCACTCGTCGCGGCGACTGCGCTTGCGATCGCTGCCTGCGACGGGGGAGGAGACGCTAGTCCGACACCAGTGCCCGTGACTTCGGTGTCGACCGACGCCAATCCGAGATTGGACCAGGTAGAGGCTCAGCTGCTCGCCATCGAGGCTCGGCTCGGCGATGTGGATCCCGCCGATTTGGAGTCGCGCATGACTCAGGCGGAAACCGAGATCCAGCGACTGACGACTGCCATCGAGGCCTTCCAGAGTCCGGTCGACCTGGGAGGAGCGACCGCGCCGCCCGACTCTACCGATCCCGGTCAGGACTCGCCAGGCTGATCCATCGCTGCGGGTGACGAGCCGGACCCGTCGACATAGCCGACCAGTTCGCTCGACTGGGCACGGCGCAGAGGTGGGACTGGGGGTCATCCCCGGCGCCGGGCACGCCCGAGCGGTGGTGCCGATAGACGCATCAGCTTCTATCCGGGAACTGCTCCTCCCGACAGGCATCGCCGGCCGAACCAAGCCGACTGATCAGGCGGGCGCATCGACGCCGGACGATGAGCGGCAAGCCGGGCGCAGCTACCTCCGACCTGGGCGGGGATGCACACCACGCCCCCGGTGGCGCCGACCCGCACACGGACGGCCTCAAATCGTCGATAATCGATGATTGAACGGGCACAGCGCCCCCCTCGCCCGCCGGGATCGCAGGCATGCCACAGGAGGAACCAGCATGGGTCAGCTGGACAGGTTCAAGCTCGATGGTCAGATCGCCCTCGTCGGCGGCGGCGGTGGAGCCATCGGTGGAGCCATGGCTGTCGCCCTCGCAGAGGCTGGCGCCAAGGTGGCGGTCACGGACATCGCCCAGGAGGCCGTCGACGCCACGAAGGGCAAGATCGAGGGGGCCGGTGGCGAGTGCCTGGCCATCGCGGGCGACATGACGGTGCGCGAGGACGCCGAACGCGTCGTCGACAACGTCGTGGACCACTACGGCAAGCTGGACATCATGGTCAACGCCATCGGCGGCGGGGCGGGCAAGGTCCTCTTCGAGGCTCAGGATTATCCCGACGATGCGTGGGACTGGATCTACGACATCAACGTACGTTGCACGCTGGTCCCGACGCAGGCCGCGGTGAAGGCCATGATCAAGGCCGGCAACGGCGGCAAGGTGCTCAACATCAGCTCCGTGCGCGCGCTTCTCGGCATCAACGCCGGTTACTCGGCCTACGTCGCTGCCAAGGGTGCCATCAGCTCGCTGACACGCCAATGGGCGACGGAATGGGCCAAGTACGGCATCAACGTCAACGCCGTGCTGCCCACCTTCGTGGACACGCCACAGGTGGCCATGCTGCTCGACGACCCCGAGTTCAAGAAGAATGTCGTGGCGCGCATCCCTCTGGCTCGCGTGGGCGGCACGGACGACCTCGTCGGTGCGGCCATCTTCCTGGTGTCGGATGCCTCGTCGTTCATCACCGGGCAGATCCTGGGCATCGACGGCGGCCTGACCGCTACCCAGTAGCACCCAGCCCGGGCACTGAACCCAGCCACCCAGCAACCCCAGACGCCCGCAGCGCACAACCGAGGGAGGAGCCAACCATCGTGGAACCAGCCATGGAGCAGGTCACCGCCAACGTCTACTCGAACACCAAGATCCGTGGCTGCAATCCCAGCTACGTCGTCACGACCGATGGCGTGGTGGTCATCGATACGCCACAGCTGCCGACCAAGGCCGTGGCCATGCGCGAGGAGGCCGAATCGCACGGTCCCATCCGCTATGTCATCAACACCGAGCACCACGTCGACCACATCTTCGGCAACTACTACTTCAAGCCGGTGCCGGTCATCCACCACCAGGGCGTGGCCGACAACTTCATGGTCGTGGCGCCGATCCTGGATCCCTTCGCCTACGCCGCGGAGGCCATCCCCACCGACGATCCCGAGGGTGCCGCCATCTTCCCCGACCGCGAGGAGTACTACCGCGAGCCCAACGACGGCGCCATCGTCTTCACCGGCAACCTGAAGTTGCGGGTGGGTGACACCCACTTCGACCTGGTCCATGTGGCCGGTCACACGCCGGGCCAGATCTTCGTGCACGTCCCCGAGGAGGGCGTCGTCTTCACCGGCGACACCATCTTCAACCAGTGTCAGACATGGTTGATGACCTCCGATGTCGACGGCTGGCTGGCCGCCTTGGAGACCATCCGTGCGCTCGACTTCGACCACCTCGTCCCCGGGCACGGTCCCCTTGCCGACCGTTCTTCACTCGACGACCAGCGCGCCATGTTGCTCGAATGGAAGACCGGCGTGGCCGTGGCGGTGGCCGAAGGGCTCTCCCGCGAGGAGACCCAGGAGCGCGTCAACTTCAAGGAGCGCTTCCCGGTCGATATCGGTCAGGAATACATGATGGACTACATCATGTCCAACAACGCCGGTGCCCTCTGGGACCAGATGGTGGACAAGAAGGACTAACGACCCACCCCTTTCGTCGAGGCTCCTGCGCGAGCCTGACCCCGCCGCCTGACGCCCCGCCGGACCTCCGGCGGGGCGTCGAGGTGCTACCGACGACCGCTTGGGCGAGGCGGTGCCGGCCGCCTACGGCTGGCCCGCGGCGATCCAGGACGAGGACCTGCTATCGCGACTGATGGCCCCATGGGCATGCCGGGCGATAGCAGCGACAAGGGCGTTCGTGATGCCCTACTGTACGCGTCGTGCACCGCCAGGACAGCCCGACGAGTTCGATCCCTATCACACGAACGCCCGTCCGTCTCCGGCCTGACCCTCGCCGAGTGGTCATCCGTCCATTCATACCCGGTGCCAACATCCCCTCCAACGATCGCCTGCGAGCCAGTGAGGTACTCCAGCGCGTGTTGTCCATGTCCAGCGCCGAGGTAGCGACGACACTTGCGGCCACCCATGAACGCTTTGCGCAACGGCATCGCGACCTGGACGCGACGCTCGAGCGCAACTGTGCGACCGTGACCGCACTCATCGACGATGCCCACACGCTCTCGCCTGAGCACCGACTGCTGGTCGGTGCCTATTTCACCCATGAGTACGCGATCGAGGCGGCGGCACTGGCCAACCCATCGATGGTTCCGGCTCCGGATCAGTCTGGCCTCGGCCCAGGTGAGCAGCGCTTCGTGCTCAGCCTCCGGGCCATCGGCGAAGGTCACCTCTCTTCCATCGAGTTTCGTTCAGGTGTCATCGATACGGCATCCCGGTTGTCGCTCGATGCCATCGGGCGCTTCCCGCTGACGGGCCAGCTGTCACCGGTACGCTACGATCGCGCGGCGTTCCGCCAGAAGCTCGCAGAGCTGGGTGTCCTCAACCAGATCGCCCGCCGCATTCTGGATCCACTGGAGTCCCGGTTCACGCTGGCGCAGCTGGAAGCCGCCATCGGCCATCTCCACAAGGCTGGCGTAGATCGAGCCGTCACGTTCGAGACGACCAGGATCATCCACTGGGTCGCTGCCTCCAACTACACGACTCGGTTCGCAGAGGACACGTCTCTGTCGGAGCGTGTGCTCTTCCCATCGGGACCGGCCGAGAGTCACGGCATGGAGGATGCCCGCTTCGTTCGGTTCATCGATGAGGATGGGACGATCATCTACTTCGCGACGTACACCGCCTTCGACGGCTTCCAGATCCTTCCGCAACTCATCGAAACCACCGATTTCATCTCATTCCGGGTCGCGACGCTGAACGGTGAGGCTGCCCGAAACAAGGGTATGGCGCTCTTCCCCCGCAAGGTCGGCGGGCGATTTGCGGCGCTCGGACGACAGGACAACGAGAGCAACTTCGTGATGTTCTCCGACGACGTGCGGAAGTGGCAGACAACCACCCAGATCCAGCAGCCAGAGCGACCTTGGGAGCTGATGCAGTTGGGCAATTGCGGCTCGCCCATCGAGACCGACGCTGGCTGGTTGGTCATCACGCACGCAGTCGGTCCCATGCGCCGCTACACGCTCGGCGCGGTCCTGCTCGATATCAACGACCCACGCCGCGTCATCGGCCATCTCGATACGCCGCTGCTCGAACCATCCGAGGAAGAGCGCGACGGTTACGTCCCCAACGTCGTCTACTCCTGCGGCAGCATGGTCCACGGTGAGGACCTGGTGATACCCTACGGCCTCTCTGACCTCAGCAGTGGCATCGCCGTCGCGCCTCTCCGCGAGGTGCTCGCCCGGCTCACCACGTGACCTGCCTGGCGTCGTCGCTCCCCGCGGGCCGGTCGACGATCCGACGATAGAGGTCGAGGTAAGCGTCGACCATCCGCTCCACGTCGAAGCGGTCCTCGACCGAAGCACGGACGCCGAGCCGGTCCAGGTCGGCCACGGCGTCGACCGCAGACACGGCATCGGCGATGCCACGTACCAGCAGACCACCGATGCCATGCTGCACGATCTCGGGCATGGAGCCGCGGGGCGTGGCGATGACCGGCGTCCCGCAGGCCATGGCCTCCACGACACTGAAGCCGAACGGCTCGTCGAAGTCGATGAGGTGCAACAGCGCTCGAGCTCGGCCCAGCAGTTCCCCGCGGTCCTCGGGGCCGACGGGCCCCAGGTAGCGGATCCGATCACCGTCGAGATGTGGTCGCACGGAACGCTCGAAGTAGTCGGCATCCTGGATGATGCCGGCGATGAGGAGCGGCAGCCCGCTCCGTTCTGCCACTTCGATGGCTTGCGCCGTGCCTTTGTCGGGATGGATGCGCCCGAAGAACACGAGGTAGTCGCCAACCTCCGGCCGCACCTCGAAGGCCCCCATGTCGATGCCGTGGTGGATGGTCGCGACGTAGTCGAGTCGCTCATGCCGGTCGGCGTTGCTGATGGCGACGTAGTGTCCGCGGGCGTTGTAGCGCTCGAAGACCGGCACGATGCGCTCGGATGAGAAGCCGTGGATGGTGGTGACGACCGGCGTATCCACGAGGCCGCTGTAGGTCAGCGGCAGGAAGTCGAAGCTGTTGTGGATGAGGTCGAAGTGGCGCGCACGCTCGAAGGCGGTCGCGATATGAAGACTCTCCCAGACCTTGGGGTCGGCATCGGGGTCTTCCGAGTAGCCTCGTGGAGCGGTCGCCACCAGTCGCGCCGTCGTGACCGAGTCCGCCGTGGCGAACAACGTGACGTCGACCCCACGCCGAACCAGCCCCTCGGTGAGGAGCGAGGCGAATTGCTCCCATGGTCCGTAGTGCCGTGGCGGCACGCGCCACGAGATCGGCGCCAGGACTGCCACCCGCAAGGCGCTCGGATCACGCCCCGCGGCTCTCTTCGGCGTCACCCCTTCGAGACCAGCACCTGTGTATCGGGACGAGCCGAACCTGGCTGACCGACACCGCCGAACCGATGGGTCGATGCGGCGCGCAAGGCGCGGATGTGCTCCAGGGCGGTCAACCACATGAGCGTCGATTCGGCACCCTGATTGCGACTCACGCCAGCCGGACCGATGCCGTCATACCCCGCACCCGACTCGGGCTTGGCGACGCGGACGTGGGCGTCGTTGCGACCCAGGAACCATCCATACGCCTTCTCCATGACCTCGCCATAGAAGGGCGAGCCGGTGGCGTGGTAGGCGGCCTCAGCCGCCAGGAGCAGCGAGGTGGCGGAGATGGGCTGCTGGTCGAAGCGAGCCTTGTTGCGGCCCCTGGGCCACCAGCCGTCATTGCCTACCGTTCGCAGATACCCCGCGCTCGTCATCTGTGACGCGATGAGCCAGTCGAGGACGTGCAGCCCCGTCTCCACCATACCTGGGCGCTCCAGGCCGCGACCGCCGACGATCAGGGCCCGCGCCGGGAGCTCGTTCTCGTACGTGACGATCGACTCTGGCCAAGGCCATCGCCGCCTGGAGCCACAGCCCGCAAAGGCCCGTTCGAGAGCATCGCCGGCCCGCACGTAGACTTCCAGCACCGCGCTGCTCATGCCGACTCGAGTGGCGGTGTCACACGCCAGCAGGACCGTCGCCAAGGGCCGGATCGCGTCGACACGTGAGGCCTTGGGCAGCGCCCGGAGGAGGACTGTGGTGGCGGTGTCCCGCAACGGGCCAGCGGGGCAGACGGCGATGAGCTCGGCCAGCGCCTGCAGCGCACGCGCGTTGGCATCCTGCGAGCCGGCTCCATCGAGCCATGTTCCGTCAGCGCTTCGGAAGTTGCGGAACCGACCGGTCTCCGACTCGAATGCATCACGAAGGAAGCGCACGTTGCGAGCGACGCTCGCGTCCACAGCGCTCCAGCCGAGTTCGCGCGCGTGCAGAAGGTCGACCAGCAGGGCCCTGGCCACGTCGTCGGTGCAGTAGCCGTGGTCTGGATCGGGTCGCGACCCCTGTGCATGCTGCATGATGCCCATGTCCGTGCTCAAGTCAGCCAAGTGCTGTCGGCAGACCGCGAAGAGCGGGGCGACGGGCTCAGGCACCTGGCCGAAGCACGACGGGCCGGTCGGGTGTTGCCGCCACCTTGGTCGTGACCTCGATGGCCGCGCGGCCCGAGTGCTCAGCTGGTGGTCCAGCCTGTAGCTTCCTGCCCGTGGTGACCCGAAGTGGCCTGGCAGGCACCGGACGAACAGGCACCGGACGAACGGGCACCGGACGAACAGGCACCACCGCCAGCCTCGACACCGAGGGTAGGGACTGTCCCAGCCGGTCGAAGAGCAGCCCATACCTCGCTGCCACTTTCGACCACAGCATGGCTCGTCCGTGGCGGTAGGCGCGTCGTGCCATCGCGTCGCGTAGTCCATGGTCATGCAGAAGCTCGACGAGCGCATCGGCCAAGGCCACCTGATCGTCGGGCGGTACCAGTCTCCCGCGGCCACCAGCCAGCATCTCCGCGGCGTACAGATACGGCGTCGAAACCACCGCTTTCCCAGCCGCGAGGGCATACGCGAGCGTGCCCGAGACGATCTGATCGAGATTGGGATAGGGGGTCACGAAGATGTCTGCCGCTGCCAGCCAGCGTCCCAGCTCGTGCGCGCCCACGAACCGATCAACGAACATGACGTTGTCCGAAACGCCCAGATCTGCTACGAGCGAGTGCAGTCGACCGCGGTAGCGCTCACCCTCGACCGCGAGCAACTCGGGATGCGTGGCCCCGAGGATGACATAGGTGGCGTCGGGGACGGCTCGCACGACTTCCGGCATGGCCTCGATGGCCGTCTCGAAGCCCTTGCCCGGCCCGACCAGCCCGAAGCTGAGCAGGACCCGTCTGCCGTCCAGGCCGAACGTCGGCTTGATGGTGTCAGGGTCGACGAAGGCAAGGTCCGGGACCCCATGCGGGATGACCGCGACACGGGCTGGAGCGGCGCCGTAGCGCTCGATCAGGAGTCCTGCGGCGGCATTCGACATCACCACCGCTGTCTCGGTCATGCCAAGTATGCTCCGCATGATCTGCTCCTGCCCGGGGGATGGATGGCGCAGGACGGTGTGCAGTGTGGTGATCGCCGGCACCGTCAGGGCAGAGAGGAACGCGAGAACGCCCTCGCCGTCGTTGGGGCCCCAGATGCCGTACTCATGCTGGACCGAGACGCCACCGACACCGCAAGCGACCACTTCGTGAGCGACCCTCGCGAAATCGCTCGGACGATCGGTTCGCAGCACATGGTGGACGGTCCGGCCGTAGGTCAGGACCTCGGCGCCGTGGTCGAGCGCGACCATCTCCTGCCCACCCATGGCGCTGGCGAGATCGGCCGTGAAGGTGGCGATGCCACAGCGACGCGGCGGGCATGTCGACACGAAGGCGATCGTTCTCATCATCGGACGCTCATCCTTACGCACGGCAGTGGAGAGAGAGTATTCATCGTACTCCCGAGATGCAGCGCACGGCACATCGTCGGTCTGGAGCCGGATACTCAAGCCGTATCATGTTACGTCCGACGGGTGACTTCCGCAGATGTACGCCGACGAGCGGGGGCTAATCGCGCCAGCTGGGTTGGCCGGTGGTGGCGAGGGCGGAACCCCAGAGGTCGCCATCGGGCGACATGCGTCGCACTTCCGACACAGCCGTGGCGATGGGTACCAGGATGGTGGCCTGGTTCCAGGATCCGATCATGACATCGGTCTTGCCGGCCATGGCCGCGTGCACCGCGTTGCGCGCCAAGCGGTCGGTCAGAAAGCGGTCAGTGGCGTTGGGTGGCACGCTGCGGATGGTGTAGCTGGGATCGAAATACTTGACCGTCACCTCGATCTGGCGCTCACCGAAGTAGGCCCTGATACGGTCACGCAGCAGCAGGCCGATGTCCCGGTAGCGAGCATTGCCCGACGCATCGGTCACGGCGTCAGCGGCTTCGAAGAGATGTTGCCCGGCTCCTTCGGCCACGACGATGACCGCGTGGTCGCGCGCCAGCATCCGCTCTTCCAGCTTCTCGAGGAAACCGCCACTACCGTCCAGCGGGAACGCCACCTCCGGCACCAGCACGAAGTTGGCCTCCTGGCTGGCGATGGCAGCACCGGCCGTGATGAAGCCGGCGTCACGCCCCATCAGCTTGACCAGACCGATCCCGCCCGGGTGACCCTTGGCTTCCACGTGGGCGCTGCGCAAGACCTTGGTCGCCTCTTCAAGAGCAGTGGCATAGCCGAAGCTCATGTAGACGTAGGGCACGTCATTGTCGATGGTCTTGGGGATGCCCACGATCGATCGTCTCTCCCCGCGTGTCCGCACCTCCGCGGCGATGGCGTGGGCGCCACGCTGGGTGCCATCCCCGCCGATGCAGAAGAGGATGTCGATGTCATGGGCCTCGAGGTAGTCAGCGATGTCCGCAGCCTGGCGCCCGCCGCGCGACGTGCCCAGGACGGTGCCACCCATGTCATTGATGTCGTCCACGAAGTCGTGCGTGAGCACGATCGGCTCCAAGCCCTCCGCCGGATCCAGGCCGCGGTAGCCGTTGCGGATGCCCAGCACCCGCTTCACGCCGTAGTTGTGCTCCAATTCCAAGAAGCCGGATCTGATGGTGTTGTTCAGCCCCGGTGCCAAGCCACCACAGGTGACGAAGGCCGCGGTCGTCAGCGCGGGATCGAAGAACAGTCGCTCCCGCGGGCCCGCCTTCTCGAAGGTCTGGTCCTTGCCGGCGATGCCTTCGAGGCCCACTTGCGCCTCATATCGCACCCGTAGCCGCGGGTCAGGAAAGCGGCGGCGCTTGGCCACCATGGGCGATTCGAAGCGCGCCGCCCCGAGGACTGGGACATCGAGATCGGACTGCGCAGGAGGCGTTGGGTCGCTGGGGTTTGCTATCACGGGCAGAGCGTAGCGCCACCGCTTCCTAGGCGCGGCCCGCCGCGACCTCTTCCTCACGCGACTTGCCCGCCAGTCGGATGAGGTCCTCGTGCAACTCGAACCAGATCCCGTGGTAGCTGTCGACGCGTGGAGAGGCGATGTAGAGCGGGTCACCGCCGGCCGCGGCGGCCGCGGCCGCATCGAGCCGCCTGGCATAGGTCGTAAGGCGCGGCAGCTCCTCGATGAGCGGTGCGATCCAGGCGCCGGCATCGATGTGCAGCTCCGCCAACTGCGCGAGCACATCGGCATCGTAGGCTGCGTCGGCGTGGTCGTTCAGCACCTGCGCGCCATCGATCTCCTTCATCTGCCAGGCAGTGACGATCGTCTTCATGCGGCCGTCGAGCACCAGGAACGCGTCCAGTGCGGCCGCGGCCCCTTCCACGCCCCAGATCTCACGGTCGGCAGCGAGCAGCTCGGCCCCCAGCGCCTTGCCATCGGCAGTGAGGCTGAACATGCCGCCTGAGTCCTTGGCGATGCCGTCCGCGGCGAGACGGTCGAGCGACTGCTGGGCGTCCTCACCCGACAGGCCCAGCGCAGGCGCCAGCAAGTCGGCCGTGACGTAGCCCTTGATCGAGAGCGAACGGATGACGTCATCAGACGTGACCTCGTCAGCAGCGGGGACGCCTGGAGTGGCCATCTCAGCGCCTCCCTCCCCTGGCTTGATCTCGATGCCGAGCTCACGGGCCCAGGCCAGGAGTGTCACTGCCTCCGGGACCACCGTGCTCATGGACTGCACCGCTCCGCCGTAGACCTCGCCGCTGCTGCCGTCGATGCTGAGCACATCACCTTCGTGGTAGAGCTGCTCTCCGATGGCCACGCCACCCTCCCCCACCACGACGCCGACCGCGCCCACCACGGCCGGGATGTTCCAGCCCCGCGCCACCACGGCCGCATGCGAGGCGAGCCCGCCGCTGGAGGTCAGGATGCCGACCGACTTGGCCATGCCGTGGACGTCGTCGGGCGAGGTCTCCGAGCGCACCAGCAGCACATCCAGACCGGAGGCCACCATCTCCACCGCCTTCTCGGGCGTCGTCGCGATCGCGCCGCAGGCCAGGCCCGGTGACGCCGCCAGTCCACGGGCGATGACCTCCACATCGCCGCTCAGTTCGGCCGGCACGACGGGCGGGTCGATGAGCAGGTGGCGCACGCGCTCGACCGCTTCTGCTCGCGAGAGCGGGAACGACGCGTCTTCGGCCATCTCCACCGCCGCGCGGCAGGCGGCCTGCGCGGTGCGCTTGCCGACGCGGTTCTGCAGCATCCACAGGCGACCCTGCTCGATGGTGAACTCGATGTCGCAGATGTCCCGGTCGTGCTGCTCCAGGCGGTCGGCATACGAGCGAAGCTCGGTCGCGACATCGGGCATGCGCTCGTCGAGCACGGAGATCGGTTCGGTGGCGTGGGTACCGGCCACCACATCCTCACCCTGGGCGCCGAAGAGGACGTCTCCGTACAGGAGGTTCTCGCCGGTCGCGGGGTTGCGCGTGAAGAGCACACCGGTGCCCGAATCGGCTCCGCGATTGCCGAAGACCATGGCCTGCACCACGACCGCGGTGCCCAGGTCCTCGGGGATCGACTCCTTGGCCCGATAGCTGCGTGCCCGGTCGCTATCCCAGCTGCGGAAGACGGCCTCCACGGCTGCCCGAAGCTGCAGCCAGGAATCCGCCGGCACATCCGCGGCCCCGACGATCTCGCGGTACATCGTCTGAAGGCGGTCACGACAGGCCTTGGCGAAGGCGGCATCGCCAGACACCTGCGCCAGGCCCGAGGTCGTCTCGTCGTTGAGCCCCAGGTTCAGGATGGTGTCGAGCATGCCCGGCATCGACACCGGCGCGCCGCTGCGGACGCTGACCAGCAAGGGGTCGGCCGCGTCACCGAAGCGGCGGCCCGTCCGTTCCTCGACGTGCGACATCTGGGCCCTTAGCTCG
Source organism: uncultured Chloroflexia bacterium (assembly GCA_963838115.1). Taxonomy (GTDB): domain Bacteria; phylum Chloroflexota; class Limnocylindria; order Limnocylindrales; family CSP1-4; genus JAFMJV01. The sequence continues at coordinate 179,230 of CAWIPU010000014.1, forward strand.
TCGTCGAGGCCAGCGGGCCAGCCGCCTCGCGCATAGGCCTTGCAGGCAGCGGTGCTGATGATGAAGCCTGGCGGCACCGGCAACCGAAGTTCGGTAGCCATGACCGCGAGGTTGGCGCCCTTGCCCCCGAGGAGCGAACACAGCTCGTCGGCTGAGAGGTCAGGTGGATCATCGAATGCGAACGACCAGGTCATGGCTTTCTCGTGTTCCCCGCTATGGCTTGAGGGTGATCTTGATGGCCCCGCTGGAGCGGTCCCTGAAGGTCATCAGCGCCCGCCCGAAATCGGCCAGGGCGAACTCGTGCGTCATGATGTCCCGCAGTCGGATGCGGCCGTCGGCGATGAGTGGCAGCACGCGGCGCATCTCACCGGCCGCGGCGCGTGAGCCGGCGATCTCCAGCTCGTACAGCACCAGGTCGCGCATGCTGATCTGGACACCCTCCGACGGGATGCCGACGGCGGCGATACGGCCACCCTTGCGCAACATCGCCAGCGCCCAGGTCACCGTCAGCGGCGTGCCGGCAGCCTCGATGACCGCGTCAGCGCCCAGACCGCTGGTCATGCGGCGGACGGCTGCGGCCGGGTCGGTGGCGTTGCTGTCGATGCCGTCGAAGCCCATCTCGCGTGCCTTGTCGAGTCGTGGTCCCCGCCCCACCACGATGACCCGACCGGCGCCCAGGGCCAACGCGGCGTCGGCGCTGAGCAGGCCCACCGGGCCGGCTCCCATCACCACCACGTTGTCGCCCGGCTCGATGCGGGCACGGTTGGCCACGTGCAGGGCGATCGACGCCGGATCGATGACGGCACCCTCTTCGTAGCTGACCGACTCGGGCAGCGGGAAGATGCACTTGACGCCGTGGACGACGTACTCGGCGTCGGCGCCCTGGTAGTTGTGTCCGTACTGACGGTGCAGGTCCATGACGCCGTAGTTCTCGCAGAGGTTGTAGCGGCCCTCCACGCACTGCTGGCAGACACCACAGGCATCGTGGCTGGTGCCGGCGACACGGTCGCCCACCGACCAGCCGGCCTTCTCGGCATCGGGGCCCAGCGCCACGATGTCACCGGCCCATTCGTGGCCGGGGATGATGGGGAAGGCCGGTGGCCAGAAGCCGGGGTAGTCACCCGCGATGAGGTGCGAGTCGGTGCCGCAGATGGACACGGCCTTCACGCGGCACAGCACCTCCATGGGGCCGGGCTCGGGGACCGGGACCTCCTGGATCTCGAACTTCTCGGGCGCGAGCACGACGAGTGCCTGCATGGTCTCGGTCACGTGGGTGGCGCTCCCATGTGCTGCTCCTGGTGGGGCGGGGATGACCTCTGGGCCGGGCTCCGTCAGGGCTTGACGATGATCTTGATGGCGCCGCTGGCAGGGTCGCGGAAGGTGGCCATGGCTTCGGCGAAGTCGGTCAGCGCGAACTCATGCGTCATGACCTCGCGCAGGCGCATGCGGCCGTCGGCCACGTGCGGCATCACGCGTCGCATCTCACCGGCCGTGGCGCGTGAGCCGGCGATCTCCAGCTCGTACAGCACCAGGTCGCGCATGTTGATCTCGACGCCCTTGTTGGGGATGCCGACGGCAGCGATGCGGCCGCCCTTGCGCAGGGCCGCCAAGGACCACTGCACGGTGATGGGGACGCCCGCCGCCTCGATGATCTTGTCCACGCCCAGGCCGCCGGTCATCTCGCGCAGCTTCGCGCCGGCATCGCCCGCGGTCGAGTCGATGACCTCGAAGCCCATGTCCAGCGCCTTCTGGCGACGGGTCTCGAGAGGCTCGACGATGATGACGCGACCGGCGCCGCGGATCTTGGCGGCTTCACCACCGAGCAGGCCGATGGCACCGCCACCCATGATGCCGACGTTGTCGCCCGGCTCGATGCGGGCACGGTTGGCCACGTGCAGGGCGATCGACGCCGGATCGATGACGGCACCCTCTTCGTAGCTGACCGACTCGGGCAGCGGGAAGATGCACTTGACGCCGTGGACGACGTACTCGGCGTCGGCGCCCTGGTAGTTGTGTCCGTACTGACGGTGCAGGTCCATGACGCCGTAGTTCTCGCAGAGGTTGTAGCGGCCCTCCACGCACTGCTGGCAGACACCACAGGCATCGTGGCTGGTGCCGGCGACACGGTCGCCCACCGACCAGCCGGCCTTCTCGGCATCGGGGCCCAGCGCCACGATGTCACCGGCCCATTCGTGGCCGGGGATGATGGGGAAGGCCGGTGGCCAGAAGCCGGGGTAGTCACCCGCGATAAGGTGCGAGTCGGTGCCGCAGATGGACACGGCCTTCACGCGGCACAGCACCTCCATGGGGCCGGGCTCGGGGACCGGGACCTCCTGGATCTCGAACTTCTCGGGCGCGAGCACGACGAGTGCCTGCATGGTCTCGGTCACGTGGGTGGCTCCTTTCGGGGAAGCGGACGACGGGGGACGGACTAGATGGCGGCGACGGGATCGACCATCGAGGCGGTGGCGCCCTTGATCTTCAGGGGCAGCGCGATGAAGGCGAACTCGTAGACCTTCTCGCGAGCCAACTCCTCGAGATCGAGGCTCTCCATCAGGTAGATGCCGTTGTCGATGAGCAGGTGCTTGTGGACCGGCTGCGGATTCCCTTCGGGGCCGAGATCGGGCGCCGGCTGGACCTCGTAGGTCTCGGTGTCAGTACCGGTGGCGACCACGCCCTTCTTCAGCAGCCAGTCGGCCGCGGAGATGTCAGGCCCCGCGGTCTTGTTGGCCATCATGGCGTCGAAGTCGGGCCACAGGCTCATGTAGCCGGTGCGGATGACGACCACGTCCCACTGGCGCACCTCGACGCCTTGGGCCTTGGCGACGTCCTCGAGCTCGGCGGCGTCGACGGGCTCGCCAGTCTGCAGGTGTGGCACACCGCGATAGGTGGGCACGTCAAGAAAGACGCCGCGGGTGAACATCGGTGGCATCGCAGAGGCGTCACCGAAGACCGGCCCGTGGTCGGACAGGTGCTCATCGGCATTGCCACCGCCGTACCAGTGCATGTCCTCGCCGATGGTCATGTGCGCCAGGCCGTCGATGTGAGCGCCCGAATGGGAGGTGC